>NZ_JAKJKD010000001.1:2015000-2615000 GCF_021845525.1 Nitrospina gracilis Nb-211 | reverse complement strand
TTTGACATGCGCGGGCCGGTGGCGATTTTCTCCAGGTACGCGCGCATGCGTTCGCCTGCGTCGTCCGAGCGGGGGCTGGTGCGGCTCTGGTTCCAATCCTGATTCTGGTTCATCGGCACATTTTGCAGTATGATGAATGATTATCTATACGAGGATTATATGCCCGATACGGAAATTGCGAAACAGGCGATTGCGTCTGGCCCGGTGGTGCGCCCGGTGAGTGTTCTGCTCATTTACCCCAGCACGACGAGCGTGGCGCTGGCGAACCTGGGTTTTCAGCGCGTGCACGGTCTGCTGAACCGCCTGAACGGCGTGGTGTGCGACCGCTACAGTTTGCCCGAGGAGTGGACGCCGATGACGCAGGCGCTGAAACCGGAGGCCACGCGCTCGCACGAGGCGGGGCGCATGCCCCTGGACTTCGACCTGATCGCGTTTTCGATTTCGTTCGAGCCGGATTACCTGAACGCCGTGGCGATCCTCGATTACTTCGGCATCCCGCTCGATCGCCGTGAGCGCGGCTCGAAGTACCCTCTCATTGTCGCCGGCGGATCGGCTCTGTTCATCAACCCGGAACCGCTGGCGGATATTTTCGACGTGGGCTTCATCGGCGAGGCCGAGGGCATGATCGAGCCGTTCTTCGATCTGTACACGCAAAACGACTGGCGCGATCCGCGCGAACTTTTGGAAGAGGCCGCGCGCCTGCCGGGCATTTACGTGCCGCAGTTCTACACGCCGGAGTACGCAGGCGACGTGCAGACCGCGCTGACCCCGGAGCCGGGTGTGCCGGAGCGCATTCCGCGTCACTGGGTTGCCGAGGGCGACCCGGCGCTGTGCACGCACTCGGAACTGCACGGCGAGACCACCGCGTTCCGCGACATGGCGTTGATGGAAGTGACGCGCGGGTGTATCTGGGCGTGCCGCTTCTGCACCGCGGGGTTCATCTACCGTCCGCCGCGTGAACCGGATCTGGACCAGACCTACGAATCTCTGGAACGTGCGCTCGCGGCGCAGAACCAGTCGGCTTCCACCATCGGCCTGGTCGGACCGTCGGTGACGGATCACCCGCACCTGCTGTCTTTGGCGCGGCGAATCGTCGCCGAGGGCAAGATGCTGTCGTTTTCGTCTTTACGTATGGAGACGCTGACCGACGAGCTGGTGGATTTGATTTTGCAGAGCGGGCAGAAAACGGTGACGGTGGCGGTGGACGCGCCGTCCGAGCGCATGCGCGACGTCATCAACAAACCCGCGTCCGACGACTTCGTCATCGACAAATGCCGTTTCCTGACAAGAAAGGGCGTTCTGCACCTCAAGATCTATTCGATCATCGGCCTGCCGGCGGAAGACGACGAGGATATCGACCAGTTCATCGAACTCGTGAAAAACATACAGAAGGTGTATGTGGAAGAATGCAGTCAGCGCGGCAACATCGGCACCGTGACCATCGGCGTGAGTCCCCTGGTGCCGAAACCGGGAACGCCGTTCCAGTGGCATCCGATGGAGCCGGTCGGTGTGCTCAAGAAGAAATTTCAGAAACTGCGGAAGGTGTTGGGTCCTCTGCCAAACCTGCATCTCAGCTTCGGTTCGCCCAATGAGGCGTACCTGCAAACTTACCTGTCGCGCGGCGACCGGCGGGCGCTGAGTTTTTTCGAAGCGTTTCTGAAAAACGGCCGCGATGAAAAGCGCGCGTTGCAGAGCGCCGTGCCGCATCCCGACCAGTTCACCTACCGCCAGTACCAGCGCGATGATTTTCTGCCGTGGGACATCGTGGACCACGGGTACTTCCCAAAATTCCTGTGGCAGGACTACCAGCGTGGCCTGCGTGCCAAGCACACACCCGTGTGCGACACGGCCACCTGCAAAATCTGCGGCATCTGTTGAGGGTTCCCATGCAGGAGGCCAGCCCCGACTGGAGCAAGATGGAGAAACTGCCGCCGGGGTGTGGTTTTTTCGACATCAACGAGATCTGGTACTTCCCCAACCGCTGGGCGGTGAAAGCGCTGTATCCTCTGCCTGTCACCGCCAACCACATTACAATCCTCGCCCTTGTTTCCGGGCTGATTTCCGCCGCGTTTTATTTTTCCGAGGGTGAGCACGCGCTCATCTGGGGTGCGGTGTTTCTTTATGGCAAGCTGTTCTGCGACAACGTGGACGGCAACCTGGCGCGCCTGCGTGGGGAGGAGTCGCGCCTCGGCCGCTTTCTCGATTCGTTTTCCGATTTCGTGGTGACGGTGCTGGTGTATGCGGGCGTCATTTGGCAGGTGGCGCGTGAAGCAGACCATCCGGGGTGGATCTGGACGCTGGGTCTGCTTGCACTGGTCAGCGCGCTGTTGCATTGCAGTTACTGGGTGTACTACTACGTGAGCTACACCGACCTCGTCGGCAGTTATGAAAAGAACCGCACCGATGAAACCATCACCGAAGAAGAGCGCCGTACTTATGAAAAAGGGGATCGCGGCGTGTTGTTATACAGTCTGCAACGCTTTCACAATTTTGCATATGGATGGCAGGATGCGTTGATAGAAACCCTCGATCGAATCAGCCGCAGGTTTGCCCATGTTCCCGGCAATCAGAAAGGGTATGAACGGTGGTACGGCGACGCCTATTTCCTAATAGGAATGGGGCCTATGTGTGTATGTACAAATACCATGGCTCTTATCGGATTTTCGCTGATTGACCAACTGTCCCTATTCCTTCATCTTGTATTGTACTTGGGAAACTCATATTGGGTAGGGTTGCATGTCTGGAAAATTCTACGATTCAAATCCTCCGGAGTTGGATAACCCGCAAGGGACGGGGGGATGCGGGGTACGGCCCCATAAATGGGTTGCCCGGATTCGCAACCTGCTTCTGTTTGGACTTCTGTGTTCCACCCTGGCGTGCACGTATCGCGAACCGGAGATTTATGCAGACATTGAAAATGTTCGTGCCAAACCCGGCACCCATCTCATGGCCATTGCCGTCAAATACCTCAAGTGGCAATGGCCGAACGGGCTGATCGGCTTTCCCAATCCCGGCGTTCCCAAGGTGCTCCGCCAGGAAGCCCGGATATATCTTGTGGATGCCCACCATCCGGGCGAGCTCACTCAGATCGGCGTCTCCTTTGATCCCAGACAATACCCCAACATCGCTCCCCTGATTCTGGGTTGGGAGGGGGACATGCTGTATTTTGGAGTTTTCGATCCCACAGTGAGCGCCAACGAGTACTCACCCATCCAATACTACAAATGGAATGATAAGCGGGGCCTTCAGGAAGTGGAATCGGTGCCTTTACAACTGGCCTACCAACCCAACACCGGGCCCATACCGGACGGCGTGTTTGTGCGTTACAGCAAGGGGCACGACACGGTCGATGTGCAGACCGACCGGCATCTGGAATGGATCCGCAACGCCTTTCAGGTAGATCCGGTTACCGGCCACCTGCAATCAAGCGAAGGCTGAATCTCCTCAAAACCAAAATCCGGTGCACGCTTTGAGCATGCTTCAGGGTCCGTGTGCTGACGTGCATGGCGTGAGCGCAGATGCGCCTGCAGGGATGAACGGTGCCAGGAGGAGACGGGCTTTTCGTGTGAAAGGAGGAAGGTGCTGGGTGCGAAGCGAAGAGTGGGAGAAAAAAGGGAGGGCCCGTGGCCTCGAAGGGGGAGAGGCCACGGGCACCACAGGCCTATGGAACTTGAGAATCGGTCTTGATTCGGCCTGTGTGGAATAAGGTGACTTCCGGAGTTTCCAAATCCCAGCTCTGGTTTTTCACAGAGCCGCGATAAGCGGGATTGCTGTTGTTCCAGTTGCTGAGGCAGAAGTTTCCGCCTTTCGGACATTTCCGGTAGGAACAACCTTCATCGATTTCCCCATCTCCGTCGTTGTCAATGCGATCGCAGATTTCCCGCGCACCCGGATGCATGGTGGCGTCGTGGTCGTTGAAATCCGCAGTAACGGCATAGCCGTCGCCATCCAGGTCCGGGCAGAGTTCAACACTGCCGAGCAGGGTTTTCTGCGATGGCCGTACTTCGATCGCGTTCAGTGAACGGAGGGTGCGTCCGTTGCGCTCGAAGACGAGGTTATGAGTACCCTCAGGGACGAATAACAGCGTGAAGATGCCATCGGGGGGGAGTTTTGTAGATACCGATACACCAGGAATATGAACAATCGTCCCTTGAGGGTTGAATTTTCCTGAACAGCTAACCGCCTTGCCTTCAATCTGGCCCGAGTTGCTGTGGTTGCTCGTCGTGGTGAATTGAACAGACACCTCGGAGGCGGTTGCAGGCCCTGCCAAAAAGCCCAACAGGGCAAAAGTAAGTAAAGTGGTCGCGAATTTCCGGTTCATCTTGTTTCCCTCCTAGTTAAAGGAGAAGTGGGTCCTGCAATTGTTCGGTCGATCTTGAATTCCAAACGTGCGTCAACTGTATTGTGTCTAAGATAAAACGTTTGCCCAGACGGGGGTATCGTCGCGATATGGATTTTAGGTGTTAAGGTCTTGCGACGGGGTGTCGTAGAACTACGACGGAAAGAACAGGCGGAGAGGTGATTAACTTATTGAAAAATAAGGGTATTTTCTTAGATTAGTTTATTCTTGATGGCGTAATGGATGAGATCGGCGTTCGATTTCATCTCCATTTTTTCCAGAATGCGGTGGCGGTGGGTGCTGACGGTGGTGATGCCGACCGACAGCTCGTCCGCGATTTCTTTCAGTTTCTTGCCGGATGCGATCATGCAGAAGATTTGAAACTCGCGATCGGAGAGGCGCTGGTGGGGTTGCTCCTCCACGTGCTGTCCCATTTCCTGAATCATTTTTTCCGCCAGCTCGGGGCTCACGTATTTTTTCCCCGCATGCACTTTGCGGATGGCCTCCACCATCTGCGCCGGCGCGCTTCCCTTGTTGAGATAGCCGGACGCCCCGGCGCGGATGAAGCGCATGCCGTAGTGTTCTTCCGGAAAAATACTCAGGATGAGGATCGGCAGTTTCGGCGCCAGCGCCTTGAGTTCCACCATCACGTCCCATCCGGTTTTCTCCGGCATCTCGATGTCCATCAACACCACATCGGGCCGAAGTGTTTTGACCAGATCGATCACTTCCTGTCCGGTTGCGGCCTGACCGATGATTTTAATGTCGGCGGTTTTGGAGATAACTTTTTCGATGCCCTGCCGCACGATTTCATGGTCGTCGGCGATGAGGACGGAGATGCAGGAATTTTGCTGGCTGGTCATTTGTGATTTACCGGAAGTTTGACGGTGACGGTGGTTCCCTTACCGGGCACACCTTGAAAAGTTACCTTGCCCTGCAACACCAGTGCGCGTTCACGGATGCCCAGCAGGCCCAGCGACTGCGGCCGGTGGATTTGATGTTTGCGAATGCCGATGCCGTTGTCCTGCACTTCCATCACCACGTGGCGGTTTTCCTGCCTCAAACGAACCGCCACGCGGCTGGCCTGCGCGTGCCGCACGATATTGGTCAGCGTTTCCTGAAAAATGCGGAACAGGGCGGTGCTTCGTTCCTCATCCAGCTTGACCTGTTGGTCGATGTCTTTCAAGTCAAATTCGATGTTCGTGCGTTTCTGCACCTCCTGCGTCTGCCACTTGATGGCTTCCGGCAGGCCGAACACATCCAGAAGCCGTGGGCGCAGTTCGGTGCTGATGCGTTGCACCGCGGCGATGGTCTGGTCGATCAGCCGCGTCATAGTTTCGGAAGATTGCCTGTGCTCGGCGTTGTCCGGGTCGAGCTCGTCCTGCAGGCAGGTGATCTCCATCTTGAGCGCGGTCAGTGCCTGCCCCAGTTCGTCATGCACGGCGCGGGCGATGCGTGTCTGTTCTTCTTCACGCACCGCCTGCAGGCGGTGGGTCAACTGCCTCAGTTGTTCGCGCGAGCGGGTGATCTCCTCCACCATCGGGTTGCTGAGCCGCCAGAACAAAATGATGCTGGCGCCGATGACCCCCGCGCCCACCGTCACCGCCAACAGCCCCGTTTTGTAAAACGGCTCGCGGATTTCCGCAAGGTCGATCTTCGCCACCAACGCCAGGTGCAGGTGCTCGATCGGCTCAAACGCGGCCAGGCTGATCACATTGCGGTAATCCGGGCCCACCATGAATCCCGCCTGGCCCTTGAGCGCGCGGCGGATGGGTTCGCCGAGCGGAGAGTCGAAGGGAATCGAGTCCGGAATCATCAGGCTGGAATGACGGTGGCTGAGCAGGAATTTGATCTGGTCGCCCACCCGCTTGGCGAGGATGAATTCGCCGGTGTCGCCGAATCCCTTGAACTGCTTGTGGGCTTCGATGAACTGGCTGAGCGTCGCCGCTTCGGTGCCTTCGGGATAGTTGTGGCTGTACACGCTGTCGAACCGCGCCACCGCTTCCATCAACCGTGCCTGGCTCTGTGCGGTTTCGATGAGGCGGGCTTTCTCTTCCTCGAACGCGGTGCGGTACAGCAGGAAGATGGCGAGGAACACCACGACAAAGGCGGCGCTTGTCATGATCAGAATCAATACCAGCCGTTGTCTCTGGGTGTCACGCATTCAACCGCCCTTCCCATGCGGGGTCGCCGGAGGAAGGATTTCCACCGCATCGACCGCCGGAGAAAATTGTATCACGGTAAAGGAAATAACGGACCGGAACAAGAAAGGGAGAAAAGAGTGGGGGGAGGGGTGACTGATTATCGACTTGCGCCCCGAAACTCTCAAGGCGTAAGGAACGTATTGCCCGTTTGCCCCGGGCCACGCCCGGTCAGTTCATGCGGACGTCCCAGTTGACTTTGGAGAAACTGCGCGCGCGTTGCACGATTTCGAGTTTGAGGCTGATCTGGGCCTTGATCAGTTCCAGACGCTTCAATACGTCCGGTTCTTCGAGGAAGGTTTGTTTCTGATCGAGAGCGGAGTCGAACATGTACGCCACCCGGTCCACCGCTTCGCCCAGCGTCTTGCAGTTGGTGAGGTCGAGTTCCACCTTGTGCGCGTTTTTGCGCGGCAGGTGTTCGATGAATTTCCGGTAGAGTGCGGTGAGTTCATCCAGTTGCGGCGGCGATTCCACAAGCGGCGTGTCGTGGGTGGAGACCAGCGGTTCCACCTCCGCCTCGCGGTACAGAGCGTCCCCCACCTCGCGTACGATGCGGAACCGCGAGCGTCCGTTCAACACGATGTCGAAACGACCGTCGTCGTACTGAAACCATTTCTCCAGGTTGCCCATACACCCGACCTGCTTGATGGCCGGGCGGGCGAAGTATTCTTCTTCGTATCCCGGTTCCAGCAGAACCATGCCGATCCACTGGCCGCGGTCGATGGAGTCCTGGATCATCTTGCGGTAACGCGGCTCGAAGATGTGAAGCGGCAGGTACGTTTTCGGGTAAAACACCGACGTGGGCAGGGGGAACAGGGAAATGCGTTTGGGCGTGGTGCCGGAGTGAGAATCGGTCATAAGTCCCCTTCAGTCTTCCATCGGGTCCGCGTTGTGGGTTTCCAACGTATCGATGCGCGTGATCTGGATATTGTATTCGAGGGAAGAGGAGATGCCGGTGCCGCGGTACATGCCGCAGGTGGGAGCGGTGAGGGCGGGTTTGCAGGCGGAGGTCAGCGCCACGTGCCGGTCCGCCACCGCCAGGCCGTGCGTCGGGTCGTAGCCGCGCCAG
Organism: Nitrospina gracilis Nb-211; assembly: GCF_021845525.1. NCBI lineage: Bacteria > Pseudomonadati > Nitrospinota > Nitrospinia > Nitrospinales > Nitrospinaceae > Nitrospina > Nitrospina gracilis. Next base: position 2,607,391 of record NZ_JAKJKD010000001.1, on the reverse strand, counting down.
CCGCCTCCGGGCAGGTACACCTCCGCCCATGCGTGCAGTTCGTGCTCGTCGAATCCATCGTCCTCGTTAAAAAAGTAACCGCTGGTGAACCGCGTGGCCAGCCCCAGCACGCGGCAGACGTCCATGAACAGCACCGCGAAATCGCGGCACGCGCCCTCGCGTGTCTTCAGCAGTTCCGACGGATGCAACGGCGGACCCTGTTCGCGCAGAACGCGGTGGAAGTTTTCATGAATGTATTGGTTGAGGCTGGTAAGAAACGAAATCGTGTTGGTGCCGAATTCTTTAAGCAGGGTGTCGGCGAACTCGTGCACGTCGTCGCTGGAATACTCGCGTGTGAGATAGGGGTCGAGCGCGTTGCCGTAGCCCGCGTCGTAATTGATTGGCAGGCTGAGCGCCTGGCTGTCAGTGAGAATGAAATCGAACGGATTCTCCCGCGTTGTTTCGACCTCCGACACCGCCTCGATGGACAGACGGTTCAGCAGGCCCGTGGACCAGATGGAGGCGACGGAATTGCCTTCCAGGTCCGCCGATTCCGTCAGGCCCTTGGGTGCGGGATCGATGTTCAGTGAAAACGTGTGCAATTTCTGCCAGCAGTCGGAACGCGGCCGCAGACGGAGGGTCATCGGTTCGATGTGCACGCGGTCCGAGTAAATGAAGCGGGTGGTGTGTTCGATGCGAAACAGCATAAGGGAAACCTCCGGAAGTCAGGGAGACGGAGAGGATTGGTTGAATAACGCTTCCACCCAGTCCGAAGGCAGGGCCTGAAGCGAACGCTGGATCTGGTTCTTCCACCACTGCGACACCTGGCGAAGATCCCGTTCCTTGTAACTGTACTCCAGCATGGTTCTGGTTGCCGCCTGGTACACCACCACGTCCAGCGGAAAGCCAACGTCTGTGGCGCTCTGCCGGGTGGCGTCGAACGCCAACGCGCCGATTTTGAGCGCCATCTTGAGATCGGTGTCGTAACGGAGTGCCCGGTCGCAGATGGGCTTGCCGTACGCCGAATTTCCGATGATATGATAGGGAGTCCCCTGCCCGATTTCAACCCAATTGGCCTGCGGGTAGATCATATACAGTTTGGGTTCCGCATCTTTTTCCAGTTGTCCCCCCACCAGCGCGTGCAGATTGAAGGTGAGGTTGCTCTCCTCCAGCGCCTTTTTGTCCTCATCCGATACCTTGCGCACCTGCGACGCCAGCCGGTTGACCGCCTTGTACAGCTTGTCGAAGTTTTCCTGTTCCTGCTCCAGCACTTCTTCGAAGTAGGTGAGGGCCTTGTCGCGCGCCGAGCGCAGGCCGGAGGACATGACGAACATCGGTTTGCCGCCGGGGTAGTGGATGGACAGCTTGCGTGCGCGGATCTGCTCCGTGCCGGAAGTCAGGCGCGAGTCGGCGATGCCCACCAGCCCCTCGGCCACCTTGATGCCGATACAGAAGGTCATGCCTGCCGTGCTCCTCTTTCAAAGGACGGCGGTTCCAGCGAGAAAAACGTGCGGCCGACTTCCCGCGAGATCTGGATGAGGTCCGCCTGCAAATCGTCCAGGTACTCGTGCAGGCCGTAGGAGAAGATTTCCGAGACGTTGGTGTAGTTGATGCGTGAGCGCAGGCGGCCGAGCGTCTGCTCCGCGTTATTGCGGTAGGTTCCGGGCGGCGAGCCGGTGATCTTCGACAGCGCCTCTTCAGCTTCGTTGAGGCAGAAATGGATCGACCGGGGAAACTCCCGGTTCAGAATAAGAAAGTCCACGACGTTGTCCGGTGAAATGTGTTTGTACTGCTTGCGGTACATTTCGAGGCCGCTGGTGGATTTCAGCAGGACCGCCCACTGGGTGTCGTCCACGGGCGTTCCAATATACTCCAACTTGGGAAGCAGGATGAAATATTTCACGTCGAGGATGCGCGAGGTTTTGTCCGCGCGTTCCAGCATGCCGCCCAGGTGCGCGAAGTTCCACGCCTCGCCGTGCGTCATCGTCGAATCCATGACGCCGTTGAACAGGTGGCTCGCCGTTTTCACTTCGTGAAAGAAGTCGAAGGGGTTCGACAGCGCGTTGCCGTTGGACTCCTCCATGCGTACGAGAAGGTAAAACTGGTTGATCTGCTCCCACATCTCGGATGAAATGACTTCGCGGATACTGCGCGCATTCTCGCGCGCCGCGGTGACGCAGGAAATGATCGAGTTCGGGTAGTTGCGGTCGAAGGTGTGAAACCGCATCACGTTTTCCCGGGTGGCCTCGCCGTAGGTTGCGTAAAAATACTCCTCGTCGCCGGTGATGTGGACCAGCGGTTTCCAGTGGTTGGTCTGGTCCAGCAGGAGCGGCAGGTCGAGGATCATATGCAGGTTGACGTCGATGAACCGCGCCACGTTCTCGGCGCGTTCGAGGTACGTGCTCATCCAGTACAAAGAGTCGGCGACGCGGCTCAGCATGGAACCACTCCATGGATTTGGGAAGACGGTGCGGTCATAAGAACCTCATCTGTTTTGCGAATCGTACAGCACCCACGTGTCTTTACTGCCGCCGCCCTGCGACGAGTTGACGACGAGGGAGTTTTTCTTGAGCGCCACACGGGTCAGCCCACCGGGGATGACTTCGATGTCTTCTCCATAAAGGATAAACGGGCGCAGGTCCACATGGCGGCCCTCGTAGCGGTTTTTTACCAGGATCGGCGCGCGCGACAACTGGATCACCGGCTGGCCGATGTAGTTTCGCGGGTTCGCCTTGATCTTGTCCTCGAACAGCTTGCGTTCGCGGTAGGTCGAGGCCGGGCCGATGAGCATGCCGTAGCCGCCGGAGGCATTGGTCTCCTTGACCACCATGTTCTTCAGGTTGTCGATGATGTGGCCGCGCTCTGTCGGATTTTCCGCCAGGTACGTCGGCACGTTGGGCAGAATGCAGTCCTCGTTCATGTAGTAGCGGATGATCTTCGGCACGTACCGGTACACCGCCTTGTCGTCCGCCACGCCGGTGCCCGGCGCGTTGATCAGCGCCACGCGGCCTTTCATGTAGGCTTCCATCAGGCCGGGACAGCCCAGCAGGGAATCCTTGCGGAACACCTTCGGGTCCAGAAAATCGTCGTCGATGCGGCGGTAGATGGCATCGACGCGTTGAAATCCTTTCGTGGTGCGCATGTACACGAAGCCGTCGGAGACGACGAGGTCGCTCCCCTGCACCAGTTCGATGCCCATCTGCCGCGCGAGGAACGAATGTTCGAAGTACGCCGAGTTGTGAATGCCCGGCGTCAGAATGACGCGGCAGGGGTCGCGCACCGATTCGGGCACCAGATGATCCATCACCTGCAGGAGCAGGTTGGGGTAGGCGTCCACCGGGCGCACGCGCATGGCGCCGAAGATGCCGGGAAAGGTCTGCTTGAGCACCTGCCGGTTGCCCAGCACGTACGACACGCCGGAAGGGCAACGCAGGTTGTCTTCCAGGACATAGAACTGGCCGTCGCGGTCGCGCACCAGGTCGGTGCCGGTGATGTGCGCCCAGATGCCCTTCGGCGGGCGCAGGCCGATGCACTCCTTGCGGTACGGCTCCGAGGACAGAATGAGTTCCTTCGGCACCACGCCGTCCTTCAGGATTTTTTGTTCGGAATAAATGTCCTTGATGAATTCGTTGAGGGCGAAGATGCGTTGCTTGACGCCGCGCTCGATATAATCCCAATCTTTCGCGCTGATGGTGCGGGGGATGATGTCGAACGGAAAAATCTTTTCCACGCCCTGTTCGGCGCCGTACACGTTGAAAGTGATGCCGAGGTTGAGCAGGATGGTCTCCGCGGCGCGCTGACGGCGCTGGAGGTCGCCTTTTTCGAGATTGTGGAGGAGATCGACCAGCGATTCCACGCCCGGGCGGGCGCGGCCCGAGGCTTCAAAAATCTCGTCGTAAAAATGGCCGGGGTCGTAATCTTTGAAATTCATATGAATCGTGTAATGGTAACACAGAATGTGCGACCTGAAAAAGCGGGCGACGGGCGTCAAGGTGGACCGCATCCCCAGGGCCCCGTTCTCGCAACCATTTAGAACCTTTCTGGCAAACCGGGCATCTTTATAGAATATAGCCGTAATTGGTCCACCTTTTCACCAGCTATTAATAGGAATATGATCGCCGGCCCTGAATCCATTTGCACCGATATTGAAAACGCCCTGGTGGCGTCCGGAGTGTATTCGACGAAATCGGACGCCGCCGCCAACACCTGGCGCATCTCGCCGGAACCGTTTTTCCTGCCTGCCAAGGACGTCCTGTTTTTTGAAAGCCTGGGCGGCCACCTGCTCAAGTTTTACACCGCTCTCAACCGCCTGTACCTGGACAGCGCCAAGGGCAAACTGCCGGCATGGATCGCCGAGTACCTCGATGCGGGCAAGCCGTCGGAATTGATCGACCTCGCGCGCATGAACCGCTTCAAGGGGCGGCTTCCCGGCATCATCCGTCCCGACGTCATGGTGCTCGACGACGGTTTTGCCGTCACCGAACTCGATTCCGTGCCCGGCGGTTTCGGCGTCACCGCGCAGTTGATGTCGTTGTACGGGCAGGAGGACATCGTGGGGGCGAAGGCGGGCGGCATCCCGGAGTTGTTCTACCGCATGCTGGAGTCGGCGGCCGGAGTGGAAGGATGCACTGCGGCGATCGTGGTTTCCGACGAGGCGGTGGATTACCTGAACGAGATGCAGTACCTGGGGCGCGTGCTGAGGGAAGCCGGGCGGCCGGTGCATGTCGTCCATCCGCGGGACGTGCTCTTTAAGGAAGAGGGCCTCTTTGTACGGGACGGGGATCATGAGGTCGCTCTCGATGTCATCTACCGTTTCTTCGAGCTGTTCGACCTGAAGAACATCCCAAAAGCGGAACTGGTGGCCTATGCCGTGAAAAAGGGAAGGGTGAAGGCGACCCCGCCGTACAAGCCGCACCTGGAAGAGAAACTGAGTTTCGCCCTGTTTCATCACCCGGCTCTTGCCACCTGGTGGGAAAAAGCGCTGGGAGATGAAACTTTTAAACTCCTGAACCATCTAATTCCAAGTACCTGGGTGTTGGATTCACGCCCCCTGCCGCCTCACGGAGTCATTCCCGGTCTTTCGGTGCGCGGGGATAAGGTCAATGACTGGAATGTGTTATCTGATCTCACCCAGAAGGAGCGGGAACTGGTCATCAAGCCTTCCGGGTTCAGTCCAAACGCCTGGGGGAGCCGCGGCGTGGTTGTCGGGCATGATGTCCCCGCCGAACAGTGGCAGGAGGCGTTGCGGTCTGCATTGAATGCATTTCCCGCACAGCCGCACATTCTGCAGGCCTTTCATAAGGGCAGGCGGTTTCGGCAATCCTTCTGGAACCACGCGGCGCAAGCCATCGAAACGATGGAGTGCCGGGTGCGGTTGACACCGTATTATTTCGTGACCGGAGAGACGGCGCCTTTGGGTGGTGTTCTCGCCACCCTGTGTCCGCAGGACAAAAAGAAAATTCATGGTATGGTGGATGCGGTCATGGTACCATGCGCCGCCGGAAAGTGAAGACAAGCGAAAATGATTAAATTTTATAGTGTTTACGGTTGCGGGTACTGCACCATGGTGCAATCCGCGCTCGAACAGTTGGACCTCGATTACGAAACCATCATGGTCCCCGCGCCGCACCACCAGCGGCTGGAAGTCAAGGAACTGACCGGTCAAACCTTCGTTCCCGTGCTCGTCGATGGCGACGTCATCCTGCATGACGAGTACGAAATCATCCGATACCTGAAATCCACGTATTCCAACAACTCCAATTGAAATCGGAAAAGGTAGCCATGCAATCCTGGCAAAGGCAATTGAGTGACAGCGTCGTCAAGGTGGAGGATCTGCCTTTCGTCTCCGGCGACGAACAGTACCGGGAAAAACTGAAAAAGGTAGCGGAGATTTTTCCTATCCGCATCAATTCCTATTTCCTGAAACAGGTGAAGAGCGAACACGATCCGCTGTGGAAACAGGTGGTGCCCACGGTGGAAGAGCTGGACGACCTGCTGAATGTGGAAGAGGGGTTGGACTCCGATCCCTTGAACGAGGAAAAGGACATGCCCGTGCCGGAGCTGGTGCACCGCTACCCGGACCGGGTCCTGCTGATGCTGAACAACCAGTGCCCGATCATCTGCCGTTTCTGCACGCGCAAACGCAAGATCGGCTTTCCCGGCATCGTCACCCGCGAAACGCTCCGCCAGGGCATCGAGTACATTGCCCAGCACCCGGAGATCCGCGACGTCATCATGTCCGGCGGCGATCCCCTGCTGGTTCCCGACAAGGAACTCGAACGCATCCTGAAAGCCCTGCGCGACATCCCGCATCTGGATATCATCCGCATCGGCACGCGCGTGCCGGGCACGCTGCCCGACCGCATCACGCCGGAGCTGTGCGAAATTCTGAAAAAATACCACCCCCTTTACGCCAACCTGCACTTCAATCATCCGGACGAGATCACGCCGGAAGTGGAAGTCGCCTGCAACCGCCTGGCCGATGCGGGTCTGCCGCTCGGCGCGCAGACGGTTCTGCTGAAAGGCGTCAACGACTCGGTGGAGGTGATGAAGGAACTGGTGCAGAAACTGTTGCGCGTCCGCGTCAAACCGTATTACCTCTACCAGGCCGACATGACTGTCGGCACCGACCACTTCCGCACCTCGGTTGAAAAAGGACTGGAGATCATCCGCGGCCTGCAGGGCCACACCTCCGGCATGGCGGTGCCTTACTTCGTGATCGACACGCCGGGCGGCGGCGGCAAGGTGCGTCTGCTTCCGGATTCGGTCGTCGAATTCACCGACAAGGAAGTCATAGTTCGGAATTTCGAAGGCAAGACTTTCCGCTATCCCCAGCCGGTGGAAAAACAGCCGAAGCGCAAAACACCGCAGGCGGAACAAACGGCGCCTTCCAGCAAGTTGTGCGAACTCGCCTGAAACGACTCACTTAAAAACTTCAATCTCCTTTTCATTCACGCCAATGGCCTTATACTGTTTGTAAGGCCCTTGTGACTCATCCATCGGGTTCCCGGGCTTTTTGACAACCCAAAAAGCAGGGGATCATGGCTGGGCGGCGTCACCTTCTTTCAAATACCTCTCGCAACGAATACGGCTTCACCCTGGTGGAAGCGGTCCTGGTAGTCGTCCTCGTGGGGATACTGGGGGCGTTGTTTCTGCCCCGGTTGGCGTCGGACGCCATTCCCCTGAACAGCGCCACCAGCATGGTGACGGCGGACCTCAAGTTCGCGCAGGAACTCGCCATGTCACGCAACCCGTCTGCGGGCAGCCCCATCGGCATCACGTTTTCCGGTGGCTCTTCCTCGTACACGCTGACCGACCCCGTCGGCGCGTTCACCGCCAGCCGCACGTTTCCCGGGGGCGTCACGATATCCACAGGCGGCACCATCAACTTCAACAAATACGGCGAACCCCAGACCATCAGCACCATCACGCTCACCGCGCCCGATGGCTCCAACCATTCCATCACTGTGGAAGCATTCTCCGGGAGGGTGATCGTTTCATGAGGCATCAAATATTTAAAAACCGGCCGGGGAGACTGCGTTCTCGTTCTCAGGAGGGTTTCACCCTGATGGAAATCATCATCGCCATTCTCATCGTGGCGATTGCCGTGCCTTCGGTCATGATTGCCTTTTCGGCATTGAAGGGGTCCGTGATCCCGGAATACACCATCGAAGCGGCGGAACTCGGGCAGTTGCAGATGGAAGCGATCGCGGAGAAGACGCGCACGCAGATTCCGGCGGCGGGAACCTATACCTGCGCCGCGTTCCAGGCGACGGTCACCGAGGTGCAGTGCACGGTTCCCGGATTCGGCGCCTACACGTTTGCCTGGGTGGTGGCGGATGTCGATGCCAACGATCCGGACACCTCCAACCCCGGAGCCACGTTTGCCAAAAAAGTCACGCTGACGGTGACGCGCGCCAGCATGACGCCGGTTTCCTTTTACGCCCTGTTCGCGACGGATTGACGCCATGAAGCAACCGATGAGCTCCATCCACAATGAACATGGCATGACGATGATTGAGATCATTCTCGTCATCGTGATTATGGGTGTGATGGTGTCGGTGGGGGCGCAGTTCCTGTTCCAATCGGCGGAAGTGGACCAGAGGCACGCGGAGCGCGTGGACCGGGTGACGCGGGCGTACGTTGCCATGGAAATGCTGGTGCGGGAGTTGCGCATTGCCGATCCGGCGACGGTGAACATCACGGGCAATACCATCACCTTCGACAAGCAGTTCGGCTATGCGCAGGACACAACCACGAGCGGCGTCAGTTACACGTACAGTCCCGGCGGCGACATCCTGCAACGCACGGGGAGCGCCACCACCACCATCGCGACGAACATGACGGCCTTTTCGATCACCGACAACGGCGGCTGGTACACGATTTCGCTGACCCTGACCGGTACTCTGAGCGGCGATTTCACGTTGACCTCGGCGGTGCGGCCGCGAACGTTGAGTTGATATGTGGAACCGGAAACACAAACTTAAATCGCTGGACAACGAGCGCGGCATTGCGGCGCTGGTGATGGTACTGTTGGGCGCGACTCTGGTGGCCGCGATCTCGCTGAGTTTCCTGACCCAGACGCAGACCAAGCAGTATGGGGCCTCACTCGCTTCCACCGGAGCCAACGCATTGATGACGGCGGAGTCCGGCCTGCGCTACACGGAAAAATGCCTGCTGAACAACGATCCGGCGTGTCCCGCCGTGACCGCCAACACCGACTGGACTCTTCTGACCGCGGGCTTCACCAAAACTTTCGGGTCCGGCAACGGGCAGTTCGACATCACCTTCGCTCCGATCGACTCGATGACCGTCGTCGTCACCTCCGTCGGTACCTACCGCGGGGCCCAGCGCGAAGTTTCCAAAACCATTATGCAGGTCCCCTCCTGCAAACTGGGAGTGAACGTCGTCACCTCCTGCCAGGCCCCGAATATCCACGCGCAGGCCAACGTGACCGGAACGGTGGAGACGGGGTATTGTCCCAGCCCGGCGTTGGTCGATCCGGTTGTGTTTCCCGGTACCCCCGCCGGCTGTCCCAATCTGGATTACATTGTCATGTTGAATGCCCCGGTTCTTCTTGCGCCCTACCACTATTGCAGTTACGACCACCTGGTCTCCTACAACATCACCATCAACTCCGATGTCACCATCTGGGTTGCGAATAATTACAACATGAGAAACGCCAGCAGTTTGACCATCAACGGCAATGTCACCATCAATGTTGGCGGGAATTGGAGCATGATGGATGACTCGGAAATCATCGTCAACGGCACCCTGACCATTCAAACGGCCGGGTTGTTTGAAATGAGAAATAATGCCGTGATCAACGTCAATGGGGGCGATGCCGCGGATGCGCTTCTGCTGGCGGAAGGGAACGTGACCCTGACGGATGACGCCCTTTTTGTGGGCGGCCTCATTTCCAATGGAAAGGTCATTCTGGACAAGCGGTCCATCCTCACCGGAGCCATCCTTGCCGACGACGTGGACGTAAAGAAAAACACCACGGCCACCTGGGCCGCAACGGCCGGGATGAACTCCCCCCAGTACAACCAGTGCAGTCCCTGATTTGAGGTGGGTTGCCGGGAAAGGGGCAAAAGAAACGCTTTATTTGGGTGTTTTGTAAGTCATTGAAAAAAATAGTATTAGGTGGATGGTCGGGTTTGGGTTAAAATGGAGCATCGCAGTAAGTCAGATTTAAGCCTTTGAAACGGCTTGTATTTCCCTTTTTTTGAGGCGGTGGGATGAAGCTTCCCTCTCTTCCCCAATTTACAGCGCTTCCTGCCATCCCCATAGGCAAGTCGGCGGTCGGGCTCGACATTGGTTCGCATTCGATCAAGATTGTCGAACTCCATTCCAAGGGGGGAAGGTGGTTTATCAGCAATTACGGTCACCAGGTCATCCCGAAATCCATTGCCGAGAGCTCCGGCAATGTGGAGATGATCGCGGAACTCATCCACCTGCTCTACACTCGTAACAATATCAAAAGCAAGCGCGTGTTTCTGACGATCGGCAATTACAACGTGCTGGTCCGCAAAATCCAGATTCCCAAGATGCCGAAAGACGAGGTGGTGGAGGCGATCAAATGGGACACGCGGGAAGACATGATGTTTCCCCCGGAAGAAGCGGTGGTGGATTACCACGTGTTGGGCGAGGCCACGCAGGAGGGTCTGCCTTTCGACGAGGTGCTGGCGGTCATCGCGCCGCTCGAGGAAATGGAGCGGCTGTCCTCCATAGTGCACCACGCCGGGCTCAAGGTGGAAGGCATCCTGCCGCACCCGATCGCTTTGGAGGAATACGACAGCGTCTGGGTGGAGGACACGCACAAGGAAGGGTACACCACCTGTTTTGTGGACATGGGTTCCCAGCGCACGCGCGTGTACTTCGTGACGGGAGTGGAAATCCTGTTCTCCCGCGAGATCCCCAATGGCGGCATCAATGTCACGCAGGCGCTGGTCGGCGACTACATGACGGAAAGCGGCCGCATGGTGACGGTCGATGAAAAACGCGCCGAGGAGATCAAGCTTCGCTATGGCCTGCCGGCGGAAGGCAGTTATGAAGAAACCCATGACCGCATACCCGCAAGTGAAATCCGGAACCGCATTCTGCCGGTCATCGAACGCCAGGTGGAAGAGATCGAGCGTTCGATTGATTCGTTCAGCAACTCCTACATCATGACGACGGTGGAGCGGGTGGTGTTCACCGGGGGCGCGGCGGGGCTTCATGGATTTCTCGATCACGTCCATCAACGGCTGGACCTGACAGTCACCGCCTACAATCCTCTGGCTCAACTGGAGGTTTCCAGCAGGTTGAAGCGGGAAGGGGATGCCGAAGATTTCGGTTACAGCATGGTGGGCGCCGCCGGGTGCGCCGCCGATCAGTGCAAACACATCAACCTGTATCCGGAACACCTGCGTCAAACGTTTTCCAAGCGCATTCAGGAACTGACCCGGTTCGCGCCCGTTCCCCTGCTCATTCTGTTGTTGGCCGCGTTCAGTTTGTTCCTGCGTGTCGATACCTTCGAGAAGGAGCAGGCTCTGGCGCTGGAGACACGCCACCTGAATGAGTTGCGTCAACGTTTCGTGTCGCTGGATATGCCGAAACGCAAGCTGGAAAAACTAAAAACGATCAAGGAACAGTTGCTGGCCCAGCAGGCCCAGCTTCCCAAAAAGGAAATCGCACCGATCGATCTGCCTCTGGTGCTGGATGGCATCGCGTCCCGGGTGTCTTGGAACATGGCTTTGGAACAGGTCACTTTCGGCGAGTATGAGCAAAATGGAAAAGGGCCGAAATCGGCAGAGATAGAAAACCGTGTGGCGCGGAAGGGCTGGGGATTCCTGGTGCGGGGCACCATTTTTGGAAGCAGGCAGAGAGTGCTCAAAACGCTGGAAGATTTTCTTAAAGAACTCAAAACCGAGCCCCGGTTCGCCGACGTCAAACTCCTGGAATCGCAGGTGACCGATAAGGACAAGTACACGCAGAAGGGGCTTGATTTTGCCTTGTTCCTGGTGCCGGTGGTGGCCCCGGAACCGTTTCAGGATAAAAAGACATGACCCTGAATGAACCGTCCTGGCTGGACAAACTGTCGACACGGGAATTGGTGCTTTTGATCATCACCGTCATGGTGGTCATTGGGGTGGGGTATTACCAACTCGAGTTTGCCCCCCTGATGGAGAAACGGGAGCGCATCGATGCGCGCACCCGTGAGGTCAAGACCAATATCGAAAGTTTTCAACTGGTATTGAATAGATCCTCCGCCGAAAAACTGGCCAGGGAAATTGAACGGACCAACTCCGAAATTGAAACCCTTCACAGGGAAATCTCCGAGGTCAAGGCCAGCATGACCGAAAACGTGGAGGACATCGTCCATGCCCTCCGCAGGCAGGCGAGAAGCAACCGCGCGGAAATGTTGCGGTTCAATTCGCGGGAGTCCTACATGGAGTTTGAGGAAGGACGTTATCGCGTGGTGACGATGACGCTGGCCATCAAAAGCCATTACCAGGGCGTGAAGCGGTTTGTGAAATCGCTGGAGAGCATCCCGGCAGTTTTGACCATCAAGGAACTCCGCATCCTCCGCACCCGGGAGACGCATCCGCTGGTGGAGTCGGAGTTGATCCTCCAATTGCTGGTTTCATGAGGAAGCCATGAACCGGAATCGCATTCAACTTCAAATTGCATTGGGGCTCGGAGCCGTGGCGGTCCTTTTGCTGTTGTGGCCCTCTGGCCCTGCGTATGCGGCGCGGAGCGGCGATTTGTTCCAGGGCAATCCGTTTGCTCTGCCGCCCGGGGTGCATTACCAGGCCCGCAAGGGGGAGGCGGTGGAGCCGCCGCAGGAAAAGAAGGAAACCAAGGCTCCCGAATTGCCGCCGCTCACCCTGCAGGCGGTGGTGTGGGGCGGGCCTCGTCCCGTGGCGGTGATCAATGACGAAAACTTTCTGGTGGGCGACACCCTGTTCGGCCACGAAATCATCGATATCGGCCGCGACGAAGTGGTGCTCATGGTCAACAAAAAGTCCCGGACCCTGCGGCTGGAACCCCTTCCTTTGAAAGTGGATCGCACTCTCCCCTGATCCTCCCGGCGTCCGCCGACTTTAGCAACCCATTGAAAAAATTGGAAAACCCTTGATTTTTTGCTGGTATTCCGGGTCTTTTGGGTGTAAGATTTGTAATCAAATTTAAACAAATTTTAATACTTTCTAAGTGACTTATGGCAAGGTTAAACAAACCGGTCTGTGCCTTTGCTGTCGCGTGGATTTTGTGGGGCGGGGTGTCGTGCGCGTCCAATCCGTATTACGATTTGCCGCTCTCCAAAACCAATGAGGCAGATCTCAACCAGACCTTCGACAGTCAGGAACCGGATACCTTCGGCCCGCAACCCGGTGGCCAGGTGCCTTCCTCCGAGTTGTTGATGAGCCAGCCGGAGTTCGTTCCGGAAAGCCTGGGCGAGGAAAGCATCCGCCTGGAGCAACTGAAGCGGAACGGTCCGCGTTTCACCCTGTCAGCCAAGGACGCGGACATCAAGAACATCCTGCTCGCCTTGTCCAAAGGCGTGCGTCAGAACGTCGTCATCGATCCCGGCATCCGCAAAAAAGTGACGGTGGACTTGAAGGACGTCACCATTTCGGAAGCGCTGGAAAACGTTCTCGGCCCCCTGCATCTCGATTACAAATTCGACGGCAAATTCATTCGCGTTTTCAAACAGAAAATGGAAACGCGCATGTTCCGCCTCAACTACATCGTGTCCCAGCGGGCGGGGGTCAGCAACGTGCAGTCCTTAAGCGGGCAGGGCACCTCGGGCATTCAGAACAGCGTGGTGTCCGGCTCCACCAATTCCGGGTCTGGAGGCGGGTTCGGCGGGGGCAACAATAGAGGGAACCAGCAGAACCAATTGATGAACCGCACCTTCACCCAGATGGTCACCTCGGAGCGCAACGATCTGTGGCGCGAGATTTTCTTTGGACTCAAGCGCATCGTCGAGGGCAAGATCGAAGATCCCAACCAGATGGACGAGGAAAAGATTTTTCAGGACTCGCAATCGGGTTCTCCGCAGTCGGGCTCCAATCGTCAGCAACAGAGTGGCTTGCTGGGGAATCTGTTGGGCATCACTCCGCCCACGGCCCAGACCCAGCCGGTGAGTGATGATGAAGCGGGTAGCAAACTGCCCAGCCCGACCGACGAAAATGCGGAAAAGAAGGAAAGCTATTTCACCATCAACCGGCAGGCGGGAGTGGTCATCGTGCACCACTACCCGGATGTTCTGCTGGAAGTGGCGGAGTTTCTGGAGGCGGTGGAGGGTTCGGTTCAGCGGCAGGTATTCATCCAGGCCAAGATTCTGGAAGTCAACCTGAATGAACAATACCGTCTGGGCGTGGATTGGAGCCAGGTGAGTCCGATCCGGATCATTCACGACGGCGACCCGGACATTTTTCAGGGATTGACCCCCGGCCCCGGCCAGCCGTTCAACTTTTCCAACACCGGCGGTGCAAACGGCACCCTGGGCACCCTCGCCGCCGGCGCGGGCGGGTTCTTTTACGGGCTCAGCAATACCCAGATCAGCGTACTCATCGATGCGCTCGGCCAGCAGGGCAATGTCAGCGTGCTGTCCAGCCCGAAAATCGCCACTCTCAACAATCAGCGCGCGGTGATCAAGGTGGGAACGGAGGACATTTTCTTTCTGCCCATCGTCATTCCCGCCACCACCACGCAGGCGTCGGCCACTCAGTTCGTGCCGTCGCAGATCACCATCGGCATCGTGCTCGACGTTCTGCCGCAGATCAACATGGACGGCACCGTGATCATGAGCATCAATACCAGCGTGTCGGAGCGGGCCGGGGAGCGGATTTCTCCGGATGGGCAAAACCGGGTTCCCATTCTGGACGTGCGTGAATCGAACAACGTGGTTATGGCCAGAAGCGGACAGACCATCGTCATCGGTGGACTCATGAAAAACACGCGTTCGCGTGACAACAATGAGGTGCCCTTTCTCGGCAAGATTCCCATCCTGGGAAAACTGTTTCAATACGAAGCCAATGTGGATGAAAAAACCGAGCTGGTTATCATCCTCACACCCAAGGTCATGGTGGGGCAGTCCATCGATGAACGTCTAAAACTGGAACAGGAGCGGTTCAAGCAATTCATGAATCCCACGCAGACCCAGGCGATGGTGGGAGAATAGGGGGGCGCTGTGTATACCGTTTTTTACAATTTCAAGGAAAAGCCGTTCAGTCTGACCCCGGACCCCCGGTTCATCTTTTTCAGCGAGATGCATCAGGAGGCTCTGGATCACATGATGTACGGCATCTCCCAGCGGGAAGGGTTCATGACGATCACCGGCGGCATCGGCACCGGCAAGACGACTCTGAGCCGCGTTCTTTTGGAGAACATCGACGAGAAAGACAAGGTGGCTTTGGTCCTGAACCCCATCCTTTCTTCATCCGACCTGTTGCGGGCGCTGGTGCAGGACCTCGGCGTTCGGCCGCAATACATGGAACAAAAATGGAACGAGGCGGACTCCGAGATTTCGGTGACGGAAAATGGCCAGCGTCCGGACAAGTGGACCGCGGAGCAGGCCAGGTGGCTGAGAAACGCGTCCAAGAAAGAATTGCTGGACGCCCTGAATGATTTTCTGCTGGAACAGTACTCCAAGGGCGGTTCCACCATCGTCATCATCGATGAAGCGCAAAACCTGTCTCTCGATGTGCTGGAGCAGATTCGCATGCTGTCCAATCTGGAGACGGACAAACAGAAACTTCTGCAGATCATTTTTGTCGGCCAGACGGAATTTGAGGAAAAACTGCACCTGCCACAACTCAAACAGCTCAATCAGCGCATTTCGGTGCGGTACGAATTACAGCCGCTTACCAGTGAGGAGACACGCACGTACGTGTATCACCGTCTGCGGGTGGCATCCACCACGCCGCGGGTCACCTTCAACCGGGCGGCGTTCAAGGCGATTTACTCGTACACCCAGGGATATCCGCGGCTGATCAACCTGGTCTGCGACCGCGCCCTGCTGGCAGGGTACAACGCACGCACCAAGTGCATCGACGCCAGACACGTGCGGCAGGCGATCAAAAGCCTGCTGGGCGATGACGATCAGCGTTCCAGCTTCGATTTCGTCATGAAGCTGCGGCTTGCGGTGGCGGCGTCGATCCTGTTTTTTGTCGCGGGCACGTTGTTTTTTGTTCAGGGAGATTCCGCTTTTTCGCGGACCATGAAAAACCTGAAGCACTCCATCGGCTCGGTGCTCACCATGGACACTCTGGCGGAAGCAAAAACGGCCGTGACCCCGAAGCCGAAGTCGCTTCCCGTCGCAAGCACTCCGGAAAAGAAACCCGGTGTGGTCCCGTCCAAAGAGAAACCGGTGGAAAACCCGGCCGGGATTCCTGAAAAAGCATTCAAGGGAATTTCCGAGGAAAACATCATCCGCCTGCCTCTCAATCTAACCGCATCGGCCAAGAAGGAATTGTTCCGCATCCAGATCAGCTCCTGGAGCAAGCAGTCCAAAGCCGCCCGGGTGTTGCAGAACCTGGAAAGGAAAGGCTTTCCGGGATACATCCATGAAAGAATCATTTCCGGCAAGCCCTGGTACATTGTTTATGTCGGTCCCTATGATACAATTCAACAAGCCCGTGAGCATATGCAACGTTTGGACAGGCCAGGCAGCGAACCCATTCTGCTTTCATACAGTCCCAAGGTCATAGAAGGCGGTCTCTGATGAGCCTCATCGCGGACAGTCTGAAAAAAGCGCAGAAGGAACGCGACAAGGAACAGTCCGCGCCACTCCCTTTTCGCGGTTCCGTTTTTTCCAATCTGTCCCCCCAATCGCAAAGAATCCTCTCCCTCCTGGGATGGGTGTTGATCCTGGCGGGTGGATTGATGACCATCTTCATCCCTTCCTCAAACTACAAAGCCGAGGTCAAGCCGCTCCTGCTGGTCAAGCCCCCGGATCCCGGCGGGCTTCGTAAAAATACGAATCCGGAGCCGGTGATCGAAACAGAAACGGTTTCCGCTTCCCAATTCACGCTGAATGATGTTGAGGAACCGCCGGTAAGCAAACCGGAGCCGCTCGCGGTGCTGGCGATGAACCAGAAAGCTAAGGCACCGGAACCCGGATTGAATGAGGGAGCGGGTTCAAAAAACGGCAAGGACCACAAGCTTCCGGAACCGGGCAAGGAACCGGGAAAAAACATGGCTGCAGTGACGCCGGTGCTTTCGGGTTCGAAGAATAAAAAGACCCTGAAAGAATCCTCCACGGGGAAGACCGGCAAAAACGAGTCTCGGAAAAAAACACAAACCACAACGGCTCAGGAATCGGTAAAGAAATCCAAAACCAAGCCCGTGCCGGCGGTTTCCCCCGTATCTCCTGAAAAAGAAGAAGTCATCGCGTATGAACCTTTCGTCAAGCCGGAGTCGCCATTGGAGCAGGTGGCGGCGTTGACGGAGGGACTGGGCACCGAATCCAGTGTGGAGACAAAGGCGGTCGTACAACCCGAAACGCCTGAAAAGGTCAATCCACCGCAAACCGAATCCGGCACAACTGGAATTCAGCTGGCGCAGGAGGTGCCGGTGACGAGCCTGCTGAAAGAGAATCCAACGCCGCCTGAAAGCGTTCAGCCGGTGATCACCGTTCCCGAACAGACCGGACAACAATTGGTGGGGGACGAATCCATTTCCTTTTCCTCTAACGAAACGGATCAAGCCGCCGCGGAAAAGATGAAAACGAGATTCGATCCTCGAGCGCTGGACGACAAGTCGCGTTACTTTAACATCGCCACGTTCCATCACCGCAATAAGGATTATTTCGCTGCGCTGGAATATTATGAAAAAGCGCAGAAGTTGGACCCCGGAAACGCCCGCATCCACAACAACCGGGCTCTGATTTACAAGGAAATGGGCCGCCTGCAGGATGCCATCGGCGAATTGTTGCAGGCGGTGCGCCTCGACCCCGCTTATGTGAAGGCGTACAACAACCTGGGCCTCCTGTACTATCAGTTCGGCGACGGCATGAGGGCCATCCGCAATTTCGAGAAAGCCATGGAAATCGATCCTCGAAACGTGGAAAGCATGAACAACCTGGCTATTCTGTACAAACAGCAACGCCAGTTCCGGCGCGCCGAAATGCTGTACCGCAAGATGATCAATCTGGATCCCCGCCAGCCGGAAGGCCATTACAACCTCGCCCTGCTGTATGAGCAGACGGGCCGGTTGGAGAAAGCCATCGAGCATTACAACCGGTTTGTCGACCTGGCCGGTCCCACCCGTTCCGCACTCTCCATGAAGGTGCGGGACCACATCCAGAAACTCGAAGAAAAGTCGTAAAGCCGGTCCCCGGAACTGGTAAAATGCGGAATTGAATTTCCGCCTGCACCGGGCACGCCCGCATGGGTGTGAAAGGTCCGCTGTGAAACGATTTTTCAAAAAAAACCTGATCGCGGGATTGCTGATCCTGTTCCCTGTCGGCCTCACCATCTTCGTCCTGGCCTTCGTGATCAATCTGCTGGACAGGGTCATGGCGCCGTGGATTTCGCTCGTCATCGTGCGCTGGAGCCTGCCTCTCCCCGAAGACTTTTATCTTCCCGGACTCGGATTCTTTCTGGTCTGCCTGTTCATTTTCGCCGTCGGGCTGGTGGCCACCAACTTTTTCGGCAAGAAGCTGGTGGCACTGGGCGACCGCATCCTGCACCAGACACCCATCGTCCGCAGTGTTTACACCACGATCAAGAAAGTGGTCGATTCGGTGTCCGAGGCGGACACGGGTTCGTTCGATCAGGTGGTGGTGGTGAAGTATCCGCACGAAGGCATGCGCATGTTCGGCCTGGTGGCGGGACGCACGCGCGGCGAGGTGAAGGAACATTCCGGGGAGGACCCCATCAATGTGTTCGTACCGCTGATCCCCAATGTGACCCTCGGCTTTTACCTGGTATTGCCGCGCAAGGATGTCACGCCCATGGACATCTCGGTGGAAGAGGGCATGAAGTACCTCATGTCTTTCGGCCTTGCCACCGGGGAAGGAAAAAAGAAACCGCCGCCGGAAAAGGAGTAGGGCGGTCAGGGTTTTTTGGTTTTGCCTGCGATTTTTTCGGTGAGGTTCTTCGCCACCTGCGTGTTCATTTTGCCCAGCACCGCACCCGCATCCCGGCTTTTCATCTTGGACAAAATCTGCACGGCGATGTCCTGATCCATGTTTTCCAGCAGGGTGGCGGCTTCCGTGGCTTTCATGCTGGAATACATTTTCACCAGCGACTCCACGTTTTTCTGGATGAGATCGCGCTTGATGCCGACCTGCTCTTCACTCCGCGCCAGCGCTTCCTCGATTTTCTGCAGGTCCGAGCGCACTTTTTTCTCCAGATCTTTCAGGTTTTTCTCGCGCAGTGCCAGTTCTTCCTCGCGTTTTTCCAACTCGCGGTTTTTCTTTTCGATCATCTCCAGCATGCGGAAGGTTTCCATGTTCATCTCAAGGCGGGACTTGTCCGTGCTGGGCAGATTGAGCGTGCCCTTGGTATTGCCGGAGTTGGCATTGGATTCAGGCTGGGTGGAGTCGCCCGTCTGCGCTACCGCGAGCGGTGCCCCGACGAGAAAGAGTGCGGCCACCAGGGCGGGAAACGTTCGCATCCGGGTTCGTGCGCCGTTCATGGTTCCCTCCGGTGCCATTGCGATGCGGCGACATCATCTAGAAACGCCGTTTCGCGTTTTTGCGCTTCCTTCTTTTCGCGCAGGATATGCTGTTCCTTGAGGACCTCCAGGGTGCGGCGTTTCTTCATGGTCTCGGCCAGTTCCTGCCGCTTGGTTTCCATTTTCTCGGAAACCTCGTCGATGGTTTTGCGATGAACCTGTTCGCGCAGGCGGTCGCCTTCAAAAAAATGGTCGTACAGGTTCAGCGTGGAGGCGTCCAGGTTTTCGGAGAACTTCCGGTTCAGGGCTTCCTTCTGATGACGCCGCTGCTCGTTGAGACGGTGCAGGGTTTCCCGGTGCGCCACCAGTTGCGCGTTGATCTCGGCGAACGCGCGCTGAACCATGTTCTCCCGGTTTTTGCGGACCCGCAGGAGTCCTTCCAGTCGGAAGCTCATGCGTCACCTCCCGCCGATTCTTCCTGCAAGACCTGTTGCAATTGTGCCACGCTGTCCACGAACGGGCGCGACTCATCCATGCCCTGGCGCAGATATTGATTGAACGCGTCGATTTTTTGGATGGCGCGGTCGATTTTCGGATTGCTGCCCTGTGCGTAGGCGCCGATGTTGATCAACTCCTCCGCTTCCCGGTAGGTGGCGAGGATGTCCTTGAACTGCATCGACAACTGGTAATGCTCCGCCGTCACCACCTCAATCATCATGCGGCTGATGCTTTCCAGGATGTCGATGGCTGGGTAATGGTTGTGCGACGACAGGCGCCGCGACAGCACGATGTGTCCGTCGAGGATCGCACGCACCGCATCGGAGACCGGTTCGTTCAGGTCGTCACCTTCCACCAGCACGGTATAGAGTGCGGTGATGGACCCTGCGGCGGCGGAAGTGCCGGCGCGTTCCAGAAGGCGCGGCAGAAGCGAGAACACCGACGGCGTGAATCCGCGCGTGGTTGGCGGTTCGCCGACGGACAGGCCGATTTCCCGCTGCGCCAGCGCAAAACGGGTCAATGAGTCCATCATCAACAGCACGTCCTGTCCTTCGTCGCGAAAGAATTCCGCGATGGTGGTGGCCAGGTACGCGCCGCGAATGCGTACCAGCGGCGGCTGATCGGAGGCGACGGCGACCACCACCGAGCGCTTCATGCCTTCCGGGCCGAGGTTTTCTTCGATGAATTCCTTAACCTCCCGGCCGCGCTCGCCGATGAGGCCGATGACGTTGACGTCGGCCGTGGTGTTGCGTGCGATCATGCCCAGCAGGATCGATTTGCCAACACCCGTTCCGGCCATGATGCCCACGCGCTGACCCTTGCCGATGGTGAGCAGGCCGTTGATGGCACCGATGCCGACATCCAGCGCTTCCGCAATGCGGGTGCGGTCCAGCGGGTTCACCGGGGTGCCCTGCACCGGGTATTCCTTGCCCAGCGGAATCGGTCCAAGGCCGTCGATGGGATGGCCGTTGCCGTCGATCACGCGGCCCAACAGATGTTCGGAAACATTGAACGCAGGCGATTCTTCCTTGGCGATGATGAGACTGCCGGGCTCGATGCCTGCCATGTCGCCCAGCGTCATCAGTAAAATTTTGCTGTCGCGGAATCCCACCACCTCCGCGTCCACGGATTTTTTGTTCAGACGGGAATGAATGGTGCACAAGGCGCCGAGGGACACGGCGGGTCCATTGCCTTCCACGATCAGTCCGGTGATGCGGATGACGCGGCCCTGCTTGCGGACCATCGACACGTTGTCGATGAAGCTGTCGTATTTTTTGAGGTCGATAGTGTCGGGCATGAGGCGTCAACTCCCGTCTGTGGGACCAGCCTTGTCTTCGTCTTCGGTGTTGGCATCGGAATCCGATGCGTCTTCCCGTTGCGGTCCTTCTTCTTCGCCGCCTGCAGACGGTTGCACTTGATTCGGGTCTCCGGTTTCAGGCTTGTCCTGGACCGGTTCCTCCGGTTGAATGGACGGTTCCGGATAACCCAGCAACTCTTCCGGGTTGGGGGGAGCGCGGTGCATGAGCTTGTCGATCTCCGCTTTCAGGCGGTCGATGTCCGCCTCCACACTGCCGAAATTGGACTCCACCCGGCAGCCCCCGCGCGGTACGGAGGCATGCCCCTCGATCCGCACGTTGCGGATGTCGGGAAACAGGCGGTGCAATTCCGGGCTGTAATGCTCCGCGTGTTCACGGTCGCGCGGATTGACTTTGATGACCAGCGTTTCGCGATCGAGGATGGAGCCGACGGCGAGGCGGATGATGTCGCGCACGCTGTCCTCGCGGCTGGCGAGATCGGTTTCGATGACTTTCTTGGTGAGGCCAACCACCATGTTCACCATCTCGCGTTCCAGCTTGGCGTACATGGCACTGCGGAATTTCGCCAACTCCTCCACGCCTTCGGTGAGTGTTTGCAGAAACGGGGTGAATTCCTTGCGGGCGGCTTCCTCTCCGGCCTTGTATCCTTCCTCGTACCCGGCCTTGTGGCCTTCTTCCCTTGCCTGGGCCTTGACTTCCTCCGCCTTGGTTTTGATCCGTTCGATGGCGTCGGCGAACACTTCCTGCACGCCCTGCCGGGCTTTCTCGATATTGTGTTCGTCGAAGTTGCGGGATTTTTCCAGGTCGAACTTGAACCCACGCGGCAGGTCGCGGCGTACGCCGAAGTCCTGAAACTGAAACGGAGCGCCTCCGGTGGAAACCGATGCGTCGGAATCCTTGCCGGAACCTTCGACGTCTTCCTTTGACCGGAATGGTTTGAATGAATCAGACAAGTTCTTCCGCGCCTCCACCGATGGCCAGTTTGCCGTCTTCTTCCAACCGCTTGATCACCTGCACCACTTTCTGCTGGGCGCGTTCCACTTCGCTGACCTTCGTCGGGCCCAGTGCGTCGAGGTCTTCCCTCAGCATGTTTGCGGCGCGGTCGGACATGTTGGAATAAATCTTGTCTTTGACCTCGTCGCTCGCGGTTTTGAGCGACATCAAGAGATCTTCAGACTGCACTTCCTTGAGCACCATCTGCAGACCGTTGTCGTCCAGTTTGAGAATGTCTTCGTACGTGAAGCGCAGGTTGCGGATTTCGTTCGCCAGGTCGGGATCGATTTCGTCCAGGTTTGACAGCAGGGAGGTTTCCGTCGCGCGGTCGAGTTCGCTGATCACGGTGACAGCGGTGTCGAGTCCGCCCATCTTGCTTCCGGAAATCGCACCGGAGGTGCGGAACTCCGACTGCAACGCTTCATCGAGATCGCGGATGACCTGCGGCGACACGCGTTCCAGCGTGGCCAGCCGGTAAATGATCTCGGTGCGGAACTCCTCTTTCATTTCCTTCAACGTGGCGCTGGCCAGCGGCGGGTCCATGTGCGCCATGACGATCGCCGCGGTCTGCGGATGTTCGTTGGACAAAAACTGCGCGATGACCTTCGGCTCCAGCATGCGGATGGTGTCCAGGCCGCCGCCCAGGTCTTCGCCGGGCAGGGTGACGTTGTTCAGAATTTCCGTGGCCTTGTCCGCGGGCAGGGCGCGCAACAGCGTGTTCTTCAGAAAGTCCAGGCCGGATACGCCCAAACCACCGCCGATGCCGGAGGTGATGTTGGTGAAAAACTCACGCGTGATCTGATCGACCGTGGAAGTTTCGACATCACTCACAGCGGAGATGTAGTTGCCGATGCTTTGGATTTCGCGCTCGTCCATCTGCGCGAGTATCTTGGCGGCCTGTTCTTCCCCCATCGCCATGAGAAAGATGGCGGCCTTTTCGGGACCGGTCAGTTTCTGGTTGGTTTTGGGATTCATCGTGCCCATGGGTCTCTATGCTCCAGCGCTTCGTTCTCTCATCCATTTGCGGATCACGGACGCGGCGTAACGGGGGTCACGCCCGACCAGCTCTTCCACCGATTTGCGCATTTCGATGTTTTCCTGCGCCACCTGCGCCATGCGCCGTTCCTCTTCCTGCTTCTGGATTTCTTCGGGAGTGGGGCCTTCATCGATTTCTTCCGTCACTTCCACGCTGGTGGTGATCCACCGCACCATCGGCAGCAGGACCCGCATGATAAGCAGTACCAACAGTATAGCACCGATCACGTATTCCGCGATTTTGAGAGCCAGCTCGAACTTCTGGGCCGACTGGACTTCTTCACTCTGCAGGAACCGGGTGGATTTGTCGAACTGCACGTTTTCCAACTGGATCTGGTCGCCCCGCGCTTCGTCATACCCAACCGCGGTGCGCACCAGTTGCAGTAATTTGGCCATCTCCTCCTGCGAACGGGACTGGTACGTTGGCGGGTCGCCTTCCATCTTGCCGTCCACCATCACGCTGACCGACAGCTTCTGGATTTCGCCCGTGGTCTCCTGCACGTGCTTGACCACCTTGTTGATCTCGTAATTGAGCGTCGATTTCTCGTTGTTGCGCTTCGAGCCCGTGCCCGTGGCCTGCTGGTTGCCGGTGCCCGGCGTCAAGGACTGCACACCGGCGAGACCGCCCGGCGGCGCGGCGCCGATCACCTGCTCGGTGGTGTTCTGCTCACTGCGGATCACCTGCGAATCGGGATCGAAAATCTCTTCCGTGCGCTCGACCTTGTCGAAGTTGATCTCCGCCGCGACTTTGGCGATGACCTTGCCCGGTCCCAACGCGTCTTCCAGCATGCTGACGATGCTCGACTCCAGTTCCTTCTCGACGTGCCGCTTGTGCTTGTAATTGGATGCGGTCAGCAGGGCCGCCTCGGATACTTCCTTGCCGCCGGACAGCATGTTGCCCTCCAGATCGACCACCACCACGTCGCCCACCTGCAAGCCCTCGACGCTGGCGGAGACGAGATGCACGATGCCCTGCACCTGCGTTTCAGACAGGCTCTGCCCGGATTTCAATTTCACCATCACCGACGCCTTGCCGCGCGGTTTTTCCTTGGAGAAGACATCCGCCTTCGGCAGGACCAGGTGCACGCGGGCGTGTTCCACCGCGGAGAGGGAACTGATGGTGCGCACCAGCTCGCCTTGAAGCGCGCGCTGGAAGTTGAGCTTCTGCACGAACTCCGTCATGCCGAGCGGCGTGTCTTCGAACAGTTCGAGTCCCACCTCCGCGCCCGTCGGCAGGCCCTGGCTTGCCAGGTCGAGCCGCACCTCATGCACGCGGTTGGAAGGGATGCGGATGTTGCGCCCGTTGTTCGACAACTCGTACGGGATGTTCTGCGTTTTGAGTTCCTCCACCACCGCCGCCGCGTCTTTCTCCGCCAGGTTCGCGTACAGCAGTTGGTAATCCGGCGCCTGCGCCCAGAACAGCATGGCGATCACCGCCGCGCCCATGCCGGCCAGCAGACCCAGCGCCGCGACTTTTTGCACCGGTGGCAGTTCGTTGAACCGCCGTCCGAGATTGGTTAAGAATTCGAGAAACGCTTCCATGATCTTGTCCCGTCAATGGTTGTCGTTGTGTCGGTCATAAACTGAGTTTTCAATTTTCTTTGTACTTCCCCTCCTTTCCAAGGAGGGGATCGAGGGGAGGTATTGATGCTCCTTACCTTTCAATTGCGCCCTCTAATTTTCAATGCCCCGAAAACGCATCAGCCCGTTTGCCGCGGGCCACGCCCGCCTATCGGCCGAGATCGATCGCCCTCAGCGCCATCGTCTTCGCCGAGTTCATCGCCTGGATGTTCGCCTCAAACGAGCGCGTGGCGTTGATCAGGTTCACCATCTCTTCCATCAGATTGATGTTCGGCATGGCCACGTAACCCTGCTCGTTGGCGTCCGGGTGGCTCGGCTGGAACACCATTTGCGGTTCCGACTGATCCTCGACGATCTCCGCGACGTGCGCCTCGCGGATGCTGTCGAACATTTGCTGATGCAGGGTGGCGGCGAAGTCCTCGTTCATCGGGACGGCAGACACCACCACATCCTTGCGCTTGTAGGGGCCGCCTTCCGGCGTGCGGGTGGTCTCGATGTTCGCCAGGTTGCTGGCGATGGCGTCCATGCGCTGGCGCTGGACGTTCAGCCCGGAGGCGCTGACCTGGATCGACGTCAAAAAATCCATCGTGCGAATCCTTTACAGAATAAGGGTTTCCGGCCCGCCGGCCGCCATTTTGCGGGGACGGGCAATGTTTACAGGGATTTAAAGCAAATTCGGTGCCAAACGCGCGGATTATCAACGATTTGGCTGGATTCGGCGGGCAGGGCAGAAAGGCTTTTAAAACAAAGGGGTTGAGGGCGTGGGAGAGGGGAGGGCGCCGGCGGCGCGGAGGGAAAATCAGGCCAGATTTCACCACCCGGCAATTCTTGCTGTCATCTTTTTGGCGACGGGCAAGTTTTGCGAAAGGTCCTTTAAGAGATGAGATACCATCGTCAACCACTCAAAGCGTAAAGCTGACAGAAAAAAAAGCTATGGTATATCGAAAAATTATTTATATTGAGAGAAAGAAAAAAGGATTTTGCCGGTGTGATTCACTTCCGATCATAAATATTGGGGGATAGAGAGGATGGGTGCAAAAGATCGAATTGGTGGTGGCGATGGCCTTATAAATGATATTTGGAGGTTTTTAGGGCCTTTTTTGCGCATATTCCTTGAAGGCTTTGTGGTCCTTTTTTTTATAGTTGTTTACGAAATAGTACCGATATTATTAACCTTAAAATTATCAAATAGTGAATTGGAATTATGGTTTCTTCTTTTATTTAATGTGCTTGGCCTAATTTTATTGAAATTGACTAAAGGGGCAGGAATCAACCAAATACTAAGTAAACTAAAACTAAATGCTTGGGACGACTATGAAAATCGTGCGGATTTGCAAAAGCAAAATGCAAAGCCACCATTAAAAGATCCGAACGGTCCTCCACCTTTTTTTAGTATATGGATTTTCGTTGCAATTCTTGCATGCGTAATTTCTTTAACTTGCTTTTACATTGCTTACATCGAAGATGAAACAATAAATAAAGTTCTTTATGTAATAAGAATTATGATTCATTTAGCTGCATTTGTAGTTTTTGATTTAAGGGTACAAGGTAACAAGAAAAAAATAGATAAGTTTGCCTTGTTAATGGTTTACGTTGCAGCAGCAGAAACTTTTTATAATTTATTAGAAAGGCCTTTGGGATTGTTTGTTTCAGTTTATTTGCTCGGTTAATTCTGCTCTGGATGAGAATAAGTTTATTACGATTTATTAAAATACAAGAAATGGAAGCTTAATTAGTTGGTAGAGGTATTTTCCTTATACTCGGTGAGTTTGTTGCGGAGGGTGCGGATGGAGATGCCGAGTTGTTCGGCGGCTTTGGTCTTGTTGCCTTCGGTTTCTTCCAGCGTCCTCAAAATCAATTCCCGCTCCATCTCCTGGAGCGTTCCCCGGAAATTCCCCAAAGGACTGCCTGCTCCATTCGCGCTGGCGGGCTGGGCGGCAGTCGCCGCATCGTCATCCATAAACAAATTGGAGGGCTGGATGGTGTCGGCGTTGCACAGAAGAACCGCGCGCTCCATGATGTTCTCGAACTCGCGCACGTTCCCCTGCCATTGATATTTCTGTAACAGTTTCTTCGTCTCGTCGGCCACGCCGGCAATCGCCTTGTTGTTCCTCTGCCCGTGCTTCTTCGCGAAGTGGTCGGCCAGCACGGGGATGTCTTCCTTGCGCTCGCGCAAGGGCGGCAGTTTGAGCGGGATGACGTTCAGCCGGTAATACAGATCCTCGCGGAACTTCTGCTCGGCGATCAGCGCCTTCGGGTCGCGGTTGGTCGTGGCGATGACGCGCACGTTGACCGGGATGGGTTCCCTGCCGCCGACCTTGTCCACCTCGTGCTCCTGCAAAACGCGCAGGAGTTTCGCCTGCAGGGGCAGGGACATCTCGGTGACTTCGTCCAGCAACAGCGTGCCGCCGTTGGCGAGTTCGAACTTGCCCTGCTTGGCGGTGATGGCGCCGGTGAACGATCCTTTTTCATGCCCGAACAATTCCGACTCCAGCAGTCCCTCCGGCAGGGCGGCGCAGTTGACGGCGAGAAACGGTTTGCCGGCGCGCGGACTGCACTGGTGGATGTAGCGCGCGAACAGTTCCTTGCCGGTGCCCGTCTCGCCGGAGATGAGCACCGTCGACTGGCTGTACGCCACGTTCTCGGCGAAGGTCAGCAGTTCCTTCATGGTTTTGTTCTGCGTCACGATCTGGCGCGGGTCGATGGGTTCCGCGTCGTCGTCCGTCTCCGCACCCGCATCCGGCGGCGCCGCGCTGGCGGCGGTGTCCGTTTGCAGTGCGCGGGTGACGGTGGAGACCAGCACGTCGGCGGAAAACGGTTTCAGCAGGTAATCGAACGCGCCCTGCTTCATGCTTTCGACGGCGTTGTCGATGGTGCCGTAGGCGGTCATCATGATGACGCGCGTTTCGGGTTTGAGTTCCTTGATGGCTTTCAGCAGTTCCGCGCCGGTCATCTTCGGCATCTTGACGTCGGAGATGACGAGGTCGAAGTCCTCGATCTCGACCAGGTTCAGCGCTTCTTTGCCGTTCTCGGCGGTTTTGAGATCGTGCCCCTCGCGCTTGAGCGCGGCGGTCAGCGCGGCGCGCATGTCCGGTTCGTCATCGACGATCAGGATGTGGCGTTTGGTTTTCATGACGCGGGCGTGTCCGAGCCAGGGAGGTTGATGGTGAAGGTGGTGCCGCGCCCGGGTTGGCTGTCCACGTCGATGGTGCCGTGGTGCGCCTTGATGATGTTGTGCGCGATGGCGAGGCCCAGGCCGGTGCCTTTTTCCTTCGTGCTGAAAAACGGATTGAAGATGTGCGTTTGATCCTTCTGCGCGATGCCGATGCCGGTGTCGGCGATGGTGGTGCGGATGAAGTGGCGGTGGAACGTCTCGCCCGCGGGTGCGTCGCCGCGTTCGGTTTTGATGGTCAGCGTGCCGCCGACGGGCATGGCCTGCACGGCGTTGCGCAGGAAGTTGAGGAACACCTGCTTGAGCAGGTGCTCGTCCGCGTTGGCGGTCATGGTTCCCGCGCCGAAGTCGCACACCACGTTCACGTTGTCCGGAACTTGCAATTGTGTCTGGTCGGCGAGCAGGTTTTCCAAAAGCTGATTGAGGTCACACTGACTGCGCGACGGCTCCGGCGACTTGGCGAACAGGAGCAGGCTGGAGATGGTGCGGTCCATGTTGCGCACGCCGTTGATGATGTGGTCGGCGGGCGCGCGTTTTTCCTCGTCGTCGCCCAGATCTTTTTTGAGCAGGGACGCGAACAGCTCGATGCTGGCGAGGGGATTGCGGATCTCGTGGGCGATGCCCGCGGCCATCTCGCCCATGGCGCGCAGTCGGTCGTTGCGTTCCGCTTCCTCTTCGAGGCGTTTGAGTTCGGTGATGTCCTCGACCAAGAGCATGGTGCCAATGCGTGCGCCCTGTGCGTCGAGCACGGGCGAGGCGGCGGTGCGCAGACGCAGGTCGCGTCCGTCGGTGGTCAGCACCGATTCCTGGAACACCGGCTGGTCCGGCGTATCGGCCGCGCGCTCGATCAATTGGGCAAAGGGATCGACGTCGAACACCTCGCCCAGAGTTTTGTGGCGGACCGCGTGTTCCCTGAGGCCGGTGATGCGCTCGGCGGTTTTATTGAAGGTGGTGATGCGTTGTGCGCCGTCCACCACGATGACGCCGGTGGTGAGGCTTTGCAGGATGTTGTCCAGGTAACTGCGGACCGCTTCCTTCTCCTTCAGGTTCCGTTCGAGTTCGGCGTTTTTCTTTTCGAGCTCGAGGTCAAGCGCGCGCACGTGTGCCTGCAGTTTCTCATACGACTCCTGCAGGTGGCGGGTGGTCTCGTTGAACGCCTGGAATGCGGCCTGAAGGGTTTCGAGATCCGGCACCTGCCGGTCCTGGGATTCATCCGTCATGGGCCACTCGAGAGGAAGTTTGCGTACGGCTTGCAAGGTCTTATTCATTATAGGAGATCACAGCAGGTCTTTTAAACGATTTTCCCAGTCCATGACCTTGAGGCGGATCTCCGCCGCGTCCTGCACCAGGCTTTGTCCGTTGTCCTTTGTCTTGATCATCTCCTGCAACTCCGCCTGCGCCTGTTTGGGCTGAGAGAGTTGTTCCAGGTTGTCGGCGATGAGGAAATCCGCGTAGCTACGGAGCGCATGATCGGGAAAGCGTTTGCGTCCCGACTCCAGCATGTTGAGCGATTCCGAATAACGGCCCTGCAGGTGATACACGATGCCCAGCTTGTAGTAGGTGGACTGGATGAACTCCGGCGGGTTGCGCAGGGTGCGGTCGGAGTGATCGATCACCTGGCGGTAGGCGTCGCCCGCGCGGGTGAGATCGTCCGACTCCATCCAGATTTCCGCCAGCCGGTACCAGGCCAGCGCGACCCGGCCATTGTTGCGGGCGATGATGGATTCGTACGTCTGCACCGCCTTGTCGATGCGCTTCTGCCCGCGGTAAGCCTGTGCGAGGAGCATCATCGCATCCGGCACCTCGGGGCTGTCGGGATAATTGTTGAGGAAGGTTTTGCTGACGAGTTCCGCGTCCTCAAACCGGTTTTGCGCGAGGTGAATTTCGCCGAGATTCAAAAACAGCCGGTCCGAGTACACTCCCTGTGCGTCCTTCAGCTTGACCTGCTCGAAAAACTTCAACGCCTCCGCGTGCATGCCGATAGCCTGGTAGGCTTCGCCGATCTGGAGTTGTGTTTTCAAGTCATCGATGTCGCCGATGCCGAGTGTCAGGAAATCGTTGTACGCATAAAGGATGGGCAGATGTCCGCCCTGTTTCGAATACTGGTCGATCAGGTGAGCCAAAGCGTGGTGAATGGCGTTTTTCGCGGTGCGGTAATGCCGCGACGACTTGTCGCGGTCGAGCAGGCGTTTGAATTCCTGAATGGCCTGCAGGAAGCGCTGTTCCTGAAAAAGAGCCGAGCCGCGGCTGAGCAGGACTTCCGAGCGGACGTTGCGCGCTTCGGTGCCCGCAAAGATGGCGTCGTACGTTTCATAAGGTTTGAAGTACGCCGGGTTGTCCATCACCAGGTCCGGTACGTCGAGACCGGGATAACGGATGCCGATGTCCGCCATGCGGATTTTTGCGTACAGAGCGCGCGGCCCATCCGGATCGATTTTCTGCGACCGTTCGAATACCGAGTAGGCGGCCATGCCGTTTTTTTCCAGCAGGTAGGAATCGCCGATGCGGTTCAGCGCCTCGTGTGCCTTCAAGGTATCCGGTTGCAGGTTGACCAGTTGAAAATAATACTTGCGCGCCTCGACGTACTGCTGGCGGGAGAAATACAACTCGCCGATGGTGAAATTGAGATCCGGCGTGGTGTTCAGTTCTTTTGGCCAGCGCGCGATCGCATCCTCGAATACATCGAGGGCCTTGTCGTATTGCTTGCGGTCATAATAGGCCTGCGCGATCTGGTACACGCTGGCCCGTGCCTTGGGCTCCGTGGCCTGGTCTTTCAGGATGACGCGGAACGCCCGGTACGCCTCGTCGAGGCGGCCTTCCTTGAACATCATGCGAGCGAGGCCCAGCTTGCGTGCATCGTTGTAGCGGCTTCGGGGATTGCGCTCGATGCCCTGCTCGTAATGGGTTTTCGCTTCCAGAATGAAATCGAGATCGTCGTAAATCGTCGCCAGTTTGTACAGGGCGTGATCGAAGAATTTGGAGTCCGGGTATTTGCGGATGGCGAAATGATAGGCGTCGATGACGTCCTCAAAATTCGGTTCGGGTTTCTGCACGGCAATTTTCCATTCCGCCTCCGCAGTCAGGTAAGCCGCGTTGGCGGCGTAGGGACTGCCGCCGAAGTTCCGGACATACTCGCGGAGTGCGGCGGAAGCTTCCTTGTAATTCTGTTGCTGGAACAGGGTGAGCCCGCGCGTGTAATCATCCCACCCATAGCGCAGTTTGTCTTCTCCCTCGGTGCGCACGGTTTTTTCGATCTGATCCGGAGTCATGCCTTTCACGCGGGGCGGCTTTTGGGTTTCCTGCTTGGGCTCGGGAACTAGTGTCTTTTTGGACTGCGTGATGGTGAGCGGCGATTTTTTTGCCAGGTCGAACACGATGCGGGGCGGATTGTTTTCCTTAAAGTGGATGAACTGCGTGTTGACCTGGTGGAAGTGAAGGGTGATCTTGACGATGCCTTCCAGTTCGCGGGCTTCGATCTGCGTCAGGTTGACATCCTTGTACGCCTGAGGTTTGACGCGCGGATGCAGAACCGCGCCGCGCAGAAAAATACCGATGCGCTTGTTGGCCAGATCCGGAATCACCCGGTAGTCCACGGGACGGTTGAGCAGGATGACCACCCGCGTTTTATCCGGATGCGGTCCGAGTTGGATGTCCTGAATTTTAATGGGTCCCGCCGTTTGTTGCGCCTGGGCGAAATTCGTCAAGACGAATACCAGGCACACCCCCAGCGTCAGAACGATGAATCCGACTTTGAATGGAGTCCTGCTTACCATAGAGAACACTCCGATTGGCCACGCAAGTCGTTCAGAGCAAAAATGATACCGAATACAAATTATTATATACCCATTTGGCCATAACTATTTATAATTAAAGGATCAACTTTTAGTGTGCGGTGTGGGCGGCCGGCTTCGACCTTTCTTGGAAATGAAGAGATTGCCCGCTGTGCTTTCTATATCGTCAGTATTTTGACGTCAGTTGAGTTGTTTATAGGTTTGGCTTGAATTTTCTGACAGAATCTAAGATAACTTAGAGTTTATGGACCCGATCGATCAGATCAAACTGAAAGAGACCCGGCAGGTCCTGGAACTGGTGAAGCACCAGAAAGACATGCTGGGCGAATCCCTGGTCAGTCTGGACCTGTTTTTGTACCTCCATAAAAGCATCAGCCTTCTGCACCTGGACGACATCAAGCCCGTCCTGCTGGAAAAGCTCCCGCACATCCTCGCCATCCGCTACTTTTCGCTGTTTCTGTACAACCCGTCGCAGATGGAGTTGACGCTCGCCTCCAGCAATCACCTCAACATGGAAAAACCGCTCAGTTTCAGCGTGTCTGAATCCGGGGTCATGCAGGATGCATTGAACCAGAAGCGGTATATTTTTGAGTCGGATTTCACCACCTCCAAGTATTTCAAAGGCCGAAGGAATCCTCTTTTTAGAAATAACTTTTTTCTGTGTGTACCGCTGATGATCGAAAACAAGATCATCGGCGTCATCAACGTCAACGACAGCGAAAAGGGATTCTTGTCGGTATCGGACATGGATTACATCCTGAACGTTCTGGAGTTCGTCGCCCTGTCCGTGAGCAACGCCCTGTTGCACGAAAAGACAGAAATGCTTTCCATCACCGACGGCCTGACGCAGCTGTACGATCACCGGCAGATGATGCACATTCTGGGAAAAGAGTTCGACCGGTGCAAGCGCTATCAATCCCCGCTTTCCCTGCTGATGATGGACATCGACAATTTCAAGAGCATCAACGACACCTACGGTCATCAGAAAGGGGATGAAGTGCTAGTGGCGCTGGCCACGGTGATGAACCGGCTGTGCCGGTCAAACGACACCGCGGCGCGGTATGGCGGCGAGGAGTTCGCCGTCGTCCTGCCCGAGACGGACAAGCAAGGTGCGAAGGTGATCGCCGAACGCATCCGCCAGGGCATGGCCAAGGTTTCGTTTAATTCCGGAAACTCACACGAGTTCGGGGTCACCGTCAGTGGTGGCATCGCGGAATTGAATTTGTCCACCATGTCCTCGGTTTCCGACCTGATTCAGGCCGCCGACCGCGCCCTGTACCAGGCCAAGGAAAGGGGACGGGACCGTGTGGTGCTGGGAGGATGATGTGACAGCGGCCATACTGCAATCTTTCCGCAACCTGCCGAGCCTCCCCACGCATCCGGAGCAGATTGCCAAGGTCCTCGACGTGCTCAACAAAACCTCATCGGC
Source organism: Nitrospina gracilis Nb-211 (assembly GCF_021845525.1). NCBI lineage: Bacteria > Pseudomonadati > Nitrospinota > Nitrospinia > Nitrospinales > Nitrospinaceae > Nitrospina > Nitrospina gracilis. The sequence goes on along the minus strand of NZ_JAKJKD010000001.1, from coordinate 2,574,487 downwards.
CGATTACAACCTGTTGCACCTGATTCAATACGACCCCATTATCTCCGCGCGCATCCTGGCGGTCGCCAATCTGCCGGTGTACGGTTACGAGCGACGCGTGGAGTCCCTGCACCAGGCGGCGGGTCTGCTTTCGCCCAGCCTGGTGACCAGCGTCATCCTCACCACGCCGGTATTCGAGATGTTCCGCGACGCCGACCACACGTATCACCAGAAATTCGATCATCTCCAATTGTGGGCGCACGGTGCGGTGACGGGAACCCTCGCCGCGTTTCTTGCGCACAAACTGGGCGCGGTGGAAGAGGACGTGTGCCTCACGCTGGGCCTTCTTCACGACCTGGGAAAGATGGCGCTGATCATCAACCATCCGAAGGAAGTATTGGAAGCGCTGGACCGCAGCCGGAAGGAAAAGCTTCCGCTGTCCAAATCGCTTCAGGACGCCGCCGGATGCACGCCGGAGCAGGTAGCGGGACAACTGGCGGATGAATGGCATTACCCGGAGACGTTGATCGGTTTCATCCAGTCCATGGGGAACGACCGGCATCCCGGCGAGTATGGCCCCGTGGCGATTGTCCGGTTGGCCAACCGGCTGGCAGAGGAGTGGGGGTACGGCGATGGACTTCACCTGCCGGAAGACGAACCACTCGATGTCTTGGCCGCCGCCCTCGGTGTGCCGCTTTCAGATCTGGATGCCTGGAAAGCGGACATGCAATCCGAAGCGGAAAGCCGCGCCCGGTCCATCCTCACTAAAACGCTTTCCTGAAAAAATCCGCAATCATGCGGAACACCGATCCGTTGAGCCCCATGCCGGAGGCATAGGGTTGTGTGTCCACCTTGTGCGTCAACGCCTGCAGGGCCTCGGAGACGGCAACGGGATATGGCTCCGCCGCGTCCAAAGACCGTAAGGATTCCGGCAGGGATTGCAGTTGGCGTGCCGCATGAGTGCGCTGGGCTTGCAGGGAAACGGGCGGGCGCAGGCGGCGTCCACCGCGCATCATCGGCGCGAGCAGGGTTTCTCCTTCGAGTTTTTCATCAGCCAGTCCCAGGTGATCGCCGGTGAACTGCCCGTGGGCATCCTGCGACCGGAACACCTGCTTGGCTCCGGGCAGGGTGGCTTTGCCCGTGGACCGTTTGCGCCGCGGCTTGCCGTCGTATTCCTGCAGCTTGTAAGCGCATTCGAGGAACGGCGCGTCGTCGGACACCACCAGCCGCGTGCCGACGCCGAACCCTTCCACCGGTATGGAGTTCGCCGCGTATTGGGCGATTTCATGTTCGTCGAGGTTGCCGCTTGCGAAAATTTTAATGTGTTGCAGCCCGGCCTCGTCCAGCCGCTTGCGCACCTCGAGTGCCTGCGCCTGCATGTCGCCGCTGTCCAGCCTCACGCCTCGAATGCGAATGCCTTCCTTTTTGAGTTTGCCGGAAAGCTTGATGACGATTTCGGTGGCGCGCATCACGTCATACGTGTCGAGCAGGAGGACGTTGTTTTGCGGCCAGGATCGGCAAAATTCACGAAATGCCTCTTCCTCGCTGTTGTGCGCCTGGACATAGGAATGAGCCATGGTCCCGTACAGCGGGATGCCGTCGGTGGCCTCCGCCAATACCGTGGCGGTGCCGTCGAATCCGGCGAGGTACGCAGACCGCGCCGCAAGCCACCCGGCCTCCGCCCCATGCGCGCGCCGCAGGCCGAAATCGACGAGGTGCGCCTTGCCACGGGCCGCCAGCACGCAACGCGCCGCCTTGCTCGCCACGAGGATGGAATAATGCAGGAGGTTGATGACGCGTGTTTCCACAAACTGTGCTTCCGGCATAGGGGCGGTGATGCGCAGGACCGGTTCGTTGGAGAAGAACACCGTGCCTTCCGGCATGGCGTCCACGTCTCCGGTAAAGCGGAACCCTTGCAGGTGGTCGAGGAACTCATCGGTAAAGCGTCCGCTCCGTTTCAACGCATCCAACTCCTGCGGGGAAAACCGCAGGGTCTCCAGGTAGCGCAGGACCGGCTCCACCCCGGCGCACATCAGGAAATTGCGGCGGGAGGGCAGATCGCGCACAAAAAACTCGAACACCGCCGGCCGGGTCATCTCCTGGTCGAGATAACTTTTATACATGGTGAGCTGGTAGAGGTCGGTGAGGAGCGCGTTGGTTTGCAGGGGATCGAGGCAGACGTCCTGCACCGTGGCCGAGCGGCACCCCAGGTTCCGCATCTCGCTCAATGCCCGGGCTTCATCCCCCGCATTCACGTTGGCGGCGCGGATGGCGTCCTCCAGCAGAATCACCTCGTACGTGTTTTTCACCGCGTCGCGCACGGTGTTGAGCACGCAGTAATCGGTGGCGAGCCCGCCGATGAACAGGCGGCGCACACCACAGGCTTTCAGTTGGCGGTCGAGGTCGGTCCCCTGGAACGCAGAATAGGCATCGGCTTCCTCCGTCTCGGCTTTGCTGATGACGGTGGCCTCGGCCAGGTTCAACTCCTGGGCGAAGTCCGCGCCCTCTGTGTTCTGGATGCAGTGCGGCGGCCAGGGGCCTCCCTGTTTTTCGAACGAACAGTGGTGCTCCGGATGCCAGTCGCGACTGGCGAAGATGGGTAGGGATTTCTGGCGGAAGGTTTCCGCATACCGGTTGAGCGGGGCGATGACCTGATCCCCGTCGGGCACGGCCAGACTGCCGCCGGGCAGAAAGTCGTTTTGCAGATCGACGATCAGCAGGGCGTCACCGGGTTGTGGCGTCAGGTCCTTCATGCAGGCACCCGAAAGGGAACGATGGTTTTATTCTAACGCACCCGCATGCAGGATCAACCTATTGCTGGCGATCCCCTGTGCGGCAGGGGAGGTTTCGAGTCAGCCGGGGCGGGAAAGGGCGCGGTCGCAATTCAGGAGAAAATGCACGATCGATCGCGCACAGCCGTTCAGATCGGCCACACTCAGGCTCTCACCGGGTTCGTGCATCCTGCATTCCTGGTCGTACGGTGCGATGACCAGCGGCGGGATGTCGTCCAGCGCCTTCATCAGCTTGGCGACGAAGGGAATCGATCCTCCACAGCCGAACAGGCAGGGTTTCACGCCGTAACCCGTTTCCAGCGACTCCAGCATGAGGGTGAAGGCCGGATGCTCGATACCCGTGCTCCACGGCGAGCCGCCTTTGTCGTCGCCGAACTCCAGACGCACCCCGGCGGGCGCGTGTGCCGCCAGGTGCGCTTTCACATCCTCCGCCGTTTCGGACTCGTTGTTGCCCGGCGCGAGGCGGATTTCCACCAGTGCTTTGGCCGATCGGTCGGCAAACCGGCGGGTGGAGCCGTCATGGTCGGCGTGCAACGATTCGGAGGCGATGCGTTCGACGGGGCCTTCAGGGACCATATACTGATGTACCGGATCGGCGAAAAGACGACCGTTTCCGTCGATCAACCCGTCGATCATGCGCGCCAGTTGAATCTCCGCCACCGGGAACGGTCCACCGGAAACGCCGGAATGCGGGTCCTTGGTCGCCGCCTGCACAATGACGTTCACCGCCAGCGTGCCAGGCTCGGGGGCCTTGGCATCTTCCACGGTGATTTTCAGGTTGAAGGGATTCTTCCCGGACAAGGCTTCGGTGATCGCGGTCTGGAAGGAAGCGGAATCGAGTTGCCCGTTCAGTTGAAACGTCAGGCGCGCCGCCGCGGTGCCCAGCACCACACCGCCCGACACGCGGTGTCCCGGGCGCACATTGGCGTACGAGGTGCGCAGTTGCGCCTGGATGACCGCCGCCTGGTCGTCTTCCACCGTCAACTTGACCTGCGGCAACAGCCCGGCCATGCGGCGTTGCGTTTCGACGGCCAGCGGCACCGCTTCATACCCCTTGCGCTCGTCGGGGGTGACGGGAATGTCGCGCCGGGCGATGGCGTTGACGGCCAGCGAATGGTCGTCGTGGACCAGCGTGGCCAGGGCCTTGTACAGCCCCGTCTGCGCGTCGAGGCCGCTTTCATTTTCAGTGCGCGCGGTGACGTGCACCTGCGATATGCCGCGCAGGGAGGTGGTCAGGCCGGGGACCCCGGTCGCCGGATTGGTGACATCGGTGATGATGACGCAGTCGGCGTCCTGAAAAAAATCGCGGTTCTGCAAAATCTGTTCGATCAACGAGTGCGAGCCGGATTCTTCCTCCGTTTCGAAGATGACCTTGAGGTTGCAGGGCAGTTTGGCGAGCGTTTCCTTCGATGGGTTGCCGGAATCGAATCCGGCCGCCTGCAGGACCGCGTCCACCGCCATGCCGATGCCGATGACGCCGCTCAAATCGTCCGCCGCGCCGCGTCCGTAAGCGCGGGTGCGGTCCTCGTTCCAGCGCAGTTCGGTGGGCGGCACGCCGTCCCATTTCAGAAAGCGCCCGTCATCCATGTACGGTTGCTTGTCCAGGTGCGCGTACATGAGCACCGTCGGTTTGCCGTCGCCGGCAGTGAGCGACGCCATGAGAATGGGCGTGGCGCGCTGGGGATCTTTCGGCGGGGTGTTGATGCACACGTAATCGAAGCCGATGCCGCGCAGGTAACGTTCCGCCACCTCCAGGATTTCCTGCATGTCGGCCGGCTCGGTGCGGTCGCCTTCAAATTCGTTGACGTTGAAACTGCGGCTGTCGATGCGCACCATCTCGCGCATGGCGTCCATGTGCCGCGTAAACAGGGCGGTGTCCGTGTCGATGAGCCGGCGGGCGTCCCGGCTCCATTCTGCAAAGTTCATGGCGAATCGGGGAAAACTGGGTTCGAGGGTTGACACAACGCGGTTTTCTTTACAAAGATCAACCCATCATATAATATAAAATCCGGTTGGCGGTAATTGGATTTGCCGTTTTTACAGGAGGCCCGTATGTCCCAGCGTGTTCTCAATTTCTTCAGATTGATCCGTATCCTGAAGGAACGTGGCAACTGGCCGCTGATCCGCCGGTCGCGCCGGCAATTGCTGAACTTCATTCTGTGCCGCAACGACATTCACCGCAAGCCGCTGTGGATGGTCCCGTTTTACTGGTTCGACCTGTTGAAGGGACTGGACATGCTGGTGTGGCGGCTGGAGACGTTCGGTTTCCTCTTCCAGAACGGCGCGACTCCCGAAGACCGGGCCCGTCTGAACCAAAGTCTGAATGCCTCACTTCCCTGATACGCATTGTCTCCTTTTTAAAAGGTGGAGACCAGGAGTTCCATGATTTCCCAGGCTCCGCCGGCCGACGTCCCGGTTTCTCGATGGTCAATGCGCGCTCATAAGGCCGGTCTCTGGATGACTGTTCTGAGCGGCGCCGTCATTCCGGTGAGCACGTCGCTTACGGAAATTTTCACCACGCTGGTACTGGTGTTGTGGTTCGCCGCGGGCCACCATAAAACGTTCTGGCAATGCATGCGGTTGCACCCCGTCGCCCGCGCCGGCATGTTGTTGTACCTGATGTTGATCGTGGGCGTGCTGTACACCTCCGGCGATCTGCGCGATGCCTTCGGCATTCTCGGCAAATACCGGGAACTGATCCTCATCGTGGCGTATCTTTCTTTTCTGGAAGACGACAGGACCCGCCGCTTGTGTCTGCAGGCGTTCGGCGCGGCCATGGTGGTCACCCTCGCGGCTTCCTGCTACCTGTACTATTTTGCTCCACCTTCGCTGGACCCCAACCTGCGTGTGGGACTTCCCTTCAAAAACAGCATCACGCACAGCCTGCTGATGGCGGTGTTCGCCTTCGGTCTGACGGTGCACATGTTTTCCCACCGGAGAAGCCGCAACGCGACCATCGGCTTGTCCGTACTTATCATCCTGGTGGTGTTCAATCTGTTTGTCCTGACGGACGGACGAACCGGATATGTTTTGTTTTACCTGCTGGGATTGCTGTTTTTATTTCAGAAATTCAAACTGCGTTATGCGGCGATCGGCGTGGTGATGCTGATCGGGTTTCATTTTCTATTGATTTCCGTTTCGACGTTGTACCAGACTCAATGGAATTTCCTGACGCGCGGCATCTCCAAGTACATGGAGCGGGGCGATGCCACCTCTTCCATCGGCATGCGCATTGAGTTCTCGAAAAACAGTTATCAAATCATGATGGAACGCCCGCTTTTCGGCCACGGCACCGGAAGTTTCCGCAAGCAGTATTCAGGCTTCGCCAAGGCCAACCAGCTGGAACGCGTCACCGACAACCCGCATAATGAGTATCTGATGCTCGGTGTGCAGATCGGGTGGATCGGCATCGGGCTGTTTCTGTATTTCATTTATACGCTGTGGCGGTATTCGTTTGCGCTCGACCCGTATCATCGCAACCTGGCGCAGGGACTCGCGGTGATGGTCACCTTCGGGTGCCTGGCCAACTCGCTCATCATGGACCACACCGAAGGCATGCTGATCGGCTGGCTGGCCGCCGTGTTGTATTCGCCGCTCAAGCAGGATTCAAAACAGGAAAATGCTTAGCGTCATCCTCATCACCAAAAACGAAGCCCCGCGCATCCGCCAGTGCCTGGAGTCGGTGAGATGGGCGGACGAGATCGTGGTGCTGGATTCGGGAAGCACCGACGGCACCCCCGACATCTGCCGCGAGTACACCGAGCAGGTATTCGATGTGGATTGGCCGGGATTCGGTCCGCAGAAAAACCGCGCGCTCGACAGGGCGACGGGCGACTGGATTCTCTCCATAGATGCGGACGAGGTGGTGACCGACGCCCTCCGCGATGAAATCGAGCGCACTTTGCGCAAACCCAAATACAACGGCTACAAAATCCCGCGCTCGTCGCATTACGTCGGGAGGCGCATCCGCCACTCCGGCTGGACCCCCGATTACGTGGTGCGGCTGATGAAGAAAGGCTCCGGCGGGTTCACCAATTCCCTGGTGCACGAAAAACTGGAGATCGCGGGCAAGGTGGGGCGGCTCAAGAATCCACTCATTCATTACAGCTTCGACACGTTTGAAGACGTTATTGATAAAATGAACCGGTATTCCACCTACAACGCGCAGATGCTGTACGAGCAGGACCGCGACTCCAGTTTGATGGAAGCCGTCGGCCGCGGACTGTGGGCGTTTGTCCGCACCTATATATTGAAGAGGGGATTCCTCGACGGCAGGCAGGGATTCCAACTGGCCGTGTCGAACGCCGAAGGCACGTATTACAAGTACGTCAAGCTGATGGAACTGCACCGGAGGAAAAGGAGCGAACTGCCGTGACCGCGCTCAGCATCATTTTAAGTACCTACAACCGGCCCGATGCGCTGGAGCGAGTGCTGGCAAGTCTCGAGGCGCAGACCGAGCGCGACTTCGAGGTGGTGGTGGCGGACGATGGATCGACGGAAGAGACGCGCGCGCTGGTGGAATCCTTCCAGCAACGCAACGCGCTCACGCTCAAACATGTGTGGCACGAGGACCGGGGTTTCCGGGCCGGAGCCATCCGCAACAAGGCGGTGGCGGCATGCGAGGGCGAGCGGCTGGTGTTTCTCGACGGCGACTGCATGGTGTTTCCGGATTTCGTCGAGCGTTATCTGCAATTGATGGAACCGGGATTTTTTGTGGCAGGCAACCGTGTTCTGCTTGATGAGTCGCTCACGCAACAAACGCTGGAGAAAAAACTCGCCCTGCACAAATGGAGTCTGTTGAAATGGATCTCCATGCGGCTTCGCGGTGGGGTGAACCGGTTGATTCCCTTTCTGCGCCTGCCGCTTGGCCTTTTCCGCAAGTTGTCGCCGCGCAAATGGCAGGGCGTCAAGACTTGCAACCTCGGCGTGTGGCGGCAGGATTTTGTCGAAGTCAACGGTTTCGACGAACGCTACCAGGGCTGGGGTTATGAGGACTCCGACCTCGTCATTCGATTGCTCAATAAAGGCATCGTGCGCAAGGAAGGGCGCTTCGCCGTGCCGGTTCTGCACCTGTGGCATCCTCTCGGCAAATCGCGCGAGACGGAGGAAAACTGGAAACGGCTGGAGGCGGTCATGCAATCGAACACCACACGCATCGACAACGGCCTGAGCAATCACCTGGCCTGAGAGGCAAGGTGCGCCGATGAAAAAAGCCGGGCAGGATGCCCGGCTTTTTTATTTTGAGGTTCTCAAAAATCAGTGACGGTATTCATATGAAAAGGCCGCTCGGATGAGCGGCCTTTTGTCTTTGGAAACGGAAAAAACAAGGTTCAGCAGTTTTTATGCGCGCCGTCGCAGATGGGCGAGGTTTTGGTGAGACCGCAATCGCAGATGGTCAACCGGCGCGGGCGTTCCAGAATCACTTCCACCGGGTTTTTCCCGGTGTTTTTCCGGTCGTGGGAGCCGTCACAGTACGGTTTATTTTCCGACTCTCCGCAAGTACAATAGTACTTGGTTCCCGGGGTCTCATTCACATAAAAAGGCTTGTTCTGGTACGCCATGCAAGTCTCCTGTTTCGGTTAAACGGTTTTCATCAGCTTCAGGTTTCGGATAGGGGATCGGCCGCTCGCCTTTCCTTTAGATGGAAACAATAGCGGAAGGGTTTGGAATTTTTTCATGAAAATTCTCGTCACCGGTGCCACTGGATTTGTCGGTCGGCAACTACTCCCCTTACTTAAAAATTCGGGTCATGAGATTTCCGTTTTGACCCGCGATCCCGAAAACGCGGTGGTGCGTCTGCCCGTGCTCTGCCGCCGCTATCAATGGGACCCCGCCTTGCTCGAACCACCGAAGGAAGCGCTGGAAGGCGTGGATGCGGTCATTCATCTCGCCGGGGAAAACATCGCCGCGCGTTGGACGGATTCGAAGAAGCAGGAGTTGCAACGTTCGCGCGTGTTGTCCACGCACCAATTGGTCAAGGCGATGGAGGAGATGGATGCGCGTCCCAAAGTATTTATCTCCTGTTCGGGCATCGGTTATTACGGCGATCGCAAAAGCCTGGAGCTCGACGAGTCGCAGACGCCCGGCCACAGCGTCCTGGCCGAGGTGTGCAAGAAATGGGAAGCCGAAGCGTTGAAGGCCGAAGCGCTGGGAGTGCGCACGGTGGTGTTGCGCATCGCCACGGTGCTGGGCACCGACGGCGGCGCTCTGCGGTTCATGCTCCCTGCCTTCCGCATGTGCCTGGGCGGCCGCGTCGGGAATGGGCGGCAGTGGATGAGCTGGATTCACGTACGTGACCTGGCGCGCCTCATGCTTCACGCGCTCGACACCGACAGCCTGCGCGGTCCGGTAAATGCGTGCAGTCCCGAGCCCGTCACCAACGCCGAATTCACCCGCACACTGGCCAAGGCAGTGGGACGACCCGCCATCATCCCCGCTCCTGCGTTCGCACTCAAACTGGTTCTGGGCGATATGTCCGAGGTCCTTCTCGCCTCGCAGAAAGCCGTGCCCAAAAAAGCGCAATCGTGCGGGTTCCGCTTCGATTACCCGGACGTGGAATCGGCCCTCGAACAACTGGCTGATGTGCGTACGCACGAGTTGCGCATGGAGCAGTGGGTGCCGCAACCGATCGACACCATTTTTGAATTTTACAGCGACGCCAAAAACCTGGAAGTGCTAACCCCGCCGTTTTTGAATTTTGCCGTTACGGGACAGTCGACCCGGGAGATGGAAGAAGGCACGCGCATCAACTACCGGTTGAAGCTGTACGGGATTTCCTTCCGCTGGCAGTCGATCATCATGGACTGGTCGCCCCAAAAACGGTTCTCGGACATTCAGGTGGTGGGACCTTACTGGTTGTGGCACCACACGCACGACTTCGTCGAGCAGGACGGCGGCACGCTGATCCGCGACCGCGCCATCTACCGTGTGCCGATGTGGACGCCGGGCGATCTGTTCATCTATCCCATCGTGCGCCGCGACCTGGAAAAAATCTTTGCCTACCGTTGGAAGAAAACCTGCGACCTGTTCGGCGAGTGACCAGGCCCAGTCAGACGGCTGTTACCCTAAGGTGGCGATGCCGTACCTGCATGACCTGTGGTACACTCCCCTCGTTTTGAACGTTAACGAATCTCTTCCCACATGCGCCAATTTTTATTTTCTATTTCCGCAACCGCGTTCCTGTTTTTATTTTTGGCGGCTTCCGTTTGCGCACAATCCGGCGCACAACAAACTATAAAGCATCCGCTCACAGGCTATGCGTTTTCATTTCCCCGCGATTTTTATGCGCACAATGCCTACGAGGTGGAGTGGTGGTATTTTACCGGCAACCTGAAGGACCGCGCGGGCAAGGAATACGGTTACCAGTGTTCGTTCTTCCGTGTGTCGCTGGCCGGGATGAAAGCTCTTCAGCAATATCAGGAAACGCCTTCCAAATGGAGCAACGACCATATTTACTTCGCGCACATGACGGTGGCCGATCTTGAAAACGAAAAGTTTTATTTTTACGAACGCATCAACCGATCCGGGCTGGGTCTCGCGGGGGCGGCGGAGGACCGGCTGGAAGTGTGGAACGAAAACTGGAAACTCGCGGGAGATGACAACGCGCGCACCCTCACCGCGCTGGAAGAGGAAAACGGATTCGACCTGAAACTGGTCCCGGAAAAAGCGCCCGTCATCCACGGCACCGGCGACGACAAGCCGAAGTGGGATATTCCGGAAAAAGCGCCGAACTATTATTCCTTAACCCGGCTGAAAACAACGGGCACGCTCACTCTCAACGGCGAGCGGGTGGAAGTCACCGGCACGAGTTGGATGGACCACGTGTTTGCCGAGCGTTTGTTGGTGCCTGAGCAGGCAGGGTGGGACTGGTTTTCGCTCAAGCTCGACAACGGAACCGAGGTCATGCTGTTGCGGATTCGCCTGCAGGACGGGAAATACGATCCGCGTTCCGGCGGCACGCTGGTAAAAGCCGATGGCACGCAGGCGCACCTGCCCGAGGAAAAATATAAGGTGGAAGTATTAAAAAAGTGGACCAGCCCGAAGTCGGGTGTCACCTATCCCGCCGCGTGGAAAATCACGCTTCCCGAACGCAACATCACATTGCACGTCGTGCCCGATATGGCGGCGCAGGAGTTGTTTCTGCTGAGGTCCATCGCCAACTCGTACTGGGAAGGCAGTGTTACGGTGGAAGGCGCGCACGATGGGAAGCCGGTGCGCGGCAAGGGGTATGTGGAACTGGTGGGTTACGGCGGCAACCTCTCCACCGCGTTCGGCCGTTGAGTGCCGTCAGCTTCGCGAAGGGATCAGCACACTCAGGCAGGTGAGGCCGCCGTCGGCTTTTTCGAATTCGCTCACCGGCATGGCGCGCACTTCCAGTCCGCGTTGTTCCACCAGCGCCCGCGTTTTCGGATAGTCTCTGGGCATGAGGACGGTGCCGTTGATGGTGAGGCAATTGGCGGCGTTGGATTCGCCGCGCGCGACCTCGATGCACGAATGATTTTTGAATGGAGCGGGATCGACGCGTTCCGGATCGATCAAAAGCAACTCCCCCGTCAAACAACCGACCGCGCTTTTCAGATGCAAGGCTCCGTTCACGGCGACCGGTACCACCGGCCGATCCGTGAACTTTGCGATGGCCTCCACGGCCAGCGGGTTGGTGCGCGTGGATTGCCCGATGAAAATGGTGGAATTCACCTGCAGGACATCGCCGCCGTCCACGAACACCGGCGGCTCCAGCATTTCGACCTGGCGGTGCCTCTCCAATGCGGCTTTGAGGTGAAGCGTTTCGCCACGGCGGCTGGGTTCGCTCATTGAGGTCAGCAGGGCCACGCTGTCGAGAACGATGACGTTGTCCTCGATGAAGGTGCTGTCGGGAAACGCATCCAGCGGTTCCAGCATCTCCACCTTCACCCCCAGGCTGATCAATGTTTCAACGTAGTACCGGTGCTGGCGCAAAGTGAGGCGGAAGTCGATGGGCGCCCGCTTCTCCTGCCGCGAAAGGGCCCGCAGGAATGTTGCGGTGGGCGGACGCACGAGGGCGGTCAGGGGTGTGTTCATGGCGTCTGCATCTTGAAACTCTGCGTGCGACGAAGGTCAATCCACCGTCGGCGTGTTCATGAGGCGCGACAGGTACAGCATGGTCAGGTTCTTTTTGCACTCGCGGAAATTTTTGAGCATCGCCTTGGAAGGCATGAGGGCGTCGTTGGTCCGGTCGCTGTGTGCGATGTACACGATCCCGTCCACCAGCGTGAAGTCGTGCTTGGTCAACCGCATTTTTTTGCGCAGGTATTCGTCCGGGTAATGGTAGATCTCGTCCAGTTTGGGCAGAAACGATTCATCCATTTCGTACATGATGCCTTCCATCATGCCCAGGTTGCTGGCGGCCGGGATGACGTTGGCCATGCCCAGTTTTTCAATGCCCTGGTTGTCCAGCGGGATTTTATTGAAAGCCAGTTTGTGCGCGGAGAGGGTGACACAGAACGACGCATTGGCCTCCAGACCGTGTTCCTTGAAGACCCGCGGGTTCATCAGTTCGTCGTAAGCAAACCAGTTGATGTAGTTTGGCATGGCAGGGTTCCGATTTCGGTTCGCGTTCAAAAAAGTGCCGGTTTGGAATCCAAACCGGCCGGATTGCATCTAAAAACTCAAAAAGCAAATGACGAAATACTCCCAATCATACGGGAAAATCGGCCTTGAAAAAAGGTGGTAAATTTATTTAAATAGAAATCCATCAGCAAGAGTCAGGGTTGACTTCCATTAACGACTTACCAGCAAATTCCCGATTCGCCGCCATGAACCGTGTTTCGGGGATTCAACCTTGGTAAAAGAAAAAGGAGCTTGTTATGGCAGGCGGAAAAGTTGTTACGGTTTCGGATGACGAATTCGACCGTTCCATCCTGCAGTCGGACAAACCGGCTGTGATCGATTTCTGGGCGGAGTGGTGTCAGCCCTGCAAGATGCTGGCGCCCACCGTGGAAGAGCTGGCTGGTGAGTATGACGGAAAAGTCGTGGTCGGCAAACTGAATGTGGACGACAACCCGCAGACGGCAACCAAGTACGGCATCCGCGGCATCCCCACCCTGCTGTTCTTCAAGGATGGTCAGGTGGTCCAGCAGTTGGTTGGAGTGAAATCCAAAGCCGAAATTCAGAAAGTGATCGACGAGACCCTGGCCTGAGGTTTTCCTGGCCGGGTGGACGTTGAAGACAGATAGAGCGGGCTCGTCCCTGGATCAGGGACGGGCCCCTTCTGTTTCCAGAACCGGTTGCAGGCCAAGCCGCTCGATCATCTCCATATCGCGTTTCGGGTCCTGCCCCTTGGTGGTCAGGTAGTCGCCGCCCAGGATGCCGTTGGCGCCGGCGGCGAACAGTTTTTCCTGATTATCGGTGAACACCTCTTCGCGTCCGCCGCAGACGAACAGGTCCATCTCCGGCATCACCAGCCTGAGGAGCGCGATGGTGCGGAGCGCGTCGTACACGTCCATCACCTCCATGCCTTCCATCGCCGTGCCTTCCAGCGGTTTCAGGAAATTGATGGGGAACGACTGCGTCTTGAGTGCCTGGATGTCGAACGCCAGCTCCACGCGCTGGGCGAAGGTCTCACCCATGCCGAAAATGCCGCCGACACACACCGGCAATCCTACTTCCTGAGCGTTGCGCACGGCGGTGACTTCATCATCATACGTGTGCGTGCTGACGACGCTTTCGAAATGACTGCGTGCCGTCTCCAGGTTGTGGTGCACGCGGTCGAGCCCCGCGTCCTTCAATTCCTGCAGGTGTTCCTTGCTCATGAGCCCCAGCGAACAGCAGGTCTCCAGCCGCGTCTCCGCCTTGATGCGGCGAAGCGCTTCCTTGAGCGTGGCCATTTCTTTCGGGTCGGTCATCGCCGTGCCGGAGACGACGATGGAAAACTCGTTGGAGCCGAACGCTTCGGCCTTTTTGGCATTGGCGACGATCTGATCGACGTCCATCAGGCCGTATTCCGGCGACTCGGTCTCGAATTTCGAAGACTGCACGCAGAAGCCGCAATCCTCCGGACAGCGGCCGGATTTGGCGTTGACGATGGAGCAGATCTTGACCGCGTTGCCTTTGAAATGGTCGCGTACGCGATTGGTGCCTTCAAACAGGTAATCCAGCTCCTCGCGGTTCAGACTTTCCAGTTCGAGCGCTTCCTTGCGGGAGATGCCCTTGCCGGACATGACGTTCTCTATCAATGTATCGATGAATGCCGTTCTCATGGAACACCAGTTATTTTGGGTGAATGAATTTGCTGGAAAAACAATCAAAAATACTAGCACAGCACCGGGCAAAGGCAAATGGAAAAGGGGGTTTGCCTCAATCGTGTACCTGGCGGTAATCGTCCACAAGGTTTTTGAGTTCCGCCACTTGCGTGACCGGGGGCAGGCAGGAGCCGTGCTGGCAGACATAGGCCGTGGTCTGGCCCTTGAGGGGTTCCTTGCCGGTCAGCAGAGGTACCCGTGTGGCGTCGGGGTCGCCTTCCAGCGCAAACGCGAACACCGCGTTGGGGGAAAACCGCCGCCGCATGAGCGGCCAGAAGGCATCCATTCCCTGGTCCGATTCCACCCCGCGCAGAGCCACCTGCTTGCAACCGCCCAGGTACAGGTGCAGGGCCTGCATCATGAATGACGAGTTGATGCCGTATTCGGTGACCTCGTCGGAGAAGGCGAGGAAGATTTTCTCGGCACGGCGTTCGTAGTCCACGTTCTGCGTGAGCGCCGCGAGTTTCAACAGCGCCATGGCGGCACTGCTGTTGCCGGACGGTTCGACGCCGTCGTAGCCCGATACCTGGCGCACGATCAACTCCTCCGCGTCGCTGGCGGTTTCGTAATACGCGCCTTCGTTGCCGAATTTCTGTTCCACCGTTTGCATCAGCGTCTCGGCCATTTCAATGTAATCCGGATTGTATGTTGCTTCATACAGGTCGCAACAGGCGAGCGCGATGGAGGTGTAGTCGCACAGGTATCCGTCGTAGCGTGCCTCGCCCTCGCGCCAGCGGCGCAGGAGTTTGCCTTTCGGCGTGCGCAGGTTGTTCCAGATAAAGTGAAGCGCCTTCTCGGCTTTGGCGATGCGGTCGGCGTCGTCCAGCACGCGCCCGACCTGCGCCATGGCGCGGATCATGAGTCCGTTCCACGACGTTAAGATCTTGTCGTCGAGGAGCGGCCGGATGCGTTGGCTTCGCACCGCCAGCAGTTTTTCCCGCGCTTCGGCGAGTTTGTTCTGCACGTGGTCCAGCGGCAGGCCGAGGTCTTTGGCGATCTGTTCCGGCGGGCGTTTGACGTGCAGGATGTTCTTGCCTTCCCAGTTGCCGTTGGGCAGGACGTTGTAATAGGGGATGGCGATGCTCGCCGTCTCGCGGCCGAGGATTTTTTCGATCTCCTCCTGCGTCCACACGTAGAATTTGCCCTCGACGCCTTCGCTGTCCGCATCTTCCGCGCTGTAAAACGCACCTTCCGGCGAGGTCATGTCGCGGTCGATGTATTGCAGAACGTCGTTGGCGTGATCGGCGAACTCCCGCTTGCCCGTCACCTGGTAGGTTTCGATGAGCGCGGTGACGAACAGCGCGTTGTCGTACAGCATCTTTTCAAAGTGCGGCACCAGCCACTGGTGGTCGGTGCTGTATCGCGCGAGGCCGCCGCCGATCTGATCGTAGATGCCGCCGTGCTTCATGGCGCGGAGCGTGTTCTCCACCATCTCCAGGCTCAGCGCGTCGCCGGTGCGGTGGTGATGCCGTAACAATAGTGACAGGCCCATCGACGGCGGAAACTTGTTCTGTTGCTGGAACAGGAATCCGTGGTGGAGCCGGTCGTAGGACTGCGTGTAGAACTCGCGGGTTTTGTTTTCGCCGTGAAAGCCCAGGTCGTCCGCCGTGGCTTCGGTGTTCTGCTCCTGTTTGGAGACGTCCTTCAGGTAATTGATGAGCGCCGTGCTTTGCTTCTCCACCTTCTCCGGTTCCTCGCGCCAGGTCTTGTCGAGAAACGTGAGCACCTCCAGGAACGACGGCAGGCCGTAGCGCCCGACGGAGGGG
The DNA here is from genome assembly GCF_021845525.1 of Nitrospina gracilis Nb-211. Taxonomy (NCBI): domain Bacteria; kingdom Pseudomonadati; phylum Nitrospinota; class Nitrospinia; order Nitrospinales; family Nitrospinaceae; genus Nitrospina; species Nitrospina gracilis. Next base: position 2,558,674 of record NZ_JAKJKD010000001.1, on the reverse strand, counting down.
TAGTACGTGCCGCCGTAAAACGGAACGCCGTCCGGCGTGACGAACACGTTCAGCGGCCAGCCGCCCTGCTGTCCGAACGCCTGCACGGATTTCATGTAGATGCTGTCCACGTCCGGCCGTTCCTCGCGGTCCACCTTGATGGGAACGAAATGCGCGTTCAGGTATTCCGCGATCTCCGGGTCCTCGAACGATTCCCGCTCCATCACGTGGCACCAGTGGCAGGTGGCGTAACCGATGCTGACGAGGAGCGGCTTGTTGGCTTTCTTCGCCAGCTCGAACGCCTCCGGTCCCCAGGGACGCCAGTCCACCGGGTTGTGGGCGTGTTGCAGGAGGTACGGGCTTTTTTCGTGAATCAGTTTGTTGGTGTATTTGTGTTCAGTCATAAAAATTCTGGAAGCGTTCGAAAAAATCGGGAAACGATTTGTCCACGCATTTCGGATTCTTGATCCGGATGCCGGGGATGCCCAGCCCGGCGACGGCAAAGCTCATCGCCATCCGGTGGTCGTTGTAGGTTTCGATGGCCGCCGGCTTCAATTCTCCGGGTTCGATGGAGATGAAATCGTCGCCGGCCTCGACTTTCGCGCCGAGGCGGGTCAACTCCGTCTCCAGCGCCTGGATGCGGTCGGTTTCCTTGATGCGCAGGTTGCCGATGCCGGTGACGGTGGTTTTGCCTTCGGCGAACAACGCCACCACCGCCAGCGTCTGCACCACATCGGGCATGCTATTCATATTGATGGTGATTCCGCGAAGAGGTTTTCCCGTGACGGTGATTTTTTCGTTGCCGATCTCCACGTCACACCCCATCTGTTCCAGCACGCGCGGAAACTGGATGTCGCCCTGCACGCTGTTTGGGTTGACGTGGGTGACGGTCACCGTACCGCCCGTAACCGCCGCCGCGGCAAAGAAATACGACGCGCTGGAGGCATCGCCTTCCACCCGGTAGGTTTGCGCCCGGTAGCGTTGCCCCGCCGCGATGCGGAAGCGTTGATACGACTCATTGTCCACATTCACGCCGAAGGTCTTCATGATGTCGAGGGTGATGTCCACATACGGCTTGGAGGTCAGTTCGCCTTCGATTTCGATGATGGTGTCGTTCTGGAAATATGGAGCGCAGATGAGGATCGACGTCAGGTACTGACTGCTCTTGTCTCCGGGCAGGCAGAGGGTTCCCCCTTGAGGCGATCCGCCCTCGATGACGAGCGGCGGGCACTGGTTGTGGTGCACGGACTCGGCGCGAATTCCCATTTGCCGTAAAGCTTGCAGAAGGTCTTCGATGGGACGCTCCCGCATGCGCTCGTCCCCGGTGAGGCGGGTCTGGCCCGGTGCGAGGGTGGCGAACGTGGTCAAAAAACGCATCGTCGTCCCCGCATTTCCGACAAAAATTTCATCCTTTGGAGCGCGCAAAATACCCCCGGTGCCCTCCACGATCACCGCTTCCTTCTCCTCGCGGCAGGCGATGCCGAACTGCGCCAGAGCGGACCGCATGTAACGCGTGTCGTCGCTGAACAGGGGGCGCTCCAGGCGGACGGTCCCACCCGCCAGCGCCGCCAGCAAATAGGCCCGGTTGGTGTAGCTCTTGGACGAGGGCGCCTCCACGGTGCCGTGAGCCGCTTTGAGCGGTTTGATTTCAATCAATTATTTTTCTCCCGAGTCCGTTGCGGCAGGTTCGAAACAATGCCGCCAACTATAACACAAAGCTCATGTCCCTCCCATGTTCTGACAAGGGGAAGGCCGCCTTGTATCGAAAAAGGGGTTTTGATATGATTGCCTCTCCTGTAGGAAAAGCAGATAAAATCATTTAGGTTTTTATGTTAATTGAGGTTATGGAGTCCACCCATGCAATGGCTCAGATTCTCTTACTGGAAAGAATGGTGGTTCAAGAAGCCTGAAACCGAAAGAAAACGTCTCAAATCTTTCATTCCTCTGGTACTCTATACCTTCGGTTTCGTCTACTTTGTGATTTACTTGTCCATCCTCAATTCCGTGAACCGGTACAAGACCGGAGACACGGTCAAAAGCTGGTTCGGGGGAGACAAACCAGAGCTTGTGAAACTGAAAGAAGAGCAGGAACGGGAAATCGAAAAAAGTTACAAAGAACTGCGCAAGCAGGTTTCCGGCGGCCGGTGATTGCCACCCGCGGCCTCGTGATAGCGACCCATTTGCTTCGATGAAACGTCTCATTTATTTTTCAAACTGGCTGTATCTGTTTTCGCTTTCGCTCTGGGTGGGCGGCATGTTCCTGCTCGGCATCCTGGCCGAGATCGTGGTCCGCGTGAAGTTGAAGGAGCAACCGCAGATGGCGAGCAACGTCATGAACGGGCTCATGGATATTTTCAATGTCCATATCATATATTGGTGCATGGGCCTCATGGTGGCCGCGGTGCTGATCCGGTTTTTTGCGGACCGCCTGGGTTGGGGCGGTTACGTGGAGCCGGTGGTCACCAAAAGGCGTTACACTAAGGAAGTGTTCCTGGCGATCATGGTGGTGCTCGCGATTTACATCGGCAGTGTTCTTCGGCCGCAGATGCATGCGATGGACCAGCAGAAAAAAGCCAACCCGGAAAACATCCAACTGCAAAGGCAGTTCGACACTTACCACAGCCAGTTGACCTGGCTGTACACCGTCAACATGATTCTCGGCCTGGGGCTGTTTTGGATTCATGGCAAGGAAATGACCCGATTCCGGGAATCCCGCCAATCTACGCCCCCGGCTCCAGCGTCCTGAAACCCGGGAACGTTGCAAGAACCTGTGATTGAAAACACAATTGAAGTTGAAGTGGATGGTTGAACGGACTCAAAGATTTTTCCGTTTAGTGATCTTTGTGTCACTTTGGATGTGGATCTGGGTTCCTTTTGCGGGGGCCGCCTCGGTGGATCAAGAGGAGGAATCGGCAACGCAGGGAGCCCTCGAATTGTACTCGGACATGGTGGAGATTCCCGGCAGCACCTTCCGCATGGGCCTGGGGTTCCACAAAATCACCGACATGCTGGAATTGTGCTGGCAGGTGGATGACCGGTGCAATCGCTGGTGGTTCAAGGATGAATATCCGGACCACATGGTGTACCTGGACCCGTACTGGATCGACATCTATGAAGTCACCAACCAGAAATACCTGGAATTCGTGAAAGCCACCGGGCACCGCCCGGCTTTGGATGACACCTGCGATACCAAAGCCTGCTGGGACGGCAACCTGTGGAAGGGAGCCTCATTTCCTGAAGAGATCAAAAACCAGCCGGTCACGCAGGTGAGCTGGCACGATGCCAAGGAATATTGCGAATGGCGCGGCAAGCGCCTGCCCACCGAGGCGGAATGGGAAAAGGCGGCGCGCGGGCCCATGGGCAACCTCTATCCCTGGGGCAACGACATGCCACCCGGAAAAGCGACCTACCGCAGAAAATGGCGCGGCATCCACACCATGACCGACGTCGGGTCCTATCCCAACGGAACTTCGGTTTACGGGGTGCACGACATGGCGGGCAATGTCTGGGAATGGGTGGCGGACTGGTATGACCGCAAGTACTACCAGAAGAAAGTGCGCGACAACCCCAAGGGGCCCAAGCGAGGCGTCTTCAAAGTGATGCGCGGCGGTTCCTGGGTCAATTACGAGGATACTCTGCACAGCGCCTTCCGCCGTTGGGGCCGCCCCTATGTCCGTTTCAACGACACCGGGTTCCGCTGTGCCAAAGATCCCATCAAACTGCCGTCCCAGTCGGAACAAAACCATGAAGCCAAAACGGACTGACGACCTCACCGATACCGAACGCGAAATCCTCCGCCACTACGTTACTGATGTTGATGCCCGGGTCTTCTCGATTCGCGACCTGAATCCAGAGGTCATCGGCGCCGCTCTCGCCCGCTACAGCCGCGCCCCCACGGGATTCAAGGAAACCGTGGCGCGCGAATTCCTCAATCCCGACGGCAGTCCCAACGACGTCAAGGGAAGCGAGATGGTGGACCGCGTCGTCAACAAGTTCGGCGACGACTCGGTGGCGGAGCTGGCGGTCGCCCCCATCTGCATCGAGGAAGTCTCCAACCTGATGACCAAGATCATCGAGGACTGCCGCATCGGCGGCTCGCCCATCGAGGAGTCCACCCGCTACGTGCTGTACGATCAGCAACGCGGCGGAAGCTGGCGTTACGTGCGCCCGCGGAACGTGATGGAGTCGGGACTCGGCGAATCGTACGTCGCGGTCATGGATTTTCTGTTCACCACCTACGCCGCCATGGTCGAGCCGATGCAGGAGCTGTTCCGCAAACGTCTGCCCGCCGATCAGTTCGCCATCGAAGTTGAGCGCGGCAACGAGGTGGCGCGGGTGTACCCGAAAGACCTGAAAGACGAGAACGAGCAACGCGCCCACCGCATCGCCTACAATTTCACCATCCGCAGTGCGGCGTGCGACGTGATCCGCTGTATCCTTCCCGCGGCGACGCAGGCCAACGTCGGCATTGTCGGCAACGGCCGTTTTTTCTCCATGCTCATCTCCAAACTGCTCACCGAAGATCTGGTGGAAGCACAGGACCTGGCGGGGCAGATTCGTGATGCATTGAATCACCAGATCCCGACGTTCATCAAGCGCGCCGCGAGGCGGGAGCACCGCGCCGCCATTCATAAAAAAATGCGCGCCCGCTGTGATGAATTGTTCGCCAACGAACCCATCGAAGCCGCGCCGGAAGTGGTCCTGCTGGAAGACCGGGGCGAGGATTATTTCATCAACCTGGTGGCGTCGATGATCTTCCCCTACGTGCAGCATTCGACGGAGCAGATAAGACGCGTGGTGCGTGCGCTGTCCGAGGAAGCGCGCCTCGAAATTTTCAACCTGTATATGGGCGAGCGCCAAAGCAAGCGCGACCGGCCGGGCCGCGCCCTGGAATACGGCTATCCCATCCAGTTCGACATCGTCGCCGGGTTTGCCGAGTACCGCGACCTGCAACGCCACCGCATGCTCACCCAGCAGAGGCAGGAGATGGGTGTGCTTTTGGGTTATTCCATTCCCGACGAGATCGAAGAGATCGGCATGCTGGAGGTGGTGCAGGAATGTTTTCAGCGCGCGGAGTCCCTGCACCACGACCTCAAGCGTGCGGGCCTGCGCGAGGAGGCGCAGTACGCTTCGTTGTTCAACCACTTCATCCGCTGGAACATGGGCATGAACCTGCGCGAACTCGGCCACTTCACCGAACTGCGCACGCAGAAGGCGGGGCATCCCAAGTACCGCCGCGTATGCCAGACGATGGCGAAGCTGTACCTGAAACGTCATCCGGAAATGGAACCGGTCCTGCGTTACGTCGATTACAACGACTACGACCAGAGCATCACCCGCGCCGAGCAGGAAGCGCGCACCGCGCGCAAAAGCCTCGCCACCGGCGTGTTCGACGACATGGACGACTGACCGCCGTCACGGACCCGCGTCGAACACCTCCTTGATTCGGAACACCACCGGCCGATGCGTTTTCGGAATCGTCCACAGGTTGAGTTTTTTAGAGACGAAATCCGAGTACACCACCTTGAGGTGCGCCTCCAGCGCATCGCCTTCTTCGCTGACCACCACCCGTTCCAGCTCCACGAAGCTCGCGCCCGCACCGCGGTTGGAAAACCACAGCACCGTGTGGCGGGTGAAGTCGATGGGCGGCGGCTCGGGGATGAGCCAATTGAGCAGGCGCGGGAAATCGGACATCACGTTTTCCTGCAGTTCCCACAACTCGAGAAACGACTCGCGGGTGTACAGGACGCCCTTGTAGTGCACGTCGTCCTCCGGCAGGGGGCGCAGACCCAGCTCCGGCGGTACGTTGATGGATTGGAAGGGAAGGGATTCGGTATTGGCGGCGAAGGCGGCGGGAGCGTTGCAGAGCAGAGCCAGACCCAGCAGAACGAGAGCGAAACCTTTTAAGCGTTGTGCAAGAATGCGGAAATAAACGGCCCGGTTCGTGGCAGGAGCCCCGAGGAAAGGGATGCTATTGCGGACCCGGTTTGCGTTTCCGCGCCACCGTGCGGTTGCGTCCGGCATTTTTCGCGTCGTAGAGGCAGTCATCCGCTTCTTTGATGAAGGATTCCAGATCGCGGCTGGCATCGTCCACGCAACTGAGGCCGAAGCTCGCGGTCACGCTGACCGGCTGGCCTTTGTAGTCGAATTTGGTCGAGGCCAGTTTGGTGCGCAGTTTTTCGGCGAAGACGTAACCGTTTTCCAGATTGGTTTCCGGAAGGAGAAAGAAAAACTCCTCGCCACCCCAGCGGCAGATGTGGTCCATGCGCCGGCAACTGTTACGAAGGAGTTCGCCGACCTGCACCAGGATGTAGTCGCCGGCGTCGTGACCATACTGGTCGTTGATGCTTTTGAATTTGTCGATGTCCACGATGAGCAGGGTGAACGGGCGCTGGGTGCGTTCGAAACGCGCTTTTTCGTGAGCCAGCTTGTCGTTCAGGTCGCGGCGGTTGGGCAGGCCGGTGAGCGGATCGGTGCGCGTCGCCACCTCCAGCTTTTCCTTGAGTTGCAACAATTCGTGGATCAACTGCTTTTGCTTTTCCCGGTCGGCGACTTGCTGGTCGATGTTTTCGACGGTGGCGATGGTGATTTTGCCCGTGTCATCGAACAGGATCTGCGACCGGATCTTGACCCAGATCATGGTGCCGTTGGGACGGATCACCCGGCACTCGGTGTCGATCTCTTGCCCCTTGTCATTTCCCCGTCCCCATTTGCGGATGACATCTTCCTGGTCGCCGGGATGGATGCACTCCCACCACACCTCGCCCAGGCTTTCGGAAATGGTGCGCCCGGTGATGACTTCCCACGCCGGGTTGACGTAGGCGATGAGGTTGTCGGTGTCGGTCTGGAAAATCCCGATCGGCGAGGTCTGGCTCATTTCCCGGAACCGTTTCTCGCCCAGGCGCAGTTGGTTTTCCAGAATACTCCTTTTGGTCAGGTCCAAGGCGATGCCGATGATCTTTGCCGGCTTTCCGTTTTGCAATTGAGGAGACTCAAACATCTCCAGCCAGACGGGTTCGTGCTGTTTGTTGCTGAAGATGGTTTTGTAGTTGATGGCTTTGTGGGCGGATCCCGGTTTCAGCTGAATGCGTTGCTTGAAGGTTTCGTTGACGGGGTGGTTGGCAATGTAGTCGGGCCAGCGCTGCAGGAAGTCCTCCGGATCGTGGCCCAGCACGTCGGAAACTTTCTGGCTCACCGAAACCAAAGGGCCTTCCAGATCCCGGGTGTACAGGAAAAAAGGAAAAAGGCCATCGAACAGCTTGAAGAACAATTCAGGATGTTCCAGCAGGAACGTTTTCTCCTGAATGATCTGGTTCACCATATCCCGTTTCATTTCAACCCCCAGGTGCAAACTTCCGCCTGATCTCCCGGTTGGTGCAAAGGGAGGGGAGGCCCATTGCCTGCATGTCGGATGAGTTTAAGTAAAAATAGTGTAACATTAAATAATTCAACACTGAAAAAAAACTGCCCCAAAATTCGCTTTGCAATCCGGGCTTGGGAGAGGCAAGGGGGAGGGGGTCGAAATTTACGGTCCGGACGGGGGAGGGGCCGGGGCGGGGCTCAGGTCGCTTGGGCGCATGACCCAGATCTGGATGTTCAGGTTGTGGTGCTGGTTGGCCTTCTCCAGACGGGCCAGGTAACGAATGTCTCCGGGCTTTTTAAGAATGAGAACGACCCCCGGCCGCAAGCCGCTTTGCGCCGAATAAAACAGAGCCTGACCGATCGCTTCCGCCCACTTATGGCCGAAATCGAACTCGATGGCGTATTCGTCCGTGACGCAGTCGATGCGCGTTCGGTCGGCCTGCCGCACCTCCGACCGGCCCTGCGACGCGCCGCACCAGGCCTCGACAAAGTCCTTCTCCCGATAGGTCGAAGCCACCTGGTCTCCGGCGAATGCGGCCCACGGCCATATCAGAATTAGGATAAATCCAGATAAGTATGCGGAAATAAGTGGTCTTTTTTGGCTCATTTTAAATAAAACCCGATAAATCAAATGTCTGATATTTTTATTATAAGGCTGATTTTGCTGGCATTCGATCGAATTATGCGACTATTGAAAAATTTTTGGCATGGGCAAACTATGAGATTTTCGCGCTCTCCCTGGGACGCAGGGCGCTCGGTGGGAAGGCGGGTCGGATTCGGGGCCGATTTGAATAAAGAGAGCTTGCCCTGTATCAGAATATTTTTGCATTGCGTGGGGAGGACGGCGAATCCAAATTCTGGACTCCGCGCGTTCCTGTTCCTGCCAGTGAAAATCCCGGGAAGTAGTGAGAAAAAGGGTGAAATTGGGCGTGGTTGTGCTAGAGTTTCTCATTCTACGCCCGTATTGAAAAAATTTTGACAACAACCTTGTTTTGGTTATCATTCGTGGGCATTTCTGAGAACCAATTATAAATAAAGGAACAATTGGCGATGAAGATTGGCATTCCCAAAGAAGTTCATCCCGGCGAGAGGCGGGTGGCCACAACCCCGGAGGTGGTGGTCCAGCTGAAAAAGCTCGGGTTTGAAGTCGCGATTGAAGCCGGTGCCGGTGCCGAGGCGAAGTTTGCCGATGAAGCGTACAAGGAAGCCGGGGCCACTGTTCTGGAGGGTCCAAGGGCCGTTTGGGATCAGAGCGACATCATATTGAAAGTACGCGGGCCGGAGCACCATCCGGATTTGAAGGTGGATGAAGTGGATTTGACGCACGAGGGCCAGGTGCTCATTTCTTTCATCTGGCCGGCGCAGAACCAGGATTTGTTGAAACGGCTGGCCGCGAAAAAAGTCACGGTGATGGCGATGGACAGCGTGCCACGCATCAGCCGTGCGCAGAAGCTCGACGCTTTGAGTTCCATGGCCAACATTGCAGGGTACCGTGCGGTGGTGGAGGCGGCGCAGTTGTTTGGCCGGTTCTTCACCGGGCAGATCACCGCGGCGGGTAAGATCCCCCCGGCCAAGGTGCTGGTCATCGGCGCCGGTGTGGCGGGCCTTTCCGCCATCGGCGCGGCCAAGAGCATGGGCGCCATCGTGCGTTCGTTCGACACCCGCCCGGAAGTCAAGGAGCAGGTCGAGAGCATGGACGCGGAGTTCCTGATGCTCGACTTCGAGGAGGAAGGCTCCGGCGAAGGCGGTTACGCCAAGGTGATGAGTGAGGAGTTCATCCGGAAGGAAATGGAACTGTTCGCGGAACAGGCCAAGGAGGTGGACATCATCATCACCACCGCGCTGATTCCCGGCAAACCGGCGCCGAAGCTGATCGTCGCAGACACCGTGAAGCTGATGAAAAACGGCAGTGTCATAGTAGACCTCGCCGCCGAGCAGGGCGGCAACTGCGAGTTGACCGAGCCCGGCAAGGTGGCCAACGTCAGCGGCGTGTCCATCATCGGTTACCTGGACCTGCCGAGCCGCCTGGCGACGCAGGCCAGCCAGTTGTACGGCACCAACCTGCGTCACCTGCTCTCCGACATGTGCCCGGAGAAGGACGGCACCATCAATGTCAACATGGAGGACGAGGTCATCCGCGGCGTCACCGTGGTGAAGGAAGGCGAGATCACCTGGCCGCCGCCCGCACCGAAACTCTCCGCCGCTCCGCCCAAACCGAAAGAGGAAGCGGCCCCTCCCGTTAAGAAGGAAGCAAAAGAGCCTTCCGCCACGGGCATGATCATGACCTTTGTCATCGGCGGTTTGTTGCTGCTGGGGCTGGGCTCGGTGGCGCCGGCTTCGTTCATGGCGCATTTCACCGTGTTCGTGCTGGCGTGCTTTGTGGGCTACATGGTTATCTGGAATGTCACCGCCGCATTGCACACGCCGCTCATGAGCGTCACCAACGCCATCAGCAGTATCATCATCATCGGCGCTCTGTTGCAGATAAGTTCGGGCGAAAAACTGATCATGTGGCTCGCCACCGCGGCGGTTCTGATCACGGCTATCAATATAGCAGGCGGATTTGCCGTAACGCGCCGCATGCTGGACATGTTCCGTAAATAGGAGGCGAAAAGATGAGTCAAGGTATCGTAACTGCCTCTTATATCGGGGCGACTATTTTATTCATTCTGGCACTGGGCGGGCTGAGTCATCAGGAAACCGCGCGGCGCGGCAACATCTTCGGCATCCTCGGCATGACGATCGCGTTGATCGTGACCATCGCCGGGGTCACCGCCAACATGGCCCTGCTGGTCGGCGGCCTTCTGATCGGCGGCACCATCGGCATCATCCTCGCCAAGCGCGTGCAGATGACGGAGATGCCGGAACTGGTTGCCATCCTGCACAGTCTCGTCGGTATGGCGGCGGTGCTGGTCGGTTACGCCAACTTCATGGATCCGGCCCAGCATTTTGAAGGCGTCGAGCAGTCCATCCACGACGTCGAAACCTATCTGGGCATCCTTATCGGCGCGATCACGTTTTCCGGATCGGTCATCGCCTGGGGCAAGCTGTGCGGCAAGATCACCGGCAACCCGATGTTGATTCCCGGGCGGCATTTGTTCAACCTCGGTTTGTTGATCGCCACCATCGTGCTCGGCAAAATGTTTGTCGACCAGTCGGCGGCCGGAAACGGATTGACGCCGTTGTTGATCATGACCGGCATCGCTCTTTTGTTCGGCATCCACATGGTCATGGCCATCGGCGGCGCGGACATGCCGGTCGTCGTGTCGATGCTCAACAGTTATTCCGGCTGGGCGGCTTCCGCCACCGGCTTCATGCTGAGCAACGACCTGCTGATCGTCACCGGCGCGCTGGTGGGCAGCAGCGGCGCCATTCTGAGTTACATCATGTGCCGTGCCATGAACCGCAAGTTCCTGTCGGTCATCGCCGGCGGATTCGGCACCACCACGGGCGCGCCTTCGGCCGCCGCCGGGGAGCAGGGCGAAATCCACGCACTGGAAGCGCCGGAAGTGGCCGAACTGCTCAGGGAATCGAAAGAGGTCATGATCATTCCGGGCTACGGAATGGCGGTGGCACAGGCACAGCACATCGTGCGCGAGATCACCAAAAATCTCCGCGACAAGAAAATCAATGTGCGGTTCGGCATCCATCCCGTTGCGGGGCGCATGCCGGGCCACATGAACGTTCTGCTCGCGGAAGCGCAGGTGCCGTACGACATCGTTTACGAGATGGACGAAATCAACGACGATTTCCCGGACGTGGACGTGTCGATCATCGTCGGCGCCAACGACATCGTCAATCCCTCCGCGCAGGACGACCCGAACAGCCCCATCGCCGGCATGCCGGTCATGGAATGCTGGAAGGGCAAGTACACCATCGTGCTCAAGCGCAGTATGGCGACCGGGTACGCGGGTGTGCAGAACCCGCTGTTCTTCAAGGAAAACACGCGCATGCTGTTTGGCGACGCGAAGAGCAGTCTGGACGCGGTGTACGCCGCCCTGCAGGACGGACATTAATTGATGTGCTCACCCTGCCGCCGGACCCGTCAGCGGTCCAGCGGCAGGGTGAAGACCGCATTGCCTTTCAACGACGTCACCACCGCCCGGTTGTGGCGAAAGTCGTAAGCCACCCCCGCAGGACTCAACACGTTTTCTCTCAGCACCTCCACTTCACTGTAATCCCGAATGCGGTAAACGCGCCCCCGCTCCACTTCTGTTACAATCAGATTGTTTTCCCGATCGAACGCCACACCGTACAAGCTTACGAAGGATCTGCCCAGAAGCGGATGAATCGTGCCGTCGCCCTGCACGCTTAGAAGCCGGCCCGTGTTGCGGCTGGCGACGACGAGAGTTTTGTGACGCGGGTCGTAGGCGAGGCCGGTGGGACCGGCCAGCCCTGGGCCTTGAGCGAACAGGGATATGCTGTTGCCTGCGGTGATGTCGATGCGGTAAATCACATTGCCGGGGGTGTCCGATACGTATAGAATTCCATCCGCCCCGGTGGCGAGCCCGGTGAGCGACCGCGCGCCCAGCCCGGAGAGGTCGATGGCGGTCTTCAGCTTGCCGGTTGCCAGATCGAATCCACGCACCGTGTCGATGTCGGCGGCGTACAACACGCCGTTCACGATGGCCAGACCTTTCGGCCCGTGCAGGGTGACGGCGTCTTTGCCTGCAGTGGGGAAGCGCGGGGCGATCACGTGGCCGTCGGCGTCGAGGCGGCGGATGAAGCCGTTGTTGTCTTTCAAATCCGGAGGACCGCCCGTGTTGGCGACGAACACGTGGCCGCTTTGGGGATCGACCGCCACTCCCGCCGGACCGTTCATTCCTGTGGCGACAAATGCGACAAGGGATGCGGGCAGAGCGACCAGAATCAGAAATGGCAAAACGAGGAATCGTTGCATCGGACCTGTAAGAAAAGGGGCGGACCACCGGGTGCGCTTCCTGTATCATGATAGGCGCACATGGCGAAACGGAACAACATTTATGTCGGCGTGTTTTTGCTGGGCCTGACGGGCGTCCTCATCGGCGTGGTGGTGCACAGCCCCATGCTGGCGGTGGTGGCCGGGGTTCTGGGCTCGATCATCGGCGGCTTCATCGGCTGGCTGGGAGGACGCTTCTACCTGATCACCATCTGCGTCGGCGTGCTGATCGGTACGTTCATCGGTTACCAGACCGGCGACCGCGACATCCTCATCATGGCCGCGGGGTCCGGCGCCGCCATCTCCGGGTTCGTCGCCAATTTCATCCAACTCTTTCGGCGCAAATGAATCATGAAAACGGCATCGCGTTTTCTAATGGCAGTGAGTGTGTGGCTTTGCCTCGCGGCAACGGCGTCGGCGGAGGAATTTAGCGATCCGTCGATGGTGCTCATCCCCGAAGGCGAGTTCGTCATGGGTTCCGGCAAGGCGGAGGACGAACCGCCGCACGCCGTCCACCTCTCGGCGTTTTACATCGACCGGCATGAAGTGACACAGATGCAGTTCGAGGCGGTGATGGACGACAATCCCTCGAACTTCGAATCGCCCAACCATCCGGTGGAACAGGTCACCTGGTACGAGGCGCGCGACTACTGTTTGCAGGTAGGCAAGCGCCTGCCCACGGAAGCGGAATGGGAAAAGGCGGCACGCGCCGGAATGACGACGGTTTATTACTGGGGCGACGCCATCGACGGCGATCACGCCTGGTACTGGGACAATTCCGGCAAGACCACGCATCCGGTGGGACAGAAGAAACCGAATCCTTACGGCCTCTATGACATGGCGGGCAATGTGTGGGAATGGGTGCTCGATAATTATTCGGACACGTATTACACGGAAAGCCCGAAGCGCGATCCGCAAGGCCCGTTCGACGGCAAGTATCGTTCGATCCGCGGCGGATCGTGGCGCGATCTCGAACAGACCCTGCGCGCCACACGCCGTAACTACGAGCTGGCGGCGGGCCGCTTCGACCACATCGGGTTCCGCTGTGTGCGTGAGGTGGAGTGAGGGCTGAGGTTCAGGTGTAGAGCGACGCGACGAAATCGCCGTAGCCGTTGTACTTCTGCGTGAGGCGCACTTCCTTGGTGCCGATCATCTCTTCTTTCGTCTGCGGCCAGCGCGGGTGCGGCACATGGGGATCGACGTTGGCCTCCCACCCGTACTCGAGCGGTTGCAGGGTGTTCCAGAAAGTGGAGGGCGCATAATCGACCACTTCAATCCGCTGAATCGACTTGATGCTTTTGAAACCGTACTTCCACGGCACCACCAGGCGGATCGGTGCGCCATGCTGTTTCGGCAGAGGGTGCCCGTAGATGCCGGTGGCGAGGATGGTCAGCTCGTTCATCGCTTCTTCCAGGGTGAGCGCTTCCGCATACGGCCACGGTTGCCAGAACGCGAACTGACCCTGCGCCAGAAACGGTTTGTGGAACGATTCGAAACGCACGTATGTCGCCCCCGATTGCGGCTCCACCTCATCCAGCAGGGCTTTCAACGGGAACCCCGTCCACGGCACCGCCATCGCCCACGCCTCGACACAACGCAGTCGGTAAAAGCGTTCCTCCAGGATGAACTTCTTTAAGAAGTCGTCGAAGTCGTAGGTCTTCGGTTTGTTGACGAGACCCGTCACCTCCACCTGCCAGGGCCGCGTCTGCAAGCGTTGCGCATGGTGATCGACGTCCTCCTTCACCTCGCTGAACTCGTAAAAGTTATTGTACGATGCGGCGATGGCCTCGGACGTCAGGCGGCGGTCGAGTTTGTACTTGGTGATGCGGTTGGCCGGGTACACGGTTTTTTCGAGATCGGTGAGGTTGATCTCCGGATGCGCGTCGATCACCTCCGGCGGCGGCGAGCACGCGGGAAGCGCCCCCGCGGCGAACAGCGAGGCCACGCCCATCGCTTTCAACACCTCGCGCCGGTTCATGTACACCGACTCCGGCGTGAGTTCCGCTTCCGGCATCTCCCAACCTCTGGGAATGTGGATGTTGCTCATGATTCCATAACCTTTTTATTTTTTTGGCACCCAGTCGTCGATGCCCTGCAGGTAGGGTTTCAATCCCTGGACGATGGGCAGGGCGATGACTTCCGGCACGTCGTAGCTGTGGTTTGCACACACCCATTTTTCGAGATCGTCGAAACGGTCGCGGCGCGTCTTGATGATCATCAGCACTTCCGGATCCACGTTCATCTTTCCGTCCCAGTGGTAGTATGACTTGATGGACGGGATCACGTTCACGCAGAAGGCGAGCTTCTCCGTCACCAGGCCGTTGGCCAGTTTCTCCGCTTCCTGTTCCGATCCTGCGGTGACGTACACGACCACATGCTCGTTCATACTGTCTCCGTCATAAAACGTATTTCAACAGCACGAATCCCAGCACCAAAAGAACGAAGAACGCGATGCTGAGCAGGTTGAAATAACGCTCGATGAATTCCTTGATGGACGGGCCGAACTTGTAAAGCAGTGCCGCTATGATGAAAAAGCGCGCCGCGCGGCTGACGAACGATGCGCCCACGAACACCGGAAAGTTGATCTGAAACGCTCCGGCGGCCAGCGTGAACACCTTGTAGGGCAGGGGGGTGAACCCCGCCGCGGCCACGGCCCAAGCGTTGTATTCCTGGTACCACCCTCCTATTTTATCGAATTGCGTCTGGAAATGATAGAACTCGACAATGCGGTTGCCCACCAGGTCCATGAACTGCCAGCCCAGAAGATAACCGAACATGCCGCCCAGCACCGAGGCGATGGAACACACCAGCGCGAAGCGGAACCATTTGAGCGGCACCGCCACCACCATGGCGATCAAAAGCACGTCCGGCGGAATGGGGAAGAACGAGGATTCGGCGAACGCCAGCACCGCCAGAGCCGGCACGGCGTGTTTGGTCGAGGACCAGTGCAGAACCCAGTCATACATTTTTCGAAGCATGGTGGACCTTGAATCGGGTCAATAAGGACGTAAAGGGTATCACAGCCCCTTGAAAAACTTAAAGCATATTGACGGGATCGACGTCGAGCGTGACCTTGCACTGTGTGCCCGGCGGTTTGGCAACGCTGTCGAGTCGCTTCACTTTTTTGAGGACGGATTGCAAAACGTCCGCATCCCGCGTGCGGAAGATGAAGTGCCAGCGGAACTGGTCGTGCAGACGGTACAACGCGGCGCGGGCGGGTCCAAGCAACTCCACGCTTTCCGCCTCGCGGACCAGCGGTGCGAACTCGGCCTGCAAACGTGCGGTGTACGCCTCGCCTTCTTTTTCGCTCGGATGTTCAACGAGAAGCGACGCGAGTTGCGAAAACGGGGGATAGTGCAGGCGTTGCCTTAAAGCGAGTTCTTTTTCATAAAAGCCGTCGTAGTCGTGTGATGCGACGTAGTCGTAAACATAGTGATCCGGGTTGTGCGCCTGGATGACGACGCGTCCCGGCACGGTGCCGCGTCCGGCGCGCCCCGCCACCTGGGTCAGCAGTTGAAACGTGCGTTCGCAGGAGCGGAAGTCCGGGATGTGCAGGGACAAATCGGCGTACACCACGCCGACCAGCGTGACACCGGGGAAGTCATGCCCCTTGGTGATCATCTGCGTGCCGATGAGGATGTCGATGCGGCCTTCCCGCATGTCGCGGTACATGGCCTCAAACGCCGAGCGTGTGCGGGTGGTGTCGCGGTCGAGCCGGGCGGTGCGCGCCGCGGGAAACAGGGAACGTGTTTCTTCCTCCAGCTTTTGCGTGCCGAAGCCGCTGAAGCGGATCACCTCGCCGCCGCACTCGACGCAGTGATCCGGCATGGTGCGCGTCAGGTTGCAGTAATGGCACAGCAGGAGGTTTGTGCGCGCGTGGAACGTGAGCGACACACTGCAATGCGGGCATTCGAACACAAACCCGCATTTGCGGCAGACGACGTAGTTGGCGGTGCCGCGCCGGTTGAGAAACAGGAACACCTGCTCGCCCAGGTCCATGCGTTCGAGGATGGCTTTCTTGAGTTCCAGCGAAAAGATGGAATAATTTTTGCGCTCGTCGCGTTCCTTCCTCATGTCCACCAGGTGGACGGTGGGCATGAGCCGTGTGCCGATGCGTTTCGGCAACGTGAGGTGATGGTATTCGCCGGAGGCGGCCTTGCAGCGTGATTCCATTGAAGGCGTCGCCGACCCCAGCAGAACCACCGCACCCGCCTTTCGAGCGCGGACGATGGCGGTCTCGCGCGCGTGGTAACGCGGGGTGGAATCCTGTTTGTACGAGCCGTCGTGTTCCTCGTCGATGATGATGATGCCGAGGTCGTTTAAAGGGGCGAACACCGCCGACCGCGCGCCGATGGCGATGCCCACCTCGCCCTGCCGGATTTTTTCCCATTCGAGATATCGCTCCACCGCCGACAGGCCGCTGTGCAGAATGGCGACGTTTTCGCCGAAGCGGCGGCGGAACAGGTACACCGTCTGCGGCGTCAGCGAAATCTCCGGCACCATCATGATCGCCGTGCGCCCGGCGTCGAGCGCCTGCTGGATGCATCGGATGTAAATTTCCGTTTTGCCGCTTCCCGTGACGCCCTGCAGTAAAAACGTGTGGCAGGTTTCAGAGTCGAGGGCGTCTTTCAATGTGCCGTACACCTGTTCCTGGTCCGGTGTGAACTGCAACGGACCGTCCAGCCCCTCGGTGGACAGATCGATTTCCTCTCCGCCATAACGTGACACCTGCACGCGACGTGTTTCGACCAACCCTTTCTTGCGCAGTTCGCGGAGCGGTCCGGCATGTTTGGGAAACCGCTTGGACAATTCCGTGACGGTGAGCTCCCCGTCTTTAAGAAGAGAGTGCAGTTCTTTCTGTTTCGGACTGCGGGCGAGAAGGGTTTCCGCGTCCGCGTGTTTCGCCGCGTCGCCGGTGAGTGCGGCGATGGTTTCGGTTTTGTACGGAACGGAGCTTTTGCGCAGGCGGGTTTCGGTGAGGATGAGGCCTTCCTGCTTGAGCATGGCCAGGGTGTGCGACTTGTAATTTTTTTTGAGCGCGTGGCGGATCTGTTTGCGCGAAAGCTGTTTGCGTTTTTGAATGAGTTGCAGGACCGCCGCCCCGGCGGGCGACACCTTTTTATTCTGCAATGCGGCTTCCCCCGCGGGCGACAACGAAAACAGTTCGTGCTCCTCGTCATCCAGGCCGGCGGGCAGGGCGGCGCGGATGGCCTCGCCCCAGCCCGCATGGTATCGGTCCGCAATCCAGCGGGTGAGATCAAGCAGGTCCTGCGAGATCACCGGCAGGGAGTCGGGCGCGTCCTCGATGTCTTTCAGCCGGATCGACGCATCGCACGTGTCGGCGAGCGCCACGACGTATCCTGTGATCTTCCGTGGACCGAACGGCGCGAGCACGCGCATCCCCACCTGCACGCGGCCCTGCAAGGCGGGCGGGATGCGGTAGGTGAAGGCATCGGCAAGCGGCAGATTGAAAACCACCTGGGCGTAGGCTGGGGAGGTCATGGGCGATTCACATGGATTGATTGCGGCAAGCCTGGCGGGCGCTGCCGCCGGTTCCGCAAAGTGTACCAGAGTTGCGGACGGATCACACCGCCTTCAGGCGCCATTCATTATGGAATTGACACCTCTGGTGAATTCCACTAGTCTTTTCTTTTTCAAAAAACCCGTTTGCGTGAATCATACGCGGGGCGGCAGCGCCCGAGGAGGTTGCATGAAGGTCGGAGATAAAATCAAATTCGATTTTGCCGGGAAAAAGAAAGACGCCGTGGTGCACAGGTTGAATGAGAATACCGTGCATCTGAAAGTGGACTTCGACAAGGACCCCGGAAAGATCGTGAAACGGAAGCTCAGCCAGATCGACGGCGGCAAGGGCAAGAAAGAGAAAAAAAGCAAAAAATAACCCGTTGGAGACTTCCTCCAACGGGTCTTCCACAAATTCCTTCCTGAAGTCATTATCGGGGCCATCCGGCCCCGCAAAGTTTCAGAAATAAATTTTAACGTTGGCTTCCTGCTTCAACGATTCCAGGTAGGGGCGCGTCTGCTTTTTCAGTTCCTGCTCCAGCAGGATTTTGCGGATGGTGTCGCGGCTGTTTTCCGGCGTGGCCTGAAACCCTTTCTCAACGTCCGTCACCTTCAAAATCTGCAAGCCGTGCCCGGTTTTGAAGATGCCGCTGACCTCACCCTTGCCCAGCTTGAACGCCTGTTCGCGGAACGGCGCAAACATGTGCCCGCCCTGCGTGAACCATCCCAGATCCCCGCCGCGGCTGGCCAGCGAATCCTCAGAATAGATTTTGGCCATGGTGGCGAAATCCTTTCCGCTTTTCAACTGGCTCAGGATGTCCTCCAGTTTTTCGCGTGCCTTCAGTGCCCCCGCCGAACCGGATTGAGGATCGACTTTAATGAGAATGACACTGGCCTTGCGTTTTTCCGGTTTGCTCAGGTTGTCCTTGTTTTTCTGAAAATAATCCAGAATGGCGCTTTCCGGAATGTTGATCTTGCCGCTCAGTTCTTTTTCCAGCACCGCGTCCATCAACAGGTCGTCGCGCAGTTTGGCGCGGTACTGGTCCATGGTCAGGTTGCGGAGTTTGAGTTGTTTCTTGAACAAATCGTCGCTCTTGAAGGTGCTTTTGATGGAGTTCACCTTTTCATCGACCTGTTGGTCGGTGATGGAAACGCCGAGGACCTTCGCTTTTTCCAGGAGGAGACTGCGGTGGATTTCCTCTTCCAGCAGTTTTTTGGCGGCGACTTTCTGTTGTTGCGGCGAAAGTGCCATGCCCCGCTCTTTATAACGCTCCACGTTTTTGACCAGCATGGGCATGATGGAACTTTTGGGAATGTCCCTGCCGTCCACCTGCGCCAGCACATCGGGAAGGGTGATGCTGAGACCGCTGCCGTGATCGTGGCCGGTATGGGAATGTGCCGGCACGGCCCCTGAGGAAAACCAAACCAGGGCGGCGACGGCGGGAATGAGAAACAGAAACCGTTTTGCTGAAATCATGAAAAAACCCCGCATGCACTTGATTGAATAGGGTGCGAACCCCTTTGAGTGAATGTAAAAAACTTACTGCGCGGCGTGGTGAATTGTCAACCGAATTGTTCCCATGCGGATCCGGCGCAACCCTTACGGATTACTGGACGGGCAGGACGGTGCGGAATCCGTAGATCATGTTTTTCGTGGCGGGGAAGTTGCGTCCGCGCCGCACCAGGCGGGCGCCGTCGATGGTGTTGATCCACGATCCGCCGCGCACGACTTTCATTTTGGTCGGTTCCGGTCCTTCCGGGTTCAGCTCCGGACTTTTACGGTAGTAATCGTCCTCGTACCAGTCGAGGCACCATTCCCAGACGTTGCCTGCCATGTTGAACACACCGAAGGGGCTGATGCCCGCGGGATAATCATTTACCGGCGCGGTGTGGCGGTATTTGTCTTCCACGCCGAACACGTTGACAAAATACAGGACGAATCCTTTGGCCCACTTGTCGCCCCAGGGGTAGAGACGCGTGTCGTTGCCGCGCGCGGCCTTTTCCCATTCCGCTTCGGTCGGCAGGCGGCGTCCTTTCCAGCGGGCGTAAGCCATGGCGTCGAACCAGCTCACGCCGACCACCGGGTGGTTCGGGCGGTTGAAGCGTTCGTCTTCCCAGTAAAGCGGTTTGGAGTGTCCCGTGTCTTCGACGAATTTCATGTATTCGGCGTTGCTGACTTCATAGCGATCGATGAAGTACGCGGAGGTGTACACGTGGTGTTGCGGGCCTTCCTCGGAGGCGCTGCCGGAGTTGATGCCCATCGGGAAGTATCCTTCCGGAATGTACACCATGCCTTCCGGCGCTTCGGGCGGTGTTTCGGCACGCACGTCGCCCGCACTGGGAGCTAACAGGGTCAGAAACAGAAAAAGGGAAGTGGGGAGAAGGGCAAACCGTGTTCGGTTCATGGAGCGTCGAAGAAGCCGATGTAGGTGACCAGGTTTTTTTCCGGCTCGATCCTGAATTCCTTGTCGATATCCTCGATTTCAATCCACTTGTAATGGCCGTTCCAGCAGTTGAGCGAAAGGACTGTGTTGCCGTACCAGTCCGTGCACTGGTTCAGAAAGATCGGCGCCTTGCAACGATTGCAATGCCCGTGGATTTTCATCGAATCTTGGCTTGTGAACATGAGGATACCGATTCACCTAAGTGTCCCGTAGTTGTGGATCAGGACTAAATGATATGTCCAAAAAGTAAAACTCTGCAAGGAATTTTTGACAAAAAACATTTTTATGGAGTGACATGTTTGCGTGTTTGTCAAGCGCTTTATTTTTTGATGTCCGTTCGGGGACATGGTTGGCGGGCCGCTTTCCATGCGGAAAAGCGGGGCCTGCCTGTGTGCAGGAGGCGGCGGGTTCTTTCACGGAATTTCAATGTTTGCGGTGTCGGGGGAATGCGGATATCCGGCTTCTTTCAACAGACGGCATACCGCTTCCACCGGCAGGCCGACGATGTTGGTCCACGAGCCGGACCAGGCTTCCACCAGCTTTGCCCCTTCTCCCTGGATGGCGTACGCGCCGGCCTTGTCCATGGGTTCGCCGCCTTCGATGTAACGGCGGATCGTCTCGTTGTCCAGTTTCCTGATGCGCACGGTGGAGACCTCCGCATGCCCCGAATGCACGCCTTCGGGATCGACCAGTGCCACGCCGGTGATCACCTGGTGCGCGCGTCCACTCAGGGCGGTTAACATGGCTTCCGCTTCTTGCGCGTTTTGCGGTTTGCCGAGCAGGGTGCTGTCCAGCACCACGATGGTGTCCGCGCCCAGCACGAAATTGCCGGGATGTTTGCGCGCCACATGGGCCGCCTTCTGGTGCGCGAGAGCGAGCGCGTTTTCTTCCGGCGCCTGGGCGCCGTCAGTCACCTCGTCCACGGAAGCCGGGATGATCTCGAACTTCAGCTCCATTTTGTGGAGGAGATCGATGCGCCGGGGCGACTGCGAGGCGAGGATCAGTTTTGGAGTGGAGGTGGACATGGTTCCCCTTCTGGAAATTTCAGGTCAGATAATTTAGTATAGGTGCAATTCGACAATCAACTGGAATCCCGATGGCGGGATTCGTTATTTTATCTTTGTATCAAGTTTTTTGGGGGGTTGAGATGGTAGGGTTTTCTCACCAGATTCAGGTTCGGCACATTGTGGTGGACAAGCCCGAAGTGGCGGAGTTGTTGAAGTCCACCATCAACGAAGTCAAAACCGCCACAGGCCGTGTGAAGATGCTCATGCGCCTGGCGGAAAAATACAGCCTGTGCCCGAGCAAGGAAGACGGCGGCAACCTGGGCTGGATCGTGCTGGCCGAGGACGACCCGCGCAAAAAAGCTCCCGATCCCGTCCTCGAGAACCGGGAGCTGGAAGACCTCATTCGCGATGCGGTGAAGAAGATGCTCATCAACCGCGGCGAGCTGTACGGCCCGGTTGAGACCAAGCAGGGTCACCACCTTCTCATCATCAGCAACGAATTCGGCGCCGAGCGTTCCACGGAGTTCACCGGCTCGGCCCTCTGATCCCCCTCCGGCCCGGTCATGTGAAGTTGTAGGCGAAACAGCCGCTGGAACACCGCACCATGTAATGCGGACAGGACCGGCAGGGTTCCTTCACGCTGGTGCGTTCGAACACGTGCGCCAGGAACTTCGATCCCATGCGCGCCTCGGCGATGGGATTGACCTCTTTGAACTCATCGATGTTTCCCAGCTTCAGGTTGTGGAAGGGAAAGCAGTTGAAGCAGTCGCCCTTCGCATCGATGTCCATCGGGCTTCCATCCGCACAGCCGAAATAGAACTGATGCGTTCTCCATTCCTCGAGTTCGGGAACCTGTTTGAAGCCGTGGTAATAAAACCGTTGCACCAGGTTCTCCTCATCCCCTTGCAGGTCGTCGAGAAAGCAGGGCGGGAACGAACAGTCGAACCGGAAACACATTTGCGGGTATTTTTTGAGCAGGTCCAGCATGTGGCGGCCCACTTTGGGGTAGTCGCGGATGGGCAGATAAGTGTTGTCGATACTGCCGACGATGGGAAACGCCGGGCTGACGCGGATGCGGTACTTTTGATTGCGGGGCAGCCCCACTTCCTGATAGATGGCATCGATCTCCCGGCATTGTGTTTCCAGATCCTGTTCCTTGGAATAGAGATTGATGCTGAAGGTCACGCCGAAGCCGTTACGGCGTAGAAGACGCCGCGCCACCTCTCCACAACGCTTGTGATTGGCCTCGGAGATGTTATCCCGCGTCTGCCAGTTCAGCAGGACGAAGGTCGAGATATGTTGTTTGAGACTGCCATGCACACTGATTGCGAATTCCAGGGTCTCGAGAACTTTCTGCGGCATCAATCCGTTGGTGAACAGACCCAGATGGGTGAAGCGGGGCATCGCATCCAGAGTGTGGGAGAAAATGTCGGTGAAGCGTGGATGCAGGGTGGGTTCGCCGCCCATGAAGTTGATGATCGCGGCGTTGCGGATGCGCGGAAGCACCTCGTGAATGAAGTAATCGAAATCCATGGACTTGCCGGGCGTGCGCACGGTTTCTTCCATGTACTCGTCGGCAAAACAGTAATTGCACTTCAGGTTGCAATAACTGTTCAGGATGATGTTCATGACACGCCCTCCAGTCAGGAGGGGGGCTTGCATGCGGTCTTAAAAGGAACGGGCTCCGTGAGCGGGAAGTTCAACCGCACCGGCAAAATCCGGTACGGGCAACCACGGGGTTGGGAATTTCAACAGGTCCAGGGAAAAAGCCTCCCGGAAAATGAATCGGTTCAGGGTTCGAATTGTTTTTTTCTTCGGATCACCAGTCCCGTTCCGCTCTGCACCACCATGCGCAGTTCGAAGGGATTGGTCCGGCAAACATTGACGAATTTTTCGATGGCGTCGTTTTTGGCTTCCGCCTCGTCCGGGGCGTCCAGTTTGATTTCCCAGGCGTGGCTCAGGGTGGGGATGCGCTCGAAGCAGGCCTCTTCCAGACGAAGGAAGACTTCCTTCTCAGCTTCTTCGGCAATGCCATTGAACTCCGCTACAATAAGAACGTTAAAGGTAGCCAAAATGCCTCCTTTCTGAATCGAAAAACAACCCGATTGGATAGCGAAATCATACCACAGACAGGGTATGGAATTAAGCCCTCTGTTTTCTGGTTTGTGGTTCTTCGCCAGGTGCTTGCGGCACCAGTCGCGACAACCCGGCGGCCAGACTGCCCAGAATGCAATGAGTGAGAGCGGACAGCGCTCCCGGCACCGTGGCCAGCCCGAACGCGGCGAAGTTGCTCCGCGCCAGCTCCGTTGCCAGCCCCGAGTTCTGCATGCCGACTTCCACCGACACCGTGCGAGCATTGATCTCATCGCCGCCGATCCACCTCGCCAGCACATATCCCATCACGAAGCCCAGCGCGTGCAGGGTGACCACCGCAGAAAGCAACGTGCCGCCGCTTTCCAGCAGTTCCGTGCGCTTGGCGGCGAGGATGTAATCGACAATGAACACGATGGACAACACCGCAAGGAGTGGCGTGTACGGCGTGATGCGCTCCACCTGCCGGTGAAAAAAATGGTTGATGAGGACGCCCGCCGTCACCGGCAGGATCACCACCTGGAACGTGTCGAGCAAAAGCCCCAGCGTGTCCACCTGGATGGCCGCGCCGGTGAGGTCGCGCGCCAGCGCTTCCACCAGCCACGTGGTGAGCACGGGCGTCATGATGACAGCCAGCAGGGTGGAGCAGGTGGTGAGCGTGACCGACAGCGCCACGTTCAGTCGAGCGATGAACACGACGACGTTGGACGCCGTGCCGCCGGGTGAACACGCGACCAGAATGAGGCCGATCATGAAATCGAGCGGCAGGGCAAACGCGCGGGCGATGAAAAATCCCAAAAGCGGCATGAGGCCGAACTGCAAGCCGACACCCATCATCACCGGGCGCGGAAATTCCAGCACGCGGCGGAAGTCCTGCCAGGTCAGTGTGAGCCCCATGCTCAGCATGATGATGCCGAGAAAAAACGGAATCCAGTGCGGCTGGAACCAGGTGGCGGTTTCCGGTTTCCACAATGCCAGCGCCGCCCCCGCCACCACCCACAAGGGGAAGGCGTTGGCCAGCGCGATGAATGTTTTTGCGATTGGATTCAGGAGGGCCTCACGGGTTGGGGCATCGGAACGGGGTGGGAATAATGGACCGCCGTGCACGGCGGGAACGAGGCGGGCGCATCACTCCATCGGCTTTTGAGCGATGATGCTGGAATACGCTTCCTTGCCATCGTCATACGCCTGGTAGCGGATGATTTTGAAATCCTTGAACGCTTCCAGAAGTTCGTTGGTTTTCAGCGCCCACTGCGGGCGGAAGTCCTGATACTTCAGGTAATCGACGTTGTAGGTTTCGATCACCGCCATGCCGCCGGGCTTCAGCGCTTCCTTGATCTGCGGGAACAGGTTGCGTTGCATGTAGTACATCATCAGGATGACGTCGTATTCGTTTTTGGGAAGCTCGGCGGATTCCAGGTCCACCACTTTCGTCTGGATGGACACGTTGTGCTCTTTGGCGAGGTGATGCGCTTTTTTCAAACCGACGGGAGAGATGTCCCAGCCTTCCACATCAAACCCCTGGGTGGCGAGGAACACGCCGTTCCGGCCCTCGCCCATGGCGATGTCCAACGCCTTGCCCTTCGGCAGAAGGCCCGCGTTGTTTTTGAGAAAGGGAACCGGCTCCTTGCCGAACAGGAACACATCGACTTCGTACTTTTTGTTCCAGCGTTCCTGGTCCTGGGATTTAGCCCAAACGGGCCCGAGTGAGAATAAGGTTCCGATCAGGATGCCGAGAAGCAGGCATCGGAAAGCCGTCTTTCGGAGGGTGGACGGGGTCATGCGCGCCTCCCGTTGGGTGGTTGTTGCAGACGATTCTACTGCAAGCCCCGAAGGGGTTCAAGACGATTTCCCCGTTTACTTTGCGGTGGTGGGAATTGTACACTCTAGGCGATTTTCGAATCGGACTGAACCCACGAGACCTGCAACGCCCATCCGGAGGAACCCGATGCATGGCCGTAACTGGATATCTGTTTTCACCGTCACCCTGCTGGCGGGCCTGTTCCTGATTGGAAGCGCGACCGCCGCGGACAAACCTCAGCGCGAACCCGTCGCCAAATCCGCCGACCAGCGCTTCTGGGACATGGGCGACGGCACGGTGCTCGACACCGAAACCCGCCTCATGTGGATGAAGCGCGACTACTGGCAGACCCAGCGCGAGTGGGTGAACTGGTACACGGCCATGGAATTCGTCCAGCGCATGAACAACAAGAATTTCGCCGGGTACGACGACTGGCGCATGCCCACGCCGGAAGAAGCGAAGACCCTGTATAACCGCAGAAAGCGCAACACGGATAAAGATGGCGACAAGATTTTCATCGATCCCATTTTTCCCGACGGCGCGGGCTGGGGCACGTGGACCAGTGAAGAACGCGGCGGCAAGGCCATCGTGGTGTCCTACAAAGACCGGGGCGGTGAAGACTACCAGGACAAAATCAACGGACCCGACGCTTTCCTCCGTCCCGTGCGGGGACCCGTTCCCTGATCCCGTTTCCGGACCCCGTTGCACCCCCCCCCTGCTCCCTGCTTCCCGCGAGCTGGATTTTTTTCTCCTTCCGTATGGTTTCTCATTTAATAACGGCTTGACGCCAAAAGGCTTGCCCTTTCCTGTTTTTAGGGTGATTTCTCATCTTGTATTCCGTTTTACCGCTTCGGTACACTAGGAAGAACACTGAGTCATTTCAGGCCATTTGTCAGTCGGGGGCCCAACTTTCCCAATAGGAGGCAGTCCATGAAACCGATCAAAGTTCTGGCAATGATTTTCGTGCTCACCATCTCCACCGCCGCCTGCGCCACGGCGGGCGACAACAAACCGCCTGCAAGCCCGCTGGACGGTTACACCATCCACGTCACCGCCCCTCACGTCATGGATGGCGAAGTGATCGGCCCTTTCCACCATTACTGCAAGCCCATCAACAAAGACATCATCCAGTGCATTCTGTTTGAAAGCACCGAACCCAATGCGCGTATGACGGAAGTGGAATACATGGTTTCCAAGGAACTGGCGCGCAAGGTGATTCCGGGCTGGTCGCACCAAAAAAACTGGCATGACCACAAACAGGAAATCGAAACCGGCCGCGTGCAGGTGCATTATCCGGTGGAAGAACAGGCTGTGAAGGATCTGGTGGATTATGTTGCCGCTACGGATGGGATCATTTTTCACTTGTGGCCGCATGATGCACCCATCCCGGATGGTTCGGTCAGCATCGCCCAGTCGGTAGGCCATTGGGAAGCCATACATGGTAAAATCGGCGAATAATGCCTGAATCGGACTTCGGACTGCAGTCCCTCCTCTCCTTCTGGATGGAAGGATGAGGAGGGGATTTTTCATCAAACTATTTCCAGCGGCCTCTCAATGAAAGTTCCAACCTTCCTTTGCGCTCTGTCTTGTGTTGCCGTGATCGTCTCAGCGTTGGCCTGGAGGGAGGCTCAGGCGTTTCATCCCAGCATTTATGCGCCGCGTGTGCCGGAGGAGGAACTGGAGCGCATTCAGGAAATGGAAAGCCCGTTCCGTTCGCGGCAGGAGTATGTGGACAAGGGCGCGGAGATTTATTTCGGCAAGGGGCAGTGCGTCACTTGCCACAGCAACAATGGCAAAGGCGTCAAACTGCCGGGCCATCAACCGCGTGATTTCACAAACGCCAAATGGCAGGACCTGCGCACCGACGGCGAGTTGATGTGGGTGCTGGAAAATGGAAGCCCCGGAACCGGCATGCCGATTCGTGTGGGGACGGTGATCACCAAGGATGAAGGCTGGTGGGTGATCCAGTTCATCCGCACCTTCCGCGAGCCGGAGAAGTGAGCACGCCGGGGGTCTGGAAACTTCGATTTGTTCGGGAGGGAATCGGTCATGATCTTCAAGCAATACTACCTCGGTTGTCTGGCTCACGCCTCATACCTCATCGCGGATGAGTCCACACGCACCGCCGTGGTGGTCGATCCCCAGCGCGACGTCGAGCAGTACATCGAAGACGCGCGCCAACTGAATCTCACCCTCCGCCATGTGTACCTCACGCATTTTCACGCCGACTTCGTGGCCGGGCACTTGGAATTGCGCGACCGGTGCGGCGCTACGATCCATCTCGGGGCCAGGGGCGATGCGGAATACGAGTTCGTGCCGGAATCGGACGGCACCCGGCTGGAGCTGGGAGACGTGCGGCTGGAATCCATGGAAACGCCGGGCCACACGCCGGAAGGCATCTGCATCCTTGTCTATGATCTCAAGGAAGATAAAGACAAACCGAAGATGGTGCTGACCGGAGACACGCTGTTCATCGGCGATGTCGGCCGGCCGGACCTCATGGCCTCCATCGGCATCACCGCCGAAGAGCTGGCGTCGATGATGTACGATTCCCTGCGCGGCAAACTCATGAAACTGCCGGACGAGACGCTGGTGTATCCGGCGCACGGGGCGGGGTCGCTTTGCGGCAAGAACCTGAGCGATGAAACGGTGAGCACCATCGGCGACCAGAAACGCTTCAACTACGCTCTGCAACCCATGGATCGTCCCACCTTCATCCGCATGATGACGGAAAAACTTCCCGCCGCACCGGAATACTTTCCTTACGATGCGCAACTGAACCGCAAAGAAAGACTCACCCTGGACCGTTCCCTCGAAACCGGGATGAAGGAATTGACGCTGGATGCACTGCTGGCTCTGCAAAAAAAAGGCGCGCAGGTTCTGGACACGCGGCCGGAGACGGAATTCAACGCCGCCCATCTGAAAGGCGCCGTGCAGGTGGGCCTGGGCGGCAAGTTCGCCACCTGGGCGGGCATCGTGCTGAAGCCGGACATCCCCATCGTGCTCATCACCGAACCGGGAACCGAGTACGAATCCGAAATGCGCCTGGGACGCATCGGCTTCGACCAGGTATCGGGATTTTTAAAAGACGGCATGAAGGCTCTGGCCGATCGACCGGACCTCGTGCAAGGCACCCCCGGTTGGACCGTGGAGGATTGGGACCGTGCCAAGGCCGAAGGCCGCAAGGTGCGGGTTCTGGATGTGCGGTCGTCCACGGAATACAACGAAGGCCATATCCGGGACGCCCTGAACGTGCCGCTGAACGAATTGCAGGAACGGATGAACGAGGTGCCGCGCGATGGAGACATCCTGGTTCATTGCGCCGGGGGGTACCGGTCCACCATCGCCTGCAGTCTGTTGCAGAAGGCGGGACGGGCGGGTATCATCAATTTGCTGGGGGGCCTCAGCGCGTTTGCGCCGGATCACCCCGTGGTCCGCGACCTGGTGGCGGCCTCA
Source organism: Nitrospina gracilis Nb-211 (assembly GCF_021845525.1). Classification (NCBI taxonomy): domain Bacteria; kingdom Pseudomonadati; phylum Nitrospinota; class Nitrospinia; order Nitrospinales; family Nitrospinaceae; genus Nitrospina; species Nitrospina gracilis. Next base: position 2,530,096 of record NZ_JAKJKD010000001.1, on the reverse strand, counting down.
GCGTAGCGTCGAAGTTCACTTAACAGGAGCTGAGATATGAAAGTCGTTCATACCGCTGTTTTGCTGGCGACGGTTCTTTTATGGGCCGCCCCGCCGCTTGCCATACATGCTGAAGAATCGTTTTATGAACCCCTGCCGAAAATGACTCACCCGAAGGACAACCCGTGGTCGAAGGACAAGGAAGACCTGGGCAGGATGCTGTATTTCGATCCGCGTCTGTCTGGCAGTAACTGGATCAGTTGCGCCACCTGCCATAATCCCGGTCTGGGCTGGAGCGACGGATTGTCGATGCCCATCGGCCACGATTTCAACCGCAAGGGGCTGCGCAACTCGCCGACGGTGATCAACAGCGGTTATTTTGAAGTGCAGTTCTGGGACGGGCGTGCGCCTTCGCTGGAAGAACAGGCCAAGGGACCCATTCAGGCGGACATTGAAATGAACCAGAACGTGGATGAGTTGATCAAAGAGCTCAAGGCGATTCCCGGTTATGTTCGACGGTTCGACAAGGTGTTCGGCAAAAACAGCATCAACCTCGACAACATCGTCAAAGCCATTGCCACGTTCGAGCGTTCGGTGGTTTCCAAAAACGCGCCGTACGACAAATATATGAAGGGCGATAAAAAAGCGATGTCCAAGTCCGCCGTCAACGGCATGAACCTGTTCTTCGGCAAGGCCAAGTGTTCCATCTGCCACAACGGACCCGCCTTCACCGACAGCAAGTTCCACAATATCGGCGTGAAGAGCAGTGATCCGGGACGGTACCAGGTCACCAAGGAAGGTTCGGACAAGGGTGCGTTCAAGACGCCGGGCCTGCGGCACATCAGCCGCTCGGCTCCGTACATGCATGACGGCAGTGAAAAAACGCTGAAGGAAGTGATCGAGTTTTACAACCGCGGCGGCGACGCGAAGGAAAACATCAGTCCCTTCATCACGCCGTTGGACTTGAGCAAGCAGGAAGTGAACGATCTTGTGGAATTCATGAAGGCGTTGGAAGGCGAACCGATCAACGTGGCGGTGCCGGAGTTGCCGCCGGATAATTAACCGTGTTTGCCCGTCTTTTAGTGCGGACGGAGGAAGGGGAACCATGCAGATACTCGACCTGATGCTCGTGGGCTTGTTGCTGGTTCCTGCCGCCCCGCCGGGTTTGATGGACGTGCCGGACCACACGGGCATTTGCCCGCAAACCCGGCAAACCCCCACGGCGCCGCAGGAATACCTGGACCTGGAAAACCCGCTGGAGCCGACGGAAGCCAACATCCTGGCGGGCAAAACGCTGTTTCATTTCGATGCCCAGCCGCATGCCTGCCGGTTATGCCACGGGCTGTCTGGGAACGGTTTGGGTATCATGTTCAAGGCTGTGCACCCAAAGCCGCGCAACTTCACCTGCTTTCAAACCATGAAGGACCTGCCGGACGGACAGCTTTTCTGGGTGATCCGCAATGGCTCGCCGGGAACGGTGATGCCGGCGTTTAGATCTCTGGATGTGGATCAGATCTGGCAGTTGATTTTATATATCAGAAACTTTTCAAAAGTGGATTCAACCAACGAACAAGGGGGACCATGAACCAAAGTAATTTCTGGGCGAGGGCTTTTACCTTGTCCCTGCTCGCTACCAGCTTCGCGGCCTGGCCGCAGTTTTCATACGCAGAGGCTCCGGATCCCGGAGTTAACGAAACATTGCAACTGGCCATGCACCAGGGCCGTCCACACGGCGGGGACCACGAGCGTCATGGTCTGCACCACGGTATGGGTCGCGGCGGCAAGGGCATCTGTCCGCAAACCCGCACCGCGCCCCAGGCGCCAAAAACGGTGTACAGCCTGAAAAACCCGCTCAAGCCGACGGAAGAAAACCTGATGAAGGGCGAGTCGTTGTATCAGTGGACGGCGGAACCCACCGCCTGCAAGGTGTGCCATGGTCCTTCGGGCAACGGCATGGGCATGATGGCGCAGGGACTGAACGCCATGCCGCGCAATTTCACCTGCGCGGAAACCATGCAGGAAATCACCGACGGCCAGATGTTCTGGATCATCAAGAACGGTACGCCCACGGGCATGCCGCCGTATCCGTTCATGGATGAGAACGAGGTGTGGAAGGTGATCCTCTACATTCGCCAGATGGCGAAATAAGTTCCGGGTTTGCCATTTGGCCAAACCCATTCAAAACCGCGTACCGGGCTGGTCACACGACCCGTCCTTTGAATACTTCCACATTGCAGGAGTTCAGGCTCCTGCAATGTGGAAGGTTTGTGGATTTTGAAAGGAGCTGTGCTATGAATGGTCTGCCTGTATCCCGACCGGGTTTTCGTCTTGTCGTTTCCGCTTTTCTGCTGTTGCTGTTCCTGCCAACTCCCTCGGTTGGCGCGGCGGATGAGTCCCTCGCCAAAGACCTCATCGAAAACAAGTGTTCCAACTGTCATAAGTTCCGGGGCAAGCCGGAGTCGAAATTCAATCTCCAGGCGCCCGATCTCATGTGGGGCGGCGTCAAGTACCAGCGCGGCTGGCTGGTGGGCTGGCTGATGGGTAAGGAGGAAAACCTGTACCCCAACGGCTACCGCTGGGATGAGAGCCGGACTCCGGCCAAACACATGACCCTGTCCAAAAAGCAGGCGGAGGCGGTGGCGGATTACATGGAAAAACATCACCGCGACCCGCGCGTCAAGGAAAACGCCATCGATCTTTCCGACTTCAACGCGATGGAGCGGCAGTTCGGCGAGCAGATCTACCGGCAGTATTCCTGCTTCGGCTGTCACCAGATCAAGGATGAGGATGGAAAGAAAATCGGCGGGCCTATCAGCGTCACCCTCTACGATGCGGGCAATCGGTATGATGTGGACTGGCTCTACCGTTTTGCGCTCAACCCGCAGGATTTCACGCCGCACAGCGGGGAATACCTGGCGGACCTGAGTGGGTTGGGGGTCCGCTACCTCGTCGGCTACCTGATGACCCTTGGCAACCCGGATTTCAAATTCTACGAGCCGTGGACCTCAAAACATTTCAAGAACGCCAGCGTGGACAACGGTAAAAAATTGTACGGGATTTATTGCGCCCAGTGCCACGGACCGAAAGGCAAGGGCGATGGCGTGGGTGCGGCGGGACTCGATCCGAAACCCGCCGTGCACGCGGAGTTGCCGTTGAGTGCCTACCCGGAAGATTACCTGTACAACGTGATCTATTATGGCGGCAAAAGCGTGGGCAAATCGCCGAACATGCCGGACTGGGGGTTGACCCTTCCACCGCAGGACCTCGCCGATGTCATTGCTTACCTGCGCGCCACGTTCAAGGGAAAATGAACCGCAAATAACACCGGGGGGCCTTTCGTATGGACCGATCGCCTGCGAGAGGCCCTTGTTTTTATCAGGACATTAAACGATGAAAAAGTTTGCCGGGGTGGGGCTTGGATGCTGGATGGTTGCGTTGTCCGCCTGCGCCGCCGCCGTGGAGGTGGAAGTGCCGGACTTCATGACGGGCAGGCAGGAGGCTCAGGTCACGCGTGTTTCATCGTCGGGCGTCTGTCCGCAAAAACGCAGTACGCCGCGCGCGCCCACGGCATTTTACAAGCGCGCCAATCCGCTTGAGGCAACCGTTGAAAACCTGGAGCGGGGAGAGATGCTGTATCAGCAGACGGCGAAACCATTTGCCTGCAAAACCTGCCACGGCGAGCAGGGCAACGGTTTGGGCGATCCGGATTTCGAAAGCACGCCGCCGGCGCGCAACTTCACCTGCGCCGTCACCATGCAACCCCTTCCCGACGGGCAGTTGTTCTGGATCATCCGGAACGGCTCGCCGGGCACCTCCATGCCCGCGTATCCGAATCTCTCCGAGACCGAAATCTGGCAGTTGATCCTTTACATCCGGAGTTTTTCCGCGACTTGAAGGAACGCCCGCCCGGCCTCAATGCAGGGTGAGTTTCTTGTACTTCGACCGGCGGTTTTCCTCGCGTCCGCCCAGCTCCTGGCGCCGCACTTCCTGATAAGCTTCGAAGTTGCCCTCGAACCAGCGCACCTTGCTGTTGCCCTCGAATACCAAAAGATGCGTGCAGATACGGTCGAGAAAAAACCGGTCATGGCTGATGACCACCACGCAACCGGGAAAATCGAGGATTGCGTTTTCCAGGTTGCCGAGGGTGGTGACGTCGAGGTCGTTGGTCGGTTCGTCGAGCAACAGCACGTTGCCGCCGCGCCGCAGGAGTTTCGCCAGGTGCAGGCGGTTGCGTTCGCCGCCCGACAGGTTGCCGACTTTTTTCTGCTGGTCACTGCCGCGGAAGTTGAAACGCGCGACGTAGGCGCGGGAGTTCATGACGCGGTCGCCGACTTCGATCTGGTCGGTGCCGCCGGTGATTTCCTCGAACACGGTTTTATTGTCATCGAGTTCATCGCGGTGTTGATCGACGTATGAGAGTTTCACGCTCGGCCCCACCTCCAGCGCGCCGCCGTCGGGTTGTTCTTCGCCGACGATCATGCGGAACAGCGTCGTTTTGCCGGTGCCGTTGGGACCGATGACGCCGACGATGCCGCCGCGCGGAATGGAAAACGTGAGATCCTCGATCAAGGGCGTGTCGCCGTAGCCCTTGCTGAGGCCGCGCACCTCAATCACCTTGTCGCCCAGCTGCGGGCCGGGCGCGATCTGGATATCGAGGCTGTTGTCGCCGTTGTCGGCTTTTTTCTGCGACAGTTTTTCGAATTCCTTGATGCGGCTTTTATTCTTGGTTCTGCGCGCGCCGGGATTGGTGTTGATCCATTCCAATTCCTTCTCCAGCCGTTTACGCAGGCTGGACTCGGTCTTCTCTTTCTGCGCCAGGCGCGATGCCTTCTGCTGGAGCCACGACGAATAGTTGCCCTCGAACGGGATGCCGCGTCCGCTCTCCAATTCCAGAATCCACTTGGTGATGTTGTCGAGAAAATAGCGGTCGTGGGTGGAGACGATGACGTTGCCGGGGTATTCCTTTAAGGTGTTCTCCAGCCAGGCAACGGTTTCCGCGTCGAGGTGGTTGGTGGGCTCGTCCATCAAGATGATATCGGGCTTGAGCAAAAGCAGGCGGCACAAGGCGACGCGGCGTTTTTCACCGCCGGAGAGCGTGCCGGTCTTCTGGTCGTCGGGCGGCAGAACCAGTGCGTCCATCGCCACCTCGATCTGCCGGTCCAGCTCCCAGCCGTCCACCGCGTCGATGGCATCCTGCAACTTACCCATGCGCTCCATGGCGCGTTCCATCTCTTCTTCCGGCAGGGCCTCGGCCATGCTGGCGCTGACTTCGTTGAACTCGTTGATCAGTTTCTGGATCGGTTCGAACGCTTCCTCCACCACCTCGCGCACGGTTTTGTTTGGATCCAGTTGCGGTTCCTGGTGCAGGATGCCGACCCGCGTGCCTTTCAGCGGTTGTGCCTTGCCCTCGAACTCCTGGTCCTCGCCCGCCATGATGCGGAGCAGGGTGGACTTGCCGGTGCCGTTTTCGCCGACAATACCGATCTTCGCGCCGTGGTAAAAATAGAGATTGATGTCCTCGAATACCGTTTTCGCGCCGTAGGTTTTGCGCAGTTGGGAAATGGAAAAAATATATTCGCCAGCCATGATGCTTTCTGTGGTGAAGGAGTGGATAAAACGTTCAGGTTAGATAATCCCTGATTTTGAGAATTTTTCAAGAGGGAACGGGTAAATTAAACGCCTGTCCGGCCTGTGCGTTGCAGAATGACGAAATCCTTGCCGTTGTCGAACACGCGCCGAAAGCCCCAGGCGCGGCCGATCCAGTCGAACGTCTCCAGCCGGTAAAAGCAGACGTGGGTGGGGTCGCGCTGGTAGTACCAGTTGAGAAACGACGAAGCATTCGGCTCCGGGCTCATCTCCGTATAAAACCGCGTCATCACCGCGAGGGATCCCTCAGGTTCCAGCAGTTGGCAGATGCGGTCCATCTCCCGCGCCGGATCATGGAAATGCTCGAAGGTTTCGGTGGAAATGACGACATCGAAACGCCTGTCCTCAGGCAAATCCGGGAAGAAAATGGAATCGTACTTTTCGGCACGGTAGCCCTCGCGTTGCAACAGGGTGGCCAATACCGGTTCGTAGCCGCAACCGTAATCGAGCGCCGTCCTGGCCCGCGGGCAGTGTTCCTTTATATGGCGGATTTTGTCCATGAACATGGCGACGTAGCCGGGGTTGTCGAGGCTGTTTTCGTGTTCGCGGTAACGCGTTTCCTCCTCCTCGCGGGAAGGGAGTGACCCGGGCGGCACGGAAATCAGGTGGCAGGTGTCGCACAGGCGGTATTTGCGTTGTGGGTTGTGGGCGAACCTCCGGGTGGGGGCGGCGCAGAGCGGGCAGTCCATGACGCGGATTGTGCCACAATTCCGCGGATTTGGCGATGCGGCCCGGTGCGCTTGTGCGGATTTTGTGATATGATCGGTCCTCGATTCGATTCGAATCCCACTCTTCCAGGTCCCGTAAACATTCACCAACCCAGTCGGCTTGCGGTCCGTATGAGCGCGCGGTGCGGGACGGTTTTGTAAATCGTTGTGCATTCAGGAGAATTTTTAGATGGCGAACTACATCAGCGGCAACTCCATCCGTGCCGGTCACGTGATCGTGTATAACAAGGACCTGTACCGGGTGATGAAGGCCGAGCACCGCACCCCCGGCAACAAGCGCGCCTTCATGCAGGCCAAACTGCGCAGTCTGAAAGACGGCACCCAGACCGAGGTCAAGTTCCGCGCTGACGAGGAAATCGAGCGCGCCACCTTGGAACAGTCGGAGATGGAGTTTCTGTACGAAGACCCGACCAGCGGCTACTGCTTCATGAACAGTGAAACCTTCGAGCAGATTTTCATCGAGGCCGACGTGCTGGGCGACGTGAAGCTGTACCTGCTTCCCAACAGCCGTGTGACCGTGGAGTTTCACGACGGCCGGCCGATCGGCGTGCAACCGCCGGAGACGGTCGAGTTGAAAGTGGTCGATACCGAGCCGCAATTGCGCGGCGCCACCGTATCCGGTTCCGGCAAGCCCGCGACGCTCGAGACGGGTCTGGTTGTCACCGTGCCGCAGTTCGTGGACATCGGCGAAGTCATCCGCGTGTCCACTTCCACCGGCGCTTACCAGGAACGCGTGAAAGGCTGAAGCTGGCCTTTTCCGCTCCACCCCTCCCCCGTTTCTTTCTTCTTCTTTCTCTGTCTTTGAATACAAGGTTCCTCCCCCGTTGGGGGACAAAGCCTCTGAATTTCCCGCCCCTTGTTATTTTGCAGATTCCCCTGATTGAATTGCTCCTCCAGAATGGGGTAAACTAAAGGCGTTTTTTTAATATATGATTGATTTTAAATAATTTAAGGCGTTCCTGCCCGGAAGTTCGCAAGCACGTTCCATCCATCACTCATAGGATTTTTCTTTCATGGAAACGCTCAATCCATCGACCATGCCTCTCAGCATCTTTGAAATGGTTTCCCGTTCCAGCACCATGGCGAAAGCGGTTCTGGTACTGCTTCTCATATTCAGCATCGTGTCCTGGGCCATCATCCTGACCAAGTTCATCGCTTACCGCAAAGCCAAGCAGGAGGACCAGAGTTTCCTGCGCGTGTTCAGCCAGAGTTCCAGCCTGGTCAACATCTACAATTTCTCGCAGAAGCTGAAGTACAGTCCGGTGGCGCGGGTGTTTCTGACCGGCTATTCGGAGCTGTATCGCTACAGCGGCAACAACGAGCAGACGCGCGAAGCCGGAATGGCGCGGGAGGTGGCGCTCTCCGAGCAGGACCTCAAGGGCATCGGCCTGTCGTTGACTAAAGCGATCAATCACGAGATCGAACGGCTGGCGCACCGCCTGGACTTTCTCGCCACCACCGGAAGCACGACGCCGTTCATCGGCCTGTTCGGCACCGTGTGGGGCATCATGCATTCGTTCCGCATGATCGGGGTGAAAGGCTCGGCCAGCATCGGCGGTGTCGCGCCGGGCATCGCCGAGGCGTTGATCGCCACAGCGGCGGGCCTGTTCGCGGCGATTCCGGCGGTCGTGTTCTACAACTACCTGAACGCCAAGATCCGCGGCTTCACCGCACGCATGGACGACTTTTCCCGCGATTTTCTGTTCATGTCCGAAAAGGACTTTCTGCGCAAACCCGTCGATTACTGATCCCCCAGGAAACACGTTATGGATTACCGCAAAGACCCCCGCCTGATGGCGGACATCAACGTCACCCCGTTCGTGGACGTCATGCTGGTGCTTTTGGTCATCTTCATGATCACCGCACCGCTCATGCAACACGGCATGGACGTGGACCTGCCGGAAGAAAGCACCGAGACGGTGGAGGTGAAGGACGTGCCCACCATCTCCATCCGCAGTAACAAGAAGGTGTATTACGACAAGGAAGAGTTGGTGACACTGGTGCAGTTGGGCGAGAAACTGCAACGCTACCTGGAAAACAACGAGAAGGGATCGGTGTATTTCCGCGCCGACCGCAATCTGGATTACGGTTACGTGGTGAAGGTCATGGCCACCATCCGCCGCGCGGGCGTGAAAAACATCGGCATGATGACCGAGCCGGGCGAATGAGTTTGCATTCTTCACAGTTTTACAATTTCAACCAGATGCTCGTCATCAGTGTGTTCGTGCACTGCCTGATGCTGACCATCGTGCTGTTCATGCCGAAGACCGAATGGGTGCAGGAGAAAATCCGGCCCGTGTTCACGGTGGAGCTGGTGGAAGTTCCTGCCATTCCGGGAGGGCAACCCGGCGACCTGCAGGAAGAAGGGCAGAAGCAGAAAACCGTGGTGCCGCCGCAGCAAGAAAAAACGATGGAGGCTCCGGTGGCGCAGAAGCCGCTGGTGAAAAAACCGTCGGCGACCAAACCGGAGCCGAAGCCCGTACCGGAACCCAAAAGCAATTTCACCACGGGGGAAAAGAGCGTGAAGGTGGATAGCCTGCCGTTTGCCGACACGTCCAAAACCAAGGCGGGGCAGTCGCTGTCCACGCTGGAACAACTCGACCAGGTGGCGAAACTGCCGCCGACGGCCAAACAGACGGTCAATAAAAAATCATCGCCGACCTTGCTGGAGGATTCCCTGCGCGAACTGGATGCGTTGAAGACGCCCTCCAAGTCTTCGGGGGAGAAAAAGAAGCCGGGGCCTTCGCGCGTGACCGAAGCGTTGAAAGGGTTCGACACCCTGCAGATGGAGAAGCACGTTCCGATTGAAATGCCCAAGCCCAATCCGGTTGCGAAGAAACAGGATCTGAGCCTGGAGGAGTTGGAGTTCGCCATGCTGGTGGAACGCAAGATCCAAAGCGGCACGCCGGACACCACGGTCACCGGCCGGAGGGAATTGCTGGATAAACTGGAGGAGTTGCAGAAGCTCAAGAAATCGAGCCAGCCCGTAGTCATCCAGAAGAAAACGGACACGAAGGAGTTTGAAACGCTCATCGTTCAGCAGATGGAATCGACCCAGCAGGTTCTGGACAAGATCGCCTCGCTTGACAAGCAACATGAAGTGGAAGTCAGCTTTGACATGGGCGAGTCCCTCAAAGCCCAGCCGGTGAAATTCAAAAGCCGCATCTGGGCGGTGCAGTCCGCCACGCTGGGCAAGGGCGTGAAGGGACAAGGCACCGGCGCCGCCGGCAAGCAGACCTTCGTGTACCAGGGCCCGGTGGGACAGGCGCAGGCGGCCGACCCGCTTTCGCAGTATGTCGGCCGTGTGCATCAGCAGATTCATAGAAACTGGAGGAACCCCCTTGGCGCGGGGCACAGCGAGGTGAAGATTTCTTTTTATATTTTCCGTGCAGGCAACATCGATCAACCGGAACTGGTGGCCAGTTCCGGCGATGAACAGTTGGACAAGCTGGCGCTCATGGCGGTCAAGGACTCGGCTCCGTTTCCCGGTTTTCCTCCCGCATTGAAAGAGCCCAACCTGCATATCACCATCAACTTCAAATACATTGCGAAAAAATAATATGCGATTCGCGTTGAAGATCGTTTTGCTATTGGCAATATGCTTCCTGCCCGTTACGGCGTGGGCCGAGCTGGATGTGGAACTCGAACTTTACAAGGAGACGGCGCCGGAGATTGAGATCGCCATTCCGCCGTTTTACGAAACCGAACCGGGGCAGGATACCGGCCTTGCCAAAGAAGCGCGGCAGATCCTGGAAACCAACCTGCGTTACTTCGAGCTGTTCCGTCCCATGGGAACCGAAGTGTATGCGGACCTGGCGGCCACCGAGGGTGGGCAGTCGCGTCCCCTGTTCCTGGAATGGAGCCGCCTCGGCACGCAGTGGCTGGTGAAGGTGCAGTACCGCACTGAAGGATTGAACGGCGGCGTGCAGTTTGTCTTTCGCCTGTACGATGTGGTGCACAACCGTTACCTGATGGGAAAGCGCTACCAGGGCGGCCGGGAGTATGTGCGCACCATCATGCAGAGATTTGCCGACGAGTTGATGGACCAGCTCACCGGCAAGCGCGGCGTGGCGGAGACGCGAATCGGTTTTCTCGCCACCAGCGATTTTGGTAAGGAATTGTATGCCATCGATTTCGACGGCGAAAACATGAAACAGATTTCGGACGAGCAATCGGTGGTGTTGTCGCCCAACTGGTCGCCGGACCGGCGTACGATCGTGTTCACTTCGTACCGTGACCGCAACCCGAACATGGTCCTCATGTCCACCAATGGCCAGAAACGCCGCACGCTATTGGACATCCCCGGTCTTAACTCCGCGCCGGCGTGGTCGCCGGACGGCTCGCGCATCGCGCTGTCGCTCAGTAAAGACGAAAATTCCGAAATCTACACGCTCAGCCGGTGGAACGAGTTGACGCGGCTGACCCGACACTTTAATATAGACACTTCACCCACCTGGTCGCCGGACGGCAAACGCATTGCGTTCACCTCCGACCGTGCGGGAACGGGGCGTCCGCAGATCTACATCATGGATGCGGAGAGCGGGGATCAAGAGGGCGTACGTCGCATCACCTTCGATTCCTGGTACAACGACAACCCCGCCTGGTCACCGGATGGCGATAAGATCGCCTATACTTCGCGGGTGGGGGATTACTATCAGATTCGGTTGTTCTTTCCAGAAACAGGAAAAACGGCGCTTTTCACCCAGGGGCCCAGCAACAAGGAAGAGCCTACGTGGTCTCCGGACGGCCGTTTTCTGGCCTACCGCGTGGCACACGGACAGTATTCATCCATTCACATCAAAGGGTTCAACGGAAACCCCAGCCGCCAGTTGACGCACCTGCCGCAGGGCAGTTACAGCCCAACCTGGTCCCCTTATCCCGGACGGTATCTGCAAAGAGAGAGCCAGTGAACCCTGCATGCATTCGTGGCAACACGGGTCAAAGCGGGGGCCTGCGGGTAAAATCGGCTACAGGGATTTCCGGTTGAAAAATGGTGGTTTAAACGGCCGGGTAGGCGGTTATTCCTTAACTGGTTGTTTTTAAAAATTTTATTTGAAAACTGGATTTGGTTTTTTTGGCAAAATTGATTACAATGATTAGAGTCATTTTCCCTGTAAATACGGCATAGTTAAAAAATCAAGAATCGGTTTGATAATATAGCTTCATAAACACAAGAGGGGAGTCGTTAACAAGAGGTTGAAAATTATGAACACTTTACTCAAGGCAAAAGAAATGCGTTTGATTTGTGGCATTGCCATCTTTATTTTGGCGGTAGGGATCACCGGGTGCGCGAAGAAACTCGCACCAGAAGTGGAAAATCCTCCTGAGGAGCCCGTCGAAACCGTGTCGGTGGAACCGGAACCCACTCCAGAACCGGAAACCCAGTTGGAAGAGGGGTTCGGCATCCAGGTTCAGGATACAGAGGAAAGTGGTGCTTTCATCACGGAGTCTCCTGAACAGCCGGTGGAAGAAACGGTGGAGTCGACCACGATTCCGGATTTCCAGGTAGAGACGCCTAAGGAAGAGGCAACCACCCAGGTCGAACAGATGGACATGACTAACGAGCCGTTTGTGGCCACACCGCAGGAAAATCCGGTTATCGAGGATACCGCCAAGGTATTTGAACAGCCGGAAGAGCCGGAAAAAATCGAAGAGGCACGCCTGCTTGCTTTCGAGCCCACGGCACAGGTGGAAGATGTCTATTTTGCATTTGACAGTTTCGACCTCGATGAAAAAAGTAAAGACCGTCTGCGCGCCAACGTGGAATGGCTCAAGCAGAATCCCAACGCGAAAGTGGAAATCCAGGGACACTGCGACGAGCGCGGCACCAACAACTACAACCTGGGTCTCGGCGAGCGCCGGGCGCTGGCCACCAAGAAATTCCTGGCCGCTCAGGGCGTGGATGAAAGCCGTCTGCACACCATCAGTTACGGTGAAGAAAAACCGTTCTGCTTTGAAAGCAGTGAGAACTGCTGGTGGCGCAACCGCCGCGCGCATTTTCTGATTTCTGAATAAGGTTGACGATTCAGCAGTTAGAAAATTTGCTCTTCAAGGGATCGACCGCAACAGGGTATACTTGTTGCGGTCGATTTTTTTTTTGCCTTCGACTTTTGTAAGCCTGTCATCGTCTTTTTCTACAAAGCCGATCCACTTTCAACCCAATCTTTTCGCGGGAAGAAACCATGAAAACCAAGCCTCTGATTATTTTCTTGACCGCTCTGTTTGTTTTGTTTCTGTTCGGTTCCAACGGTTTTGCCCAGTTGTTCGGCGGGGGAGACGTCTCGGATGAACAAATCCACGCCGAACTCAAAAAGCTGAACACACGTATCGTCGAAAACCTGTTTCCCGAACTGGCGGCGGTGAAAAAAGCGCAAAGTCAATTGGTGGAGCAGATGAACAAGCTCAACGAGATCACCCTCAAACGCCACAACCAGGTGGCCCGGCAGGTGGACCTGCTGAACAGCAGTCTCGCTTCCCTGCAGGGTTCCATCGAGCAGAACCAGGTGATCAACCAGAAAGCCAACGTGAAGCTCGACGACGACATCACCCGCGTTAAAACCCAGATGAACAGCCTGGAGGCGAAACTCACCGGTGATCTGAAAAATCAGTTTGCCGGTCAGATCGAGGCTTTGAACCGGCAGGCGGAACAGCAGAAAGTGGATCAGCAGGCGTTCATGAAAAACCTGGAGAATAATTTTCAGGCTCTCCAAAAGGGATTGGCGCAGGACATGGACCGCATCGGCCAGGCTCAGGAACAGCGCATCGGCCGTGCCGTGACGGCAGTGACGGAGATGGCCAACCTGCAAAAGCAGAACAGTCAGGTGATGACCAGCGGGTTCCAGACGCTCAACAAGCACGATGAGAACATTCTCGCCGGTGTGTCGCGGATGGAAGTCGCGCAGAAAAGCGATCAGGAAAAAAATAAAAAGCTGATCGACATCCTCTCCGACAGCCTGAAGCAACAGCAGACGGAGCTGATCAAGCTGGACGAGGTGGCGGTGCGCCAGCAGGGGAACAAGCAGGACATCGAATTGACCCGCGAGACCATGAAGAAGTTGAAGGAAATCGTGGACAAGCGCCTCACCGAAACCGCGCAGACGCAGGAGGCGTTGCGCGTCATGAACCAGCAACTGCTCAAACAGCAGGAAGTGATTCAGAGCAATCTGCTGGTCTCGGATGAAAAGATGAACAAACTCGCGGCGGGACTGCAATCGCTCGATTCACAGAACGCCGCCACCAAACAACAGTTGGACACGGCGAACCAGAAGCTGGACCAGGTGCGTCTTTTGAATGAACAGATTGACGGCAAGTTCATCAAGCTGGTGGACACCACCAAGAGCATGCTCACCGGCACGGCGCAGGTCAGCGAGAAAATGGATGCGGTGTCGCAGAAAATCGATGCGGGCCGCACCGAGGCGAACCTGAGCAATGAAAAGCTTTCCAAGCTGGTGGAAATCCTGAAAACCATCGCCCAGGAACAGGACAAGCTGGCGCAGGTTCTCGGCAATCAGAACCAGATCAACCAGAACATCCAAACCGTGACCGGGTCGCTCAATGAAACGCACAAGGAATTCCGCGACCGTCTGGAGGACCTGCGACGGAAGGGCAACGTGGCCATTGCCCGTGGCGACGACATCCTGAAACTCTTGCAGAAATAACGAGGTCGTGTTCCGTATCGGTTCAAACCTGCGGTTCCACCGGTTGACTCGAGAATGAATCCATCATGGCGAAAACCCTGACCGCGTTTGTGTGCCAGTCGTGTGGGCACCGCGCTCCCAAATGGATGGGCAAATGCCCCGCGTGCGAGGACTGGAACACGCTGGTGGAGGAAGCCGCGCCCCCGGCGGCGGATCACAAACGCGCTCCCCGCATTAAAAAAGAAACACCGTCCCTGCAACCCATCACGCAGGTGTCGGAAGCGCCGTCCTCGCGCCTGCCCACGGGGATCGAGGAGTTCGACCGCACGCTGGGCGGCGGGCTGGTCCCGGGGTCGCTGGTGTTGATCGGTGGTGATCCGGGCATCGGCAAGTCCACGCTTGTTCTGCAAAGCATGTGGCGCGTGGCGCAGGCGGGCAAAAAGGTGCTGTACGTTTCCGGTGAGGAGTCCCCGGAACAGATCAAACTGCGAGCCCAACGCCTCGGTTGTCTGGATGACAACCTCATCATCGGTGCAGAGATCTGCATTGAAGAGGTTCTGCGCCTGGTCGATCAGGCCAAGCCCGATGTGCTGGTGCTCGATTCCATCCAGACGTTTTACACCGTGGATCTGCAATCCGCGCCGGGGAGCATCGGCCAGGTGCGCGAGGTGGCGTTCAAGGTGTTTCAGGAATGCAAGACGCGCTCGCTTCCGGTGGTCATCATCGGTCACATCACGAAAGAGGGCGCCATCGCCGGGCCCAAATCGCTCGAGCACATCGTCGATGCGGTGCTGTATTTCGAGGGCGAGCGCGGCCACTCTTATCGTATCCTGCGCGCCATCAAGAACCGGTTCGGCGCGACGCCGGAGATGGGCGTGTTCGAAATGTCGCAGGAAGGATTGACGCCTGTCGGCAACCCGTCGGAAATTTTTCTGGCCGAGCGGCCGCAGGACACCACCGGGTCCGTCATCGTCGCCACCATGGAAGGCACGCGTCCTTTATTGGTCGAAGTGCAGGCGCTGGTCAGTGCGTCGTCCTCCATCGGCATGCCGCGTCGCATGGCGACCGGGGTCGATCCCAACCGCATGACGCTGTTGGTGGCGATCATGGAAAAGCGTCTGGGATTGAATCTCGCCGGTGAAGACATTTTCGTCAACCTGGCCGGCGGCATCAAAGTGTCGGAACCGGCGGTGGACCTGGGCATCGCCGTCGCCATCGCCAGCAGTTTTCAGAACCGGCCCGTCGATCCCGGCGTGGTGGTGGTCGGCGAGGTCGGCCTCACCGGCGAAGTGCGCTCGGTGGTGCAGTTGGAGCCGCGTCTTTTGGAAGCGGCGAGCCTCGGGTTTTCGCGTTGCGTGGTGCCGCACAGTGCGCGCAAGGCGCCGGGTGGTGGTTCGCCCGCCATCGACGTGGTGCGGGTGAAAACGCTTGCTGAAACGCTGGAAACGATTTTATAGTGGACACCATCCCATCTCTTTACTTGCAACAGGAACGATCATGAAAGTGGCCGCCGTCATTCCCGCCGCCGGACAGGGTGTGCGCATGGGAACGAATGTCCCAAAACAGTTTTTGACCCTTTGCGGAAAACCCATTCTGCAACACACCCTTGAAGTGTTTGAACGGTGTGGTGCGGTGAATGAAATCGTGCTCGCGGTGCCGGAGTCCGATCTCGACATGGTGCGGCAGTTGGCGGAGTCGGTTTCCACCAAAATCAAAAACGTGGTGATTGGCGGAAAACAGCGGCAGGACTCGGTCTATAACGGCTTCCAGGCGCTGGATGCGGATACGGACCTCGTCGTGGTGCATGACGGAGTGCGGCCGTTCGTGCGAACCGAACACATTGAAGCGTCCATTGCCGCCGCACGGGAGGACGGTGCGGCGATCGTCGCCATTCCGCTCAGCGACACGATCAAGAAAGTGAACAAGGAACAGTTCGTCGAACGCACCGTGGACCGGACCGGGTTGTGGCGCATGCAGACGCCACAGACGTTCCGTTACGCGTTGCTCAAGGAAGCGTTTTCAAAAGCTCTCGCGGATGGGTTCTACGGCACGGACGAAGGATCGCTCATCGAGCGGCTGGGACATCCGTTGAAAATCATTCCCGGTTCGGAACTCAACATCAAAATCACGCGGACGGAAGACCTGGCGCTGGGTGAAAAAATCGTCGAACTGCTTGCAAACGGGTGACAACGATGGAGGATCGGAGCCTGAGCAAACGCATTCTCGTGGCCGTGGCGGGCCTGCTGGGCCTGCTTTATCTCATCAACCCCACCGCCGGGGTTTTCGAGTTGATCCCCGACAACCTGCCTCTCGTCGGCAATCTGGACGAGGCCGCCGCCTGCGCCCTGGTGCTGGCCGCTCTCCGGTATTATGGTATTGATCTTACAGCCTTTCTCGGTCGCGGGCTGAAGCCCGGCGACACCGGGGACAAGGACGGTGGCAAGCGCCGTCCGTGAAGTTTTTAAACCTCAAGACACCGGGCCTGCATCCTATCCTGAAATGATCAAATGGTCGCTTGTCAAATTCATCGCCCAGACCCTTTGGGACCGTATTCTTGGAAGGAGGAGACAGATGCTGCAAGTTGGAACGGAAGCACCGGATTTTCTGGTCAACGATCACAACGGGAATCGCGTCACGTTGAAAGACCTGCGGGGCAGGAAGGTGATCCTGTGGTTTTTCCCGAAAGCAGACACGCCCGGTTGCACCATGGAGGGACAGGGCTTCCGCGATGCGTTCGACCAGTTCAAGGAAAAGAACACGACGATCCTGGGCGTCAGCCTGGACAATGAAGCCGACAACAAGGCGTTCGCCGAAAAATTCAATTTTCCGTATCCCCTGTTGTGCGACGTCGGGCGGGAAATTTCCCTCGCGTACCATGCCATCAAGAGCAAGGACGATCAGTACGCCGCGCGCATCACTTACGTTATCGATGAAAACGGCAAGATTGTGGAAGCGATCGACCAGGTGGACACGAAAAACCACGCTAACGACCTGTGCTCCCGCATTTGACGCGGTGTTCCAGCGGTGCGGGCCGTTGCCATTTCTTCTCCGGGCTTGATTTTGAAGGAATGGAAGGCTATGATTCCCATTTCATCAGCAAATAACCGGAGTAGAAATGGCCTACAAAGATTTCATCAAAAGTCTTCATCCCCTCGATTCCGAAGAAAAAAAGCTCAAAAAAAACCTGCTGAAAACCAAAATTTCACCCATTGACTACGCGCAGATCAAAAGCGTGGCCGACTTGGTGGATGCGTTCAAAGACTCGTCGATCCAGGCGCGCAATGTGGGCATGTGCGCCAGCATTTTTGAGAGAATGCTGACCGACAAGGAACGTCCGACCATCATGCTGGGGCTGGCGGGTCCGTTGATTGCGGCGGGATTGAGGAAGGTCATTCGCGATCTCATTCATCACAACATGGTCGATGTGGTGGTTTCCACCGGCGCGATTCTGTACCAGGATTACTATGCGGCAAAAGGATCCGGCCATTATCGCGGCAGTCCGCATGCCGACGACCGGGTTCTTCGCGACCTGTTGATCAACCGCATCTACGATACGTATGTGGATGAAGAAAAGTTCGCATACTACGATTCCATGATCGGCTCGTTTGCCGATACGCTGAAACCGCGTGCCTACTCCAGCCGCGAGTTTTTGCATTACCTTTCGAAGTCAATCGACGATCCGGAATCCATCCTCGTCACCGCGCGCAAAAAAGGCGTGCCCATTTTTTGCCCCGCCATCAACGATTCCAGCATCGGCATCGGGTTGACCGAGCATTACTACGTTGCCAAGCAGGAGGGCCGGAAGCCGCTCACCATCGACTCCATCCGCGACAACTACGAGATCACGCAGATCGTCTGCAAATCCAAACGCACCTCGGCGTTTTATGTGGCGGGCGGCGTGCCGAAGAACTACATCAACGATTCGATCGTGATGAGTTACATCTTCGGCAAAAACACCGGCGGGCACAAGTACGCGATCCAGATGACTACGGATTCTCCTCACTGGGGTGGGTTGAGTGGCAGCACTCTGGCGGAGGCGCAGTCCTGGGGCAAGATCAACAGGGAAGCGAATCACTGCATGGCGTTCGTAGAGCCCAGCGTGTCCCTGCCGCTTATCTTTGGCTCGGCTTTTCAGAAAAAAGCGCACAAAAACCGGCCGAAGTTGTCCATCAAGTGGTCCCGCGAAAATCTGAAAGAGTTCAAGGTCAAAAAATAAAGCCGGTTCAAGCCTCCCCGGTTCCCTCGTAGGTCGCCTTGTACCCCAGAATATAAAATTCGTTGAACTCCAGCGGCTCCAGCGCGGCGGGATAAACCATGTCCACGAAGCGCCTCGTCGCCGGTGACCGCTGGTGCCGTTCCACCGCCTTGTCGTCCTCGAAGATCATCACGTGGAGAAAACGTGTCGGTCGCCCCATCTCCTGGTTGGCCATGTAGAACAGGGTGGTGGGTTCGTTGATGCGGATGTACTTCACGAACTCCTTCACCGTTCGCTTGACCTCCTCCACCATCTCCGGTTCCACCTGGTAACGCGCCGTCATGCAGATTGGCATGAAACTCCTTTCGTTAAGATAAAGGCTCATTCGGTCTCGAGGTACACCCGCACTTCATCCACGTGATCCAACGCGGAAAGACGTTCCTTGAGTCCCTGCACCGTTTGGATTTCCTGTTCCCGGCTGAGGGACGCCTCAAGTCTCACATACACTTCCAGCACGACCTTGCCGTGATGGAAGTGCGTGCGGATTTGCGTGCGCTCGGCCACACCGGGCGTGTCGCTGATCACCGGATCCGCGAGGCGGATCAAATCGCCGCGGTTCATCCGGTAGATCGGTTCGAAATTTGTATCGTCTTCGGTATCGACGTGCACCATCACGTCTTGAATATTGCCTTCTTCCCGGATCAGCCGCCGGCGTACCGATTCCGCAATCTGGTGGCCTTCCGTGACCGATGCCTCCCGATCCACCTGGATATGCACGTCCAAAAGAAAATCGCCGCCAATCTTGCGCGAGCGCAGGTCGTGCGAACGGATGACGCCGGGAACGCTGTTGATGAACTGCGTGATTTCCAGCGCCTTCGACTCACTCATCCCCGCGTCCATCAAATCATGAATCCCGTTGCGCACAATAACGTACCCCACGTGCAGGATGCCGATGGCGACGACCGCCGCGGCGATCGGGTCCAGAATCGGGTATCCCATCATGGCGCCTGAAATGCCCACCAGCGTGGCCAGCGACAGGCCCGCGTCGGCACGGTGATCCCATGCCTTGGCCACGACCGAAGGACTGCTTTCCTTTTCGCCCATCAGCCGCGTGTACTGGTACAGCCCTTCCTTGATGACAATGGTCAGGCCGGCCACGATGGCGGCCACCAGTGTCGGTACCTGCTGGGTATCCGCCTGGATGGCGTGCCACGACTCGTAAATCAAACCGGCGCCCACGGTGATGATGACCGCGCCGATGATGGTGGAACCGATATTCTCCACCTTGCCGTGCCCGTAAGGGTGGTTGTCGTCGGCGGGAATCTGGCTGATGCGGTAGGTGAACAGCACCACCGTGTCGGTCAGCAGGTCGGACAGCGAATGCACACCATCGGCGATGAGCGCGGTGCTCCGCCCGACCATGCCGGCGACGATCTTCATCACCGACAACACAAAATTGCCGAGCGCACCGACCAGGATGGCTTTCGTCGCGGGCGTCAGTGTGATGATGGGTTTCACGTATTGAATAACCGTTAAGATTTCGTTTTTGAGCCGCCGTTTTGAATGAGGTGGTTCACGATTTTCACATTGGCGGCGGGAAAGGTGTACTTGTCCAGTTGGCGAAGAGCAACCCAGCGCCATTGTTCGCAATGCGTGGGACGCAGGCGGCCGGATTCCACCGTGCAGTCGAACACATGCAGGGTCACGCGGAACCGGGTGTACGCGTGCCGGATGGTCATCACCTTTTCGCGGATGGCCACCTGCACGCCCAGTTCCTCCTGAATTTCGCGCACCAGACAGGCTTCCGCGTTTTCATGCGGTTCGCGTTTGCCGCCGGGGAATTCCCACAAGCCTCCCATGAGGCCGTTCCGCGGGCGTTGCTGGATGAACACCTTGCCTTCTTTTTGGATGATGGCGGCACTCACTTCGATTTTTTTTGTTGCAGTACGCTGTTTGGGCGGCGGGTACTTTTCCGGCTCGCCCTGCCGGTGCGCCTCGCAGTGCTGAACGATGGGGCAGAGCAAACACATGGGATTTTGCGGCAGGCAGAGCGTGGCGCCCAGCTCCATCAGCGACTGGTTGAAGTCGCCGGGCCGGTTTTTGGAAAGCAGGGATTCGGCGTGCTCCCACAGGGTGTTTTCGGATTGCTTCGTCGCACCGTTTTCCGCAAGCCCGAACAGGCGGGATACGACGCGCTTCACGTTGCCGTCGAGAACGGGCACGGGTTGGTCGTGGGCGATGCTCAGCACCGCACCCGCGGTGTAGCGCCCGATGCCGGGAAGCGACAGGATGCCCTCCAGCGTGTCCGGAACTTTTCCGCCGTGATCGCTCACGATTTGCTTGGCCGCCTTGTGCAGGTTGCGGGCGCGGGAGTAGTAGCCCAGTCCTTCCCAATGCTTCAGCACCGTGTTCTCGCGGGCGCGCGCCAGTTTCTCGACAGTGGGAAACGATTTGACCCAGCGTTCGTAATAAGGGATCACCGTTTTCACCTGCGTCTGCTGGAGCATGATCTCCGAGACCCAGATACGGTACGGGTCTTTCGTCTCACGCCACGGCATGGCGCGCTGGTCGGTGTCGAACCACTTGAGCAGAGCGCGCTGAATGGTTTTCACGTTTGCGGCGTGTTTCATGAATTCCGGCAATCCTCCGTAACGATCCAACTGGAGGAGGTGAGTGGAAAGAAGGGACGGATCAGACGCCGATGGCGTCCTTGCCCCAGATCCATTTGTGCAATTGCGTCTGGACGCGAACCGGCAGGCCGTCTTCCAGCACCCATTCGGTCAGGTCCTTCAAAGGCAGTTTGTCGTACACGGGCGAAAACAGGACCTGTGCTTTTTGATCGATATCGTATTTGCGCAAGGTGTCCCGGCTCCATTCATAATCGGTGCGGTCGGCGATGACGAACTTCACCTCGTCATGCGCCTGCAGGCGTCCGAGGTTGTCGTAGTGGTTTTGCAGTACCTCGCCGCTTCCGGGGCATTTGAGATCGACGATCTTGATCACCGCCGCGGGCACGCGTTCGATGGAAAGCGAACCGCCGGTCTCCAGCATCACCGTGTAATTACGGTCGAGGAGTGCCTGCATCAGCGGATACACCTCTTCCTGCAGGAGCGGTTCGCCGCCGGTGATCTCCACCAGCGAAATGCGATGCGGTGCCAGCGCGTCCATGATGGCATCCACGCTCATGGACTTGCCGCCGTAGAAGGCGTACTCCGTGTCGCACCAGCGGCAACGCAGGTTGCATCCCGTCAACCGCACGAACAGGCAGGGAAGCCCGACGCGGGTCGATTCCCCCTGAACGCTCTTGAAAATTTCGGTCACTTTCAACATAGGACGATTTTACCCCAACCCCCGGTCCGGTTCACGCCGAAAAACCAGGGCGGCAGGAGGGGGCCAGGCGGCGTGGCCGCTTTGGGGTGGCGGGGGGAGGAAATTTTTCCTATCATTGAAAAACTTTTCTGCATTGCGAACTTTTGAACCGAAGGAACTCATGAAACCCGTCGTCTCCGTCACCAACATTTTTTCCGAAACCGCACTCGACCGGCTTCGCCAGCGCTGCGAAGTGGTTTACAACGGCTCCGGCGTATCGCTGTCCGCCTCCGAGTTGAAACAACGTGCCGCTGAAAGCGATGCGATGGTCACCTACCTGTCCGACCGCATCGACAGCGAGGTGCTGGACGCGGGGAAGAAACTGAAGCTCGTTGCCAACTACGGCGCGGGCTTCAACAACATCGACGTCGCCTGCGCGCGGGAGAATCAAGTCTGGGTGACGAACACGCCGGGCGTCCTGCACGAGACCACGGCGGACCTCACCTGGGCGCTGATCCTGGGCATTGCACGCGCCATCGTGCCCGCCGACCGCTACACCCGCGCGGGACGCTTCACGGGCTGGCAGGCGAAGCTGTTTCTCGGCCACGATGTGTACGGCAAAACGCTGGGGGTGATCGGCTGTGGCGAGATCGGCCGCGCCGTCGCCAGGCGCGCGCTGGGGTTCGATATGAAAGTCCTGTACTGCCAGCGCAACCGCCTGCCGGAAGAAAAGGAAAAACGTCTGAATGCCACTTACGTGCCGCTCGAACGGTTGCTCCGGGAATCGGACTTCGTGACGCTCCACGTGCCGCTGACGGAGGAGACGCGGTACATGATCCGCGCCGAGCAGATCGCCATGATGAAGTCGACGGCGTACCTCATAAACACGGCGCGCGGCAAAGTGATGGATGACCGCGCCTTGGTGGAAGCGTTGCGGAAGGGGATGATTGCGGGGGCGGCGCTCGACGTGTTCGAAAACGAACCGGATCTGACCGAGGGCATGACGGAGCTGGATAACATCCTCATCCCGCCGCATATCGGCAGTGCCAGCCACGCCACGCGCGAGGTGATGGCGAACCTGGTGGTGGACAATGTGTTCGATGCGCTGGACGGCACCACGCCGCGCACGCTGGTGCCCGGCTGGAACGGAGGCTGAGCCTCAGCCGGATTGCACCATCAGTCCGCGTTGCACGAAACGGAAATCCAGAATCCGCGCGTTCTGCTTTTGCAAAACATCCTGAACGGCGAGCTTCTTCTCGGGCGGAACAAAAAAGGCCACGCACCCGCCGCCGCCGGCGCCGCACACCTTGGCGGCCAGCGTGCCCGCTTTTCCCGCGGCGCGGATCATCGTCTCCATTTCCTTCGTGCAGATGCCCGGAGCGAGAGCGCGGCGGGCTTTCCATTCCTCTGCGAACAGTTTGGCGAAGCGGTTCCAGCTTTTATTTTTGAGGACGACTTCCATCTCGCGCGCGATGGTGGCGATGCGCTGCAGGTTGGTTTTGACGGAGGATTTGCCGTTGATGGTTTCCTTGTACACCGTCCAGTTGTTGATGCCGGAGTTTCTGGGTTTTCCGGTGAAGCACAGGACGAATCGGCGGGTGGTGTCGGCCGGATCGAAGGTGATGCGATTCGATGCCAGCCGGTCGTAATACGGTTGCACCGCCTGCAGGCCGCCATACATGGCGGCGAAGTAATCCTGCGTTCCTGCCGGAACGTCGATGACCTGGGTTTCGATATTCTTGGCGATTTCTATCATCTGCTCGCGCCGGTAGCCGCGCCCGGTGAATCGGTTGAGTGCGCCGTTGAGGGCGATGTTGAGCGCCGACGAGCCGCCGATGCCGGAACCCGCAGGTGCGGCGCAGTGGGTGACGATTTCCAGCCCCTGCCTGGGCGCGTAAAACTTCACCAGCCGCAGAATCAATTCCAACGGGTGTTTTGTGTCGGGCAGGTGTTTCAGATTCGCGAAAGTGACGCGCCGGTTCAGGTCGCGCGACTCGACGATCAATTTGCGGTCGCGGCGCGGACGGATTTCCACCCGTGCGTAGAGATTGATGGCGGCGTTGAGGGTCGGCGGGTTGCCGAAGAAAAGATGGAGCGGCCACAGATCCAGCGTGCCGCCTGCGAGGTCGATGCGGGTCGGGGCGGAACTTTCAATCATGCTTTGGCCGGAAAGAGAGGGCAGGGGATCAGAGTTCGTCCTTGTCGTCGGCGACGCCCGCTTCCAGATCCTTCACCTTCATGCCCAGTTTGTTCATGAGTACCGGAAACGAGTCCTTCTTGATGATCTTGTTGAACTGCGAACGGTAGTTGCGGATCAGGCTCACGCCCTCGACGATGAAATCGTACACCTGCCAGTCATTGCCATTCTGGATTAGCTTGTAATCGACGCCGATGACATCGTTCTTTCTCACGATCTCGGTTTTCACCATGGCATACTTGCCCTTGATGACTTCATCGACGTATTTGATTTCCTCGTCCCGGTAGGACTCGATTTTCTTGGCGTAGGAGTTTTCCAGGAGCTGGCCGAACAGGTCGATGAAGTCCTTCCGCTCCTGCGGGCTCAGGTCCCGCCAGTTGCTGGCGAGCGAACGTTTGCCCATTTCGATGTAATCGAATTTGGGATTGATGATGCCGCGCAGTTTGGCGCGCCGCGCCTGCGGATCGTTTTTGTACTTTTCGTCGGTGACGACGTTGACGACCCGGTCGATGGTGGACTTCAACCCGTCGGTCACCGCCGACGCCCAGGCGCCGGAGACCATGGAGAGGGCCAGCGCGAAGGCCAGCGCTCCCAAGGACAGTTTGCAAGCCGATTGCTTTTTCATAAATAGATTCCGTGGAATTGGAATGATCAAACGTCGCCGAAGACCGCTTTGCTGATCAGACTTTCGAGATCGAGGGCCGGTTCGGTCTCAAGCATAAGGCCTCCCGGTGGCACGGTTTCCTCCGAGCCGCCCATGGAAAGACTTAAAATCTTGTCGCCGATGAGCCCGCGGGTTTTCACCGACACGATGGTGTCTTCCGGCAAGGTGATGTCGTTGCGGATTTTGAGTTCCACCCGCGCCATGCCCTTGTGCAGGCCGATGTCGCCGATGTTGCCGATGACCACGCCGGCGATTTCGATTTCACCGTTTTGGCGCAGACCGGACACGGTTTCAAAGTCCGCGTACACCGAGTAGTGGTCGGTGCCGAGGAGTTCCTTCTTGCCGAGTTTGAAGGACAGCCATCCCAGGCTGAGAATGCCCACGACCACGAACAGGCCCACGGCGATTTCAATACGGCGGCTATTCATTGAACGAAGTCTCCCGATTACCTGCCATTCGATTTTCAAGGATACCCGATTTGAGCCGGGGTTGTCAGTTGTTAATTGATCTGGATGGGACCGTCGAGGTCCCCGTTCAAAAACTGCCGCACGGCGGCGTTTTCTGACTGCTTTATTTCGTCCGGTGTCCCTGCTTCGTGGATGACGCCGTCGAACAGCATGGCCACCCGGTCCACGAAACCGAACACTTCCGGAATATCGTGGCTCACCATCACGGCGGTGAAGCCGAACTGCCGCTGGGTGTCGAAAATCAGCTGGTGGATCGCTTTTTTCATGATGGGGTCGAGGCCGGTGGTGGGCTCGTCGAACAGGATGATCTCCGGTTGCGTGACCAGGGCGCGGGCGAGCCCCACCCGTTTTTTCATGCCACCGCTGAGCTCGGCGGGGAACTTGTGGTTCATGCCGACGATGCCGACGTTGGCCAGCCCCTTCTCGACGCGTTCCCTGATTTCCTCTTCCTTCATCTTCGTTTTCTCGCGCAGGGGAAAGGCGACGTTGTCGTACACGCTCATCGAGTCCAGCAGGGCCGCGTTCTGAAACAGCATCCCGAACTTCTTGCGCAATTCGTTGAGCTGGTGTCCGTCGGCCTTCGTGATGTCGTCGCCGTTCACCATCACGGTGCCGGCATCCGGTTTGAGCAGGCCGATGATGTGCTTGAGCAGAACGCTTTTTCCCGTGCCGCTCCGGCCGATGACGGCGGTGATCTGTCCGTTCGGAATTTCAAGGTTCACGCCGCGCAGAACTTCCTGGGTGCCGAACCGTTTTTGCAGGTTGTGAATTCGAATCATGGCGTCAGATCATGAAGGAAGTGATGACGTAATCCCAGACGAGGATGTTGACCGAGGACAACACCACCGCGTGCGTGGTGGCCTGGCTGACGCCCTCCGCGCCGTGGCCGCTGTAGCGTTCGACGAAATAGCCTTCAAAACAGCAGATCCACGCCATGAGGAGGGCGAAGCAGATGGATTTTACGATACCGCTGTACACGTCCTTCCATTCCACGCTGAGTTCCATGCCGCTGACAAACGATCCGGCGCTGACACCGAACATGTGCACACCCACCATGTAGCCGCCGAAAATGCCGACGACATCGAAGATGGCGGTGAGCAGGGGGATGGCGACCAGCGCGGCCACGACCTTCGGCATCACCACGTACTTGAGCGGGCTGAGCGCCATGGTGTCCAGCGCGTCGAGCTGTTCCGAGATGCGCATGATGCCGATCTCCGCGGCGATGGCACTGCCCGCGCGGCCGGTGACCATGAGCGCGGCAAGTACGGGGCCCAGTTCGCGGATGATGGTCAGCGCCACGGCGGAACCGAGCAGGCCTTCCGATCCGAATTTACGGAGCGAGTAATAACCCTGCATGCCGAGCACCATGCCGGTGAAGACGGCAGTGAGCAGGATGACGAACAGGGATTTGACGCCGATGAAGTTGGCCTGCTTGATGGTTTCGCGGAGTTTGAACGGCGGGCGGAATGTCCAGCCGATCACCTGCAGAAGAAAAATCAGCCGCACGCCCAGTTTCTGGATGAAGTCGAGGGTGAGGCGTCCTGTCGTTTGCAGAAAATTCATGTCCGGGGTGTGTTGCCTCCAGGAACCGCGTTCCGGTTCCCGTCGCTTTGAGGGGTGCCTTGATCGCAGGTTGGGTGTCGATGCCGCCCGGTGGAGCGGTGGATTGAAGCCGGCGAAACCGCCGGGTCCGTCGTGTTGCGGAAACCCGGGCCGAAGCTCACCCGGCTCCGGGTTTGTTTTTATTCTGAACTTCGAGAGTCAACAGGTGTTCCAACTGCCTCAGTTCCGTTTCCGGGATCTTCGCGTGGAAGCTCAGGTAATTGTCAGCATCCTGCTTCATCTGCCGTAAGATTTCCACGTATTTTCCGAAGTTGATGGACAGTTTTTCCATCACGTCGGACAGGCCGGTGCGCCCACCCTGCAGGGACTTGAGGCTGGTGGCGGCGGAAAAATAATAAGACCCGCCCTTGTCCATGTAGGCCTCACTGTCCTGGTATAAGTCGGAGCGGAACAGCCCCAGGTTCAGCAGAAGGAAGTCCGCGTTCACGCGGAACAGGGTGAAGCGGTTCGACTTGCTGTTGAGCGACACGGCAATGCGGCCCGCGTCGGAATTGATATCGATGAGGTACTCGTTCACGCAGGCGAGGGACCGTGGATTGGCCAGCTCGGAGAGCGTCAGCGTGATGTACTGGTTGACGTCCTCCTCGTACCTCAGGTCGTTGTCCTTGACCTCTTTCCAGTTGGCCTCCAGCCACTCTTCACTGCGTCCATCGGTGAAGATGGGATCGAACCCCTCGTTGGACTCGTACCCGGTCTTGATCCGGGCGCTCAGAAATTGATGGGAGAAAAACGACTCGGTGGTGTCCTCCTCCCGCAGATCGACGTGTGTGAACTTGATCGGCATTTCATCACTCCCACAAATCGACAGTCATTCAGTTTTCACTTGAGCAGGATCCATGTGAATCCATCCGACCCCTATTATTTTAATGCGCCGCCGGGTGGAAGCCAACGGTTAATCAAAAGAATTTGAAAAAATTGAATCTATGGGAAAACGGTGCGAGCGTATTCCCTTCTACTGGCAGGAATTTCAGGTCTTTTTGGATACAATGTTGCGTTATCCATTTCCCGAAAACCACACGCAGGTGAAAGCGCGGTTATCCGTGTGCGTATAAGAACTAATCCCATCCTTTCCGTTCCCGGACCGGAGATGGGTATCACGTATTCCAACGAACTGACGCCGCGCAATTTCATCGATCCTTTCTATTTCGGCCTGGGGTTGCACGATTTGGTAAGCCGGATGGAGATCCGTTGGAGCGATGGCGCTGTGTCCACGATTTCCAAGCCCCTGGCCGCGGGCGGGGGATACCTCATCTCCCGCAATTGAGCCTGAGCGGGCGTCCTTCCTCAATTAATCCACACAGACCCGGTCTCGACGGGATACAATGGGAAGATTGGTCCAACTCGGAACTTCCTTTATGGCCATTTATCAAAGAGCCTTATGCTGGGTCCGGCGCGATTTGCGCCTTCGGGACCACACCGCGCTCGCGGCCGCCACCCGTCAGGCGCGTGAGGTGATCGTGGTGTTCGTGTTCGACACCAACATCCTGCGCCAGCTTGAGGACAAGGATGACCGGCGCGTCACTTTCATCCATCATTCCTTAAAGGAAATGCAGGCGCGGCTGGCCAAAAAAGGGTCCAGCCTGCTTGTGTGTCACGGCGATCCGGTGCTGGACATCCCCCGCCTCGCGCAGGAGCTGAAGGCCGAAGCGGTGTTCACCAACCGTGATTACGATCCCTACGCCAGAAAGCGCGACCGCATCATCGAGCAGAAACTCAAGATCTGGGATGTCGCGTTCCATTCGTATATGGACCAGGTGGTGTTTGAGTACCCGGACATCGTCACGCGGCAGGGAGAGCCGTTCAAGATGTTCACGCCTTATAAAAACGCCTGGCTGGGGACGCTCCGGCCGGAGCATGTGGCGGAAGAAAAGCCGAACCTCAAGCGGCTGGCCCCGGTGAAGGCATTCAAGGAATGGATTGATCCGTGGGACCTGGAATCCATCGGTTTCAAGGAGAACAATCTGTGGGTGCAACCCGGCGAGGAGGGAGGCCGTGCGGCGTGGAGGAAATTTCAGAAGCACATTCACCGCTACCACAAGGACCGCGACTTTCCCTCATTGAAGCACGGCACTTCCGGTTTGTCCGTGCATCTGCGCTTCGGCACCATTTCCATACGTGACCTCGTACGCTTTGCCATGAGGCGCGAGGATGAAGGCTCCCGCGCGTGGCTGTCGGAGTTGATCTGGCGCGAGTTCTACCAGACCATTCTCGACCGCTTTTCATACGTGGTGCGCGGGGCGTTCCGCTCGGAATTCGACCGCATCCAGTGGCCGGGCAAGGAAGTCCATTTCAAAAAATGGTGCCGGGGTGAGACGGGCTATCCCCTTGTCGATGCGTCGATGCGCCACTTCGCTCGCACCGGGTGGATGCATAACCGTCTGCGCATGGTGGTGGCGTCGTTTCTGGTGAAAGACCTGCTCGTCGACTGGCGCCAGGGCGAGGCGTGGTTTGCGCGCAAACTCCTGGATTTCGAGCTCGCGTCCAACAATGGCGGCTGGCAGTGGTGTGCCTCCACCGGTTGCGACGCACAACCGTGGTTCCGCATTTTCAATCCCGTCACCCAATCCAAAAACTTCGATCCGGAAGGCCGCTTCATCCGCGAAAACCTGCCGGAGCTCGCCGGGTTCTCCAACACCCACATTCACTGGCCGCACGAGGCGCCCGAATCTGAAAAAGAGAAGGCCGGGTGCCATCTGGGAAAGGATTACCCGCACCCGATTGTGGATCACGCCGTCCAGCGGGAAAAGGCGTTGCAGTTGTTTCAGGATGTCGCCCAGACTGCCGTGACCCAGACGGAAAACTCCTGATCCCCCCAATCACCTCCCATTCCCACTCAGGGAATTTCACACCCGTTTTCTATCCCTGTCTTGATTTTTGTCTAATTTTTTTTTGAAACCCCTCCCCCTCGTAGGGCCCACAGACCTGCCTGCGCTTCCCAACCCTCAAGATAGTTGAGTAAAAACTCATTTAATATCAATGCTTTGTAAAACAACTATACAAAATAATGCTTTTTGTTTAAAAAATATTTGACAAATTTAATAAAATGTCTAATATTTATCTTATACAAAGCAACCGGGCAGTCTGAATCCAACAAACCGAAACAAAGCATAAAAGGAGAAACACCATGAAACGCTTCCACCAAATCAAACAATCCGCAGCCATTCTTTCCTTCGTCCTGATCGCGTCCGGCACCGCCGGGGCCTCGTCGGTTCACGAGCATGCCACCGTTCCGGTCAAGTGGGAATTTTCGAAAACCATTCAGTCCAAAATCGACCGCAGTCTTCAGGAAAAAATTTCTATGGGAACCTTGGGGCTCAGCAAGTTTGAGCAACGCAAGCTCGATCACTACGGCATTAAAGTGAACAACCGTTTCCAAAGTCACTACAAAGGGCATGTGATGGATGTGGAACGCACCACGATGGGCCTTCGCGTGATCGGAGTGACGGGCATGAGCCGCATCGCCGCCACCGAGACGATTCCGATTCGTAAGCTGGAGACGATCGATGCCGTGATGATGAGCGGAAGTGAAGATCATGCCGGTCACGACCATGCCGTGCGCAAGGTCGAGTGGACTTTCGGCCACGGCACGCAGGCGAAGATCATGAATCGCCTCAACAGCACTTCCGGCCCGGCCCTCGTCGGGTTGAGCGGGTTCGAGCACACTCTGTTGGATGAGTACGGCATCCGCATCGGCAACACGTTCCAGGCCGATGTCATGGGCCTGCCTTATCTGGTCACCCGCACCTCCGGTGGACTGCGTGTGGACCGGAAACTGCAAGGCGGCATGGTTGCCGAGCGGCCGGTATCCGGCCATGCGGACCGGTTCTGACCGGTCCGCACGGGGAGAAGGAAACAGGTTTTAAACCAATTTGAACAGGAGGAACCAAGCCATGAATACGATTAGAAAAAATTCCGCGATCATGATACTGTGCGCCCTGATTCTTGCCTCTGCGGGAACCGCTTCCGCCGGCGAAACCAGAGTCGGCGGCTACGAATGGATGCACGGACCCAACAGCACCGTGCTTCTCAAGCCCGGCTGGGTCACCAGTTGTCAGAACGATTTCATCATTGAGAACAGCTCATCGACCCGCGCCCGGGTGCAGGTGGATCTCGGCATCGAAAAGTTCCGCACCGATTCCATCACGAGCAACGGAAAACGGCTGTACTCGATGCGGGAAAGCCTTTCGTTCGCCAAGCAGTTGGGCAAAACCGTGCACATGGATGACGTGGCCCTGGTCCGCAACGAAAGCAAAGAAGCCGCCGTACGGGTGCACTGCTGATGAATGAGCAGGGAACCGGAATCATGAATGCCATGACCGAAACCGCCAAATGGATACCGATCGGAGAATTGTCGCGACTGACGGGGATCAGCACCCACACCCTGCGCATCTGGGAAAAGCGGTATGGGACGCCGCAGGCACATCGTCTTCCTTCGGGTCATCGCCGGTATCCGCGAGATGAAGTCCCCCGGCTGAGGGCGGTGGCGCAGGCACTGGATTCCGGTTTCCGTGCTGGACGCGTGGTGGGAGCTTCCCTGGAAGAATTGCAGGCCTTGCTTGGGGTCGGGCCTGGCAAATCTTCCAGGGGAGCTCCTGTTGCTAAGGGCGGCTCTGCCAAAGAGGCGACCCAGGCCGTCATGGTGGAGAACTGGATACACGCGGTTCATTGTTATGATGAAGCCTTGCTCACCCAAAGCCTGCATGAAGAATGGGGGCGGCATGGACCGCTGGGCTTCATTCTGGATTACGCATCGCCGTTTCTGAAACGCCTCGGTCAAGGCTGGGCGATGGGAGAGCTTACGGTATCGCAGGAGCACTTCGCTTCCGAGCGTCTGTCCGATTTTCTGGCCGGCAAGTGGCGCACCCTCAACGACCGCAAGGAGGGCCCGGCGGTGGTGCTCACCACCCTGCCGGGGGAGACGCACCGGCTGGGCCTGCTGATGTGCGCCGTCATCACATCGCTCACCCGGTTCAAGGTTCTGTACCTGGGGGCCGACACGCCTCTCAGCGATGTTTTGGACGCCGTCCGCAGATCCGAGGCGCGAATGGTGGCCGTCAGCGTGTCTTCGTGGATGGCTCGCGGGGAGGTGGAAGCCGCCCTGATGGAGTTGAGAAAGGGATTGGCAAAGGACGTGGAGCTGGTCGCCGGCGGTGCGGGTGCTCCGGACGGCCTGCCCGGCATTCACTGTTTCTCTCAGTTCCGCGAATACTTCGACTGGTTGTCCGCAAAGCCGACCGCGTCCTGACTCCCAGCCCGGGCGCATCTTTACGGCGCTTCACCCCCCTGCTTTGGAAAACGCATTAGACCTTTCCCGTGTTTTCTGTAAAAATAAATCAACGGTATTTTCCCGGAGTTTCTTCTTCAATCCATACATCCCATTCCCATGCTCTGGAACCGCTACCCAGGCTACAATATCCTTACCATTCTGCTGGCAGCCTTCAATTTGTTCCATATGGGGATCGTGCTTTCGTCCTTGGTGACGGGACTGATGAGCGGCATCCTGTGGGCGGCGGACAAGCAGGCGTGGGCGCTGGTGTTCCTGGTCATCGCGAGCGGGGGATTGTTACAGCAGGTCGCCTCCCGCATCGTCCACGTACTGTCCATCCGCGGCCTGCGTCGAAAAGGCGGTGGCTTGCAGGTGAAGAATCCCCGTAATGGACAATGGCTGGACTGGGACCAGGTGCTTTCCTTTGAGAAAACCAGCTTCCCATCGTCCGGCGTCAAGCGTTCCTACGCCAACTATCCGGGTATCCGTTTCGCACTGAAGAAAGATCCCCGGTCGGAGGAAGAGTCCTTGCTGGTGGCGGAAGACCGGTTTGGCTGGGGCATGGAGCCGGTGCGCGACCGGGTGTTTGACGACCTGCTTAGAAAGTACCCGCAAAACGGGGTGGACATGTGATGGAAAGAAAAACCCGCTCCGGCCCGCCTGACAGCCGGAGCGGGATGGGCTTCAGGGAAGGGTCCCCCTGTCCACCCAGTTGTTCAGGTAAAACTCATTTGAAAACCGCCAGATCATCCTTTTCCGATTTGGGGTTTTCCGGCAGTTGAATGCAACGGAGCCGGATGTCGGATTTCGGCCCCAGATTGATGATCACCGCCTCATCCTCTCCTTGCTGGATTTGATGGCCGTGGAATTTGGCCGTCAGTATGGTTCCCGGCAGACTGAAGGCGCGGCGTTCCTGCGGGTTCAGCAGCTCATCGACGTACACCTTGTGGCCCAGCACCACTTTGAGATCGGCCGTCTCCCCGGCCATGTTTTCCACGATGAAATCCGTTTTGCAACGTTCCGCTTCCCCGGGTTTGATCACCGTCATCTTGACCGTGGCGGGCGTGGTGACACTTTGCTGTTGTGCCGCCGCCAAGCCGGGGAAAAACAGGCACACGAGAAGCACGGTCCCCGCTATCCAATTCGTTTTGTTATTCATAACCCAACTCCCTCCAAAGTTTTGTGAGTAGGTCGGTCCGCCTGGACCCTCTCCCCCTTCCGGGCTACAGGTGGAAATGCATGCATACACCTCAATATGTTCCCGTTCTTCGGTTTGGCAAGCACTGTCGCCGCGGATTTTGTTTCGGAAAGGGTGATCGGCACGGTTTTCCAGACGGGGAAGGCCGAATGGGCCAGAATCCGTGCGAAAAATCATAATGTTCTGACAAAAATTGTCAGAAATTATTACGGGTTGCCGATAAAATTTACGCCGTTTTTGTCCTCATTAGCCCAAAGGTATTGAAAAATAACAAAAGTGAGTGAGGGGGTGCCGAACTGGCCGGGTTTTGGCACGGATTTGGAATAAAAAGGGTAAAAGGAGCGTGATTTGCTAAAAACAGGTAGGCCACGATTCAATAAACGAGAGGGAGGAACCTTGCAATGAAAAAAGCAATCGTAACGATGATGATCGTTTTATTTGTGAGCTTTTTAGCGACGGCGGGCACCGCCTTTGCCAAGCCGCCGGAGCACAGTAACTCCAAAAGCCAGGGGTGCAATGCCAGCGATCAGGGCAAAGCGCACGCCAACCCGGACCACTCGGTGCCTGGCTCCTGCGACGAAGAGCCGGCTCCGGACCCTGCGCCGACCGGCTCGGAGGAACCGACGGATCCGGCTCCGACCACCACCACGAGCACTACGGAACCCCAGCCTTCCGCTACCTGCGATGGCTCGGATCCGTTCAACCCGGCTTGCATGTAATTTCAAGCCAGGAGTAACGTCCCACAAGGCCCGGCGCCCTTTATGGGTGCCGGGCTTTTTATTTTGGCCCGGCCGGTAGGGGCATCCCGTATAATGAAGTTTCACTTTTCAGATATCAGAAAGCGGGAGGCTTGAATGCACGGGATCAAGAATGGAGTCAGACTGGCGGCGGGGTTGGTGTTCTGGGGCCTTTTCGCCGCAGGCACGGCGTATGCGGAAATCGACCCGGAAAAAGACCGCGACATCCGCAAACTGCTCCGCGTCTCCGGAATCTACCAGCAGTTGGATTACATGAAGGAAGGCGTGCTGGATGCCTATGGCGCCATGATCGCTTCCGCTTATCCCAAAGTGCCCGATGCGTTTTGGAAGGATTATTACGGCCTCGTCGGCGACAAAGAGATGAAGAGTCTCATCGACCGCGTGGTGCCGGTTTATGATTCGCACATGTCGCACGACGTGATCAAACAGCTCATCGGCATGTTTGAAAACCCGTTCTGGGAGGAATGGAAAAAGAAGATGCCTGTCATCAGCCGCGAGGCGGGGCTGGCTGGCAATGAATGGAGCCAGGAACTGGTCAAATCCGAGGCATTTCGAAAGCAGGTGGATGCGCTGGTTGCGAAACACAAGCTGGAAGCCTTGAACCCCAAAGGCACGCCTCCACCGGCCTCATCAAAATAAATTCTTCTGCAGGAACGGAAACCCGCGTCATGGACGCTTTCGCCAGGAGGAAACCATGAGCACCCAAACGGTCGATAAGGTTCGGGTCCTTTTCTTTGTGATCGCCATGCTGTGCCTGGGCGCGTCCCCTCTTTTTGCCGGCCCGGAATCTTCGGAAACCGATCCCGCCCCGGTCTGTGGAGAAAATGTTTCCGAAAAAGCGGGTGATCCCGAATCCGGATCCGCCGCCTGCGAGCCGGTGGCCGACCTCGACCCCAAGGGCGGGGAAGATCCCTCCGATTTCAAGCCCAGCGCCGGAGAGGATTCCCACAAGAAACCGGCGCCGGAGAAAAAATCCCTGCCTCAATGTTCCGATCCCCTTTATGCCGAGGCCAACCCGGGGTTGTGTTTTTAAGGTGGCAAACGGAAAGCCGCAAGCCGCAACTCACCGGTCGCGCACCCGGGCCGCGTTCAGTTTGAAGTCAGGAACGGGAGTTCGCGGAAGCCGTGACGGGGTGTTCCTCGCTGGGCCACTCGAAGATGGCGAATGAAAACACTTCAAATGGGCCGATGTCGTCGTACAGTTTCA
The DNA here is from genome assembly GCF_021845525.1 of Nitrospina gracilis Nb-211. Lineage (NCBI taxonomy): Bacteria > Pseudomonadati > Nitrospinota > Nitrospinia > Nitrospinales > Nitrospinaceae > Nitrospina > Nitrospina gracilis. The sequence continues at coordinate 2,495,222 of NZ_JAKJKD010000001.1, read as the reverse complement.
CCAGCCGCAACTCTGGATTTGCCTGCCTCGTCTGATCGAGAGGAAACATCCGCAAACTGCTGACAAAGTAAAGCCGCCTGCCTTTCAGTTCCTGCACGGAAACGGTGCGCCGGTCCTTCACCTGGTATTTGGAGGACACGGCGACGAACTCCTGGGCGTTCTTCAGGGAATGAGGGAAAGAAATCGGCCGCCACGCCTCATAGAGATCGATCCCCGGCTGATCCTTCAAATACAGATAGAGCGCATCGCTCGGTATCCCCAGCTTGAACGTGAGGAATACGGCGATCGGTCCCTTTCGACTTTCGTTTTTGAGAAAGTTCACCGCATCGGCGACGGCGTGGGGCCCTTCGGGGTACCGCACGTACTGCCAGTGGTCGATCTCCGTCCATGCCACTTTTTGCGGTGCGGCGAGGTAGCGCAGGTCCCACTTCCATGCCGGAATCAGGCAGGCCACGCCCAGCGCAAAGGCCGCCGTCCCAGCCACAAGCGGCGAACGCGGTTGCAGGGCGTTGTTGACGTGCGCCATCAAAACGCGCAAACCGTCCGCCGCCAGAATAGCCAGCGGCGGCAGGGCCACGAGGAAGTAACGCGGATACGCCACCTCAGCAAAAATGAGGAACACCGCCGTCGGCAGAAAAAACCACATCAGCATAAACACGGCGGTCCGGGGTTGAGATCGGAGTCCCATTGCCGCTCCCACCACGGCGAGGATCAGCACCGGTAAGGTGACGTACAGCAATCCGACTTCACTCAGCTCCCTCAGGTGCGGCCGAAGTTGTGGGTGATCGAATGTGAAAACGGCAAGCAGGGTGTCGAGCAGGGGGACCTTGTGATGCAGGACCTTGCTCGAATGAGGAAAAATATAGTCGGGTTCATGCAACAAAAAGGGCAGGGCGAGAAGCCCGAACACCGCGCCGCTCACCATGAGCCGCTTCCAGAGTGCGATGTTGCGGGGGCGGTTGTATAAAAACACTGCCAGCACGGGCAGGGCGAGAAACATCAGCAACGGCGTTTTGGTGAGAAAGCCCAACCCGGCGAACCCGCCCAGCGCAACCGCCCATCGCCACGACGGCGCGTCGTCCTTTGCCAGGTGCAGGCCCGCGTACACGGTCCAGATGACACACGCCGCCAGCAGGGCGTCGGTCAACCCCAGCCGGTCGTGGGTCAAAACCAAAGGCAAAGACAGGTAGATCAACGCCGCCAGCGCCGCCGTCTTCCGTGAATAGAGGAGTGCGCCGATGCGCCATACCCCGATCACCGCCAGCGCTCCGGCCACCACCGAAATCATTCTCGACGAGACGAGGAAATTGTCGAACCATCCCAGCGTGACCGCGTTCAGCCAGAAAAACAAAGGCGGCTTGCCGTCTACCGCCGAGACAAATAAAGAAGAGGGGTCGTTGCGGATGATGTCGGCCCAGCGCAGGTAAATGGCTTCATCGAACACCATCGGCAGGCCCAGCAGGGCAAACAGGCGTGTGGCGGCATAGAGCGCAACAAGAAATACAGGCGCAAAAAATGGATGCGTGAAAAACGATCTCATACAAGGCTGGCAAGCAATCCGTTCAAATCCTTCAAAACAGATTCGTGCAATTAACTCGAAATTTCAAATTTTAAATTCCTGAACACAGGGTTGTAAAACGCACGCGGCGCGGATACAAGGGCAACGGGAGCCTTTTGCAAAAAGGACTTCCAGCTTGCCCTCCGCTTGGATGCAAAACAATGAAATACCGTGCGTTAAGCCCGATAATAAAGCGAATCCCGCCCCCTTGCCTTACCATCTAAATATTAAGTGCCAAGCGGTTTTTGGGGACCTATATTCATTAAAAGGTTGTATGGGTTCACTAGAGAAGGGAGGCATGGCATGGATACAGCATCCCGGCTGGGAATCAGGAAGGTGTTTTCGGTGGAGTTCGTGGTCGATTTCTTTGACCGGAGCCGGAACTTTTACATCGAGAAGATGGGCCTGGTGGAAACCCATCATTCCACGCCGCAATGGGAAGAGCGCTTCAAAAGCAAAGCCCTTTATTTTTCCGCCAACGACGTGCGCCTGATGGTCTCGACGCCCCTGTCGAACCACAGCTACACGGCGCAATACCTTAAAATTCTCTGCCCCGGCATCCGCAACGTCACCCTGCAGGTGGAAGATCTCGACCGCGCCGTCGATTACCTGAAAGAGCATCACGCCACCTTCGTGCATCCGGAAAAAGTGGTGGAAGCGGGCGACAGCCGCCACCGCTTCATCACCATCGCCACGCCCATCGGGTTTCTCGAGATCACATTTCTGGAGGTGACCGGCAACGAGGAAGACATCCCCATGTTCGAGAAGGTGCCGCACCCGCCTGCGGAGCAGTCGCCCTTCAAGAATATCGATCACATGACGATCAACGCCCGCACGCTGTATCCGGTTTACAATTTTTTCGAGCACGTGATGGATTTCAAAAAATTCTGGAGCGTGTCGTTCCACACGCCGGACACCCGGTCCGGGCGCAAGGGCACGGGGTTGTCGTCGCAGGTGATGTACGATCCGGGATCGCAGGTGAAATTCGCCACCAACGAACCGCTGTACCCGCACTTCAACGAATCGCAGATCCAGACCTTCGTCGAGCGCAACCACGGTGCGGGCATCCAGCATATTGCGCTGGCGGTGGACAACCTGCTGGAAACGGTGGAGACGCTGAAGGGCCGCGGCATCGAATTCCTCGACACGCCGGACACGTATTACGACATGCTTCCGGAACGCATCGCCAAACAGAATATCGGCGAGATCAGGGAAGAGATCAAGGATCTCAAGAAAGCGGGCATCCTGGTGGACGGCGAAAACGGCGACTACCTCCTGCAGATTTTTCTGAAGGATGCGTCGGGCCTCTACCATGAGGAAAATGCGGGTCCGTTTTTCTTCGAGATCATTCAGCGCTGCGGGCATCCGGGATTCGGTGAGGGCAACTTCCGCGCGCTGTTCGAAGCCATCGAGATGCAGGAGTCGGTTTCATGAAACTGTTGCGTTACGTGGGGCCCGGCCAGCCGCCGCACGACGGCCTCCTGCACGGAGGCCGGGTGTTTCCGTTGATCGGCATGAACACGGTGGAGGCGCTCAGCGCCCTGCATGAGGACGATTCTCTCTGGCACCGGGTCATTGAACAACCGGGCTTGCCGCTGGACGTGGTCACGCTTCTGCCGCCGGTGGAAAAACCCGGCGCGTTCATGGATTTTTACACCTTCGAACAGCACGTCAAAACTGCGCGGAGCAAGCGGGGGCTGGAGATGGTGCCGGAGTGGTACCAGTACCCGGTGTGGTACAACGGCTCGCCGCGCTGTTTCAGCGGTCACAACTCGACCGTCGTGTTCCCCCCCGGCGAGCCGAAAAAAGATTTCGAACTGGAGCTGGGCGTGGTCCTCAAAAAGGAATGCCGCGGCGTGACGGAGAAGGAGGCGGCCGACTGCATCGGCGCCTACACCATCGCCAATGATTTTTCCGCGCGTGCCCTGCAGGCCGAAGTCATGAAAGTCGGGTTGGGCCCGGCGAAGGGCAAGGACTTCAACACCGGCCTTGGCCCGTGGATGGTGACGCCGGACGAAATCCCCGATCCGCGCAACCTCACCATGCGCGCCTGGGTGAACGGCGAATTGCTGACGGAAGCCAACAGCGGTTCGTCGCATTTTACCTTTGAACAGGCCATCGCCTTCGCCTGCGAGTACCAGACGTTGTACCCCGGCGACGTGCTGGCCAGCGGCACCGTGGGCGGCGGTTGCGGACTGGAACTGGACCGTTTTTTGAACAGCGGCGACGTGGTCGAACTCGAAATCGAGCACATAGGGAGGCTGACCCACAAGGTCGGTTGAATTTTCATGTTCCGATACATGCAGTTGGGCGACATTTCACCCATGCACCACACCGCGCACTATGCGGGATCGAAACTGCTCAACGAATACTGCTTCACCCGCGAAGGGTTTGAGGAACCGTATTCGATCCTGTACATGCACCACCCGCCGACCGGCGAGTCCATGCGCGAGGTTTATACCGAAGCCACGTGGGGACGCCCCGCACCGCGCGAGGATTCCCTGCTCGAGCGGCGGCATTTCCGGGGCTGGCAGGTTCAGCCGGACAAGCATTTCATCTCCGGTCGCACCCTGCTCGCGTTCAACGACGATCTCACCTACGGCCTGTGTCATCCGGCAATGGAAGAGATGGCGTTTTTCGCCAACAATGACGCCGACGAACTGTTCTTTCTTTATAAAGGAGAGGCGACCCTGCAAAGCCTGTTTGGCAAAATAAAATTGCGCGCGGGCGACTACCTCATCATCCCGCGGTCGTGTCCGTACCGGTTCCGCTTCGACGCTCCTCCTGGCTTGCTGTATGTCGAGGGCAAACGCGACATCGATATCCCGCATGAGTTCCGCCACGATGCGGGGCAATTCAAGATGGATGCGCCATATTCGGAACGCAGTTTTCGACTGCCGGAGTGGGATACGGACCTGTTCGAGAACGAAGAGCCGGTGTCCATCGTGCGCAAGCGACAGGGCGCATTCACGCGCACGCATTACTCTGAAAACTATTTCCGTCTGGAAGGCTGGGACGGCTATGTGTATCCGTACGCGATCAATCTCGACGCCATCCAGCCGAAGACCGGGCGTGTGCACCTGCCGCCCACCTCGCACCTCACGTTCATGGGCGGGGGATTCGCGGTGATGAGTTTTCTGCCGCGGCCTTTGGATTTCGATTCCAGGGCGGTGCCGTGTCCGTTTTATCACTCGTCGGTCAACTGCGACGAATTGCTGTTCTATCATTCCGGAAACTTCACCAGCCGCAAGGGCATCGAACGCGGCTCGATCAGTTACCATCCGTCGGGCATTCCGCACGGACCACACCCCGGCGCGTATGCCGGGTCCATCGGTGCGAAACAGACCGAGGAGCAGGCGGTGATGGTCGATACCTTCGCACCGATGACATTGACGGCGGAAGGCGAGGCGCTGGAGGACCCGGATTATCCCAAAAGCTGGCAGGAGACACGCACATGACCCAACACAACGGCTATGCCGCCATCCGCCCGGCGGACCATTTCTGGGTGGACGTGTATCACCTGATGAACTCCATCGTGCAACCGCGCCCCATCGCGTGGATTTCCAGCATTTCCGCCGATGGCAAGCGCAATCTCGCGCCGTTCAGTTATTTCAATATCTGTTCGATGAATCCGCCGATGATCTCCAACTCGATCTTCTTCAACCGCGACGGATCGGAAAAGGACACGCTGAAAAACATCAAGGCCACGCGCGAGTACGTGGTGGGCGTGGTGTCGTTCGAGGCGGCGGACAAGGCGAACCTGAGTTCCGCGCCATTCGACTACGGCGTCAGCGAGTTCGAAGAAGCCGGGGTGGCGGTGGTCGAACGCGGCCAGGGCAAACCGCCGTTCATCGCCGAAAGTCCGGTACAGTTGGTGTGCGAGCTCAACCGCACCGTGCCTTTGGGAAGCGGCGCGGGCGCGGGCACGCTGGTGCTGGGCGACGTGCGCGAAATCTATCTCTCCGAATCCCTCACCGCCATCGAATGGCAGAAAGGCATCCCTCCCGAACTGCTGAACACCGTCGGCAGGATGGGCGCGGACTACTACACCAAGACCACCGATCGGTTCCGCATGGAACGCCCCACGGTCAAAAAATGACGGGCCAGCCTGAAAGGTCAATCACATGAACCGGGAAAATTCCTTCACCTACATTTATAGTGCTGTGCGCACGCCCATCGGGCGGTTCAACGGCACGCTTGCACCCGTGCCCGCGCCGGAGTTGGCGGCGTTCGCCATCCGCGAAGCGTTGAGGCGCGGTGGATTCGAGGGCGAGGACATCGACGAGGTGATCCTCGGCAACGTGCTGTCGGCAGGCGTGGGGCAGGCCCCGGCGCGGCAGGCGGCGTTGCATTCCGGCATCCCGGACAGTGTCGGCGCCACCACGGTCAACAAGGTGTGTGGTTCCGGCATGAAGGCGGTGATGATGGCGGATCAATCCATTCGGCTGGGTCAATCCGACTTCGTCGTCGCCGGCGGCATGGAGAACATGAGCCGCGCGCCGTTCCTGGTGCCGCACATGCGGCGCGGTCACAAGCTGGGCAACGCGCACATGGTGGACGGCATGATTCACGACGGACTGTGGGACCCGCACGAGAACCGCCACATGGGTGAGTTGAGCCAGATCCTCGCGCACCGCCTCGGTTACACCCGCGAAGTGCAGGACGCCTATGCGAAGGAAAGCTACACCCGTGCGCGCAAGGCGATGGACAAGGGCATCGTGGCGAAGGAACTGGTGACGGTTCCCGTATGGCACCGGACTTATACGCAGACCGTCGATCACGACGAACAGCCGCATCTCGACAATTTGGATCAATTCGACACCATGCCGCCGGTGTTCGAAAAGCCGGGCGGCACCATCACCAAAGCCAACGGCGCGAAACTGAGCGACGGCGCGGCGGCGTTGGTTATCGGCAAGCCGTCGGCCAACCACAAACCGCTGGCGCGCATTCTGGGGTATGTCACGCACGCGCAGTCGCCGGACACGTTCGCCCTCGCTCCGGTGGAAGCAATCCGGAAAGTGCTTGCGGCGTGCCTGATGGAAATGAAGGACATCGACCTGTTCGAGATCAACGAAGCCTTCGCGTCGATGTCGCTTGCGGTGCACGATCAATTGGGCCTCGATCCGGAGAAGGTGAATGTGCACGGCGGGTCGATTGCGTTGGGTCATCCCATCGGTGCAACGGGCGCGCGCATCCTGGTGACTCTGCTCAATGCGCTCAAGACGCACGGCAAAAGGCGCGGTTGCGCCAGCCTGTGCATCGGCGGCGGCGAGGCCACGGCGATGCTGGTCGAACTGGTGTGACGCGATTCACCTGACTTTTTTAAGGAGACGGTGATGAACCCGATCCTGTGGCGGCCTTCCAAGCAACGGGTGCGCCATTCGCACATGGCCCGATTCCTAAAAGGCGTGAACCGGGAATTCGGCCTGCACATTCACGATTACGCCACCCTGCACCGCTGGTCGGTGAAGCGCCTCGAACAGTTCTGGGAATACTACCTGCGCCAGTCAGGGATTGATCTCACCCGCCCGCCGAAACAGACTCTTTCCTCCCGAACCATGCCCGGTGCGGTGTGGTTCGACGGCGCGGAGCTCAGTTACGCGGCGAACCTGCTGAAGGGGCCGGGAAACAAGACGGCGATCATCAGCCGCTCGGAGACGCGTCCCACCACGCACATGACCTTCGACACCCTGCGCCACCAGGTGGCGTGCTTCGCTTCCGCTCTGCGTCGGGCCGGTGTGGAGAAGGGCGACCGCGTGGCGGGCTATCTGCCCAACATCCCGGAGACGGTGATCGCCATGCTGGGCACGGCGGCGGTGGGCGCGGTGTGGACCTCGTGCTCGCCGGATTTCGGATTGCAGGGCGTGCTCGCCCGGTTCGGCCAGGTGGAGCCGAAAGTGCTGGTCACCGTGGACGGTTATACCTACAACGGCAAGGCGCATTCTCTCGACGATCGCATAAAGCAACTCGTGCCGCAGATCAAGGGACTGTGCGACGTGGTCCTCGTTCCATACCTGAATGAGCAGTACGACCTCTCCAAACTAGACCTTCCTTCCGCGGTGCCATGGAGTGAATTTGCGCGTGAAGGGGGCGACGTGGAGTTGCGGTTCGATCCGGTGGGCTTCAACGATCCCTTGTTCATCCTTTACTCATCCGGCACCACGGGACTGCCGAAAGGCATCGTGCACGGTGCGGGCGGCACGTTGTTGCAGCATCATAAGGAACACGCGCTTCATACCGACATTGGTCCCGAGGACGTGGTGTTCTATTACACCACCTGCGGATGGATGATGTGGAACTGGCTGGTTTCGGCGCTGGCCCGGCAGGCGACGATCGTGCTCTACGAAGGTTCGCCCGCGTATCCGTCCATTGACGTGCTGTGGCAGTTAGTGGAGGAAACGGGTTGTACGGTTTTCGGTACCAGTCCGAAGTTTCTCGCCATCAACCGCGAGCAGGGGAAGGTGCCGGGGAAAACGGCGGACCTCTCCAGCCTGAAAGCGATTCTTTCCACCGGCTCGCCGCTGGACCGCGAAGGCTTCCGCTACGTGTACCGCGCTATCAAGAAGGACGTGCAGTTGTCGTCGATCTGCGGCGGCACCGACATCATCTCCTGTTTCATGCTGGGCAATCCCATATTGCCGGTGCGCGAGGAAGAGATCCAGTGCCTGGGGCTGGGCATGGACGTGGCGGCGTTCAATGCGGAGAACCAACCGGTGGTGGGCGAGCAGGGGGAACTGGTGTGCCGTTCGCCCGCGCCGTCCATGCCGGTGGCGTTCTGGAACGATCCCGACGGAGCGCGTTACCGCAGTGCGTACTTCGAGAAGGTGCCGGGCGTGTGGGTGCACGGCGACTACATCACCATCACCGAGGAAGGCGGCGTCATCGTTTACGGACGGAGCGACGCCACGCTCAACCCCGGCGGCGTGCGTATCGGCACCGCGGAGATTTACCGCGTTGTCGAAAACCTGCCTGAGGTGGAAGACAGCCTGGTGATCGGCATCGAGGAAGCGGGCGATATCCACGTCCTCTTGTTTGTGGTGCTGGCGGAAGGGTGCACGCTCGATGATGCGTTGCAGGCGCGTATCCGCCAGGCGTTGAAGACTGAAGAATCGCCGCGCCATGTGCCGCACGAGATTTTCCAGGTACGCGAAGTGCCGAAGACGATGAACGGCAAGAAGGTGGAGCTGGCGGTGCGCGGGGTGTTTTCCGGCACGTCTCCGGCGAACCTGCACGTCATTGCCAACGCCGGGTGCCTTTCGGAATATGAGGATCTGTACGGCCGGAGACTGGCGTTGCGCGGCGAGTGACCGCCCTCTTGTAAAAAACCGGCACGGAGACCGGAAGGCCCCGTGCCGGTTTATTTTTACGCCAAAATTAGCGACTCTAAATAGTTCAGGCCCCCACGACGAGCGGATAGTAATTCCGCATGGCTTCGCGGTTGTGCCGGTCGCGGTCGAGGCCCATCCAGAACGTATAGATCGCGTCCAGCGCTTTTTCGCCCGCCTGCAGAAACTTTTCGCTGTCGAAACCGGGCTTGTAAAACGCCTGCTTCAATTCCTCCAGGACGTTGTCGCCGTGCCCCTTCTCGCTGTTGAAATGGAACTCGAAGAAGTCGAGCGGGATGGCGGGGTCGCCGTAGGCGTTGCAGGTTTCGTTGTAGATTTCGAGGCCGTCGATGAGCTCCTTCCAGAAGTTGTTGGACTCCTCGGCACCCTGACCGATGCCCCACGCCGCCCAGGTTTCGATGGCGTAGCTGGCGCCGCGTCCCACCTCTCCGTCCTTACTGCCGTAGGTTTCCTCCAGGCCGCGGATGAAGCGCCTTGTGGAAGGCGTGGCCGTGTTCCAGCTACCCAGCAATTCCGGGTTCAGGCCCAGCGGTTGGGCCGTATCGCGCAACCAGTTGATGTGCGCCCAGCGGGTTTTGAACGGTTGGTTTTCGGTGGTGCCATCCGGGTTGATGTGCACCCCCAGTTCGTTGGCCAGAATGTAGCGCGCGTGTGCCTCCGCTTCCAGGTCCGGTGCGTGCATCATGCGCATCATCTGCACGAGCAGAAACCATTTCGAAAACACCGCGAATTGTGTGAACAGGTGAATCAAATCCTCGAGGGTGAACGTGCCCTGCCGGAACCATTTGCAATAGGGGTTGTACACGATGACAGGATGCTGGTGAATGCGCGTCTGAATGGTCGCCCAAAAATTGTCGAATTGCTTTTTGGAGTTCATGGCAAACCTCGATGTTGTTTAATGGTGCCTGGACACATGGAACGGAGCTTTTCATCAAAAAAGGTCCATCTGTATTTAAGGTAATCCTCCATGGGGGAATTTTCCATTCAAACAGAAGGGGGATGGAAACCCTGAACTGTCCCTTCAGCGAGTTTCGGATAATCGAAATAAAACCGTTTTTTGTAAGAAAATTTTGGACTCCGGCGAAGGATAGGCAACCCCCATGAGTGGACCAGGGAAGATTCAATTGCAGAATTTAAGGGGTGGGTTTGATGCTTCCAGTGCATGAAAGCATTTTAAATACAAGGGTTATGGCTGAATGCGGAAATTGTGGGGGAGCACGCCTGTAGGAAAATCCTTATAAAAAATATTCTGTTCACCTAAATTCTGTGAAAAGAATGGTAGTTTTCAGATAAAATGGTCGCAAGCTAAGCGGTTAAGAAATCAGGTCGGCATCCCCAGTTCCTTTTTGCAGGGGGGATCGGCCGGGGGGCAATTTTTTAGAAGATGGAGGTTCAGGGTCGGAGATCGATTTTTGATGTGGCAAATTTAGATATTTGGATTTAATTGCGGGTCCGACCGGTCATGGGGACAGGGGAGGGGTCCCATATGCCAATGAGTGCTTCCAAGAAAGTCTTTGGTGCGATTTTGCTGGTGGCGGGTTTGGTTGGAATGGCGGGCTACTTGTTGCTCAATCATTCTCAGACCATCCTTAAGGAACGCATCGCCGGTGAAATTCAGAACCTGACGGCAAACACCTTGGATTCCGTGAACCGCATCATTTTCATGCGGGGAGAAGAGCTCCAGATCCTGGCGCATGAGTTGACGATGAGGAGCGAGGTGGAATCCTCCACCCGCAAAATGGAATCGATGCCGGACCGCGATGTTTTCATCCGGCAAATGGATGAGGACTGGACGGCAGGAAAAACCACGCCTCCGATTCAGGCCATTCTCGACAATCCCCTGTCCGGCACCTTCGCCGAAAAGCGACGATTCCTGAAAAAGAAATACGGCGTGGAAGTGTTCAATGAAATCTTCGCCACCAACCGTTTCGGGGCGCTGATCGCCGCCTCCCCCCGCACCACCGATTACTTTCAGGCCGATGAAGCCTGGTACCAGCAGGCGCGCAAATCCGGAGAGGACGTCCACGTTGAGGCCATCGCCTACGACGAGAGCACCGATGCCTTTTCCACCACCGTGGCCGTGAAGCTGATGGACGACTCCAACCGTTATCAGGGCATGCTCAAAGGTGGATTGCACATTGTCATCATCCGCAACCTGCTGGATGATTTTCAACGGCAGGCGGCCATCCATTCCCTCCGCTTTTACCTGGTCAATGAAAAAGGGGAAGTCATCCTGAGCAGTATGGCTCCCTCCGGCCAACACGATGCAAGGCTGGTCCGGATTCATCCATTTGGCGGGGATCTGTCCGCCTGGGCCCCGGTGGCGCGGGCCCTGCAGGGCCAGAGCGGTTATTACTTCCACGAAAAAGACGGTCAGGACTGGCTGGTGACGTATCAGCGTTCCAAGGGGGTGGAAGGGATTTCCGGACTCAACTGGTCGCTGGTCCTGGAAATGGATGCGAAGGAAGTGCTGAAACCCGTTTCCATTTTGCGCGCCGGTCTTGGAGGCGTTTGGGGAGTTTTGTTTCTTGCCGCATTCATTATGGGAGGCGTGATGATTTACGCTTTCATTAATCCTGCGGAAAAACTTCTGAAATCCACCCGCCTCCGCGTCCCTCTCACTCCGAAGTCGGCCCCCTCTTCTCCCGTAGGGAAGAAACCCGAGGAAGACCTGGACAGCATTTCTTTTTCCTTTAAAGAGTTGACCGATGATCTGGTCACTCATCTGGAAGAGTTGGAGAAACAGGTTTCCACTAAAGCGCAGGCGCTGATGGATGCGAAGCGGGAAGCCGAAAAAGCCAACCAGGCCAAAAGCCTGTTCATTTCCAACATGAGTCATGAAATCCGCACTCCCCTGAATGCAGTATTGGGATACGCGCAGATTCTGGACCGCGATTCCAACCTCGACCCCAAGCAGAAGAACAAAGTGAAGGGGATTTACCATTCCGGTTCCCGGCTTCTTCATTTGATCAATGACATTCTGGACATGTCCAAAATCGCAGCGCGGAAGGAAGTGTTGAATGTGCGGCCCTTTGATCTGGGCGGGTTGATCTGTGAAGTGAACTCCCAGTACGGAGCCCTGTGCCGGAGCAAAAAACTGCAATGGGTTCTCACCATGTTTTCCGGCCCGTCCCCGGTTTCAGGCGATAAGCAGAAAATCCACCAGGTGCTGAGTAACCTGCTCGACAACGCGATCAAATTCACGGAATCCGGGTGTGTGGAGTTGCGCGTCACCAAAATGGAGGCGGACCGCTTCCGGTTTGAAGTGATCGACACCGGGCCGGGCATTCCGCCCGAAAAACAGGAGGCGATCTTTGGGGTTTTTGAGCAGGGAGATGTGGGTCTCGAGAAAGGAGGGGCCGGTCTGGGGCTTGCCATCAGCCGGCAGTTGGTTCAGTTGATGGGCGGGAAACTGATGTTGGAATCCCAAACGGACGGCTCCACGCGTTTTTTCTTTGAGCTTGTCTTGCCACCCTCCCGGCAGGAACTCAAAGTAGTGTCTGCTGATTTGAAAAAACCGGTCACTCTTCCTCCCGGCGTGTTGCTCCGAGTCCTCATTGTGGACGATGATCCCACTCATCTGGAGATCGTTCAGGAAATGTTGAGGCGGACGGGAATGGAGGTCCGCACCGCCGCTTGTGGCGAGGAAGGGCTGGCAATGCTTCGGAAATGGAACCCGGACCTGTTGCTCGTCGATTACCGCATGCCGGCAATGAACGGGTTGGAGTTGATCTGCGAGATCTCCCGGGAATATGGGCCCGACCGTTTCAAGATCATCATGGTCTCCGCATCCGCTTTCGATCAGGAAAGGCAGATGTTCCTCGAGCATGGGGTGTCTGCGTTCATTTCCAAACCCCTCGTTCGGGAAGAACTGCTGGAACAAATTGGGCTCCTGATGTCCATAGAGTTCGTGCCCCCACCCCAGGACAGCTGTGTGATCAGCGATGACCGGGAAGGGGATACTCCAATTCAGCACGCCAACCTTTCAGTCCCTTCCGTTCTGGTGGACGAAATGAAAATGACGTTGAGCAAGGGACTGTTCGATGAATTCGAACAATTGTTGGCAGTGGTGGAGCGTTTCGGGCCGGAAGAAAAGAAGCTGGCCAACCAGCTGCAACGCATGGCCGAGGTGTTCGATAAAACCGCCATCACAAAGGAACTGGACCGCATTCCGCCGCATCATTGAGCCTGCTTCCTCCACACCATTCCTTGAAACTGCTCCAGTGCAAACAGGACAGCCCACAGAGATTTGAGAGGGGTTTGGGTGGTTGGGCTGGAACCGGGGGCTGGCAAGAAAGCCCGGAGTCCGGCACCCGGCCATGAGAGGGACGCCGTTTCTCCATTCTTGTATTTCTTCAAACCAGCCTTTATGGTATTAAAATGAAATTTCAATTCCTGTTTCCTTGCGGCCAGGGCGCTTTGGCCACACGATAGCTTTCAGGGGGTGGTCCTGAATGGTATCGTGGCGAAGTGACGTGGTGGCATTGGGGACAGCGGCTTAACTGAGCAATCGTTTCATAAATTATTGGGGAGGTTGTATGGCTGAAGAAAAAAAAGTTGCAAGCCCGGGAGGGACCGGTCCTCAAGCGGCGCAGAAAAAAGGAAGTCAGAGCCTGAAGTTGAACTGGGATGACTCCAAGATGCAAACCACCTACGCGAATGTGGTCAATGCTTCCAGTACGCGTGAAGAGGTGTCCATCTTTTTTGGCACCAACCAGACGTGGAACGTGCCGCAGGACAATGAAGTGACGATTCAGCTCAGCGACCGCATGGTGCTCAACCCCTTCGCCGCCAAACGCCTCCTGGTGCTGTTGAATAAAATCATTTCCGAATACGAGGAACGCTTCGGCCGCCTTCCCCTGGATGGCGAAACCCGCTGACTGACGGGAAGAGGCCGGGATACGGATCCGGTTCCAAGGTTGCCGTGGTTCAACCGCTTCGAAAAAAGAAAATCCCCGCTTGCATCAAGCGGGGATTTTTGTTTTCCGGTTATGTTGTCAAAACGGGGCCTTTTCTTTTTGAGGCCCGTTCGCGGTATTCGAAGGAATCGTTGAACATCCGGGTTCAAGTTAGCGGTGGGCCAGCATCAGGGCCGGTGCGCCCTGCTCATTCCTCTCCGCCATGACATTGGTACGTGCTTCGATCCGTGCCAGGTAGTGCGCTCGCATGTCGCCCGCGGTGTTGTCCACCACCAGGTAGTAATCGCCGCTCTTTGGGGTCACCAATGAAAATTGAATGTGCTGGGAAGTGTCGGAGCGGAACAACGGACGGTCGATTTCCGGATATCGCATGAACCCTTCCTTGTCCAGCAACAACACGCGGATTTCGCCATCGCTGGTGAGGTCAAACTGAAGGGTTGATCCCTGGGAAACGTTTTGCAGCCGGGTGGAGTTCCACTCGTGGGCCGGAATGGAGGCGGTCAACTCAACCGATTTCTGCTCGGCCCATGCCGGGCTGGAAACCATCATGGCGAGTAGTAATGTGGCAAGCAGGCGATTCCTCATGTGCCCCCCTTATTGGGTTGAAAAATTCTATAAATAACGGAGCGCTACTAAGAAATATTCCTATTTATTATCGGAAAATTCCTATATGGGGTCAATGGGAATTGTGCGGTTCGGTGGGGCAGGGCGAAATTAGGAACTTCTTAATTTTTTCCCCATTTGATTTCAAAGACTTCCGTATTTATTCTGCTTTGCGATATTTTTAAGTCATTTGTTTTCAGGGTTTCTCAAATAATTTTCCAATTCAAGCAGGAAATAGTTTCGGTTGACTTTTAAATAGAATGAGCGTTTAATCCGGGTACTCGCGAGGGCCTGCTCCTGTTCAAACTCGCCTGTAAGGGAGCCGGGTTGCCATTAGCAGTGATGAGGGATCACCTGTTAATTGGCCAGTTGGGAGTGGGTCCGCGGAGTAGAAGGGGGCAATGCCTGAGGGGGGACAGGGTAGGAAATTCACTCCCGCGCGGCCTGCACCAAGGTATCCAACGAAGGTATGCTTTCGAGTTTTGTGGGAGGGACTCATGGCTTATCCATTTGGTCCGGTAACGTGCGACCCTGCGTCTGTACGAGAATACAACCCATCCGCCCGGCTGGGTCGCAAGCGCTGGGGACGGCGCACCACGCGTGTTCCCACGTCTCTTCGTGAGCGAGGACGTCCCGTATTTGAAACCCTTGAGCCCCGGCTCCTGCTTTCCGCCGATCTCACCTACGGCGCATTCAACGATCTCACTCTCAAATTCGATGCCGGTCTGGATCAGTATCAACTGATCGACGATACGGATACGGTGCGGTCCTTCGCCGCCAACGATGGCTCGAACATCATCAACGTCACCGGCACCGCCGGTGCAGATTCGTTGGGCCTCGACCTGGGCACGCTTGGTAGCGGCAAGACCATCAATTTTCTGGGGACCGGCGACGATACGCTGAAGTCCACCAAGAATTCCAACCAGACCCTCACCAACACCAGCCTCAATGCAGGCGGACAATCATTCACCCTGTCCGGATTTGAAAAAGCCGAACTCACCGGCGGCGCCAGCGCCAACACGCTGGACGCGTCCGCTTTCACCGGCGACGCCACGCTCATCGGTCTGGGCGGAGCCGACCGTCTGATCGGCGGTACGGGTAATGACATCCTCATCGGTGGTCTGGGCAACGACATTTATGAGTTTGCCGACAACTGGGGCGCGGACCAGCTGGACGAAGCGGCCGGAGAGGGCACCGACCGTCTCGATTTCACCGCCACCACCGGCACCCTGCAGGTCAACGAAGGCCTGAACAAACGAATTTCAAGCGGGTTGCACACCCTGACCAACCTCGACACCGCTGCCGAAGAACTCGACATCGCCATCACCGCCGACATCCAGGATTCGCTGGAAATCGGCTTCAATGCCGCCAAGGATCTGATCACGCGTCTCACTTCCTCGGTTTCGGAATTGAGTTCCGCCCTGCCGATGCTCGATCCCGATACGGGCTCGTTTTCCGCCCTGTTCGGTCTCGCCGACATGTTTCAGGAATTGCGGGAAGAGATTGAAGCGCTGGGTGCGGGGGTCAACCTGTCAGACGTCACGGATGCCATCACCAACCTGTCGGTTGCGGGCAGCGCCGTGGACCTGTCTCCGGGGTATCAGGGGGACTTGTCGAACAACCTCGAAATCGTGGTGGATGCGGGCATCTCCAAATCCATCCTGAACCAGTTGATCGACATCGACCTAGGTACCGAAGGTGCGTTCCTGAATTTCGACATCGACGCCGACCTGTCTGTCGACGCCACGTTTGCCGGCAGTGTCGGCATCGGCGTCACCACCGTCGGCGCGCCGACCGCGTTCCTGGCCGGGGCCGAACTCGACTTCACGGTCAACGTGGATGGCAATCTCGACAGTGCCGCACTCGATCTGGGCTTCCTCGACGTCACTGTGGACGGCGGGGCGGGCAATGAAGTTTCCTATTCCGGCGGCCTGTTGATCGTGGTCAACGATCCAGTGGACAACAAGATCGCGCTCTCCGAGGTCACCGATCTCGGGTTCGATCTGGCGTCCCTGATTTCGGTCACGCCCACCGGCACTGGTTTCACCACGGGAGATTTGAGCGTCACCGTTCAGTCCGGTGTCAATCTGCCGGGAGACATCCCGCTGGCCAGCGGCATTTTGAACATCACGTTCCCGACGTTCACCGATTTTTACAACGGCGTCCTGCCGACCATCACCCTGACCAACGGCGCCATCGATCTGTTCGATTTCAGCCGCATCACGCCCACCGACGTTGCGGGCATGCTGAGCGACTTGGTGGATACACTGTCGGCGTTGTCCAACAGCGACCTGCTGGACTTGACGATTCCGCTCACCGGCGTCAAGGTGGGCGATTTGCTGAACTTTGGTGAAGCATTCAAGCAGGACATCCTCGATCCCCTGTTCGCCAGTGGCGACGCCTCCGTTCCGGATTTCGACGACGACGGCATTCCGGACTTTGATTTCGACAGCATTCAGGACCTGGTCGATCAACTGGCTCCGGTATTGGGACTGCCGGTGGGCGCTTTGTTGGCGCGGTTCAATCCGTCCAGCCGCGAGTTGTCCTTCAATCTGAATTTCAGCTCCCTGCTGAACCTCGGCACGTCTCCGATTTCCTTTGGAGCCAGCCTGGGGGATCTCGTGGGCATCAGCACCACGAGCGAGTTTGATCTCAGCACGAGCTTCGATTTCAACCTGGACTTCGGCATCGGGCTCGCTCCGAGCGAGGACATTGAACTCCTGCCTTCGCCGTTTTCTCCGGACAACGTGGCGGAGCTGAGCATCAACCAGCAGGACGGCGCTTCGGCGTCGGATTTCTCCGTGCAGGTGGTGCGCGTGGACAACGCGACCCTGGGCAGTTACAAGCTGGCCGATCCCACCGGTGCGTTCGAGACCGGAACGATTTCTTACAACGCCTCCGCCGCCTCCGTGGCCGCCGCGCTCAACAGCATGGCCACCCTCAACGGACTCGGCTGGACGGTTCAGGTCACCAAAACGATCGAAGGCAACGACAGCGTGTACGCGGTGGTGTTCAAGGACGCCACCGACACCGACAAGCCGTTCAATCCAGCGGGACTCCTTTTGCCGCCCTTGGACGATGCGGACAACACGTTGAAAGGCGCGGCCGACGGCGTGCTCTCCAGCACCGCCACGTTCGATATCACCCTGTTCAGCAAAGCCGTCACGTTGCTTGCGGACACGGCTTCGGAATTCACGGTGCCGGAGACGGAACTGGGCTCGATCACCGTCACGGTCAACCGCGATACGGGCAACGCCAGCATCGACGACCTCAAGGTCGATGTGCAGACACAGATCAACACCCAGCTGGTCAATCAGGGTCTGACTCTTGGATTTATCAGCGGTGGCGAGTTGTCCACCGGAGCCAAAACGCAGGCGGATGCCACTGTCATCGCCACCGGCACTCCCATCGACACCCTGCATGAGGATGTCGAGTTCACCGTCGTCATCAACGGCTCCGACGAATACACCGGTACGTTGCGCGCGGTGGATGTGCTGGATACCAACGGCGACGATGAGCTGGATTCGGGCGAGCTGGCCGCCACGGTTTCGGCCAGCGACCTGGGCGATGCCCTGGAAGCGGCCATCTTCGATGTTCTGGATTCCGCGGGCCTGACCCCTGATTACAACGTCAGTATCGGCGTCACCGGTGGCAAGCTCACTTTTGATGTTGCCGCCGCTCCGGGCGCCGACACGGTGGAACTGGTTTTCAAATCGCCGATCACGGTGGACGCCGGTGGCGGGCGCATCGCGCTGTCCACGACCACCGGCAACCTGTCGGCGGAAGTGTTCAACCCGAGTGTCGGCACCACCAGCCGCATCGAGGTGTCCGCCGATTACAACGACCCGGCGTTTCAGGAGATGGGACTGCTCAGCGCGCCCACGCCTTTCGACGGGGTGCTCGACGACGATATCGAATTTTCGCTGGATGTGGACGGCACCGCAGTCAATGTTTTCCTGTCCGCCGCAAGCACCGTGGGCAACACCAGCATCGACGACCTTTTGGTGGACCTCAACGCCGCCGTCGATACCGGCCTCACCAATGCCGGACTCGGTACGGGTCTGGTCGATATGTTCCGCGTCGATCCGGAAGGCAACCGGCTGGGCATCTCCGGCGACCACACGAATGTGAGCCGTCTGTCGATCGATGTGCCGGATGCGTTGACCACCGGACCGAACGCAGGCGGGGACAACGGCGCGATCACCGAACTGGGCTTTGAGTCGGGTGAAGGCGATCCCTTCGCCGGCGCGTCCGCCGAATTTTTCATCGACAACGTCACCCTGGATGCGCTGGCCAGCATCGACGCCACCACGCTCAACCTCGTGGCCAATGTCGGTTTTCTGGAAGTGGAAGCGGACGGCAGTGGCAGTATCAGCGCCAGCGCCAACCTGAGCGTCCTCAACCCGCTCGACGGCGGTACGCGGGTCAATGGCGAGACGCTCATCGCCGCGGTCTCGCAGGGCAAGTTTTTATATGAGGATCCGCCCGCTTTCGGCGGTACGCTGGACAACCTGAACACCGGTTTCCTCAATGTCGCCATCGGCGGCGGTCTCAACTTCAGCCTGGATATCGATCCCACCGCCGGGCTGTTCGACGGCAACAACAACCCGATCAGCGATTTCGATGCGACGTTGACCATCGACGGCAGCAGCCCCAACTGGCTCACCAGCTTGCCGGACGTGAACGTCAGCTTCACCGGGCCGGATTTCGACGCCATCATCAGCGAGTTCCAGGATCTCAGTTTTCAGGACATCATCGACGGTCTGAGTTTCTTCGTCCAGTTCCTGCAAAGTTTGGACGGCACCGGCTCGGCGGGCAGTGCCATTGCCGATGCGCTGGATTACGAACTGCCGCTCATCAATCGCAGTGTGGCGGACCTCGTGCAGATCGCGGACGAACTGGCCGACCGGCTGGATGCGCTCGCCGCCGATCCTTCCAGCTCCGTGCAGGCGTTGAACGACCTGCTGGTGGACATTTTCGATCTGCCCGCCGCGGCGAGCAACATCCTGTCATTCAACCCGACCACTTCGGTGCTCGGCATCAATCTGGGATTCGACGCGGCGTCGTCGTTGACGCGGCCCTTTGCGCTCAACCTGGCGGACGTTCTGGCCTCCGCCGGCGCGCCGGATTTTCTGACCGACCTGGTCAGCCTGGAGGCGGGCGGCAACCTGGGTGTGAGTGCGGGCGTCGATGTCGATCTCGCTCTCGGTCTCGATCTCACCGGCGCGGACAAGGGCCTGTTCCTGTTTACGGGAGCCAGCGGCACGCGGCTTGCCGCCAACGCTTCGGCCACCGGCAGCAACCTGTCGTTCCGCGCGGGACTCGGTCCCTTCCAGGTTCTGGTGGAAGGCGGAAGCGGCAGTCTGGGCGCGGGCATCGACCTCACGCTCAATGACGACGGCGACGGGCGTCTTGACCTGATCACGCTGGGCAGTGGCGGCGGCATCAGCCTGCCTTCGCTGAGTGACCTCAATATCGACATCACCGGCATTGCCGAAGCCACCCTGCCGCTGTTCGTCGGCAGTGTGGACAATCCGATTCCCATCGGGGCCGACAACGAAATCATTCTGAGCGCCGATCTGGATGACCTCATCAACGGCGTGCCCGGAGCGTTCAACGTCACCCTGCCGAACCTGGACCTGTTCTCCAATCCGCCCGGCATTTTTGAACTGCTTGCCGACCCGGCGGTGGTGGTCGATGGTCTGGACGCCGTCCTGCTGCAAATTCAGGAAGCGCTTGAAGGTCAGATCTTCGGCTTCGAGTTGCCGTTTGTCGCCGATGCCCTCAAGGACAACCCGGTTTCCAATTTCATCGAGGATTTCCGCGACGATTTCCTCAACCCGTTGGCCAACACCCTGCGCGCCAACAACGTCAATCTCGACGGACTCATCAGCCTCATCCAGAATTCGATCTACACCACGTTCAATGGCCTGGGCATTTTGAAGGACAGCGATGGCGTCGGCGGCCTCAGTGCGGACGACATCGTGCATTCCGGCGCCAGCCTTTCGAACCTGAGCGAGGATTTCATCCAGTTCGATTTCAGGCTCGGCGATTCCTTCACCCAGGCTCTGGATATCGCGTTTGATTTTGGCATCCCCGGACTGGGACTGGAAGCGGACTTCACGCCGACCATCACTCTCGACTGGAACCTGGATTTCGGGTTCGGTCTGGACGAGACCAAGGGATTCTATTTCGTCACCAGCGATCCGGATGAGCTGACCCTCAGCATCGATCTGGATCTGGGCTCCACGCAGGGCATGCCCGCATTCGCGCGCGGCCAACTGCTGTTCCTGGCGCTGGGCATCACCGACGGCATTGACCTTGACGACGACGGCACGCTGGAGTTTTCCGGCCTGAACCTGACCGGCGCGATCAACATCGAAGACCCCAACGGCGACGGGCGGCTGACCATCGGCGAAATGATTTCCGGCAACGTGCTGGATATTTTCCAGCCGACGCTCACCGGCTCGGCCGATATCCTGATGCAGGCGGAAGTGGACTTCTCCGCCTTTGGCTCGGATTTGGCCCGTGTTCTGCCGTCCATCACCACCGGCCTGATGATCCACTGGGGCATGTCGGCTTCTCCCAACACCGGACTGGTGGTGGACGATCCGTCCATTGTGCTGGCGGATGTGAGCCTCGATCTCGGTTCCTTCATTTCCGACTTTGCCGGTCCCATTCTGGGCAACATCGCCGACATCATCGAGCCCCTGGACTTTTTGATCGGTCCCGACGGTTTCCTTAATAAGCGCATTCCGTTGCTGTCGGACCTGGCGGGCAAGACCATCACCGGCCGTGACCTGATCGAAACGTTCGACCCGACGGCGAAGATCGGTCCGTTCCTCGACGCCATCGCCGAGTTGTTCTTCCTGGTGGACCTGATCGACGACGCCGAAGCGGCGCTGGCCAGCACGGGATCGCTCAATTTCAATTTCGGCGACCTGGTGCTCACCGACCCGTCCGGATTTTTCGATACCGGTCTCGCGGCGGGATTCCTCACGGGTGACCGCATCGACCTCAGCCTGCCGAACCTGAACAAGAACACGTTCAAGAGTGTCAACTTCAAGAACATGTCTCTGTCCGCGCCCAGCCAGCAGGGCAGTGGCGGCGGGCAGGCGGTCACGCGCTTCCAGTCCGGCGTCACCAGCGGCGGTTCGTTCCAGTTCAACCTGTTCGATCCGGCGACCATCTTCTCGCTCATCATGGGGCAGGATGACGTCACCCTGTTCACGGCGGAGTTGCCGGAGTTCGGTTTCAATTTCTTCTACAAGCAGAAGTTTCCGATTTTCGGTCCGTTGACCGCAAGCCTCGGCGGCGGCGTTGGCGGCACCATCGATCTCGGCTTCGGTTACGACACGCGCGGCCTGCAGCAGTTCATCGGCTCCTTCAACCCGGCGGCGCTCATCAACGGGTTCTTCCTGAACGACCTCGATCCGATCACCGGCGAGGATCGTCCGGAAGCGACGCTCACCGCGTCCATCGTGGCCAGCGCCCAGTTGGATTTCCTCATCGCTTCGGCAGGTGTCGAAGGCGGCGTGGACATCAATATCTTCTTCAACCTGGCGGACCTCGACCACGACGGCAAGATCCGCTTCGACGAGATGGCCGCGAACCTCGCCGCCAACAGCTTCAATCCGCTGTCGGTGTTCGACACCAGCGGCGTTGCCGAGTTCTTCCTGCGCGCGTTCATCGAAATCAACCTGCTGATCAAGAAGATCAGAAAGACCTTCGAGTTTGCGCGCGTCGAGCTGTTCTCGTTCGACATCCCGTTCAACCGGCCGGGCATCCTGGCCACGCAGGACGGCGACGTGTTGACCCTGTCCATCGGCACGAACTCTGAGAACCGCTTGAACGGCGACGTCAGTGACATCTCCGAAAAGATTCATGTCAAATCCGATGGCAGTGACGTGCTGGTGTGGTCGGATCAGTTCTTCGTCGGCGAGGGTCTGGCGCAGAGGTTCTCCGGCGTCAACACCATCATCGCCGATGGCGGGCTGGGCAATGATGAAATCGATCTGAGTGGACTCAATTCCGGTTACGAGGTCATCGCCCACGGCGGCGTCGGCAACGACGTGATCGTCGGCAGTAAGGGCGACGACGAGTTGTACGGCGACGCGGGCAACGACACGATCCTCGGTATGGGCGGCGCGGACCTGGTGGACGGCGGCGCGGGCAACGACAACCTGTACGGCGATTTTCAGGCCATTGGGCTGGTCATCGAAGGCCGCTCCATCAACTCCATCTTCGGCGGCTCCGAGGATGAAGACACGCTGAAGGGCGGCGCGGGCAACGACAACCTGTTCGGCAACGGCGAAAACGACACCCTCGATGCGGGCACCGGAACGGACAGCCTGGACGGCGGCGCCGACGACGATGTGTACCTGGGTCTGCTGGTGGGTGGCGCCAATACCATCACCACCGGAAGCGGATTCAACACCCTCGACTTCAGCGATGTGCGCGACCGGGTCACCTTCACCCTGCGTAACGGCCAGGTGGTGGCCTCGTGGGACGGCAACACCATGACCGCCGATCTGGATGAAATCTCCACCATCCTCGGCGGCCGCAGTGACGACACGTTCCATGTGTACGAGACCCGCGATGACGGCGTTACCACGTTGCTCGACGGTCAGGAGAAAAACGACAAATACATTTTCTACGCCGAGGACGGCGACACCATCGACGCCTTGGTCAACGATCAGGGCAACCCGTGGGACAACGGCAACATCATCGAAGCCCGCGGCACCATCGGCGATGACACGATTTCGCTGACCGACGCGACCATCTCGCTGGGCGTCGATCAACTCATCACCTACGTAGCGCCTCCGGCCACTGAAAACATCCTGCAGATCAAACTGAAAAGCCGCGCCGGACGCGACACCATCAACATCAAGAGCACCGCCGACACGGTGCCGGTCACCGTGTTCTCCGGTGAAGGTGACGACACGGTCACCGTCGGCGACAACGGCACGCTGGACAACATCGGCGCGCTCCTCCGCCCGGGCCTCAATGTGCCGTTCGGTCTGGGACCGCTCACCCTGGTCGGTGAAGGTGGACACGACACGGTGGTGTTCGATGACTCCAACGACGCCAGCAATGAGTTCGGCAACCTGACGGCGTTCCTCGAGAACCGCGCCGGCAACCAGCAGGTGGAAGTGGGCGTGCTCTCTGGACTTGGCATGTCGCTGGATTCGGAAGCGGGCGGCCTGACCGGGCGCGTGGAATTTGAGGGATTCGAGGCGGTCGATGTGCAGTTGGGCGGCGGCGCGGACGATTTCCGCGTCGGCGGCGACGATGTGTTCGACGAACTGACGCTCATCCGTCAGGGCAACGTAGCCCAGTTCACCAACCTCATCGACGGCATGGTCAGCATCTCCGGCAACTCCGGCGGCGACAAGTTCCGCGTCGAGGCGACCAACGATATCGACCGCGATGTGCTGAACGCGGCGCTCGGCATCGTCAACGCCACGACCACCACCACCGGCGGCGTGTCCAACGAAATTCAGCGGGTCAATGTCGGCGCCAGCATCGGTTACTTCACCCTGAAGTTCCGCTTCATGGAAACCGCACCGATCGCCCTTGACGCCAGCGCGGCGGAGGTTCAGCAAGCGCTGGAAGACCTGTTCATCATCGGTACGGGCAACGTCGATGTCACCAAGGACGGCAGCGATTTCGTCGTCGAATTCGTCAACGACCTGTCCAACACCGACGTGGCGCAGTTGGAAGCGAAGGTGCTTCCGTTCACCGTGTTCGGCAACGGCGGCGGCGACCAGTTGTTCGTGCAGTCGCTCACCGAACGCATGTACTTCCAGGGCGGCACCGGCGACGATCTGGTGAAGCTGAACGTCAATGCCACCACACTGGTTCCGCTCACATCCAACGGCGTCAATTCGGAGATCACGCTGGACGGCGGTGAAAACAGCGACACCTATCAGCTCGGCCTCATCGGCGGCACGACCGATTCGTTGATCCACGTATTCGACTCCGGCCTCGCCGGTACCGACGTGCTGGAGGTGACGGGCACGGTGAACCCGGATCTGTTCCTGCTGCGTGCCGCGGCGGCGGAAAGCGGGCTGGCTTTCATCGCGCTGATGAACACAGACCCGAACGTCGAGCGCATCAATTACAACACCAACCTGGAAGTCATCACCATCGACAGTCTCGCGGGTGAAGATGAGTTTTACATCGACGACACGCGCGCCGCCATCACCATCAATTCGGGCGCCGACAGCGACTTCTTCCAGGTCGGTCAGCTTTACAAATCGCGGCGCACGCCGGAACTGGCGGGCGTGGCGCAGGAAGATGTGTTCGCCACCATCGAGACCACGCGCGGTTTCCTCAGCAACGGCATCAGCAACGACATGACGATCAATGCTGGTGACGACGCGGACGAGATCGTCGTCTTCCACAACCTGGCGGTGCTCACCGTCAACGGCGACGCGGGCGACGACACGATCCTCGTGCAGGCCTTCGCGCTGGTCGGTTCGCAGGAAGACAAGCGCGAGCGCACCGATGTCAGCGGCGGCGCGGACGCCGACTTCATCGCCTACGCGGTGAACGCGCCGGTCAACATCGACGGCGGCGACGGGTTCGACACGGTCATCGTGGTGGGTACGGAGTTCGGCGACGACTTCGTCATCACCGAAAACGGCGTGTTTGGCGCGGGCCTCAACGTCAACTTCACCAACGTGGAGAAGCTGGAGGTCAACGGTGCGGAAGGCGACGACCGCTTCTTCGTGCAGAGCACGGGCGAGAACTTCACCACCAGCATCGTCGGCGACCGCGGAAGCGACACGTTCTTCGTGAACGGCGAAACCCCGGCGAACGGCGTCATCAGCAACGATCTCAAGGGGCACAGCGGCATCATCACCCACAGCGTGGAAAGCACCCTGCCGGGTTCGGAATACGACGGCGCGAAGGTGGTGGGCGTGTCCTCGAACGTGGCCGACAACGACGAGCCCGCCATTGTCATCAACCAGTCGGACGGTCAGTCGCAGGTGGTGGAAGGTGGCGGTACCGACACCTACACCGTCATCCTGTCGCGGCCGCCGCGTCCGTCCACCAAGATCAAGGTCACGGCCCTGCCGCCGGAAGGCCTGGTGTTCGTGGATGATCTGGGCAACGAACTGCGTAACGAGACCACCGGCGCGCCCATCGGCGCGGAGTTGATCTTCGACGAGACCAACTGGAACGTCGAGCAGGAAGTGCGCTTCAAGGCCATTGCCGACGGCGCGGTGGAAGGCGATCACACCGCCGCCATTCAGCATAAGGTTTCCACCATCGGCGTCAGCACCGGGCCGGTGTTTGAAGAACAGCAGATTTTCGTGCAGGTGCCGGTATTCGTGCCGGTGCCCATCTTCAAGGAAATTCACCTGCCGTTCATCGGCACGTTCAATTTCTTCGTCGGCTTCGAGACCCAGTTCTCGCATTTCAACAACGTCCCCGTCGGCACCGAACTGGTGCAGGTGGGTACGGAGAACGTCGAGACCGTGGAGAGCGACGCTTTCACCGGTGTCATCGAAGCGGCGACCGGACTCAAGTCGGATCCGGTTCCGGCCACGCCGACCCTGACCGATCTCGAAGGCGGGTTCCCGACGGCGGCGACCGATCCCACCCGGCCGGACGGCCTGCGCGGTGCGTTTGTGACCATCATCGACGATCCGGCCAATCCGGATGCGGTCGGCCAGACGCGGCTCATTCTGTCCAACACCACCACCACGCTGACCCTCGACCAGGCATGGGATTCCCTGCCGTCGAACCAGGCACGGTACGAAATCCAGCAGTTCAGCGGCCTCGTCGTCCCGACGGTGGAGGTGGCCATCTCGGATTCGGATGTGGCCAGCCTCGTGGTCAGCGAGACCCAGAGCGAGACCATCGTCTCCGAAGGCGCGGCGAGCGGATGGGATATCATTCAGGTGGCGCTCAGCCAGTCGTTGGCGGTCGGCGAAATCGTCAACGTCAACCTCGACGGACACGGTCAGTTGGAGTTCCGCAACGCAGTGACCGATGCGGTCATCACGTCGATCCAATTCACCGCGGGCGACTGGGATGCGGTGCAGGAGGTTAAAGTGGTGGCGGTCGATGACGCGGTGACGGAAGGCTTCCACCGCGCTGACCTCACGCTGACGGCGGTCAGCAACGACCCGGGCTCGGATTATAACGGCGTCGAGCACACGCTGGTGGCGGACATCGGCGACAACGAATTCGCGGGCGTGCTGGTCAAACAGACCAACGGCTCCACCGACGTGGTGGAAGGCGGCGACGACGCGGGCTTCCTCGGTCAGGGCACCGACACTTACACCGTGGTGCTGACGCAGGCGCCGCAGGCGGGCGAGGTGGTCACGGTGGCGGTCACGGCTCAGCCGACGCGCACCTCGCGCACCGGCACCACGCCGCATCCGGACAGCGTCCGCGCCTTTGAAGTCGAGGTCGAAGTGTCCCTCGACGGCATCACCTGGGCGGAGAGCGTCGATGTCGAGTTCACCGACGCGGATTGGGATGTGGAACAAACCGTGTTCGTCCGCGCCGTGGACGACAACCGCGTGGATGGCGGCGACACCAAGGTGTTCGCGCCGATCCTCGATCTCGCCAACAACATCAAGGGACCGCTGTTCATCGTCGGCGGGTTCGGCGAAGACCGCTCCGGCCTGTTCGAGCGCGAACCCATCATGCTCCCCGGCGAAACCAACTTGAAGGAATCCATGGGTGACGTCCTCGCCGCGACGGAAGCCGACGAGTTCAACCCGGCGACACTGACCTTCGACCCGACCGATCCGGATGTGCTCGATTTCCTCGGTCGCACGGCGGAGACGGTGACGGCGGACGATTTCCTTGAGTTGACGGTGGAGATCACGCGCGGCGAAGGCAAGAACAAGATCCGCATCATCGAGGCGGCGGAGTTCGACCTCGACGGCAACGTGGTGCTCACGCTCAACAAGGCATGGGACATTCCGTTCGCGGAGCCGGGCGTGCCGACTGCGGCCAGCGAGTTCACCCTCTCCGACACCAACCCGAATTTCCTGGTGGACGAAGCGACGCAGACCGACCTGCTGTTCTTCAAGGACACCGACAACCCGACCAACTTCGAGGAATCGGCGTTCGCCAGCGGCCAGTTGTTCTTCGACGACAGCTTCGGCTTCACCGGCCACCGCATCACCGGTCTCGGCATGGGCGGCGACCGCAACATCGGCGGCGCATTGCAGCCGGGCGGCGTCAGCTTCCAGCAGTTGGAAGAGGTGGAGATTGTGCTCGGTTCCGGCAACAATCAGTTCACCATCGAAGACACCCACGCGGGCACGACCACGCTCAAGACCGGCGACGGCGCGGACGTGGTGAATGTCAAGAGCATCAACGGCCACACCTTCGTCAACACCGGCGAGGACAGCGACACGGTCAACGTCACCAACGACGGCCAGACTCTGGAAGACCTTTTGGGCCTGCTCACCCTGAGCGGCGACATCCCGCAGGCGGAGGTGGTGCATTTCGCCAACGGCTCGCCGGTGCAAGGGTCGGTGCCGGCAGTGGACGCCATCCAGCATCTGAACATCGACGCCACCGGCGGCACGTTCACGCTGTCCCTGGGCGGCGAGACCACGGTGGCGCTGGCGCACGACGCGAGTGAGGTGGATGTGCAGACCGCGTTGGAAGGCCTGTCCACCATCGGCGCGGGCAACGTGGCGGTCACCAAAGCGGGCAGTTTCTACCGCATCTCTTTCATCAACGCGATGGGCGGCCAGGCGGTGGACCTGCTTGCGGTCAACGATTTCAATCTGACCAACGGCTTGGGCACGCACGACATCCTGAACATCGACGACAGCGGTTACGCTGATCCGACCGTGGCGCTCCTCACGCAGACCACGCTGACCGGACTCAGCACCATGCAGACCAACGAGATCCAGACGCTGGTGGTCGATGCGACGGCGGGCACCTTCCGCCTGAGTTACGAAAGCGACGAGACGGCGGACCTGGCGCACACCATCAGCGCCGCCGATCTGGAACTGGCGCTGGAAGGCCTGACGGGCATCGGCGACGGCAATGTCGCAGTCACGCAGAACGACGACGTGTACGTCATCC
This sequence comes from Nitrospina gracilis Nb-211, assembly GCF_021845525.1. Lineage (NCBI taxonomy): Bacteria > Pseudomonadati > Nitrospinota > Nitrospinia > Nitrospinales > Nitrospinaceae > Nitrospina > Nitrospina gracilis. The sequence continues at coordinate 2,466,726 of NZ_JAKJKD010000001.1, read as the reverse complement.
GCTTCCAGGGCAATCTGACCAACACCGATGTCTCCGAGATCACCGTTAGCCTGAACAACCTGGAGATCACCACCGAGACCTATCCCGACACGTTCGAGACCGTTGCGGGCGACGCTTCGGTGCACACGCGGGTGAACGGCGACGCCGCGAACGCGGTCAACGACATGCAACAGCTCACGGTCAACGCCACCGGCGGCACCTACACGCTGTCGCTCCTCGGCCGCACCACCGGCCCCATCGCCTACGACGCCAGCGCCGAAGTGGTGCGCAAGGCGCTTCAGGTTCTGGTCGCCGATGACGAAACCGAAGAATTCAAAACCGACGTCACGGTGGACAAGTTTGGCAGGACTTACCTCATCGGGTTCCAGGGCAAGCTGAACGAACTGAACGGTCAGCCGGGCGTGGAACTGCTGGTTGTGGACGGCTCCGGCCTGACCGGCGGCGAGGCCGGCGTGGCCACGCGCATGGACGGCATCAATTACTACGGCTTCGAGACGCTGAACCTCAGCCTCGGTTCCAACAACGACATCCTGAACATCCAGGGCACCAGCCCGGGAAGCAACGGCTTCGCCGCGGCGGGCGGCATTGCGGTGACCAACATCGATCTCGGCGCGGGCAACGAGCAGATCTTCGTTTCCTCCAACGCCGATCTCGATTTCGGTTCCGCCGACGCCTTCCAGTTCCTCACCGGCGATCTGGATGACATCGAGGGCGCTCTCAATCTCGACACCGGCGACGGCCGCCACCGCCTGATGATCTCCGACGAGGGCACGGATGTGGGTGACGGTGATGTGACCATCACCGACACGCTGCCTGCGGTGTTGAACGGCCTGGCCGCCACCGCCGACATCTGGATTCAGGGCCTGTCTCCGGCGGGCATTGCCTACGGCACCGACGGCAACTTCTACGACGGCATCACTTACTGGACGGGTTCCGGCGCGGACACCATCTCCATCGACGGCTCGCATTTCGTCAACGGCGAACGCACCACGACCACGCTCAACACGGGACTCGGCAACGACAACGTCACCGTGGACCTGGACGACGGCGAGGACGGATTTTTCGTGCTCAACACCATGGGCGGCGCGGAGTCGGCGAACCCGAACCTTTTGGACGGCACCGAATCGGATGACGACGACGTCGATGCGTCCAATTCGACCCTGCCGCTCACCATCTTTGGCGGCATCGGCGACGACACGATCCTGAGCGGCAGTGGCGACGACATCATCTTCGGCGACTTCGGCCGCGTCATCTACACCAACGCGCTGGGCGCGGTGGTGGCGGTGCACGGATTCGGCGGGCGCGGAGACCGCGTCTCCAGCGACATCCTGCCGCCCAGCCTGATGTTCAGCCTGCACCGCGACCTGGGTGGATCGGACACGATTTCCGGACGCGCGGGCGGCGATGAAATCTTCGGCGGCAACAGCGGCGACACGCTGTACGGCGACGACGCCACCGAGTCCTCCGGAACGGATGACACGATCGACGTTATCTTCGGTGACAACGGCGTCATCGAACTCGAAGACGGCCTGTATGCCAAGATCAAAACCACGGACACCACCGACGCCACCGGCGGCGCCGACACCATCTTCGGCAACGCCGACGACGACATCGTATTGGCGGGCGTCAACGGCAGTGTCGATGTGATCTACGGCAACGACAGCAAGGACGTGATCCTGGGTGACAATGGTGAGCTGGACTTCACCGTGGATGGTGATCTGACCACGCTCGACACCGTCAGGACCACTGACACGCATCTGGGTGGCGAGGACCATATTTTCGGTTTCGGCGACGACGACCTGATCTTCGGCGGCACCGGTGACGACCATATCCACGGCGGCACCGAAAACGACATCATCTTCGGCGACTTCGGTTACGCGGAACTGATCGACAATATCGTGCGCTACGTGGTCACCATCGACCGCACGGAAGGCGGCATGGACACGATCTGGGGTGACGAGCACGAGGACGTGGTGGTCGGCGGCGCGAACTCCGACCGGCTGGACGGTGGCCAGGGCCGCGACCTGCTGTTCGGCGACAACGTCGAGCTAGACCGGCTGGGCGTGCTGTTCACCGATTACACCAACCCGCGCTTCCGCACGCTGACCGGCGACCGCATGTACGGCGAGACGCCGGGCGTGGACGACGGCGAGGTGCTGGTGGCGTCCACGCATTATGTGGACCCGACGGGGTCGGCGGTGTGGGCGGACTTCGATATCACCCTGCTCGATCATTCGGCCACGGATGAAGCGCTGGCTCTCAACAACTTCGGCGACGACTACATGGCGGGCGGCGCGGACGACGACCAGATGTTCGGCATGCTCGGCGACGACACCATGCAGGGCGACGGCAGCATCGATCTGCCATACGATGTCACCGCCTACCGCACCGCGCTCAACATGCTGATGGGCAACCCGTCGGTGGAGAATGCGCTGACCGACGGCGATGACTACATCGAGGGCAACGGCGGCACCGACGTCATCTTCGGCAACCTCGGTCAGGATGACATCATCGGCGGCAGTTCCAGCCTGTTCAGCCTCGTCACGGCGGAACAGCGGCCGGACGGCATGGACCTCCTGTTCGGCGGCGCGGGCACGGACTTGGCACGCAACGACATGGGCGACGACACTCTGGCGGAAGGCCACGCGCTGGATTCGGACGCCATCGCCGGTGACAACGCCAACATCTTCCGGCTGTTGCAGTCGGCCGACCCGACGCAGTTTGAGTCGTTCAACTACGACATCTATTCGGCCACCCTGAGCATCATCCCGCGGCCGGTGCAGTTGCTGGATTACACGCCGGGCGGCCCGGACATCATGGGCGTGGATGCGGCGAGCCTGGGCGACATCGGCGACAACGATGAAATCCACGGCGAGTCCGGCGACGACTTCATCTACGGCATGACCGGCAACGACGTGCTGTACGGCGAGGGTCAGGACGACGACATCATCGGCGGCTGGGGGCACGACTGGATTTCCGGCGGCACGGGCAGTGACGGTGTGCTGGGCGACGACGGGCGCATCTACACCAGCCGCAACACCTCCACCACCGCAGGCCCGTACGCAGAACCGCTGTACGGCATCGAGACGGTGGAAACCGATCTGGCGATCACGTCCAGCAGCCCGTGGTTCACGGCGACCATCAACGTCGAAGGCGAACTCAAGAAAACGGTCAACCTGACGCCGTTCAATGTGGACCCGAATGCGACGCAGAACCCGCTGTACAATGCGCAGTACGCGGACGACATCATCTACGGCGGTCTGGGCGACGACTTCCTGCATGGTGGTTCCGGCGACGACGCCATCTCCGGCGCGGAAGCGCTGGCCACCTCGGCCGCGACGGTGTACCCGGACGACGGCACGACGGATGCCGCCCGCACCGACGGCGTCAACATCGTCACCGGGTACTACACGCCGTTCAATCCGGGCAACGTGCTGAGCTTCCAGGCACTGGTGGCGGAGGAGTTCGCTGCCTACGATGAGAACGACGGCCTGCGCAAGATCATGATCGGCGGCTGGGAGTTCTTCCTCAACTTCGATGAGACGGAAGGCCCGATCGCGGAAGGCAGCACCCTGCCGACGGATGGCAACGACCGCATCTTCGGCGACCTGGGCAACGACTGGATCGTCGGCGGCACGGGCCGCGATCATACGTACGGCGGTTACGGCAACGACCTGTTGAACAACGACGACAATCTCAACTCCACTGCGGGCACCGCCGATCCGGAAGCCAACGATACGGTGGACGGTCCGGAGTACAGTTACGAGGACATCTCCTTCGGCGGCGCGGGACGCGATGTGTTGATCGGCAACACGGCGGGCGACCGGCAGGTGGATTACCTGGGTGAATACAACAGCTTCATCCTACCCTTCTCACCCTACGGACCGGGCGCCGCGACGCGCGGCCTGGAGCCGGGCATGATCCAGTTCCTCTACGACTTGTCGGAAGGCGATGGCGTTGATATGACCCGCGCCGCGGATACGGGAGGCGATCCCGCCCGCAACGGCGAGCCGCATGGCGAACTGGGCCTCGTCACCCAGCAGGATGCGGATTGGGGCGACCAGCATGGCGCTCCGGACGATCCTCAGGCCGGCAACGGTAATAACCAGTCGGACCTCAATGGCCCGCGCACCGCGGAGCCGAGCGTGACGACCACCTCCAGCAATCAGCTGTTGAAGGGCAGTGCCAAGAAGTCGGATCCGATCGTCACCGAATCCACCCCGCCGGAAACGACCACGGAAAGCGAGACGCTGGTGTTCGATGACGGCTCCGGCTCCTTCCAGGAGATGGCCACCACGGATGAGGGCTGGGTTCTGGACGGTTCCACGGTCACCGATCCGACGGGCACCAGCTACAGCGTGTTCGACATGACCGAGGAGGAATACCTGTTGCTTATCTCCACCGTCGGCGCAGTCGATGACGATGGCGACCACACCCAGGTGCTGATCGACTGGAACGCCCTTTAATTTTTATCCCGGTATCGGAACAATCGAGATGACCGGGTGCGGCTTTTGCGTTACACTGGTTGAAGACCACAATCGACAAGGAATCAATGGGATCGCTGTTCATCCCGTGAGCGCGCGAGGCTTGAGGTGCATGAGTGCGCTTGGAAACCCTTGTCTTAATGTGTAAGGATTTCTGCAATGCGTCCAGAAACCGGGTCTGAAACCAGGGGCGATCCGCGCCGCGCTTTCGCTGATCCCGCCCAATGGAAACAGCTACATGAAGCCGTAACGGCTCAGGAATTTGCCGGCGCCTGGTTGGCTCTCCAGTGCAGTCACGTTCCCGGAATCACCCGCGGCGTGGTGGTGCTGGGCGATCCCAAAACCCGCGAATACGCTCCCGCCGCATTCTGGCCTGAAAAAAAAGGCATCCCCCTTCATCTCACCGGCGCCGTGGAAATGGCCATGGAACAGCGCAAGGGAGTGATGCGCAATCCCACTCAAGTCAACGGCAAAGCGGATGCAGCCTCCAAATTTTCCTACCTCGCGCATCCTTTTCTTGTGGATGGTGATTTGTATGGGGTTGTGGGAGTGGAAGTCGCTTCCCGCAACCCGAACACCTTGCGCATCCTCATGCGTCAACTGCAATGGGGGGCGGTGTGGGTGGAGCAGTTTTATCGCCGGGACAGGGGCAAAACCCCGTCCGGCAACAAGCACCTCGCCACCATTCTGGAACTGATCACCAGTGGTCTGGAAGAGGAGCGGTTTCATGACGCGGCCAATGCCGTGGTCACCGACATGGCGGTGAAACTGGGTTGCGAACGCGTGACCCTCGGTTTTACCAAAGGCACCAAGATGAGGGTGGTGGCGTTGTCGCACAGCGCCAAGTTCAACAAGAAGACCAACCTCATCCGCGACATCAGTCGCGCCATGGAAGAATGCCTGGACCAGGCGGCAACCATCCTTTATCCCTCGCCCGACCCTTCGTATCCCTTCATCAACCGCGTGCATCAGGAGCTTTCCAAACAGCACGGCAAGTCTGGAATCTGCACGGTGCCGTTGATTGTGCACGACCACATCATCGGCGCGTTGACATTTGAATTGTCCGGTGGAAAGCGGTTTTCGCCGGAGCAAACGGAAGTGTGCGAAGCCATTGGTCAGGTGGTGGGGCCGATTTTATACACCAAGCGTCGGGACGACCGGAATATTGTCACCAAAGTTGTGTTGTCGTTCTGGAATGTTTTGACCGGGTTGTTTGGTCCGCGCAACCTGGGGTGGAAGCTGGTGTGCCTTTTGTTTGCCGGGGTGATTGCATTTTTCTCTTTTGCCACCACGCAGTTTCGCGTTTCCGCGGATGCCACGTTGCAGGGCGCGGTGCAACGCGTCATGGTTGCTCCTTTGGATGGCTACATCTCGGAAGCGCTGGTGCGGCCGGGGGACATCGTGGAAGAGGAGCAGGTGTTGTTCACACTGGACGACAAGGACCTGGTGCTGGAACGGCTCAAATGGAAAAGCGAACTGGAAAAATACCGCCGGCAGTACCGCGATGTGCTGGCCAAGTTTGATCGCAGTGAAATCCGCATTCTCAAAGCGCAGATCGAACAGGCGGAGGCCAAGCTGGAGCTTGCGGAAAAGCAGTTGGCGCGTACCAAAGTGAAATCCCCTTTTCATGGCATGGTGGTGTCCGGCGATTTGAGCCAGTCGCTCGGCGCGCCGGTGGAACGCGGCGAGGTGATGTTTGAACTCGCGCCTCTCGATACGTACCGCGTGCTGTTGAATGTCGATGAGCGCAATATCAACCATGTGAAGCTTGGGCAGAAAGGCACGCTCGTTTTGTCGGGGGCCGTGGAGCAACGCCTGCCGTTTGAAGTGACGAAGATCACGCCGGTTACGGAAACCAAGGAAGGCGGCAACTTCTTCCGTGTTGAAGCACGGCTGGGCGGCAATCCGGATTTCCTGCGTCCCGGCATGGAGGGTGTGGGAAAGATCGAGATCGGGGAACGCAAACTCATCTGGGTGCTCACGCGCGAAATGATCAACTGGTTGCGTCTGCAGCTCTGGACCTGGTGGCCATAAACTTCGCATTCTGAAACGGGAAGCCATTATGTCCCTGGATTCGATGTACAGTCCGATGTGGTATCGCGTGGCGAACCTCAAGCCGCGGTTGCGGAGCCATGCGGAGGTGCACCGGCATCATTACCGCGGACGTCTCTGGTATGTGCTTCAGGATCATTCATCCGGTCGCTACCACCGGTTGAGCCCCGCCGCCTATTACCTTGTCGCGCAAATGGATGGCCATCGCACGTTTCAGGAAATCTGGGACCGCGCGGTGGATTTTCTCGGCGACGAGGCGCCGACGCAGGACGAAATGATCCGTTTGGCGGGCCAGCTCCATACCAGTGATACCCTGCTGTGCGATGTTCCACCGGACACGCTGGAATTATTCAGCCGCCACCGGCTCCACGAAAAAATGAAATTGAAGCAGTGGTTCTGGAGCCCGCTTTCCATCCGTTTCCCTCTCCTCAATCCCGAGCGGTTTCTCGAACGCTGGCAGTCGGTGGCGCGGTATGCGTTCAACTGGTTCGGCTTCTTCCTCTGGCTGGCAGTCGTGGGCTATGCGGTATCCCTTGCCGGGGTGCATTGGGGCGGGTTGACTCAGAACCTGGCAGATCGCGTGATGACGCCGGAAAACCTGTTTGTGCTGTGGCTGGTTTATCCGGTGGTGAAACTGGTTCACGAATTCGGGCACGCCTTCGCCACCAAGGTGTGGGGCGGCGAGGTGCACGAAATGGGAATCATGCTGCTGGTGTTCATACCTGTGCCGTATGTGGAGGCATCCAGCGCGTCGGCGTTCAGTGATAAATCGAAGCGCATGATTGTGGATGCGGCGGGAATCATGGTCGAGTTGTTTCTCGCGGCGCTGGCCATGTTCGTTTGGGTCAATGTTGAACACGGGATCATCCACACCATCGCCTACAATGTGATCCTGATCGGCAGTGTGTCCACGCTTCTGTTCAATGGCAATCCCCTCCTTCGTTTCGACGGCTATTACTTTCTGTCGGATGCCATCGAGATTCCAAACCTGGGAAGCCGTTCCACGAATTTCCTGGGCTACCTGTTTCAGCGATACCTGTTCGGTGCGAAGCATGTGAAGTCGCCTGCAAACGGCTGGGGCGAACGCCTGTGGTTCCTGTTTTATGGTGTGGCGTCGTTTTTTTACCGGCTGTTCATCATGGGCGTCATCGTGCTGTTTGTGGCAAGCAAGTTTTTCATAGTTGGTGTGGTGCTTGCCATGTGGGCTCTCATGACCATGCTGGTCATCCCCATTTATAAAAAGCTCGACTTCCTGGTCCGCAGTCCGGTGATATCCGGAAAGCGCGCCCGAGCGGTGGCGCTGAGCGCCCTCTTGGTGGTGTCGCTTGCCTGGTTCATATTCAAGGTACCGTTTCCTTATGCCACGCGGGCGGAAGGGATTATCTGGCCTCCGGAGAAATCGCTTCTGCGCGCCGGAACCGAAGGGTTTATTCGTGAAGTCAAGTTTGGTTCCAATCAGCGGGTTCATCAGGGCGATGCGATCATGATCAACGAAGACCCCTTGCTCGCGGCAGAGAAGAAAGTTCTGGAAAAAGAAATGCAGGAGCTGGAGGTTCGGTACATGGCGTTGCGCTTTGAAGATCGAACGCAGGCGGAAATCAAGAAGGAAGAAATGCTTGCGGTGCGCGCCCAGTTGGAACGCATGCAGGAAAAGGAATCGCAACTGGTGGTGCGCAGTCCGCTGAACGGCACACTCATTCTTCCAAATGCGGGGGATCTGGATAACCGCTTCGTCAAGAAGGGTCAGCTATTGGGTTACGTTGTCGATTATCCTTTGAGAACCGTGCGGGTGGTGGTGCCGCAGGACCGCATCGGGCTGGTAAAAGAACAAACCCGCGGTGTTCATGTGCGTATGGCCGAACGCATCTCCGAGGTGTACGTGGCTCAAGTGAAACGGCAGGTTCCGGCGGCGACGGAAAAACTTCCGAGTATGGCGCTGGGCTTGCCCGGAGGCGGTGAGGTTGCGGTGGACCCCAGCGATGAAGCGGGAATGAAGGCGTTTAAGTCTGTGTTCCAACTTGATCTGGAGTTACCCGCCCAGGCGGGAATGCGGAGCATTGGTGAACGTGTCTTTGTCCGTTTCGATCATGGCCGGGTGCCGCTTGCGGAGCAGTGGTACCGCACCGTTCGCCAGCTTTTGCTCAAGAGGTTCGGGGTTTAAATGTTCATAGAAAATTGGGCAAGGCCCGGCGTGGCTTCTGGTCTTTATCCAGAAAAGCAAAAGAAACATGAGGGGTGGCTGGATGGCACATGGCGTTGGCTCGTTCAACACCGTGGCCCCCAATCACTGCTTCCTCCTCCCGAGGCCTACCGTTTTTTGGAACAGGTGACTCGCCTGAAGGAAGAATTTCGCGGGTTGACGGAAAAGGAAATCCGCAAGGAAGCCCGGGGGTTCCGATCTCCCCTGCATCGTCAGGGATTTCAATCCTACTATGTGGCTCGGAGTTTTGCGTTGGTGGTGGAGTGGTTTGCCCGCAATGAAAATGTGAGCCCAGGCGACAGCGAAGTGCTGGCGGGATGGGGCCTGATTCATCAACGCGCGGTGGAGTCCGGAGAGGCAAACGACAATGCGGTTTCGATCGCCCTGGCGGCGATAACGGCGGCGCTGGCGGGCCTTCCGGTGCATGTCATCACCGCAACGGATTATCTGGTGCGGCGCCATGCCTCCCGTCTCTCCCGAATTTGCGGCACGTTGGGCGTTTCGGTAGGGCAGGTGGTGGCGGGGATGGATGTTCCTGCACGTCAGGAGCAATACCGCGCGGACATCACCTTCACCACTCACAAACAGGTTGCTTTCGACTACCTGAGGGATCACCTGGCTTCCGAGGGGCGGCGCAGCCGTCTGCACTTGCACCTCGGCCGATTGAACGGAGCGGAAGACCGTGAACGCAGCCTGGTTTTGCGTGGATTGTGCTTTGGCATCATTGATGATCTGGATACGGTGCTCATCGATGATGCGCGGGCGCCACTTCTCATCTCCAGAAATACGGATTTGCCCGGTGCGCGGCAGGTTTATGAAAAGGCGCTGGAACTCTCCGCGCTTCTTCACGCCGGGATGGATTTCGAGATCGACAACATGCGGAACCATGTCCGGTTGACGTCGAGTGGACGAATTCACGTTGCGCAGATCACCGAGTCTCTGGGAGGAATGTGGTCGGGGATGGAGCGAAGCCAGGATTTGATAACCCAGGCTCTCACTGCGGTTCATCTCCTCGTTCGGGATCGGCATTACCGGGTGAGCGGGGAAAGAATCCATGCGGAAGAACGCGCCCTGCGTGCCCTGCAAATTCAGCCGTCGTGGCAACGTGGCCTGTTTCAGTTATTGGAATTGAAGGAAGGGCTTCCCAGCTCCGGGGGCCGGGAGACGCTGGCCAAAATTTCCTACCAGGAATTATTTCAGCGCTACCTGCATCTGGGCGGCATTTCCCACACCCTGGTGGGAGCGCGGAAGGAGCTGGAAAAGACATATCCGCTTAAGGTGATGCGGATTGGAAATCGAGATGGAATTAAAAGACGGGCGGGATGCTTCCGGCTGTACCCTGATGCGGAAAAGAAATGGGAAGGTGTTGTGGGACGGGTGCAGGCCCTGCATCGGTCCGGCAGGCCGGTGATCATCGGATTGCGGTCCTTGCCCATGGCAGAGTTGCTGGCGTCCATGCTCGCCAAGCGTGGCCTTCCGCATCAGGTGATTGCAGGTATGCAGGAGGAAGACGAGGCTCACCGGCTGGAGACGGCCGGGCGGCCGGGCAGCATCACTTTATTGCTTTACCATGCGGGAAAAGGAATGCGCGCGGCGGTCCATGCGGACAAGGCTGTTCACGCGGGAGCGCATGGAATCCTTGCCGAAGTCAGCGAATGCCGGCGGCATGACCGGAAGCTGATTCAACGTTGCGAAGCGGGGCAGGCTGAAGGGGATTATGACTATTTTCTTTCCCTGGAAGACGAGGTGGTCCGGATGTTTGCGCCGGCCTGGGCGGTGACAGCGGTAAGAGGATTCGGCTGGATGGGTGGCTGGGCGCGGCATATGTTTTTGAACTTGACGCAGCGGCAGGTAGAACGGCAACATGCGGTTTCGCGCGCGAAACTCATGGACACGGACAAACAAGCTGGCAAAATGCTGGCGTTTTCTGGGCGAGCGGAATAAATGAAAACAAAAGTTTCTATTTTTCTTTGGTGGATTCTGTGGTGCGGTCTTTTTCCCGTACACTCGGCGGTGGCGCAGAAGGGAACGAGTGACTTTGACTGCGTGATCGAACCGTTCATGACAGTGGAGTTGAGCACCTCGATTCGCGGAACGCTGGAGGAGGTGTCGGTGAAGCGCGGTGACTTGGTGAAAAAAGGTCAGGTGGTGGCGCGGTTGCGTTCCGGCGTCGAGGAGGCGGGAGTTCAACTGGCCAAGGCGCAGGCTGAATCGAAAACGCAGATTGAGATCAACAAGGAAAGGTTTGCGTTGAGCCTGCGCAAGTTAAAACGGGTCAATGAGCTGTACGAAAAAAACATGGTGCCGAAAAACGAACAGGACGAGGCGGCGACGGAAAAAATCCTGGCTGAACTGGAAGTCCTGAGGGCGGAAGAGGGGCATAGGATTGCCGGACTGGAACTGAACCGAGCCAGGGAGGTGTTGGATCTCCGCAGTATTGTGAGTCCCATCAACGGGGTGGTGGTGGAACGCCTGAAGTCGCCGGGTGAATTTGTGGAAGAGCAACCTGTGGTGAAGCTGGCTCAGATCGACCCGTTGAACGTAGAGGTCATTGCTCCCATTACCTACCTTGGAAAAATCAAAACAGGTATGAAAGCCACGGTGTTCCCGGAAAACCCGGTGGGTGGAAGTTACAAGGCGGAGGTGAAGATCGTGGATTCGGTGGTCGATGCCGCCAGTGGCACGTTCGGCATCCGCCTGGAGTTACCCAACCCAAAAAACAAAGTCGTCGCCGGTCTCAAGTGCGGCGTGCAGTTTCCTATTAAATAACAAACGCGATACCGCCCCGCATGCTTTGGCGGTTATTCTTCATCCAGGTGCTCAAACTCCCTGGCCCCATTGTTTAAAAACTCATCCAAAGATTGCGGTTCGAACAATGGCCCCATCCCCGGTGCCAGTTTGCTGTGATAGATGGGATCGTTCTGGAATCCCATCTGGTTGGAGTTCTTGCCGTAGCCGGCGATCAGCACCAGGATCAATGGCACCCAAATCAGCCCAAACACCTCACGCCATGTCAGGGAGTCCTTCGCCATCCGGACACTGGCCCAGAACATGCCGAGCGTTATGATGAAGTTGATGAGGTAGTCCAGGACCTGCATCCAGGTTTCATTCAAAATCCAGAAATAAATAAAGGGGTCGATGCCTTCCAAAATGAGACCCAGGAAAAGTCCAATGTCCGCGATCACGAGATTGCGCACGAAGTAGGACTTTCTGTATTTAAAAAATGTGTACAGGCTGAGCAGGCCGGCAAAGCTGAGAATGCTGGCGGCGAATCCAATTACAATGCTGTAAAACTCTTTCTTCCAGAACGAATCGCTGGGGTCCACCATACGCCCCATCCAGGTTCCCGCCGCAATGACCACCAACGAAAAAACAATGGGCACCCACGGACGGTCGATGAAGTCCCGGAACGCCATGAAGCGGTCCATCTTCCTTGTGCTTTCCACCGGGTGATTCGGAAGCAGAACCCGGAAGCGGGTGCGCCCGATACTGATGACGTCTCCGGAGTTCACCGCCACGGTCTTGTCGTGAATTTTTGGGGCGCCGTTCACCTGTGTGCCGTTTCTGCTGCCCAGATCCTTCAGGTACACCTTGCCTTCTTTGCAGAGGATGAAAAGGTGCTCCGGGCATACGAACAAATCATCAACGATGACATCGTTCGAGTACGCACGCCCGACGCGGATGCGGTCGCGATCGAACACGTGGCGCGATTCCACCGCCGGTCCCTGTGGCGCAAGCAATTCGATGATTATTCGGTCCACTGGATGCTTCCCATGAATTTCTTTAAAAACCGCCGTGCCAATGGTTCCGTCAGTCCGGCCATTCCTACCTGGATGATGTATTTGCGCGGCGAATCGCCGAGTATGGCGAAGCTCACGAACACGTCATGCAGTTTGGGGTACTTGATGTAGCGGCGCACGCAATATGCGGCCTTCCAGTTGTGCGAAGCGAGCATGACGAAACTGTTATGGCAGGAAAATTTTGTGACTTCTCTACGGGTCGCATAGGGATAAAAATGCCCCTGTGCGTATTGAGCGGAAAACCGTTTGTAGAACTCGAGAGAACTCAGGCTCTGGCTTTCCAACCAGAAAAAAGAGTAGCCGACCGTACCGGTGGAAAGGTCGGATGAAAGATAGATGTTGCGGTCGCTCTGGCACCGTTTATCGCCGTAAAAGAGAAACGCATTTTGTGAAGGATCCTCCGACCGGCTACGTCCCCAGCACTTCACGACGGAAGGCAGGATGCTTTGCGGCACCTTGAGCGCGCCCAGATTTTCGAACAGCCAGTCGGACTTCACCGCTTTCTCGATAATGTGTTCGTAGCGTTTGAGGATCTGTTCCTGAATGACCTCCGGCCAGTTTTTAGGCTCGCGTTCGGTCTTAATGCTTTTTTTCAGTTTGATCAGGTACTCCACCGGGACGAGGTAACTGAGGTCGTTGCCCTCGATGGCGACATTCACCCCGACCACCTTGCCTGCGGCATCGAAGGCCGGGCCGCCGCTCATACCTGGGTTCAATGCCGCGGACAACAGAATATGTTGATAGGGTGCATCGCCGACCAAGCCGTTGTATGTGCCTTCCAAAACCACCATGCCAACATCCAGCGGATTGCCCATGGGGTACACTCCCGTTCCCTGCCTTTGCTTGGACGATCCAAGATGGACGGGTTTTTTGCGCGACGGTTCGCCACGCAGAATGGCAAGGTCGTGTGCAACATCGATCGCCTCGACGGTGAGGTTCCCCACCTTTCGACCCTTGCGGTAGTACTCGATGCGGTACTGGTCCGGTTGATCGACCACGTCCGAGATGACATGGAAATTGGAGGCAAACAGGCCATCCTTGGAAATGCGAAAGCCGGAGCCGATGACGTATTTTTCGCGCGAGTGGATATCGATGACGCGGATCTGGTACACCGCCTGGTTGTTGCGCTGAAATACTTTTTGCGCGGTGCCGGTGAGGGCGCGGGCCGATTCTATGAACAATGTCCCGGAAGCAATCCAGAATAAAAATGTAAAAAGAAAAAGAGAGATGCGCGAGGATTTGGGTAAGTGGATCATTTTCGGACCGGCCTTCATGCAAAGGTGAACGGTAAAAAATGATTTAATTTTCGGAATACACACCCTTGTATTTTAAGGTAAGGGAAGGCGTCCGGGGAGGCAACGAAATAAAACCGTTTCAGGCCAGATAGTGACGGAAAATACGGGAGAACCGGCCAGGTCTTACCAAAAAGGATTACTTTTTGTTCAAGTTGAATAGGCCCAATTTGGCATAAGCTATCCCACTCGATGGAGGAAGGTAGGTTTTTGTATGATTGCCAGCCGCGGCGCCAACCCGGGTAGAGCGATAGAGGTCAAGTCACTGCCGAGTTTTAAGATATTGAGACCGTGAGGAATCGAGCCTCCTACCCGCTGATTGCGAATCCGATTTTTCCCGCAAGGATTTTCGAAAATCCACCCACAGGCAGTTCAGGTTTATCCTTTCAAGCTCCCCTGAATATGTTGCAATGGGCATTCTCAGCCGCACTCTTGGGTTTCTACTTGATTTAGGGTATTTATTTCGACTTCCGATTTTAAGACAAAAAATTCCCAAAGAAATTGCAATATATTTCGGAAATCCGTATAATTTCAAAAAAATATATGGAAAGTAAAATATTAATGTCGGAAAACCTTCCTCGGGGGCAACGTGAGGGAGGAGGTTGCCGGCTTCTTTGAGACCACGCCCTGTAGTCCTAAGTTCATATAAGCCCGGGTCGTAAACTTTGATCCCCTGACCTGCTTTCGGTTAATTGAACTGCATTTCGTACCCAAAGCTTCAATTTGTAAGGTGACTTATCTTTCCTAAGGATGCAATGCCGGATAAATTCAGAGCATTCAACTTAATAGGAAAATCTCCAAAATTTCAAAAAGCTTTGGATTCAATCGACAAATGCTCCCAATGCCTTGCTCCGGTGCTTATTCATGGAGAGACGGGTACGGGTAAGGAATTGACCGCCCGGGCCATTCACTACCTGAGTCCGAGGAAGGGGCGCCCCTTCATTCCGATCAATTGCGGTTCGATCCCCGAAAACCTGATTGAAAATGAGTTGTTTGGCCATGTGAAAGGTGCGTATACCGGAGCTGATAACGTCCAGCCGGGTCTCATTGCGCAGGCTCAGGGCGGCACTCTGTTTTTGGATGAAATAGCCAGTCTCCCGTTAAGTGCGCAAATTGTTTTGTTGCGATTTTTGCAGGACCGGCGTTATCGCCCTCTGGGCGGGAATAGTTTGCATGAGGCCGACATAAGAATCATTGCCGCAAGCAACGTTGACTTGCGCCTCTTGAAAAAGAAAGGAAAATTTCGGGAGGATTTCTATTACCGCCTTGATGTTTTGAGGATTTTTTTGCCCCCTTTGCGGGAACGTCTGGAAGACCTGGAACTCTTGAGCCAGTACTTTCTTCTACGCTATTCCTTGCGCTACAATTTTCCAGAAAAAAAGCTTCAGCCCCAAACTCTTTGCTGGATGCAAAACTATCATTGGCCTGGCAACCTCCGCGAGTTAGAAAATTTTATTCATCGTTCTGTCCTGATGTGCGAAGGCGATGCCATTTCGCCCCCCGATCCCGTTTTCACTGAAATGGATTCGGGCCCTCTTTATGAACTTCCTACCTCGGACAATCTGAAAAACTTTAAAGAGGCCAAGGCACAAGCCCTTGCTGAGTTCGAATCCAATTATCTTTCCCGGTTGATGACTGAAACCCATGGAAACATTACTGAAGCGGCGAAGCGGGCCGGGGATATGGATCGAAGCGCCTTGAGAAAGCTTCTGAAAAAGAATGGTATCAACAGAAAAAGCTTCATACCTTAAGCTTTGATTCCGATTTTCAACTTTTCAACTGCGTTGCTTCACACTCCCTCATGTTCAGCCGCAGATAGGATAAAAAGCACCCACCCGGGAAAGGTTTGTCCCATTCCGGTAAAGCCATTAGATATTCAGCGTTGGCAATCCATTGCCCTTTTTTTGCCGGGGTTGAAATTTCCCACCGTTACTTTTTTCTCATCCTAAACCCATTAAAAAACAAGCGTAAACAACCTCGCTCTTCCGGCATCATATTTGCTGTAACAACGTGATTGTGGAAGACATGCCTCGCAGGTCACTCGATAAAGATGTCGTTACCCTTTGGAGTTTGATCTGCGATATCGAAGGTTATTTAAAGGTTCACACTCAGGCAAAAGACAGCATAAGCGGCGTGAGGATCTGGCTGACACAGCAGAGGATGGAAGCCAGGACGGAACTGATTCAAGAAGCGCTGGATTATCTGGTAAGCCGAGGCCTCATTGTGGAGGGCGAATTGCCGGATGGAACCAAGGTTTATGGCAAGCCAGATAATTTCAACAAATGAAAGCATTGGGGTGGCTGTGATGAAAGTCCATTCGTCCGGTAACCGGAACTCGTCCCGATGGGAAACGTGGCAAAAGGAGGAGAGAGGATGATAAGCCGTATATCTGCGATATTAGGTAAAGGTGCCCCCAAGGCACCGGGGTATACAAGGTCTGTTTCACGGGTAAGAAGCTACAAAACGCTTTCGGCGATTTCCGCCAAGGCCGCCGGCTGGGTGACCCCAGACTCCCGGATGGATCGGATTGATATATCCGATTCCATGGACCCTTTTATTAAAGAGCTGTCGAAAATCATTTCCAAGGGCCAGATACCGACCAACCTCGATCTGGTGCCTATGGGGCGTGGGTTGAAAAACTCGGATGGTTCATTTGGCTCCATGACGCTGGATATCCGCAATGAATTGTTTGAAGTACTGTTCGAGCAGGAAGTATTGAAAGAACGATCCAAGGCGGTTTTTTACCAAAATTCCGGCGAGTCCATTGCTCAGTTTGGTCATTTTCACGTGTTTGGCAGTGGTATTGATCTTGGCGCGCGCAACCTGAATGATGACGCCTTGCGTGCCTGTGAGGTGCTGTCCTATCCGAACCTACTGCGCAAGACGGTGGGCACCATGGGGATAGGCTCGCAGGAACTGACGCCGTCCCAGGCCGCAATGAAGCAAAGCATCAGCCGTCCCTTTCACCGCGTTGAAAATGGGTATGACATTGGCGCCGGGTTGGATCCTGTTGCCTCCCGGGAATATGCCATTTCCCAGTGGAAGGCAAATGCATCGGTGGATCAGGTCAACTTCTTCCTCGGAAAAGGCTCCATGGTGGAGGCGTGCTTACCGGAAAGCTGGGCTTCCAAATATACCACGTCGGATGGCTTTCATGTCTATGCATTGCCGTTGCAAACCTCAGGGCTGGCCCATCCGTTGGAAGGGAGTGCATTGCACATTGTGGGTGTCCATCCCAATGGATTTTTAACGACGTATGTCATTGGCGCAGGCAAACATCCCTGGTTGCTGGTGGATCAAATGAATCAGCCGGTCGCAGGGTCCATGTGGAGTGTGCGTCATGACATTCTTGAGCTGACGCTGAACAATGATGTTTCTCTTAGGGAAACCATGGGGGCCTCTGGTTTTGAAGACGCTCAGGTGTTCATGCGCGAATACTGGGACTGGGTGCGGACGCTTGATAAGGGCGAGTGGATGCGCTGTATGAAATTGAGTGCATTTGATCAGTTGAGCCCATACATGGCGGGCTACAGTAAGTCGGAGCAAAGCCTGCTCAGCTATATTGCCGACCGGACGGTTACGGAAGAAGATTTGCTGGAATGGGACAGTTCCATGGAAGAGCGGGGTGGCCCGCCGGAGTTGTTTGATGACCCGAATGACCAGATTGAAGCCGACAAGGCCTTCGATGTGTCGGATAAATCAGAAAGGCTGATGGCAGGGTTTCACTACATGCATTCCCTTCCCCTGCAGACCACGGACCTGACGGCGGGCAATAGAATGATGTCTCACCTGAATTCTGTGAAAGGTGCGGTGGGGCAGGGTTTGGCGCTGGACCAGTCAGCGGACAACGTGACTTTCATCCAAAACCTGTCGAACCCGGCCGATCTGAAGCATCTCAAAGGCCGTCTTAAAGCCGGCGGTGGCGTTGTTTTGTGTTATCCCACCGAGCAAACACTCAAGTGTTTCTCCGAGGCCCTGAATGTTCCAGTGCAGGATGATCCGGAATCCATCGAAATGTACGGGGTGCACTGCAACGCATGCGTCATTTCTTATAAGCCGGTGTCTTCGCCGTTGCCAATTCAGGGAACCGGCAACCTGCCGCCGAACGAACAACTGCTTGGTATGGCAGAGCCCCATGTTCAACTGAGTGAAGGAGAGCAGGCGCAACAGCGTATTTCGATGGTGGTTGATGGGCTCAGGAAGGCACAGAGGCATGATGTGAATGCCGTTCATAAACGTATAACCGGTACGGAACTGAAGGCCGGTGAGAGTGGTGGCGGACCCTCAGATATCTGGGGTATGGCGAATATGAACCTGGGTGGAAACTACCGTCATTATAACTTTCATCTGGATGGCGAAAACAAAACCGTTCAATGCAGTTTCATTACCAATCTCTGGGGCGCCGCGATGAATGTCTGGGCCAACCCGGATGGAACCAAGGCTCAGCAGAAGGGGAGTGATTGGTATCTGATGATGGCGACCTGCGTGTTCGGTCCAAGCAATGCATGGCATCCCAGCTCCGATGGTTTGACCAAGGGCTGGTATGCCTATGAATACATTTTGGGACTAGCGCCGCAGGACTATCCCAACCAGGTTCCCGGTCCGGACACCTTGCAGTTGATGAGCTCTTCGCCGGACAGTTCGCCTCCTTCACCAGAAACCAGGGGCGTGTCTACCAGCCAATCCACCAATGTCAATGGCTCCATTGGGTTCTTCGGTCCCACTCTGACGGGCACCATCGGGGTTGGTCATTCATGGAGCATGAGTGACAGCTCATCGTTCTCAGTGTCTTTCTGTGATTTGCAGAATTCATCGACCAATGGCGGCAGTGGCGCCAATGGTTACTGGAGCTACACGTTCAATGACTTCACTGCGGATGGATCTCCTTCAAATTTTGAGATCAACACCTTTCAGCCCAGCGGGGCGCTGGTGTGGAAAATGCCGGATGAATACCGGAAAAAGAATACCAATTATTTCCAGGTCCAGCTGCAATTCGGCGCCACTTTCCGAAACTGGTATTACAACGATGGTTGGAATTCTCAGGATTGGAAAGTAGGTATCAGTGGAAGCAATCCGAGTGAGGGTATGGCGACAGTCAAAATAAAATTCCCGCTGGATGAGGCACAGCAAAAGGCCAAGGAAGCCGCGCAGGAAGGATGGGTGAAAACGAGCCGGGTTTGTGATGTCTGGCAATCCGACGGGCTCAGCCCGATCACTCAAACAGGCACCACTATTCCGGCGGGAACGGAAATCAGGGAGATCATCCGGGCTATCTCCCAGGTTGGTGAAAACAAAACCGATAAGGAGTTCTGGAAGGTCAAGTGCAAGGACCAATCGGTCTACAAGGGAGATTTCTATATCCCGGTCGAGCAGGCACCGGTGCAAAAACCATCCAAGAAATCGTAGTAAAAAGTCGCTAATCAATAAGTCAGATTAATGGAAGGAGTTGAAGATGGCCCAAAGTCATATCGATTACCAAAAGCAGTTACGGGACTTGTTTTCAGAATATGTGGAGCAGGTCCTGAAGCAGAAGTGGAAGGGAACCCCCAACCCGGACTTCGATCCGGATAACCCCAAGCCCTGGGTTGAAAAAAATATTCCGGGCGACTGGGAGGGCTTTGAATTCAAAGTGGATCCTATCGGCTATGGGTGCGGGCTTGAAGAGCCGGAAAAAAATCAATTCATTGTGGAACTGCCTGGCGCGCCGAATCCTCCCTCGGACTTGTCGCCCGACGAGGTTTTGGTTAGCGGCAGTCCTCCCCCTCCCCCAACTCACGACAAGTCCGGTGGCCATTCAAAGGGCGGCGGGGCGGTTTGCTGTTGTTCAAGCCTTGTCTGTTGCTGTTGCTGTTAGTGAAATGATTTCGTTCGGCAAAGATGAATTCCCGGACCGGGTCTCCGGCCAGGAATTCATCTTCGCTGGCGCCGACCAATTTTGCGTGGGAGGCTTTGAAGCAAAGGGGGCGAGCGGGTACCGGTACAGACACCTTCAAAATCGTAGCACGAAGTCACTAATCAAGAAGCCAGGTTAAAGAGGATTGTGCAATGACAAATAATGTCGACTATCAAAAACAGCTTCGCGATCTGTTTTCAGAATATATGGAGCAGGTCCTGAAGGCAAAATGGAAGGGATCTCCGAACCCGGACTTTGATCCGAATAATCCCAGGGCTTGGGTTGAGAAAAATATTCCGGGCGACTGGGAGGGTTTTGAATTCAAAGTGGATCCTATTGGTTATGGCTGTGGACTTGAAGAGCCCGAGAACAACCATTTTGTTGTGGAACTGCCTGGCGCGCCGAATCCTCCTTCGGACTTGTCGCCCGACGAGGTTTTGGTTAGCAGTGGTTCATCGCCTTCTCCAAAGGGGGTCGAGGCTGCTTGCTGTTCATCGAGTCTTGCTTGCTGTTGTTGCTGTTAGTGAATCGATCGTAAAAAACATAACGAGTTTGTGAAGCCCTGGGTGATGTCCATTCTGTATTACATATGTCCAAATTTAAATATTGTCGGTTTGGAAGGGTATACATATATATACAGTTCGGACCACTCCATTTGCTCTACCGACGCCATTTGGTGTCGAGTGGCCCGGTTTTTCAACGATCGACTATCCTCGCATTCTTCTTCATTCAGTAAAGATGAGTTCCTTGATCAGGTCTGCGGGCAGGAATTCACATTGCTGGCTTCGGCCAATTATGCTTGGGAAGCTTTGAAGCAGAGGGATTTTATTCGGGATCAAGAGTACCCGCTGTTTCTCGCTCCTCAGGTTTCAGGGCCATCCGGCTGGCAGGTGGACGAATGGGAAAGGGCCAAGGCGGAAGCCGGGTTGCTCAACAGCCCGATTGAAGTGGTGCTGGTGAAGGACTACCTGGATGAAGCCATGTGCCAGTTGAATCGTGACCGGTATGCGGAGGGCGCCTCATGGGTTCCGGTCTGTCTCTATGGTGAGAACATACTAATCGGCCCCGTGTTTTCGCCGGAAGACGGGTGTTATGAATGCCTGCGTCAGAGGCTGATCGACTGCCAGTTCCCAGCCCGGCACTATTATGCCACCCGGGAATTATACCGCCGATCCAGGGAGTTGATCGGCAGGGACCATCCCTTCACCGGCTTCTTTCAACGGAGTTTGTCCTCAGCGTATTCAGGTGACATGGCCGATGCGGTCGCCGGACTTGTTAAACGCTACCTGGAAGATTATCGATCGGGGAAAAAGCAATTCGGCAACTCCATCCTAAAAGTGAATGCCAAAACACAGGCAATGGAACGACACCCAAACCTGCCTTTCCCTCAGTGTGACGTGTGTGGCGATCCTACCCTGTGGTGGCCGGAGAGACCGGATCTGACTGAGTCCTCATCCGATGACGACTCTTCCCGTTGGCGAAGTTGGTCGGGAGAGGAAGCGGCGGCTGTATTGAAAGAATTCTGTGACCCCATTTCCGGCGCCGTCGTGTCATCCTCCGGGGACACCTCAAACAGCGATGGTTTCTTTGCCGCCAACGTCAGGCATCCGTTCTTTTTGAGTATCTGGGACAGGGAGCGTCCATTGCGGCTCAGTGATCAGAGGATTTATTACTATGGTTCAGGTCAGGCCGGCCGGCTGGATCAAGCGATAGCCTGGGCGGTTTGCGAAGCTTCTGAACGAATGTCGGCGGCTATGCCATTTGTTCCGCCGGCGAAAGAGGGAGTGCTGGTCAAGGGATCGTATCGGGAGATGAGACAGCGCTTTGGTGAATGGGTTATCCACCCCAACGCCATAGACCTGTTCAGCGAATCTCAAATTCAATCCTGTGTCGAAGAAGACAGCGAATATGATCGGCCCAGTCGTTTCGATGACGATCTGCCGGTTTTTTGGAATCGGGCATACCAGCTTGATCCGGACGAGCCCTCCCTGCTGACTTCTCAGGAAGCCTATGTGCCGTTGCAAAAGGTTCGTGCGGGAATAGGCTTTCCAGGGGCGGTTGATGTTGCGGCGGATACCCGACTGCTCTGGACGTCAAACGGCTTAGCGGCGGGCGCCACCCGCGCGGAAGCCTGTTTTTACGGACTGCTTGAACTGGTTGAGCGGGATTGCGTTGGTATCTGGTGGTTCAATCGAACTCAACGCCCATCCGTCAGCGTAGCCTGCGAAGACTCCAAATTTTATGTGGATACCAAGGCTTCTTTAAATGCCCGTGGTTATAGTCTGTGGGCACTCGATTTGCGTAATGACCTGAACATTCCGGTCTATGCCTGTGTGATTGCAAGACAGGATGATGGCCGTTCCATTGCCTTCGGATTCTCCGCGCATATCGATCCACGCATCGCACTTGAGGATGCATTGAAAGAAGCCTTGCAGACTCTATCTGCATTGGAAGATTTCTTGACAGGTAAAAACACATCCGTGCCGAAGCGCATGTCGAAATGGGTTACGGAAGCGACTTTGGAACAGGAGCGTTACCTACTGCCTGCGCAGTGCCCGGAGAATCGATTGCCTGAGCCAGCCGATGGGGTTACAGGTTGTGAACAGGGGATCCGTCACATCGTCAGGCAGTTTCAGTCCGTAGGCATTCATGCCTGCTGCGTTGATGTTTCCAGACCAGACCTGCCTGTTAAAGTGGTGCACACCTTTGCGCCGGGTTTGCGCTCCATGTGGAAGCGATTGGGCCCCGGCCGGCTTTACACGGTACCAAGAAAACTCGGTTGGCTTGGCCATGAATTGACCGAGAAGGATATGAATCCCTACTCGGTCTGGTTTTGAAGGGGGACCTCATGGAAGAACAGATTCAGTTTCGATCCTCCGTTCAGGTTGCCGTCAACGACGATCCACCTGCCGTTCAAGTGGATGGCGAGGGTTTCTATGCCTCGCGGTTCACGGGCAAGACGGCCGTCATATTGGCCGGGCTCATTTGCGAAGGATGTTTCTCCCGCAATGAAATCATCAGGGTCGCGGAAGAACGTCATGGCGTGATTCCATTCAGCACAATGATGTTTCTTGCAGACCTGGATAAAATAAATGCGCTTCAGGTCTGCATGAGCTTTGAAGATCCGGAACTGACGTTTGTCGTGGATGAAACCAAATGCTCGGATCAACTGAATGGCAAACCGGAAGACGATTCAACTCTTTATGTCGCCTCTCGCTTTCACTTGACCCGCTTTGATGGGCACGAATGGATCGTTGAATCCGCTCACGGCGATGGCCGCATCCGCAGTCGTACCCCTCAGCCATTAAACCTTTTGGGACTATTTTCAGAACCGAGATCCCTCCAGTCTGTTGTGGATACCCATAGCGGTTCCGTGCGGGAATGGAGCCGGTCTCTATGCCAGGCATTAGTGAGCGTCCGGATATTGGTTCAGCCGGAGAGTGAAGAGCAGGCGGCGCTCAGGCTATGGGATTTCCATGATTTGTTATTTCAAAGCCGGTCCCGTATCGGGCGCACCATCAACCCCGGGCTTAGACTGTTCCGCTTCAAAGAGGATCCGGGCATCCCACCTTTACCGAAAGAGCGCCCGTTCGAAGGAACACGCATGCCCCTTTGCCGGGACGACACCTGTTCGCATGAAGCCTCCCGCCCTCTCAGGCAGGTCATGCAAAGCCGTCGATCTGCCACCCAGTTTCCAGAGTCGGGATTGACGGTTGAGCAGTTGGGTCGATTTCTGGATCGATGCAACGGGAATGTGCCCGTCCCGGAGAGTGCGAAAGCAGTGCAGGCCAGCAATCGTTTTCTGGGGAATGGCAAATATGATTTCGTCAAAAAAATCTATCCCTCTGCCGGCGGAATTTATGAGCTGGAACTGTTCCTGGTTGTCCAGCAATGTGAGGGCATCGATAGCGGACTCTATTATCATGATGCCAACAGCCATGAGCTGGTGCTCATCCGGTCGATGGATGCCAGCTTACGTCACCTTACTGAATTGCAGGCCGTTCAAGGATCCATGCCCGGTGTCCTGATCATGCTGGCTTCCCGTTTTGGCCGCCTGTCTTACAAATATGAATCCTTTGCTTATTCTCTGACACTGCGCAATGCCGGTGTGCTCACAGCATATCTCTATTTGATTGCGGAGGATATGGGGTTGTCGGGATGTGCTTATGGCACGGGCAACGCGGAATGGTTTACGCGGCTGACAAACACCAACTGGTATGAATACGCCTATGTCTCAGATTTTGGTCTTGGGGCTGGAAACAAGGAACGTGAATGATGGAATTTGGACTTTCATTTTTGCCGGATTGCAGTCCTGACAACAAAAGTGGCGCTCAATATTTTCAGGAAAGCATCGACTTATCGGTTGAGGCGGAGAAGTTGGGTTATGCCTACAGCAAAATCACCGAACATTATCTGCATCCCTATGGCGGCTACTGCCCGGACCCTCTGATGTTTCTATCCGCGGTAGCGGCCAGGACCAGCCGACTGCGTTTGATGACAGGCGGTATCATCGCACCATACAGTCACCCCATTCAAATCGCGTCCAAAATCGCCATGGCAGATGCCATCAGCAACGGTCGAATTGAAGCCGGGTTCGTTCGGGGATACCTGCCTTTCGAATATGATTCATTGGGCATCCCTATGGACGAGAGCAAAGCCCGTCACGCCGCAACCGTCAAAGCCGTCGACCTGTTACTGCATAACAAAAAGGTCAGCATTCAGAATGATTATTTTGCGTTTGCCGATGCCACGATTCTCCCGAGGCCGACGCAACCGAGGATTCCCATCTGGCACGCCAGCATTTCCCGTAGCAGTATCGAGTTTGCGGCGGCGAATGGTTATGACGTGGCGCTGGTCCTGGCATTCAAACACCCGGCTTCGATTCGTGGTGCGATAGATCAGTACCGTCGGGAAAATCCCGCAGGACGTGTTTGTGTGTTTGCGCCCCTGGTGCTGGATACCGATCAGAATCGGGCGGAATCGATCGGCAATGAGCATTTAAAACGATACCACTCCGTCTGGGCCGATGCGGCCGCTTCATGGATTGGCCGGACTTCCAGGGATTTCGATCCCATGTACGGCAGTCTGACAAATGCCATCCAGACTGTGCCCGTCGAGGCCATGCGGGAATTGCGGACCACCTATTTCGGCACGCCGGATGATGTGCGGCGCCGTCTCGATGAAATGATTGAAATCATCGAACCTTCACGCATTTTGTGGAATGTGGATATCGGCTCCATGCCGATGGACCTTTCTCTTCAAACTATACGTTTGTTTGCGGATTCGATCATGAGCCACTATCAGTGAGCGGCCGCCTCAAAGGGATTAAATATGAAGCACGATCGAAGTTTGGGAGACCCTGTCACTGGCAGAGGATACCGGTCAAAAATAACCTGGCAGCTTGGAGAGTGGCCGCGTCAAAACAAGCTTTGGGTGATTGACGGGGAAGGGAACAAGGTTCAAGTGGCGTTGACGCGTGAGCTGATGTCCGCGCATCCCAAACTCGCTTCTTATATTGAAAGTGTCATTATCAGAAGACGCATCCATGATTATTTTTAAGATTCATTCCCGTTGCAATCTGGATTGTAGCTATTGCTACATGTATCGGCATCATGACGACTCCTACCTGAGAAAGCCGAAACAGGTTCCCTGGCCGGTCGTGGAGCAGGTGGCAGAAATGATCGACAGCCATTGCCGCAGTCATGACTTACATCAGTTCACCATCAGTCTCCACGGCGGCGAACCTCTATTGGTGGGAAAAGAGTATTTGGACCGGATGCTCTGTTTTTTTCGGGCGCAAATATCCGATGTGCAATTGAAATTCTCCCTGCAAACCAATGCGGTTCTGGTGGATGAAGAGTGGATTGAAATCTTCAACAAGCACGATGTGGCTGTTTGCGCGAGCATCGATGGCCCCGAACAGGCCAACGTTTTGCGCCTGACCCATGATGGCCAAAGTTCCTGGCAACAGACGGTGAACGGCATAAGGCAACTTCAGGAGGGCTGTGAACAGTTTGCCGGCGTGTTGACGGTGGTCAACCCGGCGGCAGATGGCCGGCGCGTCGTTTCTTTTCTTATAAATGAACTGAAAGCTCGATGGTTCGATCTGCTGTTGCCGGACTATTCCCATGACAGCATTCCGGAAAACTTTCAAAAAATTCAGGCCGGCTTGCGGAATTTTATGATCGGAGCCTTTGATGAGTGGTTTCTGTATGCTTTGGAAGATGGTGTGCAATGCCGACTGTTTGATAACCTGTTAGCCCGCCTGATGGGAGAGAGCAGTCATATCGACACCATCGGCCATGATGGCGCCTCCGCAATCAATGTTGAAACCGATGGGACACTGGAACCTCATGACGCTTTGCGGGTTTGTCAGGGATTTGACCGTACGACAGGTATTGTTGCGGGGGCGGGCGCTTTGGATAGGATTGGCCAGTCGGACAGCTACGTTACGGCATTACAAAAAACCCGGGAGATTCCTGATAAATGCAGAACCTGTTTTGAGTTTGATATATGTAAAGGCGGTCACGTAATCCATCGCTGGAGCCGCAGTAAAGGCTTTGCCAACCCATCCGTGCATTGCGATGTTCTATACGGCTTGATCAGACATGTTCAAACTCGTTTGGGCGGTATGTTGCTCAGCCAGGATGCCCAAACCGTATGTCAGGGTCTTACGATCACACCCCACCCTCGGCCTTCATAATATCGCGGACGACCTCCTCCAACTAAACCTGCGTCCACGCCGTTGGTTAAAAAATAATCAATCGTCTGGTCAGAGCAGTGCGGTTTTGACACAAAATAGACACAAGGGAAGGCCCGGTTTGGAAGGAAAGTTGCTGAACCATTGAAATTTGGTGAGCCGTGAAGGAATCGAACCTTCAACCTACTGATTAAGAGTCAGTTGCTCTGCCAGTTGAGCTAACGGCCCACCTTTTTATATATGTATAGATTCCTGCGCCGAATTCGCGTTCGGGTAAATTAGCACGGTTGCGGGCAAATAACAAGATGATGACTGGCGTCGCATCTCTAAATTTTGGCTCCCAAAATGAAAGCGGGATCGGGGGCTTCCCCTGCACTCATCCGGTGTCCGGCCTGCCTTCTCATAGACGGGCTTCCGTACCGCGTGGCACCCGTTTTTCACCCTAATATAAAGTTGAACACTTTGAACTGTGTTGCGCCGATGAGGGTGGACAGCCCGCCCATGAGAAGCGACGCGAACAGGTACATGAACGCCTTGTCGCGCTCGATGCGGGTTTGCACGATATCGGTCAACAGCCCCAGCCCCAAAAGGCCGAAGTAGAGCACCCGCTGGATGTTCCACAGGTTCTCTTCCCCCTTCAGCGGCTCTTCGCGAAAGCCGGGAAACCGGAATTCGTTGTAGATGCAGGCGCCATACAGCGCGATGAGGAACACCACCCAGATTTTCTTGAGCAGGGTCAGGGTCTCGTCGATTTTCTGGATGCTGGGTTCGTCGTCGGCCATGGTTGCGCGGTTCTGAGGGGGCAGTTTCAATAAAACCTTTCGCGGGATTCCGGCATCGTATCGATAAACAGACGAGAACCGTTGCCCGTCCTCCCGGCCCCTTCGGGAGGTCCGAACGGGGCACCGATTTTCTTGCAATAGTATGGTATAATCCGAGCCAATCCAACGACAAGTTTTTCTTGCCCACGGGATAAGACGGATTGGTTGGCCCTGCTCAAAGTTTCAGGTAAACCCTTATTTTGAAAGGATTTGTTATGGCTATTCGACTGGGAGACACCGCGCCGGACTTCTCGGCGGAAACCACGGAAGGAAAGATCAATTTTCACGAATGGCTAGGGGATAGCTGGGGCATCTTTTTTTCGCATCCCAAGGACTACACTCCGGTCTGCACGACGGAACTGGGACGGGTGGCCAATTTGAAGAAGGAATTCGAGAAGCGCAACGTGAAGGTCATAGCCCTCAGCGTCGATCCCCTCGACAGCCACAAGGGCTGGATCAACGATATCAATGAAACGCAGAACTGCACGATGAACTACCCGATCATTGCCGATCCGGAGCGCAAAATCTCGCAGATGTACGACATGATTCACCCCAACGCGCTGGACAACATGACGGTCCGCTCCGTGTTCATCATCGGTCCGGACAAGAAAGTGAAGCTGACGCTCACGTATCCGGCCTCCACGGGCCGCAACTTCGACGAACTCCTGCGCGTCATCGACTCTTTGCAACTGACCGCCAACTACAGCGTGGCCACGCCCGCCGACTGGAAAAACGGCGAGGACTGTGTGGTGGTTCCGGCGATCAAGACGGAAGATATTCCGGCGAAGTTCCCGAAAGGCTTCAAAGAGATCAAGCCGTACCTGCGGATGACGCCGCAACCGAACCTGTAACCGCAACATACAGGCCGGTCTGGATGGAGTGCGGTCTCCATCCAGGCCGGAATCCCTCTCACCCTTTACCGAAAGCGCTATGAAAAATTCTCCGGCAGGCAACGACTCCAGGACCACCCCCGAAAACGGCAACGCGGAAATCGATTCCCTCATCCGCCTGATGGACGATCGAGACGCCTTTGTGCGCGAGCGTGTTCAGGTGCGGCTGGTGGAACTGGGTGAAGAAGCCCTGCCGTTTCTGGAAAAGGCGCGGAGTGTGGAGAATCTGGCCCTGCGTGCGGAAATCGCCGAGGTGCTGAAACGCATCGAGCCGCGCCTGATCGGGCAGGAGTTCGAAGCACTCGCACAAACTCCCGCCAGCGAGGACCTCGATCTGGAGCAGGGGGTGTGCCTCATCATGCGCTACGGTCACCCGGATGCGGACCCGGTGCAGGTGGAGGAGATGCTGGACAGCCTGGCGGCGAATCTCGCCCCGCGCATCCGTGCGCAGGCGGGCGGGGAGGAGCTGGTGCGGGCGCTCACCGATTTTCTGTTCCACGAAAAAGGATTTCACGGCAACAAGACCGATTACTTCAATCCGAACAACAGCTACTTCGACACCGTGCTCTCGGAGAAGGCGGGCATTCCCATCACGCTCTCCGTGCTGTGCATTCTGGTGGGACAGCGGCTGGATCTGCCGATCTCCGGCGTCGGTCTGCCGGGGCATTTTGTCGCCCGATGCGATACGGGCAAGGCCCCAGTGTTTTTCGATCCGTTCAATGACGGCCGGGTGATCACCCCCGCGGGATGTGAAGAGATGGTGAAAGGCTTCGGCATCCAATTCGAGGAAAGTTTTCTTTTGCCTGTCACCAACCGCGAGATCCTGATCCGCATGCTCCACAACCTGATCATGATCTACAACCGCACCAACGACACCGACAAGGCGGAACAGCTCACCGAGTACAGCCGCATCCTCATGCAGAGGAAATGACCGCCATCGTAAGTTCTGACAAGTGAGTTTCCAGGCGGAAAGCCGGTTTGCACTATAAAATGAGAGGCGGAATTTTTGCTCCTTCCCGCATAGGGTCCCCCCCTTTTCAGTAAAGAGGTCCCGACTTTCTGGTAAAAATCCCCACCCAGGACAGAAATCTTTCGGTTTTCTGAATTCAAGCGGAAGAGACGAAATTAGCAAAAGTTGCGATTTTTCAATGGAATTTAGCCGGAGAAGGCTTGAGGTCGGGCCAACTCCAAGAGGTGGGCAGTTAACTTATTGTATTTACAGAATTTAAATTTATGTTACAATTGCATCACAGTTATTTCCATCCAAAGAGGGGGCCGGGCGCGAGGGCAGTTCTGGTTTCAGAAGGGCGATACATGATGAGGGTTGTCGGAAATCCACTAAGGAATGAGCAGGATTTTTATCACGGCGCCGGTGCGTTTTTGATTTCCTTTAGGGAACGCATCGCCAAATGGGGGAGGGCTGTGTGATGATTCCGCGTTCGATTTCCTGGAAAGCGGAGGTCGCTTTGATTTTGGTTTTGTTGTGGTCGTTTCCGCACTTCGCGTTTTCCGGCATCCGCAGTCACGACAAACCCGTGCATCTGTCGCCCGCGTCGCTTAGCACATCGAAAGAATTGTCCAACATTCTGGTGAGTGGTTTTGCATTTTCCCAGCCCGCGCGCATGTTGAAGGAAACCATTCATCGCGTGCTGGAGGTGGTGACCGAGGAAGAACTGAAGAAGGATGCGGAGCAACGCCGCATGGTGTTGCGCCGGGTCATTCACGATCGGCTGAATTTCAACCGGTTTGCGCAGTCCACCCTGCAAGGGCACTGGCAGGCGCGCACGTTTGCAGAGAAGCAGCGCTTTGTGGCCCTGCTGCAGAAACTGCTGGAACAGTCTTTTCTGCAATTCATTGAAAATTATCAGGAAGGCACCCTGCACTACCTGCAGGAAAGCGTGAAAGGCGAATTTGCGCTGGTCAAAACCCGCGTCGTCACCCCCGCCGACACGGTTTCCATCGACTACCGCATGGTGCTTGAAAACGGGGAGTGGCAGGTGTTCGATTTTCATATCGACGGCGTCAGCATCGCCCGCAACTACCGCGCGCAGTTTCAGAAAATCCTGAAACGCGAACCCTTCCAGAACCTGCTGGACCGCCTCGAAGACCAGACGGCATAGCCGCCTTCCCCGGTCTTTCCAGAAAGTCTTCTCTATCTTTCAAGAAAAAGAAACTGCGCCGTTCGAAACCGGATTCCCTTCACTTTTCAGAAACGGTAACGCACACCGAACAGGACTTGCTGCGTTTCATAAGAAGTATCCAGGTTGAGTCCGCCCAGAGTCAGGTTGGGATCCTGCAGGTATTGCAGGCGGAACTCGCCGGTGAGCGTCCAATCCGGGTTGAGATCGGTTTGGAAACCAACCATCGCCTGCCAGGCGCCGACCACGTCGGTGTTCGAATCGGGAACGTTGCCGACGAAGTTGGCGGACTTGGTCTGCACCCGCACCACGGCCAGGCCGATGCCCGCGCCGATATAAGGTTCCACCGGCAATTTGTGTTCCCGGATTTTGAGCGGGACATCGAAATATGCGTTGACCATGGTGGTGAAGGCGGAGAAACTGCCGGCTGAGGAGACACTGGTTTGGGGGTTCAGGCCCTCGAAGGAATTGCGGTTGTATCCCAGCTCGAGTTCCACACGGTACGGTCTGTCAAACTCATATCCCGCCGCGCCGAGAAAGCTGATCCCCGTATTGAACTCAAGCGTGGCCGCTCCCAGCGTGTTATCGAACTTGCCGGTTCCGCCGACCTTGCCCGAAACGTAGGGACTGCCCGCCCACGCGGTGGTTGCTCCCAATACCAGAATCCATCCTGCCATCCATACTGCAAATCGCTTCATGATTCTCCCCAAACGAACAAAAAGATTAAGATCATAGCCGAAGGCACACGATTGTCAATAGTCGTTCAGAGAAGTCGCGAAGCGTTGCTGGACCTTACTCAAAATCGAATCGCACGCCGAAAATCAGGTCGTGGCTGTCCAGGTCCGTTTGCGCGCGCACGCCGCCGAACTGGAAATCCGGATCGGTGGTGGCGAAGTAACGGTACGAAGAAAAGAAGGACAGCCGGTGATTGTGGCGGTACTGCAGGCCCGCGATGAACTGGTAAGCGAACACCGCATCGGTATCGGTGTCGGAAAAACCGAAGTTGTCTTCGAGAGAGGACGTGGCCAGGCCAAGCCCCATACCGAGGCCCACGAAAGGCTGAATCTGATGCCGGACGGGGATGTCGTAATAGCCGTTGACCATCAGCGTGGCCGCGCCCACGTCCCAGTCCCGGAATGCGGGAAGGGGCTCGTCCACACCGTTGTTGCGGAAGGCAACCTCGCCCTCAATGCGGAAGTTGTCCGGCAGGTACATACCCAGCGCCGCGCCGCCCACGCCGCCGATGCTCACATCCTGCTCGCCGCGGGGGTTGCCCGCCACGCGGGATCCGCTGAACGAGGAGTCCGCATCGGTGCGGAACGAAGGACCGATCATCAGGCTGAAGTATTTTTTGCTTGCCGCGTCCGCCGGCCCGGGGGCGGCGAAAGCGAGAACTGTCAGGGCCGCAATCAAAAAACGTCGCATGGAATTATCTTCTCCTTTTCAAAAGTGATGGGTTCATGCACACAATCGGCGGCAAGAGAACCGCGTGACTGTATTCTGCCGCTGGTTCACAACTGGCGCACCAGTTTTTCCATATGTTCGATCTGCTGTTTGGAGACGAAGTCCCGGCCGAACCGGTACCGTTCGTACAATCCGGTGATCTCGCGCACGCAATTCCGCTTGTCCGGGGCGAGGCCGGTCAGGCGTTCGAGAAACTCCAGATGCGTGGAAGATGCAGGTTTGTGGATGCCCCGCTTTTCCAGTTTGCGGAGCATCTTGCGATAGAGTTGAGCCGCGTAAGGCGGCTTGGGCATCCAGGACCATCCCCGCCAGAACGGCGAGCGCAGGAGTCCGATTAGAAGCACTGCCAGGACCAGCAGGCCCAACCAGATTTCCGACCGGTTCTTGAAAAATTGAAGGACCTCGTCCATCGACACCGAACGGAGTTTTTTGAACTGGTCGGTAAGACGGTGCGCACCGCGGTTGAAAAACTCGACCACCCGCACCTGGTCGCGCGCGGAGTATTTGACGACGTACCTCTGCCAGTACAGGCGCATCATGTCGTAAGTTCGGGACAGCGCGTTGAGGCGGTTGAGCCCCGCGGCCGGGTCTGGCGGGGTGGGGTCGTACGTCTTCCATCCTTTACCGGGGATGTAGGCCTCCACCCAGGAATGCGCGTGCGCCTGACGGACGATCATGTAGTTTCCCATCTCGTTCCATTCCGTTCCCATGAAGCCGTTCACCATCCGTGCGGGCACCCCGTTGAGGCGGAGCAGGAGCACCATGGCCGACGCAAAGTACTCGCAATGACCTTCCTTGCGCACGAACAGAAACTCATCAATGGCGGAAAGCCGGGTTTCCCGCTTCATGTTCATCGAATAGTTGAAGTGCTGGAGGTGGTTCAGGATTTTTGATGCCTTGAGTTCCTCGGGGTCCGAGTCGTTCACCAGTGTGGGCGCAAACTGGTGCAGTTGATCGCTAAGCTGGGGCAGTTGCAGATGGGGAGTCGGGCCGTTTCGCAAAAAACTCAGGTCCGGTTGCACGGGCAGGCGAAACGCATGGTAGTCCGCCCCCAGGTCCGAGATCATGGAAAACCGGCGCGGCCCCATGTGATTGTCGGTGGTTTTGAACACCTGGCCGTTGTCCATCTGGATGCGTTCGAAGGTGCCGTCTATTTTCATCACCACGCCGTGGGTGAAGATGACCGGCGAGTCGAACGATTCCATGTAGATTTCCTGCTCCACCACATCCTTGGGATTGGGCACGTGAAAGAGAACGGTATTGGTGCCGGGCCGGTGGCGGGAACGCCACACCATGGGCATGGTCGATCTCCACATCTGCCCGTCATAGTGGTCCAGCGCCACGCCGCGCCAGAGCACTTTCGATTTCGGCCGGTAGGGTTGTCCGTGGCGGGTGAATTCCACCCGCATGACGACGCTCTGGTTTTGTTTGATCTCGCCCACGTCTCCCAGCCGCACCTGATCGGAAAACCCCGTGACCGGCGAACTGCTGCTGGCCAGTTCCAGAAACCCCAGGCCGAAGCGCGGAAACGTGAGAAAGATGGTGGCGGTGATCCCCAGGCTGACCAGGATCATGAACGAAGACAGGCCGAACAGCGAGCCGCGCGCGGAGTCCGCCTCCCCTGCAAAGCGGAAATCCTGTGGGGTGGCGCGGCTTCCCACCTTTTCCACGATCATGTGGTAGAACATCAGCGCCCAGCACAAAATCAGGTAAAACGCGAGGAACATGAAGGCGAACACCAGGTCCTGCGTGAAGATGGCGCCGATCAACAGGCAGACGATGGACACCAGGTATCCGTAAAGGTAGTCGTTCAATTCCGTTTTGTACAAAAACCGGGTGAGCAGGACGAACAGCAGGAATCCCGTCACCAGGTTCAACATCTCCGGCTGAAATACAAAGTAAACCGCAGGCAGGGCGACGACTCCGATCTTCCACAGGGAAAACAGTCGGTGAGGCATCACCGGAATTTTCTTGTTCCATTCCAGTATCCAGAACGCCCCCAGCGTGGTGAGCACCAGAATCCCGAAGGAAAGTTCGATCACCTCTCCCATAAGCAGGCAGGTCACCGCGAGCAACGCCAGCAGGTAATTGAAGGTGATGAAGTACGTTCTCACGCGCATGGGAAGACCCTTGCAAATTGACAATTTCTAATTCGTTTGGCTACAATGGCGGACGTTCCAGCCAGAGCGCAGACCGGTGCCGGTGGTATCCCGCCTGCCGGACGATGCGGTTTTTTCCCCTATAGTTTAATTGAAAATCTGGGAGACAAAATGCATAACTTGATAAGAAGTGTCTTTATAACCGTTTTCATTGCGTGGGGAATGTCCACCACCGCCTGGGCGGGTGACATTGCGGTCATTCAAACCAAATTCGGCGACATGAAGATCGAATTTTTTGAAGACAAGGCCCCGGGGCATGTGAAGAACTTCAAGGACCTCGCCAAAAAAGGGTTTTATGATGGAACCTTGTTCCACCGCGTGATCCCCGGTTTCATGATTCAGGGCGGCGACCCCAACACCAAAAGCCAGCCCCGCGAGATGCACGGCATGGGCGGCCCCGGCTACACCATCAATGCGGAGTTCAACGACATCCCGCACGACCGCGGCATTGTGTCCATGGCGCGCTCGCAGGACCCGAACAGCGCCGGCTCCCAGTTTTTCATCGTCGTCAAGGATGCGCATTTTCTGGACGGAAACTACACGGTGTTCGGCCGGGTGGTCGAAGGCATGGAGGTTGCGGACAAGATTGTCAGCCAGCGCCGCGATCACAACGACAACCCGTTCGATTCTATTTCGATGAAAGTCATCATCAAGGACAAATAACCCAAACCGAAACGGAAGACACGTCTTTCATATAAAAAGGAAACCATCATGGCAAATGCAACAGCGGTGATCGAAACCGTTCACGGGACCATCGAACTGGAATTTTTCGAGGACAAGGCCCCGGGGCACGTGCAGAATTTCAAGGACCTTGCCCAGAAGGGGTTTTATGACGGCACCACCTTTCACCGGGTGATCCCCGGCTTCATGATCCAGGGAGGCGATCCCAACAGCCGCAATGAGGACCGCTCGCGGCACGGCACCGGCGGGCCGGGTTACACCATCGACGCCGAGTTCAACGACGTCAGCCACAAACGCGGAATCCTGTCCATGGCGCGCTCGCAGAATCCGAACAGCGCCGGCTCGCAGTTTTTCATCGTGGTCAATGACTCCACGTTTCTCGACAGGCAGTACACCGCCTTCGGCCGCGTGACCTCGGGCATGGAGGTGGCGGACAAAATCGTGAACGAACCGCGCGATCACAACGACAATCCCCATTCGCGCATGGAGATCAAATCCATCACTATCAAGGAAGGCTGAAGATTTCCATGGAGGATGAACTGTTCATCAATCTGTACCAGTACATCGGCGAGGACATGCTGGTCGGGCGCACCTCTCCGGACGGGTCCCCGTCCGCCGAGTCTCTCCGGAAGTACATTCTCGACAACTGGGACAAGTACGCGAAGATTTCCATTTCCTTTGAGTTGATTGTCAAAATCACGCGCACGTTTTACGATGAAGCGTTTGCCAAGCTTCTGGAGGACAAGACGCTCGATGAGTTCAACGCAAAGATTTATTTTCCGGATGCCAAGGAATCGTTCGTCAAGGAGATGAACCAGGCATTCAAACTGCGTCTGAAGATCATTGCTGCGAAGAAGGAAAGAGAAGCAGAAGCCGGAGACGGGCTGGGGTTGTGACGGAGAGGCGGGTTCGCAAGGAACCCGTCGAGCCTTCCCCCTCCCGCGGGGAAGCGGGGAAAAGGAAGTGGAGGCTCACTTCAGTTTCGTTTGTTCTATCAGGTCGATCATCGCGTAGGCAAACTCTTCCGCCACCTCTCCATCGGCGGCGGTGACGATGCGGTCGTGTATCGTGAGCTTCTCGTCCGCGACCGTTGCGCCCACGCGTTCCAGTTCCGGCAGGGAGTATTTGTCCTGCGCGGCGGCCAGCTCCAGGTTGTTGATCAACTGTGCTTCCGCCAGACAGGGAACGGCGTTGCCCAGCGCGCCCACCACCATATTGCTTTTGTAGCGGTCGATCAGCAGGATCCGCAGCAGGTTGTCCTTCCACAGGTATTTGCGCGCACCCTTGCCGCCCACCACCACGACGCCGTGGAACACACCCTTGATTTGCCGCGTACCCTTGCCGTCGGTGACGTAGCTGTCGCCGGTGATGCCCTCGATGGAATCCACGATCAGCACATCGGGCATGGCGCGCCCGCCGTTGTCGCCCACGGCTTCCTTGAACTTGCTCGAAGCCACGCGCACGTCCGCGCCTTCCTTCAGGAAAATCTCGCGCGGAATCTCCAACTGCTTCTCGTCGTAGTAATCCTTGGGGATGATCATCAGGATGTTTTTCTTCAAGCCTTCCAGACGTCCCATGATCTTTCTCGCTCCTTCCTCCCGGTCGGATACACCGCCCGGCGGTGGTGGTCAATGAGGATGGTCAGTTTATCACAATGCGGTACAGGTAATAATGGCGGTGCCGGGCCACCGGTTCCGTCCAGTTTTGAAGAAAGCGGTGGAGCAGGGCCTGATGTTCGCGGGAAAAGGCAGAGCCGGTTCCCCAAACATAATTTGAGTCGAACATCATATGGGTTGCGCCCAGCGATTGCAACCGCTGAAAAACCTCTTTTTCGTCGCGTGCGGACTCGAGCACGGTTTGCAGGGTGTGCGCTTCGAACACGCTGTCGCTGATGAACTCGCGATGAGCCAGGTACCCCAGGTTGCGCATGTAAACGAACAACACACGGCCGTTTGGAGGCACCAGCGTGTTCATCGCGCGGTAAATGGGGTACGCGCTCACGTTTCGCGCCAGGTAGGCCTCCCGCGTTTCTTTTCCGGTCAGGTACGCCAGCGGATCTTTCTTTTTCCATATCTCCGCCGTGAGCAGGGTGTTGAATGCGAGGCCCAGCGCGATCAATCCCATCCACGCGCGGTGGAGCCATGTGCCGAAATCTTGCCGTGGCGTTCGCGCCTGCCATCCTTCGAGTCCCGATACCAGCAGGAGTGACAGGAAAACCAGCGCCGGAGTGAGAAACCGGATGTACTGGAAATACACGAACCAGAAAACAATGAGGACTGCGAACACGATCGTCAGCGGACCCAGCCGCGGGCGGCGGCACAGCCACAGACCGATCAGCGACGGCATCATCAACAGGTAAACGATTCCCAGTTGCCCGTCGAAGCGAAGCGAGTGCGGCTCGCTGCGGAACGTCAGGTTGTAGGGCAACATGAGAAAGTCCGTGATGCTGCGGCCTATGCCGAACATGCGGACGTACTGGTCCATCATCAGCGCGCGGGTGGGGTCCCAGTTGATCTTGTCTTGTCCGCCCAGCACCTGCATGAACAGCGGCACAAAGGGGTTTTCCGCATACGCGTAATTGCGCGCCCACCAGGGCGCCATGCAGAGAAAGGCCACCCCGGCGAAGACGAACAGCTCGCCCAGCACCCGCCCGGCGGAAGTGCTTTTCCGCCGCACCCAGACGATCCCCAGCACCGCCAGCGGCAGTACGATGAATCCCGTCAGCTTGGTGGCGAAGGCGGACCCCGCAAACAGGCAGAGGAGCCCGAACCAGAACCCGTGCCCCGTTTCGCGCCAGCGCTCCCAGGCGTAAAACGCGAAAAAAATGAAGCCCGCCAGCGGCAGGTCCACATAAGCGGAGCCGGCGATCTCAGTGAACGTCGGCACCGAAAAAAAGACTGCGGGCACCAGCCAGCCGTAGCGGGATCCCAGGTAGCGGCGGTAGTAAGCCACCAGTCCCAGCGCCAGTGCCGCCGCCTGCGCCACGCCCAACAAAGCGGGCAGGCCCTCGACTCCAAACGTCAGGCCGAACAGGTACACCATCTCAAACAGCAGAGGGAAAAAGGAATACATGTTGTGGGGCAGGTTCATCACCCCGTGGTGTTCGAGATAGGCTTTAGGGATGGCCAGGTGATAGACCAGCGCGTCGGTACGGACCGGAGGCGCCCATGCCAGCGTGACGGCAAGCATCGCCAAAATACTGAGTGCCAGAATGGCAAAGGTTTCCAGCCCGGTCCGGTTTCTCCAGAACAGCAGAATGGACGGGCCACGCAGAGATTGCCGCAGAGTGGTGAGGAAGGGAGGAATCCGGTTCCGTGCGAATAGTAGTAGCAACGCCAGCACGGCCCAGCCCGTAGCCGGGTAGAGTCCACCTAAGAAGGTGAGCGCCGTCATCAAACCGGCCGTGGCGGTCATGCCCAAAGTAATGGAGACGGCCACCCTTTCTTCCGGCGAAGTCCAGTGGACCCCAAAGATCGAAGCAATCCGGGCGCCGAGCAGACCCCAGGTGAGGACAATCAGGATGGTCAGGAGAAGGGCCATGAAACCACGGGAGCAGAACGCAGTCTCCTTGAGTTTACCAGGAATGCCTCTGCTCTTCTAATTGGAAATGGTTGATTTAGAGTTGGTTTGTTGGCTTTGTTGAAGCCGGGCCGGGTTCCCGGTAGGAGCCCCGGGGGCGTCCTGAAAGGGTAATTTTTTATTGACACTGAACCAAGATGGAATATAATTTGGTCCTCATTTTTGCCAATGGTTAGAATATCCGCTGGGCCACCCCACATTGGTACTATAACAGATTTTTCTTGGTAACTCGTTTGCCGTCTTTGATGCATTTGGATGCCTGTTAAATCCCCTTCAGAAAGGATGATTTCAATGAAAAAATCACTGATTGCATTGGTCGTAGCCGTACTGGCCATGTTTATGGCTAACTCGGCGTTCGCAGGTGGCGACTGCCCGCAGAAACGCAAAACCAAAAAAGCGCCGGGCGCGGTTTATTCTCAGGACAAGACCGGTAGTGCTGATGCCAGCAAGGGCAAAGAGCTTTACACCAAGAAAGCCAAGCCGATGGCTTGCCAGATGTGCCATGGCGCTAAAGGCGCTGGTGATGGCCAGTTGGGTAAAGCACTGAAACCCTCTCCGCGCAATTTCACCTGTGCCAAGACCATGGCAGACGTGAGCCCCGGTCAGATGTTCCACATCATCAAAAACGGTTCTCCGGGAACCGGTATGGCTCCGTTTGGAAAAACGCTGAGCGACAAGGATATCTGGAACGTGGTCAAGTACATCCGCGAAGAATTGATGAAGTAAGTCGGTTCTTCCGGTTACAGCTTCAAGAGGGCAGGGCGCCACAGGCGCTCTGCCCTTTTTTATTTCTCGAACCGCCTCCTCATCCGGGTGTGGTATGGTGACTTGACTTTTTAGAGGGACCCGACCATGCTCCGCGTTCTTTCCGTATTGACCCTCAGTTTATTCCTTGGGACCGGCATCGCCCAGGCGGAAGAATTGGGAAGCGCCGAGCGTCCGCTCACCATGATGTTCGTGCCTTCCGGCGAGGCGCAGGTGATCCTGAAAGGCGGTGAGGAGATCGCCCGCCGCCTCCAGTCCGTCACCGGGCTTCATTTCAAAGCGTCTATCGCCACCAGCTATGCCGCGGTGGTTGAGGCCATGGGCGCGGGCAAGGTGGATGTCGGCTGGCTGACCCCCTTCGCTTACGTGCTGGCGAAGGAGCGTTACAGCGTGGAGCTTCTGCTCATCGTGCAACGCTTCGGCAGTCCTTTTTACCGAGGGCAGATCGTCACCCGCGCCGACAGCGGCATCCGCAACCTCGACGACCTGAAAGGCAAACGTTTTGCCTTTGTCGATCCCGCCAGCACGTCGGGGCATCTTTACACCAAGGCCCTGCTCAAGGCACGCGGGTTGTCTCCGGAGAAGCATCTGGGCAAGACGGTGTTCGCGGGTTCGCACAACGCCGTGGTCCTTGCCGTGCTGAAAGGCGAGGTGGACGCCGGGGCAACCTACGACGATGCCCGCGCCGAGCTGGTCAAGTCGTTCCCCGACATATTTGAAAAAATCCGCGTCATCGCCCACACCCGGGAAATTCCCAACGACACGGTGTCCGTGCGCGGGGAACTCCCTGTTGAAATCAAACAACGCGTCAAGGAAGGCTTGATCCACCTCACCAAAACTCCCGAAGGCTCGAAGGCGTTGAAGCGGACCTACGGCGTCAGCGGGTTCATGGATTTCGACGGGCTGTACGATCCGGTGCGCGAGGCCGGACGCCTGCTCAACATCGATCCCGCCCGGATGGAAGGAAAGTGAGGCGGTGCCATGCTGATCCTCGACCGGGTATCCAAAACGTATGGCGACGGCACCGAGGCGGTGAAAGAGGTGTCGTTTGAATTGAAGCCCGGCGAGTTTGCCGTGGTGCTGGGCCAGAGCGGCGCCGGGAAATCGACACTCCTGCGTTGCATCAACCGGCTGGTGGAACCGACGACGGGGCGCATCGCGCTGGATGGCGAGGATATCACCGGCGCACCGCCGCAACGACTGCGCGCTCTGCGTTGTCAAATCGGTATGATTTTCCAGAACTACAACCTAGTGGCGAGAAACAGCGTGCTGACCAACGTGCTGGCCGGGCGGCTGGGCTACACGCCGTCTTCGTTTGCCCTCATCAATCACTTTTCCTCAGGGGATGTGGACGAGGCGCACGCGACGCTGAGGCGTCTGGGCATTGCCGACAAGGCCCATAGCCGCGCCGACAGCCTGAGCGGCGGTCAACAGCAACGGGTGGGCATCGCCCGCGCCCTCATGCAACATCCCAAGCTGATCCTCGCCGACGAGCCGGTGGCAAGCCTCGACCCTGTCAGCGCGGAGTCCATCCTGGAAATTCTGAAGGATATCAACCAGAAGGACGGCGTCACCGTGTTGTGCAACCTGCATGTGCCGGAGCTGGCGCGGCGTTTCGGCAGGCGGATTCTCGGCATGAAGACCGGGAAACTGGTTTTTGACGCGTCTTCCGAAGTGCTGGACCCCGCTCAGATCGACGCACTTTATGATCTGCCCGTCTCCCCGTAGAATTTGCTTGTCTCGGACCCGGATCGGTAATACATAATAGGAGCGGGCCAGCCTTTTCGAGTTAAAGCGAATCGCTCTGATATTTTCTCACTCAAGGAATCCATGAACAGTTACCTGCGCGGCGGCATCGGCACCGAACCCACCATCGCTTACTTCAGCATGGAAATCGGCATTGCCTCGGACATCCCGACCTACAGCGGTGGGCTGGGAGTGTTGGCGGGCGACACGTTGAAGTCCTGCGCCGACTTGGGTCTGCCCGTCGTCGGCGTCACTTTGCTGTACCGCAAAGGCTATTTCCGGCAGGAGATCACGGACAAGGGCGAGCAGAAGGAGCACCCCGTCGAGTGGCGGCCGGAAGACCGTTTGCTGAAACTGCCCGGCAAGGTCGTGCTTGACGAGATCGAAGGCCGCGCCATCCTCGTGCAGGCGTGGCTGTATACCTACACCGGCAACACCGGCAAGCCGGTGCCGATTTTGTTCCTCGATACGGACATTGAGGGGAACGACGAAGCCGACCGCCACCTGACCGATTCCCTTTATGCCGGCGACTCCGAGTTCCGCCTCAGGCAGGAGATCCTGCTCGGCATCGGCGGCGTCAAGTACCTGCGCTCGCTCGGGTTCAACCGCATTCACACCTACCACATGAACGAAGGCCACTCGTCTCTGCTGACCCTGCAACTCCTGCGCGAGCACCAGCGCACGGTGTTCGAAACGTGGGACGAGGAGACCGTGTGGGACGTGGACAAGGTGAAGAGCCTGTGCGTGTTCACCACGCACACGCCGGTGGCGGCAGGGCACGACCGGTTCGGTTTCGACCTGGTCGAGCGCGTGCTCAAGACCGGCATCTCGATGAACGTGATCCGCAAACTCAGCGGTGAGGATTGTCTCAACATGACGACGCTGGGGCTCAACCTGAGCCGCTTCGCCAACGGCGTGGCGTACCAGCATGGTGATGTCTCCAGCGGTATGTTCCCGCACCACCAGATCGATTTCATCACCAACGGCATCCACACCTACACCTGGGTGCACGAACCGTTCCGCAAACTGTTCGACCGCTATGCACGGCTGTGGAACAATGATCCCAAATACCTGCGCGAGGCGATGACCATTCCGCGCGATGAGGTATGGCAGGCGCATCTCGACTGCAAGAACGAGTTGTTCGACCGCATCTCGAAGATGATGGGAGAGACTTTCGATCCCGAAATCCTGACTCTGGGTTTCGCCCGCCGCGCGGCGGCGTACAAACGCGCGTCGCTGATGTTCCGTCACCTCGACCGGCTGATCGACATCGCCGAAAACAGTCCCGGTTTGCAGATTGTTTATGCCGGGAAGTCGCACCCGAAAGATGAGCCGGGCAAAGGCCTGATCCGCGAGATTCACGAGTTTCAGAAGAAGATCGAGAAACGCACGAAGAAACTGAAGCTGGTGTATGTGCCCAATTACAACATGGACCTCGGTTATTACATCACCGGCGGGGTGGACGTGTGGGTGAACACGCCGATCCGCCCTCACGAGGCTTCCGGCACCAGCGGCATGAAGGCGGCACTCAACGGTGTGCTCAACCTCAGCATTCTTGATGGCTGGTGGGTGGAAGGGTGCATCGAAGGCGTCACCGGCTGGGCGATCGGCGACCTCGATCCCCGGCTCGATCTGTCTCCCGACGACCGCGACGATCTCGACTGCATGAACCTGCACGACAAGCTGGAGTCGGTGGTGATTCCGAAATATTATGAAGACCGCACCGGCTGGACCAGCATGCAGTGTCAGGCCATCGCCATCAACGCCTCCCTGTTCAACACCCACCGGCAGATGGAGCAGTACGTCACCAAGGCGTATTTTTCCTGCCGTTGAGCTCTTATCTGGCCCAATCAGGCGGTTTTAGGCCCGTCTATCCTTGAGTTTCATTGGTTAGGGAATTGTGATACCTTAATTTGAATAAAATTTCTTTGGTGCAGGGTGCAAGACAGGCAAGGGGGCTCCTGCAAAGGAGTGTGCATGTGGCATCAAGCCAAAATCTGGATGGCGGGAGCGGCCCTGATCCCTGTTTTGCTGGGGAGCGTCTCGTTCGCCCGGGCGCAAACGTTTGAGAACCCGGGATTCCGCCCCACCGTGGACAATCCCATCCCGATAGAACCGGGATGGAAGGACCCCACGTACCGTGGCTGGGAACTGCTCAGCGTGCCCGGTCTCATTGCAACGTATTACGACCTGAACCTGGATGGCACGTTGGATTACCAGGTCATCAGGAAAATCATTCGCAAGGCGGCGAGTGAAGAATTAACCATAAAAGAAGCCATCCAGAACGCCCGGATCGATAATTTGAGCGTTTATGTTTCCTACCCGGTCATTTACTTCACCTCGAAGTATCCCCTGTTTTACTGCCTGGGCGTGGACTTCCGCAAAAATTGTCTCAATATCTGGGTTGATATCGCCGAGGACGGTCTGAACGGCAATGAAACCAAATACACGTTATCCGATCCCAAGCCTCTGTTCCGCTAAGACCCCGCTCTTCGCTCTGAGTCTGGTTCTTGTGGTGACCCTCCTCGGTTGGCGCGGGGAACCTGCACTGGTCCACGCGCACGGCGGTGAAACCCAAAAAGAAAAACCGAAGGAAGTGAAGCCGGAGCCCTCCGGGCATTCCCACTCCGGCTCTGCCGGCAATGGCCACTCCCACGGCCAGGGACGCAGTGTGACCATCGGCGCCACGGTGTACAAGCACATGTGCATCTTCTGTCATGGCGAGGATGGCAACGGCGGCGGCAAGGCGATGGCCTATCTCTACCCGTGGCCACGTGATTTCCGCAAAGGCGTATTCAAGCATCGCTCCACGCCCACCGGGTCGTTGCCTCTCGACAAGGACATCTTCGATACCATCACCAAAGGCATTCCCGGCACCGCCATGCCCGCATGGGAAAACGCATTGACGGAAGACGAAACGTGGTCGGTGGTGGAATACCTCAAGACCTTTTCCAAACGGTTCAAGGACGAGACCCCGCAAAAACCCGTCACCCCCGGTCCGGTGCCGCCCACCAGCAAGGAAAGCATCGAGGCGGGTTATATGATTTTTAAGGAAATGCGGTGCGCGCGCTGTCATGGTACGGATCTCAAGGGTGACGGACCGATCGCCGACAGCCTGTATGACATCTGGGATCACCGCGCGTTTGTGTACGATTTGACCAATCCCAACACCTTCAAGTTCGGTTTCGATAAAGAAGACATATACATGACGCTCAGCACCGGCATCGATGGCACGCCGATGAAGGCGTACAATCACCTCACCTCCAAAGAGCGGTGGGACCTGGCGTCGTTCATCCATTCCCGCATTCAGCAGGACCGCTACCGCAAAGCCAAGTATGAAGTCACGCTGAAATCCGAACAAGTGGAAGGCGATATCGGCATCGAACCGTTCAGCGAGTTGTGGGACCCGGTGCCCGCCACCAACGTACACCTGATCGTGCTGAACGCCCGGCGCGACCCCATCACCCGCGTGGAGTTTCAATCCGTGACCAACGGCAAACAGATTGCGTTCCGCGTGCAGTGGGAGGACCCGGTTCCGAACCGCTCGTCGAGCCGCCACCAGGATTTCAAGGACGCCGTGGCACTGGAGTTCGCGCTGGGGGATGTGCTTTTGCATACGCACGGCCACAACGAGCCGTTCTTTGGCATGGGCAACCGCGAGAAGCCGGTGAATATCTGGCAATGGCGCGCCGACTGGCAAAAGGAAATTGAAACCAAGGAAGAACTGGAGCAGGCGACCGAAGGCCAGGGAATGGACATGGACGTGATGATTTTCGGCGGTGAGGTCAACCCGGTGGAATCGCTCAATCCGTTCCGCGAGGTACCCATCGAGGAGATGAACGCCGAGGGCTTCGGCACCCTCACGCCGCAACCCAAAACCAAGCAGAATATCCGCGGCAAGGGATTGTGGAAGGACGGAAAATGGACGGTGGTGTTTGTTCGGGATATCGAATCACTCAACAAGTGGGATATCCAATTCAATAAAAAACAACCCATTCTCATCGGATTTGCGGTGTGGGACGGTCTGCATCAGGACCGCAACGGCCGCAAAACGGTTTCCATGTGGCAGAGGTTGATTTTGCCTTGAACAATGGGTTGGTATAGGATATGTATTTAGGAAAAAGCCTGATAATTGAACCGTTTGAGATGCGTTGTCCGGGGGGTCCCGGCGCTGGATCGCGAACGGAGATCGTTTGAATTTTGGGAGGTGGTTCCATGTCTGACGACCAGACCAGAAAAGAGGAAGAAGCCCGGGAGAGGGAA
The DNA here is from genome assembly GCF_021845525.1 of Nitrospina gracilis Nb-211. Taxonomy (NCBI): domain Bacteria; kingdom Pseudomonadati; phylum Nitrospinota; class Nitrospinia; order Nitrospinales; family Nitrospinaceae; genus Nitrospina; species Nitrospina gracilis. Next base: position 2,421,799 of record NZ_JAKJKD010000001.1, on the reverse strand, counting down.
GAGTCTCTGGAAGTGGCTGAATCCGATGTCGATGAGGTCGATGAAGAGGAAATTGATGAAGACGTCCTGACCGAAGATGAACTGGACGAGGTGGACGAGGTCGAGGAGGTCGACGAAGGTGAAAAGGAAATCGGCGCGATCATGGTCCTGGGCCAGAGTGGGTTCGAAGAAGGCCAGTCCAACCGGGGAGCGGACGACCCCAGCGACAACACGCTGGCCGAGCCGCAGTTCGTCGCGAAGTATGGCGAGATGCTGTTCGTCGCCGACCGCGGCAATCACCGGGTGCTGGGCTGGAACACGTTTCCGGAAGAAAACGGCGAACCCGCAAGCTTCGTGCTCGGTCAGGAGGATTTCTCCGACTGCCTGGAGAACCGTGGCATCACCACTACCCTGGACGAGATGACCTCGGGTCTCGGTGATGAAAGCCTCGACGGCTTCACCATCAGCAAACCGGAGGAGGACACGCTGTCCCAGCCCGCGGGCTTGGACATCATCGACGGCAAGCTGTACGTCTCCGACAGCGGCAACCACCGCGTTCTGCGTTGGAACGGCCTGCCCTCGGACGACGGCGAGGCGCCCGGACTGGTTCTGGGGCAGGACAACCTGGAATGCGGCGAGGCCAACCGGCGCGGACTGGTGGGTTCCGGCTCGCTGTTCTTCCCGTTCGGCGTGCGCTCCGGTGACGACCAGCACGTGTTTGTGGCGGACAAGGACAACCACCGCGTCCTCATCTGGAAAAAGATTCCGTTCAACAACGGCTGGAACGCGGACATCTGCCTCGGCCAGTCGGACATGGACGAGCGCGAGGCCAACCGTGGCGACTTCGAAAACGTCACTCCGGATTCGATGAGTTTCCCCACCGGTGTGTTCTACCACGCTGAGACGGGCAAGATCTTCGTCGTCGATCAGGGCAACAACCGCGTTTTGATCTGGAACAAGATGCCGTCGCACAACGGCGTGCCCGCGGATCTGGTACTCGGTCAGCCGAACTTCTACAGCCGCGATGTGAACGCAGGACAAGGTGGATACCGGTGCGACGCGGTGGGCATGTATTTCCCCACCGACGTGGTGTACGGCAGAAAAGGCCTGTTCGTTTCCGACTCCGGCAACAACCGGATTCTCGGCTGGAAAGAATTTCCGACGGAGAACGGCCAGCCTGCCGACTTCGTCATCGGCCAGAAATCGTTTTACGAAAATAAATTCAACCGCAACGGCGATCCCGCACACTGCACGCTGAACGATCCGTACGGCCTCTTCCTCGAGGAAGACCCTGAAGATGAGGACGATCCGGGCCGCCTCTACATCTGCGACCGCGGCAATGCACGGGTGGTGATCTGGGAAGAGTTGCCGATTGCGGAAGTGGAAAAACCGGAAGAGGACGAGGAACAACTGCACGCCGAGGTCGAAGACCCGGAACTGCTCATGGGCGAAGACGAGGACTTCTTCGAGGAAGACGAGATGCCGCCCGAAGAGCTGGAGGAAGAAACGGCATAACGGTTTCTCCCCAACGCAAAATACAAAAACCCCCTTCCCGAAACCGGGAAGGGGGTTTTTTTCGTTGAACGGGATGGGGCGCGCGGTGGTCTCAGCGCAGAGTCAGCCGGCAGAACTGGATGGGCGCGTCGGCTCCTGAGAAACTGCGCTGGATGTCCTTTTCCCGGTAGCCCAGCTTGCGCAGGGGTTTTTCCACGGTGCGCACTTCGCTTTCCGTCACGTACGCCACCGTGTCCGGCACGCCGCGTGCACTCAGGTTTTTCACCAACTGGGCGATGAGTTTGCGCTGTTTCTTGGGCGTTCCGGGCAGCGCCGGGTAATCCAGTTTGTTGGCGTAGGGACTGCGGTAGTGCGTGTTGAGCGCCTGCAGGGTCTCCAGCATCAACACATCCACGTCCCACGGCGCCATCCCACCCACCTGCGGGTGGTTCTGCACCAGCTCGATCAGGCTGATGACCGGCTCCTCCAGAGAGCGGTTCACGAACGCATGCTGGGGTTCGAGCTCGATGTGCTGGAAGCCCGCGGCCCGTCCCACCTCCGCCAGCAGGGGGAAGTTGACCATCGACGTGTACTGTCCGCCGTAGAGTTTGAAGTACGGCCGCCCCACCCGGTTGAGATGCGCGGTGGACAGCATGCCGTAATCGAACCCAGTGTAGCCCGCCGAATGTTGCGGATGCAGGAGCCGATGGGCTTTCTCCAGCGTGCCGAACGCGCCCACGTTGATGGGCGTGGGGATGTCGTCGTCGATCGTCTCCATGTGCTTCTGCACTACCTCGCCGAACGGCCAGTCGCCGACGTCCGTGCGCTGGAAGGCGCGTTCCCAGACGATCTGGTCGAGAAACGGCGGCTGCGGCTTGAGTGCATCGAGGTCCGCGTTCTGGAATTGCTGGAGGAAGGAGTTGAAGTCGCCTTCGATGACGGCGGGGTCGATCAGCGGTTGCAGGTATTCCTCGTACAGCGTGCCCTGGCTTTTGATCAACACACGGGTGGCGAGGTCGTCCCAGATTTCGTTGGACAGCACCCAGGTGAGCGACCCCGGTTCCGCGCCTTCCGGGTCGCGCGCATCGATGAGCGCCGCGGTATAGCGCTCTCCATGAGCCTGCAAGTCCGTGTTGGCCTCGACGCCGTTTAAAATTTCCTGCGAGTAATCGCACAGCGTGTATTGAAGGCGCGGGTACACGCGGCCTTCAGTGTCGATCTCTTTCAAGCGGTCGAGGAAACGCGCCGCCAGGTTGCCGTTGCCGACGCCCCATTCCTGCACGAGGATGGGTTCTTCGGCGGGAAGCGATCCGCAGTGGGCGTAAAAATCTTCGGCCAGCGCGTAGGCCAGACGGTGGTCGCGGCTGACGTAGGTCTGGAAATGGTGGTGGATAGCGGGACCCTTGGTCCCGTAAAAGATGTGGTTGACGTGCACCTGCCACGTATCGGCGGGTTGGAAATCGCCGAGCGCGGCCAGCTCGGTGTGGCCGGAATGCATCCTCGATCAGATCCGGTAAGAGGCTATTGTTTTTCCGCCGCGGTCTTGCCCGTGGTGGCCACCCCGCCGGGGATGCCGGACATTTCCGTCCCGCCGCCGCCCTGCGGCCGGATGAGTTCCTGATACTTGTCGTGCGCCTTGGTGGCGTCCTCGTGGCGGCCGATTTCCTTGTAGCACTGGTAGAGGTTGAGCCAGGCGCTGGCGTCGCTGTCGTTCAGGCTGACGGCCGTCTTGAATTCCTTGATGGCGCTTTCGATGCGGTTGACCGAAGCGTACAGACTGCCCAGGTTGGTGTGCGGCAGGGAGAACTCCGGGTCCAGTTCCATCGCTTTTTTGAACGCGTCGATGGCTTCGTCCACCATGTTTTTTGCGGAAAAGGCACTGCCGAGATTGCACCAGGCCTGCGGGTCTTTTTCATCCAGATCCACCACGCACTGGTGGGTGGTGAGCGACTCGTCGAAATCGCCGTTGGCAAAGTAGGCGTTGCCCAGAGCCGCGCGCAGCTCCTTGTTTTCCGGATCAAACATCAGCACCTTTTTGAGCGTGCGGATTTCCTCCAGGTGGCTCTGCAGCATGTTGTAAGCGGCGGCCAGGTTGGCGTAGGAGGTGGTGTCCGTCGCGTCCAGCTCAATGCAACGCTGGAAGGCACGCACGGCGTTTTCAAAATAATCTTTCAGCATGTAAACGCCGCCCAGGTTGAAGAACACCTCCGGGTCGTCCGGTTCCAGCTCCGCCGCGCGGTTCAACTCGCGGATGGCTTCGTCTTCCTGTGCGGACAGGGCGTAGGCGGTGCCCAGCACCTTGTAGGCACGGCCGAATTTCGGGTCCTTGCTGAGGACGGCTTTGAGTTCTTTGATCGCTTCTTCGTAGTTGCCGCCGTCGATGAACAGCGTGGCCAACTCCACCTTCTTTTCCAGGTTGTCCGGATCGTTGCGCAGTTCCTTTTTGATCTGCCGGGTTTTTTTCATGATGGCGGTTTCCAGCTTGATCTGCTCCGGGTCCCGCACTCCCAGCTCTTCAAAAATCTCCGGATGGATTTTCATGGTCATCCAGTCGGACTGCTTTTTGCTGTCCTGACGCTTGCGAAAACCCTCTACGTCAAAGTCCTCATTGACATCGATATCTGACATGAATCGAACCTCTATTCGAACGGTTGCGGTTGACCACGCCGCTTTGGGGCGGCACTGCCTGAATGTTGAAAGTATTTGAATTCTAGGTTATCGGGCGTGGGGGTGTCAAACCCAAAACCGGAGGGAGGTTCGCCGAAGGCGTTGCGGAATCAGGCCTCCACGGTTTCCGTCAAGGTTTCGTCCTGCGCCATTCTCAGGATTTCCTCGCGGCCGAAGCGGTCGAGGTACAGCAGGAAGTGTTCGCGCGACAGGTATTTCCAGATTTTGCGCGATGGAAAGCATTCATCGAGGACGGCGTCGAAATGTTCGTACACGTCCATGACCTGGTCGCGGGTCATGCCTTTTTTGATTTCGAAGTCGAAGACGATGGCCATGTCGCGTTCCGGGTCCTGCACGATGTGGTCGATAGCGAATTTTTTCGGGTTGTGGAAGATGGCGGAGTCCTTTTCCAGCGAGAAGGTGGACTGGCCGACGGAATGCACGACACCGGTGCCGCATTCGCTGTTGTCCACGGTGAACCGGATGGTCTCCTCTGCTTCTTCCAGTTCCTCGGTGGGGAAGCCGAAGAAGAGATAAAGATGGTTCCAGATTCCGGCGCGGGCGCTGTTGGTCAACACGCGGCGCTCGGTTTTCTGGTCGCACCCCTTGTCGATGATCGACAGCACCCGGTCGTTGGCGCTCTCCAGCCCGTAGAACAACATGATGAATCCCGCCCGGCAGATATCGCGGAACAGGTCTTCGGTTTCCACCGTGTCCGCCTCGAACTTGAGCATGCCCAGCGCGCGCATGTCCACATTGTTTTTGAGGATGGCCGCGGCCATGCGCTTGAAAGCGTTGGGTGAGATCGCTTCATCGGAGAACGTGAAGTATTTCGTGTTGTGCCGTTTGCCGAGGTAGTCGATGTCCTCCGCCACGCGTGATTCGTTTTCCTTGCGGTAGTAAGAATCATAGATGTGGCTGTGCGTGCAGAACGTGCACTTGCCCCAGTAGCAACCGCGGCTTGCCATGTACGGCAGGACGGGATACGGCATCAGGTATTTGTCCAGCGGCATGTCGTCAAAATCCGGACGCGCCAGTTGGTCGTACGGCAGGGACTCGGCTTTGGGATTGTGGACCACCTTGCCGTCCTGCAGGTGGATCAGGTTCGGCACCTCACTGAGCGAGCCGCCGGACTGCAATTGCTCCAGCAGACGGCGGAGCGGCAGTTCGCCTTCGAACAGAATCAGGCTGTGAAAAAACTCCTCGAACAGGATCTGCTTGTCGTCGAGGATGTCGATGTGCCGGGTGAACACGCTTCCGCCGATGACGACGTGCAGGTGCGGGTATTGTTTTCGCAGAAGGCGGGCGAGGCTGAGCCCGGCAATCACCTGCCCGATGTGGATGATGGAAATGCCCACCACACCGTACTCGTTCCAGTTCACCCGCGGCAGAAGGTGGTCTTCAAACAGGTGCAGGTACGGGTTGGCCACACGATCGGCGGTGGCGCTCAGGATGCCTTTTAAATTTTCTTCCGGGTTGCCCTGCATGAAGAACGATTCCAGGTCCACCTGGCTCGGAAAGTGTGCGAACGAGATCAGCTTCATCGCAATCTTGAGCGTGGTGTAGGCGCGCTTGTACACCGGGAACTGGAAAAACAGTTCCTCCGTGCGCAGGACCTCCTTCGCCTCTTCCACGCCGGAGTAAATCGACTCCAGGTAGTCCGGGTCGGACAGGATGTCGCGGTACACGTTTTTCACCTGGTTTTCTTCAGGCGTGTAGGCGGGGCGGGACAGGCGTTCGCGGATGATCCCGACACATTCTTCCAGGTACGGGCGGGACAGGAAGGTTTCGTATCCTTCGATATTGAAATCGAACTGATCCACCGGGTGGCCATGCGACTTCAGGTATCCGGCGAGCGTGGGCAATGCCAGGTAAGGCTGACTCGGAAACCACTGTGGTGGAAATATGAGGGCCGTCTTCATTTAAATTCCTAATTCCATTAAGAATAGGTATGGTCATCATAGAGAACCGAAGAACCCGCTGTCAATGGACGAGGGGCATTTTCAGTTGGCCGGCCGGCGGCGCGAGAGCGGGAAGAATCGGTAAAGAGGGCCGAACAGGCGCAAGTGCCCGTTTGACCGGGTTTTTAAGGAAGGCAATTGTCTTGACACCCTTTTTCCTATGTATATATAATGCGTAAAACCCAGAAAGGCCGTAAACTTTTATATCTTTGATGGTTACGACCATTTCCCGATTTGAACCGTTTGTTTTTAAGGAGATCAGGTTTTGAGCGAACACGATACCCAAACCAATCCCGAAGATACTGAGGCCCCGGAAGATGGTCAGGAGATGAGCCAACGGACTGACGACCCGATGTCCGATCTTTCGGAACTGGAAAAAATAAAAAAGGAGCTCGAAGCGGAAAAAGCCAAGGCCGCCAAAGAGCTGGAAGAAGGCGAAGAGGAAGGTGAGGATTTACGCGAGGTCGATTACCTGCAGAAGGTCATCGATCTGGCCGTGAAATTCGACCACCATGTTGGCGTGTACCTGATGGCGGGGTACATTGACTGCGGGTTGAAATACAATCACCAGTTGGCCGACAGCTACATGAAACACCTCGCCACCATTCAGGGCTTCCTGCGCCTGTTGGAAAAAGTGGACGGCGTCACCCGGGAGATGGTCACCAAGGACTGCATCGTGCGCATGCGCAATGTCATTCAGGAGATCCACAAGCACCTGGTCAAGCCGGTTTACAAGGAAGTGTCCCTGATGAAAAAGAAACCGAATATGGAGAACCTGGAGAACTTCCAGCGTGAATGGAACGAGCGGCTGAACGAGCTCCAGAACGCGTGCGATTTCGAGTACCAGATTCTCGACGTCAAAAAGTTCATGGTCAATTGATGCCGGTGTGGCCGGTTGCGGCTGGCCGGTGTTCTGACCGGGTTGTTTCCTGCCGGGGTGGTGCGCTTCCCCTCCAGGGGTTGGATGACTGGAGGGAGCTCGCCTTGTGCGGGACTCCGGGTCCCGGTCATCCTCAGGAATCCACCCCCATCGCCCCGTAACCGACCCCGAAACCAACCGCAATGACCTGAGTGCAAGTACGGTGCTTACCTTGAACAGAATGCTGATTGATTGAGGAACTGGCATGGCACAAGATAATGAAGCGGTAGAAGAAGTCGAGACCGAGGAGGTCGTCGGCGAGTCGGCCGCGATTGAGGTCCGGGAACCGGAGACGATTCCGGAAGAGAAACCGAAGTGGGCGGACGTCGATCATTCCAAGCTGTACGTATGGGTGGCGGATGCGGGCAACGACCGCATTCAGAAATTCGATGGCAACGGCCGGTTCCTGTTCGAGTTCGGCAAGCCCGCGGGGACGCGTCCCCCGTACCGTCCGGGGGAGTTCAAGGGGCCGTTCGGCGTGGCGGTGGACAAGGAAGGCAACATCTGGGTGGCGGACACCGGGTGCCACCGCATTCAGAAATTCGACCCCGACGGCGACTTCATCCTGGAGTTCGGCGGCGAGGGGTACGGGCAAAGCAAGTTTTACTGGCCGGAGGCCATCTGCGTCGAGCCCATGGGTACCGTGCTGGTGGCGGACACCCACAACCACTGCATCAAACGTTACGATGAGGACGGCGAGTTCCTGCTTGGCTTCGGCTTCGCCGGCAACTTCGACGGATTCATGAAATTCCCCACCGGGCTCGCCACCGACGCCGAAGGCAACATTTACGTTGCGGACCGCGACAACCAGCGTGTCCAGATTTTCAACGAAGAAGGGCAGTTCCTTTCCAAGTTCGGCGAATACGGGTTCGAGGAAGGGCGGTTCAATTTCCCGTCGGATCTCACGGTACGCACCGACGGCACCCTGCTGGTCGCGGAAAAAAGCCAGAACCGCCTGCAACAGTTCGACCGCGACGGCAACTTCATCGCCTCTTTCTGTGAATACGGAAAACGCGATGGGCAGTTCAACTGTCCGATGGCCATCGCCGAGGACCCGTATGGATTCGTGTTCGTGGTGGACACGCTGAACAACCGCATTCAAAAATTCGACCCGGAAGTGAATTTCGTCAGCAAGTGGGGCACCATCGGCCGGGAGGAAAAACAGTTCCAGAACCCGAGCGGCATCTGGCTTTCCTGGGAGCCGGATTGGGAGCCGAAAGATGAGTGATAAACGCACGCTGTCCGTTTGCAGGATGGCTGGGTGGCTGGCGGTAACCCTGTTTTTAATCCTTCCGGTTGCGGTTCTGGCGGAGGAGGAGAAACCTTCCACATCGGATCATGATTTCGGTGGTCAGATCCTCAGCCTCACCGAACCGCCCAAGGCCGAATTCAAAACCGACGACCCCCGGTTCCGTGACAATCAAAACGGCACCGTCACCGATCTGCAGGAAAAGCTCGTCTGGGAGCAAATGGACTCCTACCAGTCGCTCAAACAGTGGCTGAACTGGAACGACGCTCAAAACTACATCCGCAAGATGAATGAAACCGAATTCGGCGGTGCCGCCAACTGGCGCCTGCCCACGCGGGAGGAATTGGCGAGTCTGTACGACGAAAACAAGTCGGTGCCGTGGAATTATTACTGGACGAAAAACGAGGTGCACATCGACCCCATCTTCGGCAACAGCAATTGCTGTTACTGGTCGGTGGAGGAGGTGAGCGAGGAGATGGCGTGGGGATTCAATTTCATCCGCGGCAAAGCCTACCCCAGCATGAAGGGCGGCATCCAGAAATCGCTCACCGTCATCCGCGCCGTTCGCGACCTCAAGGAAAACGAAAAGGTGAGTTTGAAGTGACCCGGCCAACCCTTCATGCGCGGCAGGCCGGTTGCGGCGAGCGGGAGTCTGGTACAATGAGGCATTCATCACTTTTTAAGGAAAGCCGGGCATGAGTTCCGATCAAGAAAAGAATCCGGACGAGTTGGAAAACGAGGGAATGCAGGAAGGCGACGTGCAGGAAGGCGACGAGGACCTGAGCAGCAACTTCCGGGTGCGGGACGACGATCCCCTGGAACGCGCTCAGAAAGAAGGCGGCGAGGAGGCGGAGTTCGACCTGGAATCGCAGATCGAGGAGTTCCGCGCACAGATCGAAGAAGAGCCTGACAACTGCATCCACCACTACAACCTGGCCGAGGCTCTGGAGGAGACCGGTGATCACAGGGAAGCGCGCGCCGAGTACGAACTGGCGCTGGAGCTGGACAAGGAACGCGATTTTCACGCGATCATCCATTTCGGCCTTGCCAACATGCAGTTTCAGATGCTGTTGTCCGGCATCCAGTCGGTGGTGGTGAAAAGCTCCATCGGCCTGCACTCGGCACACAAGCCCGGCGACTCCATCACCCAGGTCAACGACGATGACTACAGGGAGCCGATCCACAATTTTGAAAAGGCGGTGGAGTTTTTGCCGCAGTTGAAGGCGGATGAAGACCTGGTGGATTACATCTCGAAGGAGGCGCCTTCCCAGCTGGCCAACCTGTATTACAAGTGGGCGTCCGACCTGATCGACAAGAGCCGGCAGATCGATCTGTACGGCGAGGAGATCCAGGACGTGGAGAAGGCGCTCAAGCTTCTCAAGAAGTCGATGGACATCGACCCCAATCATGCGCAGGCCAGGATGATGATCACCTACGCCAAGAAAATGCTGGCGGAAGGCTGGAAGACGTATGATGAGTATGGGTTCGAGGCCAAAACCATCGAAGGCCGGGGGTGAGGTGGTCCGGGTGCTTATTGTATGAACCTGATGGCATTGTGTAGGGAGTGATACGGAATCGATGGCAGACATTCGGCGGTTGATCAAGGACGGGTTGAGCAAGGACGGACAGATTTTGAATCTGAAAGCAAAGTTCATCCGTGAAGTGGGAGCCAAGGAGCTGGCGAAATGCGAGGAATTGTCCAACGTGCGGTCCATGGACCTGTCGCAGAACGACATTGGCGACGAAGGCGTGAAAGCGATTGCGGCATCGCCCATTTTCTCCAATCTCCGGAGCATCAACTTGAAGTCCAACCGCATCGGCGACGACGGCGCCCGGGCGCTGGCTAACTCCACCACCCTGGTCAACCTGCGGAGCCTGCAATTGGTGGTCAACGATATCAGCGAAGAAGGCGAGCGGGCGCTCATGAATTCCGTGCACCTGGTGAGCCTGACCACCCTCCGTTTCCGCGTCTGAGAGGGGCGTTTCCGGAAAGGCGGGAGTTTTATCTAAGTTCCCAGTTTTAAAGGAATTTCTTGGGTTCTGACGGCGTGGAAGATAAAAGCTTGACTTAGGTTGAGGGTTCTGATATTTTTGCCACATCCTGAGGTAGCCTTAGTCTGCGCAAGACAAGGCTTTAGGGACCATCTCCCTTTATCAGAGGGGGACGCCCGCAAGGGCTGATGTGAAACGGATTTTTCAAGTCGAAAATGACTTTGTCAGTTTAATAGTTTTATCCACATCACCTTCATTGAAAGGGGGAGCAAATGGTAAGAAAAATGGTTGCCATCGCGGCTACGGTCCTGGCTTTCGTTGCCGTCTCCACCATGGCGAGTGCCAACGAAACTGTTCTCGGAAAAGGAGAGAGCTCTGTTTGTGAAAACGCTTCCTGGATTGTTTACAACACCAGCGAAACGGAAGAGACCACTCTCGAGTTCGACATTGGCCCCTATGCTTATTCCTGGGACAAAGTATTCACGGTAGAAATCGCGCCGGGCGGGTATGAAACCAACGCCATCGCCGTGCGCAGCAGTTTCACCAACAAGGGCCCGGGCTCTATTGTTGTGAACTGTCAGCGCCAGCGGTTCGACCGGCATGACTGGAAAATCGACGCGGGTTCCGGTAAAACCTATCAGTCCGATTACCATCTGGACCATGTCCGCCCGATGACCTACATCGAGCCGGGTCTGGGTTTGCCGCAGGGCACGGAACGTGGTATCACCGGCGTTACCGGTCATAAACCCGAAGCGTATCGTTAAGCTTTACTGTTGTTTGGAAAAGCCGGAAGGTTTCGACCTTCCGGCTTTTTCTGTTTCCGCCTACCGGTTTCCGCGGGCTCTGCAAGCGGCCGGTTGCGGCCGACCCTCAAGATCAGGAGCGTGATGGATGGCTGAAGGACGTTTCGTGGACAATGGCGATGGCACCGTCACCGACACGCATTCCAAGTTGATGTGGATGCAAAAGGATTCCTACCTGGAAATCAAGGACAACATCACCTACGCCAGAGCCAAAAAATACCTCAAAAAGAAAAACGAAGGCGCGTTCGCCGGGCACAATGACTGGCGTTTGCCCAGCAAAGACGAGGCGCACAGCCTGTACCTGCGGGAAAAAGATGCATCCATTCTGGACCGGTACGAGATGACCATTTACATCGACCCCGTCTTTACGGAAGGGTGCGGCTTCAATACCTGGACCTCCAACACCATGGGAAGCATCAACGCCTATGTATTCTCTTTTGCCAGCGGTACCGGCGGACACACGGATGTGGACGATATCCTGCACACCAGCGTGCGCCTGGTGCGGGGCACCATGGACCCGGAGTTCAAAAAGAAACTGGGAAAAATCCCACCCCGAAAAGGGCTCTACACCTCCGAACAACGCTGAGGTCCAAAAAGACCGGAAACCGTTATTTACACTGGATTTATGCGGGGGCGATTGGTATTGAAAAATGGCGATTAGAGTGATATTTTAAGCGTATATTCGATTTAAATTTCTGAAATTAAACGTCTAGCAACCCTCGCTCCCAAGAGGGCCCCGATACGGGGAAGGGGGGTGGCTTTTGAAAGTCGGTTTGGTTATGTCAGATTGGAAGGAACTGTTTCGGGAAAACGGCGACAACACGATTTCTCAAGTGGATGAAGACCTGGTCTGGGCGAAAAAAGACTCTCGCCAGGAGTTGGGCAAGTGGCTCAACTGGGACGAAGCGGTGGCCTACCGGGATGCCTGCAACGAGCAGAACTACCTGGGCCACAACGATTGGCGCATGCCTACCAAAAGCGAACTGCGCAACCTTCTCAAGCACACGGACGCTTATTGGGAACTGTTCATGAATCTGCCATCCAAGAAAAAGCGGAACGTGTCGAATTACCAGGCCGGGGGTGAATGGAGCTTCTGGACCGCGGACACACGCTACGATACCTACGCATGGAAATGTTATTTCCCCTCCTGCAAGGAGGTGTGTGTGGACCAGCAGGTTTCCACAACGGGAACTTCCGTCCGCCTGGTGCGCGACGAATGACGTGCGAGCGATTTTAACCGGGCCCACTTGAGCCCGCTGGGAGGAATAAAGCTGTGTCGGACGAAGATATCAAAAAAGAAGTCGAGGAAGACGAGGGCGCCCAACCCCTTTCCGATGATTTTCTCGAGGATTTCGAGGACGAAGACTTCGACGTCGACTGGATCGGCGAAGAAGACTGGGACGAGATCGAAAGCGAGGAAGAAGATGAGGAGATCCCTCTCGGCCCTCAGTTCGTGGACAACGGCGACGAAACCGTCAGCGATGCTCACAACAATCTCATGTGGAAGAAAAGCGACTCTTTCGCGGAATACGGATACGGCATCAACTGGTTCGAGGCCAACGACTACATCGAAGAGTTGAACGAGAAAAAGTTCGCCGGCTTCGACGACTGGCGTCTGTGCAGTTTCGAGGAAGCCAAGCGGATGTTCGCTTTCACCGTTTCCAATAAGGACAAGGACGGTGCGGAAATCCACATCGATCCGTTGTTTGCGGATGGGGGCGGACACAATACGTGGACCTACGAGGAAAAACCGGATTACCAGCAGTACGCCATGATCTTCAGCTACGTGACCGGCAACGAAAAATGGGAACGCAAGGACAACGAGTACTGTCATGTGCGTGCGGTCCGGGATGAAGTCAAAGAGGAGTGGGAACCCACTTGGCGTAAGGATACCAAGAAATTCGATGGTTGAGCCTGCGGGGCGGTCAGCCATCCTGATTCGGGTGCTTTAGATGAGCAGTCATTACATGATTTTCGGTAAGGACGACTGTCCTTATACCCAGAAGGCCCGCGCGGATTTCAAGAAACAGTGCAAGCCGTTCATTTATGTCAACGTGGACAACAATCCGCACGGCCTGGAAAAAATGCTGGAGTATTCGGAGGGTCAGTATATCGTCCCGGTGATCGTGGACGTGGATAAAGGCGACGTGGTGATCGGGTACACCGATTGATTCATACAGGAGACAGCATGGCGGACGAGGAAGCGAACAAGAAAGCGGAACCGGAAGAGGAGTTGAAACCCGCTCTTCGTGAAGACGGCAAGGAGCAGCTCGAAGTCGCCGAGGAAGAAGGCCCAAAACGGTTTGTGGAAATGGGGCCTCACGTTGTGCAGGATACGGTGACGGGTCTGTTCTGGATGAAGAAGGACTCCTGGCAGGACCGGGGCAAGTACTATAACTGGCACGAAAGCCGGGAGTACGCGGATCTCAAGAACATCCGCAAAATCGGCGGCTTCACCGACTGGCGTCTTCCCACCATGGACGAAGTGGCCACCCTGTACGATCCCAACCTGTCCAATACCGCCAAGGGCGGAACCACCATCCATATCGACCCGGTATTTCCGGAAGGTTCCTTCAAGCTTCACTGGACGACGTCGGACACCTCCACGCGCCGCCCGCGGTTCGATTACGCGGAGGGCAAGATCGTGCATGTGGATGAGTATGTGTTCGGGGCGGTACGGCTGGTGCGCAAGGAACCGGTCAACAGGGGCGACAGCCGCAAAGCCCGTCCCAGCAATCCGAGGCGTTAACGGAGTAAACCAATGGCCGAAACCAAAACCAAAGTGAGGTTCGTGGACAACGGAGACGGCACCGTCACCGACACGCGCAAAAACCGCATGTGGCTCAAGGACGACTCCTGGGTGGAAAAAGGCCATCTCATTTCCTGGTGGCAGAGCCAGGAATTCCTGCAGGAAAAAAACGAACAGAAATTCGCCGGGTATCAGGACTGGCGCATTCCCAACGCTCACGAGGCGAAGGAACTGTACGACCCGGAGCTCAGCAACACGGACATGGAAGGGTGCGAGGTGCACATCGACCCGGTATTCACCTCCGGGTGCGGTTACACCACGTGGACCACGGAGACGCGTGGCGCCAAGGCGGCGATGGGTTACGACTTCCGCGCCGATTACGAATACTGGCTGGCGAAGGAAAACATCGGCTTCCCCAGTGCGGTCCGGCTCGTGCGCATCGTCGGTGATGAAAACAAAATGCCGGACGAAGAGCGCTATGCGGACAACGGCAACGGCACCATCACCGATCAGGAAATGAAGCTGATGTGGAAGAAGGATGACTCGTACCTGGACCTGGACAAGTGGGTCAGTTGGGATGAAGCCAAGACCTTCGTTCTGGAACTCAATAAGGAAGAGTTTGCCGGTCATACCGACTGGCGCATGCCCACGCGCAAGGAAGCGCAGAGCATCCACCGGCCAGGCAACCCGGTTACGGATACGTATGGCGACACCCTCTACATCCCGTCCATTTTTTCACCGGGGGCGGGACAGACCAGTTGGACCAAGACCCTGCACAAAACGGACCCGACGGTGGCCATCCGCTTCAATTATTTCAGCGGAGACTACAAGTTCCATAAAAAAGGTTTGCGCAGTCACGGCGTCCGCCCGGTCCGCGATCTGAAAGAGGAAGATCAATAAAGCATGAACGAAGCCTCCGCCGCATCTCAGAACACGCCGGGCAATGCGCGTTTCATCGAAAACGACAAGGACACCATCATCGATATGAAACGCAGGTTGATCTGGTGCCGGCAGGACAGTTGGCAGTTGACGGACAAGTGGCTGAGCTGGGTGCAGGCAAGGGATTACGCGCAGGAGTTGAATAAGCAAGCGCACGGCGGGTACAGGGACTGGCGCATGCCGACCACGGACGAGGTGCGAAGCCTGTTCGACAAGTCGCAGGAAAACACGGATCACATGGGACAAAAGGCGTTTCTGACGAGCCTGTTTCCTTCCGGCTTCGGGTTTCTGTGCTGGACCAAGGAGACGCGGACCAAAACCCAAGCCGTGCGTTTCAATTTCCGCAAGGGTGGCATCACGTTCGACGACGTGTACCGCACGTCCCGCGGCGCCACGCGCTATTGCCGGGACATCCCGAAATCCGAGTTGTGACGGCGATCAAAATCGTGAACCCTGTTTTTGGCAAGGAGACGCAACGTAAGAATGGGCAAGCGTTTTAAGGATAACGGAGACGGCACCGTCACCGACACCGACACCAATCTGATGTGGAAACAAACCGACGCCTTTCAGGATGAAAGCCAGTTTCACGACTGGTTCCAGGCGGAAACGTATATCCGGAAACTCAACGACGCCAAATTCGCGGGCTATCGCGACTGGCGCATGCCGACCTATCAGGAGGCGGAAAGCATTTTCACCGAGGACACCTCCATCCGCGACCGGGATCGGTTCGAACTGTTCATCGACCCCGCATTCTCGCCGGGTGGCGGGTATTCCACGTGGACTTCTACGCTCAAACCGCACAACGGTGCGGTGATTTTCTATTACCGGTACGGCCATGCAAACGTGAATAACCGGGACGATCCCTGCAAGGACTCCATTCGGGCCGTACGGACCATTACCGATAACGATAAGAAGTGACAGGAGGCGTACCATCGAAGCGTACAACGTCATCAATTATCAGGAAAGCACGAACGCGGTTCTGACCTTCCGTTTCGAGGCGGAGGATTTCCGGAATCTCTACGTTCTGGAAGACTACTACTGCACCAACCCGTTCTGCGACTGCAACCATGTCACCGTGGGCCTGAACGACAAGGAAAACGACGCCAACCGGTTTTCCTTCATCGTGCATTTCAACAAAACCACGGCGCTGTTGCCGAATCACCCGTCTCTTACCGAGAAACAGAAAAAAATTCTGGAAGAGTTCAAGGGAGAGCTGACGGATGAGATGATTCTTCATTTCAAACAGCGCTACATGGAAGCCAAGGCCTACGGGGAGAAGAACCCCATGTCGTACCTGGTGTTCGAGCCGGGGCAGTACGTCAATTACATGGAACTGTTTCCGCGTTCCAGCAAACTTCTGGATTTTTCGTACAAGGACCAGAAGCATTTTGCCGAAGATTCTTACGAGCTGGATCCAAGGAACGACAACAAAAGCGTCCGCATGACGTTTTTCAAATTCGAGGAAGGCCAGCAGGACAAAGTGCCGCCGCTCTTCACCTACACGTATTATTTCAACGAAACCCTGCGTGAGGAGGAAGACGCGAAGCTGGAACCAAAGAATGCGGCCTTGCTGTTGGGTTTTCATCAATTCATTCCCAATCTCCACGAAATTCTGAAGGACCGCTACAAGGAAGCGAAGAAGATCGGCGAGGAGTTGATGAAAACGACGCCGGACATCAAGTTTCAGAGTCACAAACCTCAGCGGAACGATTTGTGCCCGTGCGGGTCCGGCAAAAAGTTCAAGAAATGTTGTGCTCTCAAGGTGAATTGAGATAACAAATGGAGTTTCCCCATTTTCTACATTGACGGACGGGGAACCCTACGCAGGGCCCAAGGGCCGGCGCTGTGACTGCATCAACCACATCCAAGGGTGATACGATATGAGTGCCAAGGAAAAGAAGGTCAAAAAAGTTCAGGCGCGGCACATCCTGGTGGCCACAAAGGAAGAGGCCGAGGATCTGAAAAAGCGAATCGACGAGGGTGAAGAGTTTGTCAAACTGGCGGAACAGTACAGCCAGTGCCCGTCCAAAAAACGCGGCGGCGACCTGGGCTGGTTCGGCAAGGGCGCCATGGTCCGCCCCTTCGAGGTGGCCGCGTTCAGCGCGGAGGAAGGCGACATCGTCGGTCCGGTGAAAACCGAGTTCGGCTGGCACCTGATTTATGTGTACGAGATCAAGGACGACGTCAACCCGGATGACGGTCCCCCCACCGGCGACGAAGACGCCGACGACAAGACCCTGCGCCTGGTTGCGGAAAACTACGCGCATGAGTTCATGATGCTAGGCTATTCCAGCAAGAAAGTGTTCAGCCTGTTCACCAGCCCGCATTTCAAATCCGCCAACGCGGTGTACAACATCCTGGGCGACGAGGAAATCTTGAAAGTGATCGCCAACGTGTACGGGCAGAAATACGAACCGCCGACGAAGAAGGAGGCGGCGTCTTCCGGCGAGGGCGACGGAGCTGGAGAAGCAAAGGAATAAGTCCCGCCACGACCAAGGTATAAAAAAACCCGAATCCGGTTTCCCGGATTCGGGTTTTTGTTTTTGCGATGCAGTTGGCTAGATGACTACCGAAAACACTTCCAGCACGTTGGAAGTTTCCCGCAATTCGCGGAGAGCCTCGCTGGTCGGCGGGGTGTCGATGTTGATCACCGATACCGCATTGCCGCTTTCACCGATGCGTCCCAGGTGGAACCCGGCGATATTGATGTTGTGTTTGCCGAGCACGTTGCCCAGGTTGCCGATGACGCCCGGCACGTCCTTGTTGCTCAGGATCAGCATGTGCTTGGAGATCACCGCTTCGAAGTAGTAATCGTCGATGCGAACGATGCGCGGATCGCCCTTGCCGAAAATACTTCCGGTGATTTCGCGCGCGCCTTCCTTGGTCGTGACGTGCACCTGAATGGTGCTGGTGTAGTCCTTGATCTCGTTGCTCTTCAACTCCTGCACCTCGACGTTGCGTTCCTTGGCGATGAACGGGGCGTTGACCATGTTGACGCCGTCGATCGCGCGCTCGAGCAAGCCTTTCAGCACTGCGATGGTGATCGGTTTGACGTCCGTCTCCGCCACCTCGCCATTGTACTGAACCTTGACCTGCGTGACGGGACCCGCGGCCAACTGCGACACAATCTTGCCCAGGTCTTCACCCAATTCGAGAAACGGTTTGATCTTGCGCAGGGTTTCTTCATCGATGGAAGGCATGTTGACCGCATTGCGGATGCTTCCATATTTCAGGTAATCGATGATCTGGTCGCAGATGGCGATGGCGACCTTGTCCTGAGCTTCTTCGGTGGAGGCGCCGAGGTGCGGCGTGCAGATGATTTCATTCACTTCCAACAGCGGGCTGTCTGCCGGCAGGGGCTCCTTCGAGTACACGTCCAGTGCCGCCTGTGCCACCTTGCCGTCCTTGATGGCCTGCACCAGCGCGGCTTCGTCGATCAACCCGCCGCGAGCGCAGTTGATGATGCGCAGACCCGGTTTGACGATGTCGAATTCTTCCTTGCCCAGCAGAGGTTTGCCGTCGATCTTCGGCGTGTGCAGGCTGAGGAAATCCGCGCGTTGCAGAAGCTCCTTGAGGTCCACGAGTTCGACGCCGATTTTCTCCGCGTGTTCCTTGTTGACGTAGGGATCGTAGGCGATGACCTTCATGGCAAAGCCCTTGGCGCGTTCCGCCACCACGGAACCGATGCGGCCCATGCCGACGATGCCCAGCGTTTTGCCATACAGCTCAACGCCCATGAACGTTTTCGGCGACCATTTCTTTTCCTGCTTGAGTGAGTTGGCGGCTTGCGGAATGTTGCGGGACATGCTCATCATCAAGGCCATGGCGTGCTCGGCGGTGGTGATCATGTTGCCGTCCGGCGCGTTCATGACGATGATGCCCTTTTTGCCTGCGGCGTCGAGGTCGATATTGTCCACGCCGACGCCGGCGCGGCCGATGACCCGCAGGTTGTCGGCGGCTTCGATGACATCCGCGGTCACCTTGGTGGCGCTGCGCACCACCAGGCCGTCGTAGTTCGGGATGATTTTGATCAGCTCTTCCTTGGACAGACCGGTGTTGACGTCCACTTCAAAGCCGTCTTCTTTTTTTAAAATATCAACCCCCAGCGAAGAGAGGTTGTCGCTGACAAGAATTTTCATAATTCAAACTCCGAGGAAAACCGAATTTTCCAGAGAAGGATTCAAGCCAAGAGCCGGAGCCGGGGCGCCGGAATCTGTTCCGGGCCGCAGTGGCCCGGAACCCGATTGGTTATTTGCAGTAGGCTTCCAGTAAAATTTCCTGCGCGGCGGCCACGCCCTTGCCCATCTGTATGTTGGCGCCGAATTTCTTGAGCGCCATCTCGAGGGCGGCGATCGCCACGACGGTGTCGAAGGTATCCACGTACCCCAGGTGCGCGATACGAACGACTTTGCCTTTCCACTGGTCCTGACCGCCGGCCATCGTGACGCCGAATTCATCACGCAGGCTTTTCACCAGCTTGCCGCCGTCCACGCCTTCCGGGACGAACATGCCGGTGGCGCTGTCCGCCGGGGAGTCCGGCGCGACCGGCTTCATGCCGAGCGCATTCACCGCGGCGCGGGTGGCGCGGGCCAGGCGGTTGTGCCGTTTGTGCACGTTCTCCAGGCCTTCCTCCTTGATGTTTTTAAGCACTTCGCGAAGACCGATGACCAGCGACACGGCGGGCGTGTAAGCGGTGGTCTTGTCAGCGAGGTTCTTGCGTTCCTTGCGCAGGTCGAAATAAAAATGCGGACATTTCGCGGTCTCCGCCCGTTTCCAGGCTTTCTCGCTGAGTGCCACGAGCGCCAGGCCGGGCGGCAACTGCAACGCTTTCTGCGATCCGGTGATCACTGCGTCAATGCCCCACTCGTCCATCGGCAAGGGATACACGCCGACGGCGGTGATGCCATCCACCACCAGCAGGAGATCCTCGCGTTGCCGCGTGAGTTTGGAAATTTCCTCGATGGGGTGCGAGACGGTGGTGGAGGTTTCGCTGGCCTGCACCAGCACACCGCGGATATCCGGATTCTTTTCCAACGCCGCCTTTACGTCCGCTACGTTCACGGCCTGTCCCCACTCGACGTTGATCCAGATGGGTTCCAGTCCGTAGGTTTCGGAGATTTTGCCCCAACGTTCGCCGAATTTACCGCCGTTGATCACCAGCACCTTGTCTCCCGGAGAGAACAGGTTGGTGATGCACGCTTCCATGCCGCCGGTGCCGGTGGAGGCCAGGATCATGACATCCTGCTTGGTCTGAAACAGATACTTGGCGTCCTCGGCGGCTTCCCCGAAGATCTTGCTGAATTGCGGGGTGCGATGGTGGATCATCGGCGCGGCCATTTCCAGATTCACTTTTTCCGGAACCGGTGTCGGCCCGGGTGCGAGCAAATACGTCTTATTCATAATCCTCTTTTCCTGTTATCGATATCCGTTGCAGTTAGGGTTTTATCCAACAATAAAGACCCGCGTTTCCGCGAATTTGTCATGCAGGGCCTGTTGACGCGGGTCGGTCAGGGCCAACAGAAATCCAAGACCCAGAGTGACGGTGGACAGCAGGTAGCCGGGAATGGAGCGAACCGCCGCACCCCGAAAACCTACAGGCTGGCCGTCCGCCATGCGGACCTGAATCCCCATCAACTTTTTTCCGGGAGTTTGACCGGTGATGCCGGTAAACACCACGAAGTAGACACAAATCAAAATCACCTGCAGAAAGCCACCCACAACCAGCAAGGGCAGGGTGTTCCCTTCGTGGAGTCGGCCCATCGCCATGCTTATGAGCATGGACCCCATATCGGTTCCTGCCTGATTCAGAAAGGTCCGGCTTAGCAATAAACCAAGAATTTCCAAAACGGTGATATCCAGCAGTAATGCAATGTAACGGCGGCGGAAACCGGCCGGCTTCATGGAGGATATCAAAGGATATGGCAAAGAGGGAAAACGCGGTATGGGTCTGGAAAACAGCCTGCCAGTCTCCACCCGGCTCCCGGGCAGAGCGGGTGCTTCCCACAAAATGATTTCGTATCCCAATTTATAATGGAAATCGGGCGGAAAATCCAATTTTTTTGAGGGAATGCGGACAAGCGGAGAGAAAAAAGGAGGTTGGTGGGATTCAAAACATTTACAAAGGGTTGGAAGCAATTCCAGAGACTTGCAAGGAAGGGAAAATCGGGAGAGGGGAAGGTTTACTTGTCGTCGTCGGGATCGGTGTCGAGATCGAGCTCAAGGCCGTCCAGATCCAGATCGTCCAGACCGAGGTCGGAATCCGAGGGGGTGCTGGATTCTGCATCGTCGTCCAGGTCAACCACCGGTTCGGCGGAAACATCATCCAGGTCGAGGTCCAGCTCAATGCCACTGTCATCACCTGCGTCCAGCGTGGCGGTATCGCCTTCATCGTCCAGGCCTTCCACCTGCGGTTCCTCATCGAGATCGAGATCCAAGCCGGTGTCCGCGTCCGTGTCGTCTTCCAAATCCAACTGAACGTCGGGCTCGTCGTCACCCAGGTCCAACTGGACATCGGGCTCGTCGTCACCCAGGTCCAACTGGACATCGGGTTCGTCCTCGCCTAAATCCAGTTCGACGCCCGGTTCGTCGTCACCGAGGTCCAGATCCGTGTCCTCATCTCCACCCAGATCGAGATCCAGCCCGGCATCGGTATCCGAATCGTCACCCAAGTCCAAATCCAGATCCAAATCCATATCGGTGGAAGCGTCCTCGCCCAAATCCAGACCGGCGGTTTCGCCGAGGTCGAGATCGTCCGTGTCCACATCGGCGCTGGCGTCTGCCTCGTCATCGAGTCCAAAACCCATGCCCTCAATTTCCGAATCGCCGAAATCTTCTTGGGTATCCAGATCGAAATTCACATCCGCCTCGGCGTCGTCGTCAAAATCTTCCATCGGCGGAGGTTCGTAAGCGCCGGGTTCGATGGTGTCGGCGGCGTAATCGGCCGCGCCTGCGATCCCCGCACCCACCACACCGGCGGCGGCCATTTCCCCGAAACCCGGGGTTTCTCCGGCGTAACCCGCTTCAATGGCTTCCGACAGATCCAGTTCAAAGTCGTCCGGGCCGATGTCGGTGAACACGCCGTCGGCGGAGACGGTCATGGCCTCCTCGCCTTCCGCGTACATGGATTCGTCTTCACCCAAATCCGGCGCCCCGTAGGTGTCGTACATGTCCGCAGAGCCCACCTCGGCAGGGGCGTATCCCTCGCCTTCGAAAATGACGAACATTTTCTCCTGCGCCAACTCCAGGTGCGTCTTGGTCTGCCGCACGTTGGCGCTACAGCTGGGACACCGCTTGGACTTGGTGAAGTATGTGTACCCACAATCTGGACAAAGCATGTGATTATTATAGGATCGGAGGAGAATAACGTCAAGAAAAATAATGCATTAGGAGAGGAGCCCGGGGTGGGCCCGGTGGCCGGATTTTTTTTGTCCGCCAGGGAAATCCGGTCCCGGCGTTTTTTGGTATCCTTAAGGCATATCCAACCTTGGAAGGGAGGACGGTCATGATCAGAAAATGGATGATGTTGGGACTGGTGTGTGTGGGGTTGATGGCTCCGGTGTATGCGGTGGCGGAAGAAGGGCCGCTCAGCTTTCCCAACCGGGAAGGTTCTGATGCCAGCGCTCATCAGCATAATGAGGAAGGCATCATGCATTATAACAAGGGGCACTTTGAGGAAGCCCTCAAGCATTTCCGCACTTCGGTGAAGATGGATCCGCACGTTGGGGAATCGCATTTCAACATGGCCATCACTTTGGACAAGCTGGGCAACCACGGACGGGCGACGCGGCATTTTAAAAAAGCAAAGGAATTCGCGCAGGACCGCAAGGAAATCCTGCAATCTCAGATTTTGAAGGACCACATCGGAGGGTGACTGCCACCTGCACCCAGCGCATACGGGCCGGAGTCCGGCGGGACTCCGGCTTTTTTTGTGGAAGTTGGGAGGCCTCGCGAGGGGGATTCCTTCTGGAGGGTGAATTGCAAATCAAGGCGAATGGGATACAATGCCATGTCCGGGTTTCCTGTTCGGAAACGGTGCATCGGCTTGTTTGCATCCTCTCATCAAATTTAAGGAAAACGACGTGCTCAAACGTCAGGACATAGAAAAGCTGGAAGAGCAGTACCTCGCTCCCTATGCGGTGAAAAGCGGCGCCAGCCGGGGAAGGCGCATCCGTGAGAAGGAACACGCCTACCGCACCCGTTTTCAGCGTGACCGCGACCGGGTGATCCATTCCTCCGCCTTTCGCAAGCTCGAATACAAGACGCAGGTGTTCGTCTATCACGAAGGCGACTACTACCGCACGCGGCTCACGCATTCGCTGGAAGTGGCACAGATCACGCGCTCCATCTGCAAGTCACTCCGCCTGAATGAAGACCTGGCAGAGGCCATCGCGCTGGCGCACGACCTGGGGCATCCGCCTTTCGGCCATACGGGTCAGCGTGTGCTCAACCAGTTGATGAAGGACCACGGCGGATTCGAGCACAACCGGCAGAGCCTGCGCATCGTCACCGTTCTGGAAAAGCGCTATCCGGATTTTGAAGGGCTGAACCTGACGTGGGAGGTGCAGGAGGGCATCAGCAAGCACAGCCGCGATGGCGACAACCCGATCCTCAAAAACAAACGGTTCAAGTACCCGACGCTGGAAGGACAGGTGGCGGACTTCTCCGATGGCATCGCCTACAACGCACACGACCTGGACGACGGCATCACCTCCCAGCTGCTGGATCCTGAGGAACTGCGCAAGGTGGCGCTGTGGAAAGAAAACGAAAAGCTGTTGAACCAGCAGTACACCAACCTCGACCTTGAATTGAAGAAGTACCAGATTGTGCGCGCCATCATCAACGACCTGGTCACCGATTTCCGCAAGACCACGTTGAGGAACGTGCGTAAGTACAAGATCGGGACGGTGGACGATGTGCGGTCGTGTCCGGCGCGGGTGGCCGGCTTCAGCGAGGAGTGCAACGAAAAGAACCTGGAGTTGAAGCGGTTCCTGTTCAAGAACATGTACCATCACCGCAAGGTGCGGCGCATGGAGTTCAAGGCGGAGTTGTATCTGACCAAACTGTTCGAGGCTTACGCGCGGTATCCCGAACTGTTGCCGGAACCGGCGCACAAGGATGGTTTGAAGGATTCGATGGAGCGGCGGATCTGCGACACCATTTCAGGAATGACCGACCGGTCTTCCATCGACGAATACAAAAAGCTGTACAGCCCGGATGAAGGGTTGGGCACGCCGGTTTGATTGGGATTCCAAAAGCAGAAAGGGCCATCCCCCCGGGATGACCCTTTGCCCGTATCTTTTGGAAAGCGCCGTCTGGTTTATTCGAGGTTTTTCCCGAACAGATACATGAACGCGATCGCGGCCAGGATCGCCAATCCAGCGATCAGGAACCTTCCACTCTCACCGATGTCTAACCATTCCATGGTCCACTCCTCCTTGGAGGGGTTTGGGTCGGGGCTTGTCGCTCCAACCTGGTAATTACCTTTATGCGATTAAATATGGGCAGAGGGTTCATATCTGTCAAGATAGCCAAATTATTGAAAACAAAAGAGAATCAATTTTATTTTAAAGGGGCGTCCGATGCCGGGCCCAAATTCGCCCAAGGTTGGGGTGTGTGGGTGCCGGGCGGATTTGCTCTGGTTTGGGAAGGCGGTGTGGAACGATGAACGCGATCCGGGCCATTTGTGTGTACTGCGCGTCGAGCACCCGTGTGGATGCGGTGTACCTGGATGCGGCGGACGATCTGGGCCTGCGCATGGGCCGCGCGAAGGTGGAGTTGATTTACGGCGGTGCGTCCATCGGCCTCATGGGCGCGGTCGCGCGCGGCGTGCACAAGGAAGGCGGCAGGGTGGTCGGCGTCCTTCCGAAATTCTTCATGAAAAAAGGCATCAAGTACGATGAGGCGGACGAGTTGATCGTCACCCGCGATATGCGCGAGCGCAAGGCGACGATGGACGAACGCGCCGATGCCTTCGTCGTGCTTCCGGGGGGAGTGGGCACGCTGGAAGAGGCCATGGAAATTTTTTCCATGGTGCAGTTGGGGCTCACGCACAAACCGCTGGTGTTCATCAACACCGCCGGGTTCTACGACAGCCTGTTTGCGCACTTTGCGAAAATGGTGGAGTTGAATTTCGCCAAGGAAGAGACGATGGAAATGTTCGCGCTGGTTCAAACGCCTGAACAGGCGATGGGATTTCTCGAGTCGTTTTCGCCGCCGGAGTTGCCGAGCAAGTGGTTCTGAATCAGACGAGCGACGCGTTGTCCGCTTCCACCTTGAGGTCCTGACTCAGCGTGTTCTGCAGAAAGTTCTCGATGTACTGAAGCGTGCCGGTGGTGGAGCTGGGGCAACTGCCGCACGCGCCCTGGTAGTGCACGTGAACCACCTTGCCCTTGACGTCCAGCAGGGTGATGCCGCCGCCGTCGTTCGCCAGTGCCGGGCGGATGGCGTGGTCCAGCAGGGCGTCGATGACTTCCATCTTTTTCTTGTCGGGCAGGTTCGGGAAATCCTCGACTTCCACTTCTTCCAGAATGTTTTTGGTGGCGGATTCGGGTTTCTGATCCTCGTCGCAGGTTTCGTAGAACGTCATGTTCTTTTCGAGCGTGTTCTGCACCGGCTCCATCAGCGTGGTCCAGCCCACAACGGGGGACTTGGTGATGGTGACGAAGTTCTCCTTGATGAACACGTTCTCTACACCGTAGATGTTGAACAGCGCTTCGGCGAGGGCGTCGCCGCGTGCGTTTTCGGGCGAACTGAAAGTGCGCGTGCCGCGGGCGATGACATCGCCGCTCATGATGAACTGAGCCGCTTCCGGATTGGGTGTGTGGTGAAAGGTCATGACTTTGAATCCAGATTTCATGGCCGGTCCCTCAGTAAAAAAGGTGTAGTGTGAGGATCAAATCACTTCATTATACGGGGAAATTTCAAACATTCCCAGAAAATCAGCCCTCTGCCATCGAAGAAAGTTGTTTTTCAAAGACTTCGAGGCTCTTGGCGTCGAACAGCACGAACCGGACCCGGCGCAGTCCGGTTTTGCCGGACAGGTATCCCTCCGTAGCGGAGAGCATGATGCGGGCGCAGTCCTGAATGGGAAAACCGAACACGCCGGTGCTGATGGCGGGAAAGGAGATGGAGGTGAGCAGGTGGTCGTCCGCCAGGCGCAGACTGCTCAGCGTGGCGCTGCGGAGCTTTTCATCTTCGCCACCTTCGCCGTATCGCGGGCCGACGGCGTGGATCACGTAGTCGGCTTTCAGGTTGCCGCCCGAGGTGATGACGGCCTCGCCCACCGGGCAGTGTCCGAGGAGCCTGCATTCCTCCTGAATGAGCGGACCGCCCTTGGTGCGGATGGCCCCGGCCACGCCCGCGCCGAGCGTTAAATTGGAATTGGCGGCATTGACGACGGCGTCGGTGTCGCTTTCGGTGATGTCGCCTTTTTGCAGTTCGATTTCGGATTGATTGATCTTGAGTTTCATACTACCCGAACGGAAAGTCAGAACCGGCGGTCATCCACTGGAACCAAACCCGTTGGCCCCGCGGGCCGTCTCATCCAGGTCCTCTACCGGGGTAAAATCCACCCGTTCCACCTTTTGTACCAGAAGTTGGGCGATACGGTCGCCTTTTTTTACGGGCACGTCCTCATCGGAATGATTGAACAGAAGGACCCGCACCTCGCCACGGTATTGGGAGTCGATGACCCCGGCGCCGCAGTCGATGCCCTGTTTCACGGCGAGTCCACTGCGAGGCCAGATGAGCCCGACGTGTCCGGCGGGCAGGGCAATGCGGATGCCGGTGCCTACCAGCTTGCGGCCACGCGCGGGAATGACGTCATCCGCGGCGGCATGCAGGTCCGCCCCGGCGTCGCCGGGGTGGGCGTAAGCCGGCAAGGGTTCACCCTGTACCCGGCATATGGCCGACGGTTCTGTCATCGTGTTTTCTCCGGGATGTATATCCAAGCCCCACCGGCACGCCAATCCGAAATCAGCATAACAGAGGTGTTTTGTCTGTCCTTGGCAAAACCCGCAAATCCGAATCAAATTCCAAAACCGGATCAGCGTGCCGGCAGGGTGAAAAAGTGAGGTGGTGGCGGGTTACTTTTGGATTCTGAATCCCGAAGGACCCGAATCCCAAAAAACGATTCCAATCGACGCCGCTTGGATAGGGTTTCGTAACCGAATAAATACTTAGGAGATTCCGGCCGGCGCTCAATACATTTGGGGATATGGGAAGGGCCTTTTCGCGAACCCCGGGCAAGCCGGAATCCACTGGATAATTGGAAAACGCCTTTAAAGTAACCCGCCTTTCAGGGCAGGGAATTGGGTGACTCGCGTTGTGCTGTCTAAAACTGTGTCTGTTCATACCGAACCGTGGTTCCGGTTTGTCTTGATGCAACCCAGTTTCCGCGTGTACAACATCCTTTATCTTGTATTGGTTCCGAAGGATACCACTATATATTGTAGATCGTCAAGAGGTTTGTCTAAAAAGTGTGTGTTAAATTTAAAACTCATTATTTTTCAATTAGTTAAGTGGCGATTTTAATTTAGGTGGGAGTCGTTTGCAGGGTTTGGAATACAAGATATTGGGGCAAAATCTGGTCGTTATTCCATATGCGGTGGTGGAAATCTTCGTATAGGAAGAAGGATGTTGGGGCGCGGAAACGTTGCGTGGGAAGGTGGGAAAAGTGCGGCTGGGGCACCTTCGGAAGGGTCAGGACGCCTTGGCCCGGAACCGCTCCACGCTCGCTGGAATCTCGTCCAGGAACCGGTTTTTGATGGAATACCAGGCGGACTGCCCCTTCACCTGGGCGTAACGCCGGTCTTCGTTGGGAAGCAGGTTGCCGACGGTGAGGCGGGCCAGTGGTTTGCGGTCGGCGGATTCCACGCTGAGGCGCAGGGCGGGCGACTCCAGCCCCATCCCGTTGTTTGACTTTTCGGGCGTCCCCTGTGATTCGTATTCGAGGTTGTTGAGCGTCCATACGATGCCGCGGACGATGTGGTCGGGAACGGATTCGATGTTCTCCGGCTGGACGAGCGACCATTTCCCGCCGTTGTTGCGGATCAATTCAAACGTCTGGTCCGGATATTCGAGAACGATGCGCCCGGCCTTTTCCGCATCGATGGAAAACAGCTTGCGGTTGCGCAGGTCGTGCAGACTGCGGAAAATTTTGCCCACGTCCTCCGCGCTCAATGCAAACACGGCGTTGTCGGAAGTGCGCTGGGCGAAATACAGGTCTTTCTGCATATTGGAATTGCCGAGGCGGATGGACACCGTCTGGCCCCCCTCCGCCTGCACTGTCACCACCTGCGTCGAATTTTTAAGGCCGAACAGGTCCAGTCGCTCGGCTTCCACAAACTCTTTCACGCGCACGTCTTTCAGGTCGAACAACAGGCTGTTGACGGCGGCGGGATTCACCGCTTCATTCTCCGGCTGGATCAGCACCCACGCGCTTTCACCCTTCTCCTTGTTTCCATCCTGGCGTTGCAACACCACGGTTTCTTCTTCGCTCTTCAACGTAATCGAGGCGATTTCTTTTTCCTCGAAGGTCAGCAGTTTTTTATCGAGGAAAGTGATGGCATTGCGCGACAGGGTGGTGACCAGGTGCTGGGCGATGGTGAACACGTTGCCGGTTTCGCTCAACTGTGCGTAGTACTGGCCTTTTTTGTGTTCGTTGCCTACGCGAAGGGTGAGGGTGCGTCCTGGCTTGTCGTCTTTGCCCTTCAGGTCGGCGGTGAGCACGATGCGCGGCGATGTCAGGCCGTAAATGTCCAATGCGTCCGGCGTCTCGTCGATGAACTCCACCGCGTCCGCCGATTGCAGTGCGCTCAGGAAATCCAACACCTCGTCGGAGTCTGCAAGGCCGTTCACCTTTCCGGAAAGCTGCCAGGTTTCTTTCTCCTTGGAAACCGTTTGCGTTTCCTCCCGATAACGCAGGGTGAACCGTTGCACGTCGGCGGTTGAGAACGAGAACAGACTGCGGTCGCGCAGGTCATTGGCGGACTTGTCGATGATGCGGGCATCCAGTTCCGACAGGTACACCGCTTTGGCGTCCCCCACTTTCACATAGTGGGAATGGCCGATGGGGCTGGCGTTGCCGAGCTCAAGTGATAACGTCTTGCCGCTTTTCAAATGAAGCGTGATGACCAGCGGGGGCGAGTCCAGCCCAAAGGGTGCGAGGTCGGCGGGATCTTTTTCGACGATGCGGCTGTGCCGCGCCGTCTCCAATTCATAGAGAAGTTGGTCGATGGCGCTCCGGCTGGCTTTGGCCTGCAGGGGTTCTTCAATCTGCCAGGAGTCTTTGTCCAGGCGCCTGATTTGGGTGATGGTATTGCCGCGCTTCAGCATCAGCTTTTCGACGTCGCCTTCCTTGAACAGCAGGAGTTTTTCGGCGCGCACTTTTTCTTCCTGCTCTTTTTTTTCGGAAGGCAGTTCGATCAGCCCGACGTAGGCCGTCAGTGCGGCGAACACGGCGATCCAGATCAGTGTGCCCCGGAACTTCATAGCGAACGGCGTTTCCACCAGATGCGAACGCCCAACACCCCCGTCAGCATGGGCAGAACCACCATTCCCGTTACCAGCACGAGGTTCCGTTGCGGGCGGGTGAGAGTCAGAGGGCTGTATTTTCTTTCATGCGGCCGGATGGAAATGAGTTCTTCTTCTTCCATCAACCACGATGCGGTGTTCAGAAAAAAATCACTGTTGCCGTACGTGGAGAACGTGGTGTTGGCCACGAAATCCGAATCGCCGACCACCACCAGCCGCGGTTCTTTGGGAGACGATTTCTTCTCCGGCGATTCCGATTTGGAACCGCTTTCCTTGGTGGCCGCGACCGGTTTGGTCACGACAATGGCTACCGGCACGTTGCCCTTCAGGTCCTTTGCGGAATCGTACTCCACCTTGCCACCTTCATAATCCACCTCGCTCCAACTGCTATCGGAAGCGAAGGCGAGGGACGTCACCGTCAACCCCTGGGTCTCGATGGGCGAGGTGGAGCGCACCAGGGGAAAGATGACCGGCATGGTGAAGTCCTGGGTGATGGCGTGTTTGACGAAGCGTTGCACGATGGGGATGGCGAGGTTCAGCGAATTGGGATCGACCACGATATCGTCCTTCAACTCCACGCCCCACCGGCCCAGAAAATCCTTGAGCCCCGCGTCGTATTGAGGATCGAGCAGAAGGAACACGGAACCGCCCCGTTGCAGGAACGCTTCCAGCGCCTTCATTTCCTTGTCCTGCAGTTTCTTTTTGGGACCGGCAACGACCACGAGGTCGGCGTCTTCCGGAATGCTTTCGGTTTGAAGCAGAAACAGGCTGCTGACCTTGAAATTGTTTTTCTCCAGTCCCTCACGCACCTTGGAGAAGCCCGCTTTTTCCTGATCGTCAATGTCCTTCTCTCCGTGGCCGCCGACGAAATACACTGTTTTCTGCCGGTCCCGGGTGACGCTCAAAATGCCGTTCAGCAAGCTTTCTTCGGTGACGTTTTCGATTTTATTCTGCTGCGGACCGCTTTGCAGGACCACCGTGCGGTCGGTTTTCAAACCATACTGATTGGAAAGCGTCGGGCTTTGGATAGGATCGATGAATTCGATTTCGATCTGGTTCGAAAGTTGCTTGAATCCGTCCACGAGTTGCACGAACTCTTTTTTGACCGGATCGTCCACCTGATAGAAGGCCATGATCTTGACCGGGCGCGTGAGGTTGGACAGCACCTTTTCCGTTTGTGGCGCCAGCGTATAGTATCCCGTCTCCGTCAAATCCATGCGGACCTTGTGCCGGTGCGCGAGGATGTTGAGGAAAATCAGGATGCCGGTGAACACGAGCACCAGCACCGCCGCGTTCATGCCGTACATGGCCTGGCGCGTGCGCAGGGCGCGCTTCAGGTTGTGGCGGTCCACGATGGCGAAGGTGGCGAGGTTGAGCACCGACAGGATGAAGAACGTCATCGGCCACACCGGGAACTGCGGGATCACGATATAAAGCAGGAGCGCCAGGGCTCCAAAGGCGATGCCGATCCATGCAAGGTAAGGCGTCATTCGTTTCATGATGTCAGCTCCACCTCCGCGATTCCACCACCCGGTACGTCAGAAACAGACCGAAGGCGATGAACGACAGGTAATAGGCCACGTCGCTGGAATCGATCACCCCCTGCAGGAACGACTCCATGTGGCTGACCAGAGAGATGTAATTGAGCAGTTCACCCAGTTGCGGCCCCGCGGACTGCGCCGCCCAGCCGATGATCCACATGAACAGAATGAAGCCGAAGCTGATCACTGCGGCGATGATCTGGTTGTCGGTCAGAGACGAGGCGAAGATGCCGAGCGAGATGTAACACGCGGCCATCAGCAGGATACCCAGGTAGCCGGAAAGGATCGGGCCGACTTCCGGCGAACCCATAAAGAGGATGAAGATCACCGAGTAGGAAGACAACAGCAACATCACCGCCACCACGCACAGGCATCCCAGAAACTTGCCCGCGATGATCTCGCGCATGTGGACCGGAGAGGATAACAGCAGGGGAAACGTCTTGTTCTTTTTTTCTTCGGCGAAGGCGCGCATGGTGATCAGCGGAATGATGAACAGCAGGATGACCGACATGTTGGCCAGCGACGGCTCAATGACGAACTGATTGACGTTCAGGATCTGCCCCATCTGCTGGAACTGCGGCGCCTGAAAACTCTGCGCTCCGAACAGGGCGAGGAGGCTGTAAAACATCCAGCTGTAAAGCGCAAGGAACACCGTGGTCACCACATAAAATATGGGCGACTGGAAAAACGCGTTCAGTTCCCGTTTTGCGATCCACAGCGATTGCTTCATGACGTCGTATCCAGTTTTTCTTCGGTGGTCAGTTTCAGGAAAATATCTTCCAGCGTCATCGACACCGGCTTCAATTCTTCAAGGCCCCAGCCCTGGTCCAGCACCAGCCGCGCCACGTCGTCCTGCACCGGCTGGCTGGATATGCTGTCGATAAAAAACCGGTTGGCCCCGTCCGTCTGCACTGCGGAGACCTGGTCCAGCGCTTCCAGTTTGGAGGCGATGCCGTTGTCCGCGTTGCGCACTCTCAACTCCAGCCGGTTGCTGTGTCGGAGCGATGCGTTGAGGCCGTCGAGCGTGTCCATCGCGGCGATCCTGCCTTCGTGAATGATGATGACGCGCTGGCAGATCTGCGTCACTTCCGGCAGGATGTGCGAGCTCAAAAGAATCGTGTGCGATTTGCCCAGTTCCTGAATGAGTTTGCGGATCTCGATGATCTGGATGGGATCGAGGCCGATGGTCGGCTCGTCGAGGATGAGGATTTCCGGATCGTGGATCATCGCCTGCGCCAGGCCGATGCGTTGCTGGTAGCCCTTCGAAAGGCGGCCGATGATGCGGTCCTGCACGTCGCGAATGTGGCATTGTCCCAGCACCCGGTCCACGGCGGAGGCGATTTGTTTTTTCGGCACACCGCGCAGGCCCGCGGCGAAGGCGAGGTATTTCGACACCACCATGTCCTGGTACAGGGGCGGCGTCTCCGGCAGGTAACCGATGCGTTTGCGGATTTCGTAGGACTGCTCGAAGATGTCGAATCCGCACACCCGCGCCGTGCCGCTGGAAGCGGGAAGAATGCAACAGAGGATATTCATGGTCGTGGTTTTTCCGGCGCCGTTGGGTCCTAAAAAACCGACCACTTCCCCCTGGTTGACTTGAAATGTGAGGTCGTGAATGGCTGACCGGGGACCGTACGATTTGGCCAGATGTTCAACCTCTATCATGGAATCCTCGGATGCGTGCTATCAGGTGGGTGATATGCGCAAAAGAAATTAAGTTTTATTTTCCAATAACTTCCCTCCGCAAGGGTCACTGGAAAAAATTATCACAGGGCTCGGCCGGAATCCATTAAAAATTTTTAATCTTAGGGAAGGGGAAAGCAAGATGCAGAAGTGCCGGCCACCCCGGTCAAGGCAGGAGGTTGTGTGGGGACGCGATGGTCCGTGTGGAGTAAAAAAAAACGCCCCCGTCAGGTGGGGGCATGAAATGAAAGGGCTCCGTCTTGCGGAGCCTTGTTTTTGGGATTTACTGGAGCAATTGCAGGACCGTCTGCGGAATCAGATTGGCCTGACCCACCATCGCCGTCGAAGCCTGCACCAGGATCTGGTTGCGGGTCAGGTTGGCGATTTCTTGCGCAATGTCCGCGTCGCGGATCTGCGATTCGGCGGCCTGCACGTTCTCAATGGTAATGGACAGGTTGTTGATGGTCCGCACCAGACGGTTCTGCACCGCACCGATCTTGCCGCGCGCCGTGGATACAGTATCCAAAGCGGTGCCTATCAACTCCAGTGCGGTCAATGCATTGGCTACGGCGGTGATATTGATTTCCTGCAAGCCGGTGAACGCCATGGTGGTGACGGCAATGGAGCTGATGCCCAAGGTCGAGGTGTTGATGGCGTCCAGGTCCACTTCCGCGTTGAGATCAAATCGGCTGTCCGAAGACGAGTCGATGCCGATTTGAATGACGACCGGATTGGTGGCGCCGGCGCTCATGGAGCCGTCGAGCAGTTTTTGTCCGTTGAAATTGGTGGCGCTGGAGATGCGGTTGATTTCGGCGCGGAGCTGATCGAACTCGATCTGCAGGGTGGCGCGCTCGGTATCGCCCAACGTGCCGGTGGCCGCCTGCGCCGCGAGTTCCTTGATGCGGATCAGCATGTCGGCGGTTTCGCCCAGCCCGGCCTCGGCGACGTTGATCATGGAAACGCCGTCGTTGGCGTTGCGCAGTGCCTGGGTCAGTGCGCGGATGTCGCCGCGCAGTTTTTCTGAGAGAGCGAGTCCCGCCGGGTCGTCGGCGCCGCGGTTGATGCGCAGGCCCGAGGAGATGCGCTCGATCGACTGCGCCAGCCTGCTGTTGTTGACACCCAGCAGGCGTTGCGCCGTCAGTGACGGAATGTTGTTGAAAATCCGGATTGCCATTTCGATCCTCCTTGACCGAAGGGAGCGTTCCAGCTGCTTCCGTGCAACTTCCAGAAGAAGGCTTCGCGGGTGTTTTGTATTGGCACCCCTTCCTCTAAAGGGTCATCCCGCATTAAAGCGCCTTTGCAGAAATGCCGTCCATTACTGGAGCAATTGCAGGACCGTCTGCGGAATCAGGTTGGCCTGGCCCACCATCGCCGTCGAAGCCTGCACCAGGATCTGGTTGCGGGTCAGGTTGGCGATTTCTTCCGCAATGTCCGCGTCGCGGATCTGCGACTCGGCCGCCTGCACGTTCTCAATAGTTACGGACAGGTTGTTGATGGTCCGCACCAGCCGGTTCTGCACCGCACCGATCTTGCCGCGTGCCGTGGATACGGTTTCGATCGCGGTGGTGATCGCTTCCAGCACGGTCAGGGCCTCGGCGACGGCGGTGATGCTCAGATTGTCCAGTCCCAGCACGCTGGTATTCATCGCGGTGAGATCGACTTGTTCATTCAAGTTGAAGCGGCTGTCTGATGTGGCATCGATGCCGATCTGGATGACAATCGGAGAAGCGGCGCCGGAGGCCATCGAGCCGTCGAGCAGTTTTTGCCCGTTGAAATTGGTGGCGCTGGAGATACGGGTGATTTCGGCGCGGAGCTGATCGAACTCGATCTGCAGGGTGGCGCGCTCGGTGTCGCCCAACGTGCCGGTGGCCGCCTGCGCCGCGAGTTCCTTGATGCGGATCAGCATGTCGGCGGTTTCGCCCAGCCCGGCCTCGGCGACGTTGATCATGGAAACGCCGTCGTTGGCGTTGCGCAGTGCCTGGGTCAGTGCGCGGATGTCGCCGCGCAGTTTTTCTGAGAGAGCGAGTCCCGCCGGGTCGTCGGCGCCGCGGTTGATGCGCAGGCCCGAGGAGATGCGCTCGATCGACTGCGCCAGCCTGCTGTTGTTGACACCCAGCAGGCGTTGCGCCGTCAGTGACGGAATGTTGTTGAAAATCCGGATTGCCATTTCGATCCTCCTTGACCGAAGGGAGCGTTCCAGCTGCTTCCGTGCAACTTTATATGGAAGGCTCCGTTACGATTTCATTCGCGAACGTTTCAAGCGAATTTATAGTTACCTTAAATCTCCCTAAAGGGAGGGGTCATCCTTTATTGGAGCAACTGCAAGACGCTTTGCGGAATCAGGTTGGCCTGGCCCACCATCGCCGTGGAGGCTTCCACGAGGATCTGGTTGCGGGTCAGGTTGGCGATTTCTTCCGCAATGTCCGCGTCGCGGATCTGCGATTCGGCCGCCTGCACGTTTTCAATGGTGACGGACAGGTTGTTGATGGTCCGCACCAGCCGGTTCTGCACCGCACCGATCTTGCCGCGCGCCGTGGATACGGTATCCAAAGCCGTGGTGATCGCCTCCAGCGTGGTCAACGCGTTGGCCACCGACGTGATGGATAAGGCGGTGCCCGCCAGAGCGCTGATGCCCAAGGTCGAGGTGTTGATGGCGTCCAGGTCCACTTCCGCGTTGAGATCAAATCGGCTGTCCGAAGACGAGTCGATGCCGATTTGAATGACGACCGGATTGGTGGCGCCGGCGCTCATGGAGCCGTCGAGCAGTTTTTGTCCGTTGAAATTGGTGGCGCTGGAGATGCGGTTGATTTCGGCGCGGAGCTGATCGAACTCGATCTGCAGGGTGGCGCGCTCGGTATCGCCCAACGTGCCGGTGGCCGCCTGCGCCGCGAGTTCCTTGATGCGGATCAGCATGTCGGCGGTTTCGCCCAGCCCGGCCTCGGCGACGTTGATCATGGAAACGCCGTCGTTGGCGTTGCGCAGTGCCTGGGTCAGTGCGCGGATGTCGCCGCGCAGTTTTTCTGAGAGAGCGAGTCCCGCCGGGTCGTCGGCGCCGCGGTTGATGCGCAGGCCCGAGGAGATGCGCTCGATCGACTGCGCCAGCCTGCTGTTGTTGACACCCAGCAGGCGTTGCGCCGTCAGTGACGGAATGTTGTTGAAAATCCGAATTGCCATTGTTCAATCCTCCTTGACCGTTTGTCTTCCTCGGACCGGCTTCCGTGCCAACCCGCTTTCAGGATTGCGGTGTTATTCCTTTTTAGAGTGCGAATTATGGCGGACGAATGTCCCAAGCGGAACTTCATCCACGCTCACTGGATTTATCGGGATATTTCCCGATTTCTTGATATGCAAAATGTGTTTTGAATCGGAAATCCGTCAGGACGCGGTTTGGCGGGAGTTTTGGATGGACGGAAAAGGGAGATATTCGGGAAGCTTTGAACAGGCTGGAACGGCCCTATCCCTCTTAGCGGAATCCGACCTGAGAAACTTGAGTGCGTTTTTGCGGAATTGTGACTCAGGTCAGGTTGTAGCCGGCGATGCCCGGGTTCTGGCTGAGAAAGTAAATGACTTCGTCCAGCGCCACGGTTCCGGAATCCTTCCAATATTTGGCGTACAGCATGCCCAGCAGTTCGTGGTCCTTCGGCGTTTCCACGATCAGGCGCACGTTGATGTTGCGCAGGTACCAGGGGGCACGGGTGGTGGCGGAGGTGAATGAGCGCGCCGGATCTTCCAGCGCGGCGAGCAACGCGCGCAAATTTAAAACAGACGCGTCTGCTTCGGCCAGTGTGCGGCATGCCTCCAGACGGATCACCGGTGCACCGGTGCCGGGCGGAATGTAATCGGAAGTGATGGTATAATCGGCGCGGGATTTATGGTGTTCTTTCACGAGGGCATCGAGCAGTTCCACATCGATCAACGGCTGGTTGGCGCCGATGGGGATGATCTGGTCCGCACCCAGTTCTTGCGCCGCCTGCACCCAGGCTCCCGGCGAATTCGGGACGGAGGCAGTGACGAACCCCGCTTCCATGGCTTCCGCTACTTGCGCCAGTCGGTCGTTGGGTCCCGCCTCGCCGGTCAGCAGGGCAATGCGGTCGATGCGGTCCGATCCACGCAGGCGTGTCAGCACGTGCTGGGCCAGCGGCACCCCTTCGAGCAGGTTGAGAGCATGGCCGGGGTCGGTTTCCGGTACGGCGGGGGTGTAAACGATGGCGGCGGGGGTCATGATGTTCTCACCAAAAATTTGGTCCCTTCGTAAACCCTACGGTTTGTTTTTATTGAAACCGGCTTCTGGAGCAGTTCCATGACAAAAACCCGGTTGACGCGCCCGAAAAAACTGAAGCAGGGAGACGCCGTTGGCGTTGTGGCTCCGGCGGGGCCGGTGGACCCCGAACATCTCGAAAAGGGATTGCGCGTGATCCGGGGCATGGGGTTCCAGCCCGTGTTGGGAGAAAGCGTCACCGCCCGCAACGGGTTTCTGGCCGGAACGGATGCGGACCGCGCACGGGACCTGATGGCGATGTTCGAGGATCCCGAGATAAAAGGCATATTCTGCGCGCGCGGAGGCTACGGCGTCAACCGCGTTTTGCCTCTGCTCAAGCCAAAGATCATCCAGGCGAACCCGAAGGCGGTGGTGGGGTCGAGCGACATCACGCTGTTGCTTCTATATCTTATGCAGAAGTGTTCGCTGATCGGGTTTCATGGCCCCATGGTGGCGGGCAGTTTCGGTTGCCGGCCGATGACCCTCTCCAAAACCCAGTTTCGCAAAACATTGACGGGCACCCCCGGTACCGGGACGCTCACCGCCCCGCACGCGCGGGTGCTCCGGCCGGGAAAGGCGCGGGGCAAACTCACCGGGGGCTGTCTCACGCTCCTTTGCCGGTCGCTCCGCACCCCGTATGAAATCCAGACCGACGGCCACCTGCTGGTGATCGAGGATGTCAACGAACCCGCTTACCGCATCGACGGCATGCTGTGGCAGTTGAAGACGGCGGGCAAGTTCAAAAATGTGCAGGGCATCGTCTTCGGTGAGATGGTGCAATGCAGTGCGGGGCCCAATGGCACGGGCCGGCTGGACGACGTGTTTCTCGATGCCTTGCAGGACACCTCGTTTCCCATTCTCACCCACTGTCCGGTGGGCCACGGCAACGAGATGTGGACCCTGCCCTGGGGCGTGGAGGCCGTGCTCAACACCGAATCCCGGTCGCTGGAAATCAAGGGCCGCGCCCTCGCCTGACCCCCCTCGCTGAAAACGCGGCGCGTATCGAAAACAACATATCCGCCTTCCGCCTGGCCTCCGTCCTTTTTTGTATTTTAGTAAATCCGAACTTGACGAATCCGGTCCCAGCCTTTCAAATAAAAAAGACTGCGCGGTGATGGGGAGGCGCGATCTATATGGTGGTGGAATGCATTCATTGTGGCAATTTCGTTCAAAAGAGAGCGGGAGTCTGCCCGGTATGCG
Organism: Nitrospina gracilis Nb-211; assembly: GCF_021845525.1. Lineage (NCBI taxonomy): Bacteria > Pseudomonadati > Nitrospinota > Nitrospinia > Nitrospinales > Nitrospinaceae > Nitrospina > Nitrospina gracilis. The sequence goes on along the minus strand of NZ_JAKJKD010000001.1, from coordinate 2,383,833 downwards.
GCGGCGGGCTTCAGGACCGAAACGAGGCCGGCCGCCCCGCGGAAACCGGCACCCTGCTGGGAATGAGCTGGCGCAACCTGCGTGACAACTGGCGGGATTGGGCGGCGGTCAACCACACTGAAGCGTTGATCCTCAAAATCATCGCCGGGCTCATGCTGGTTTTGTCCGCGGTCACATTGTTTCTTTCTTTTTAGATGGGGCACGGCGGTTTGAGGTAAACGCGTGAAATAAACGCGCTTGCCGGAGGAAAACGACGATGGGGATTCCCAACTGGATGGGCCTGATGTTTGCCGTGGTGGGGCTGGGGGCGGTGGTGTATGCCTGGCGCGTCGGAAAAAAAGCCGAGGCCGCCCGCTTCTGGCCCACAACCCAGGGTAAGGTTCAGCGTTCCTCCCTCAAACTGGAGAGTGGAGGAGGTTATCAGTCTAACAACAGTACCTACCGCGCCGACGTGCGTTACCGTTACCGGGTCGGTGGCCGTTCCTACACCAGCAATAAAATCCTCATCGGAGGGCAGCTGCAGATGGCGTTCCGAAACCGTGCCGAGGAACACTGCCGCCGCTACCCCGTAGGCACCGAGGTGGAGGTTTTGTACAATCCCGACAACCCGCAGGAAGCCTGCCTGGAAGCGCGTGAGGAAACCTCCGGTTTCCTCAAACTCGTCGGCGGGGGATTTGCCGTGTTTGGCCTGTTGTTGTATCTCGGACTGCTTCCCTTCTGATCAATCGCCGAAATTGAATTGCAGGGAAAAGAGAAATGTCTGGTCGGTTTTCTTGACGCCGGGCGAGGGTTTCGAGTTCTGGTCAAGGATGTGGGTCAGCTTGAACGACCAGTGTTCGGTGAACTTGGTGTTCAGCGACGCCTCGTTGCGCAGGCGGTATTCGGCGGGCTGAGCAATTTTCGGGTACACCAGCAGGAAGTTGGTGAACTTCAGGTTGTCGTTGAACAGGTACATCAGGTTCGATGCAAAACGCGCCGTCGTGAACCGCTCGTCCTGGCCCACCCGCAGGTCTTCGGAGAAGTACGTGACGCCCAACTCGAACTCCAGGTTTTTGGTGTCGTTTTCCCAGAACTTGTAACCGACACCACCGCCGATGATGGCGCGCAGGTTCAGGTTCTTGAACTCGTCTTTCAGAAGCTCGGTGCTGATCAGTCCGTAAAACCGGTCGGTGAAAAAGTGGTCGAACTTGAACGCGCCGAAGGTGTTTCTGCTGTTGATCTCGCCATCCTGCTCCACATAGTTGTGGAAGGCGCGGAGGGACAGGCGGTCCCGTTCCCATTTGCGTTCGGCTTCGGCTCCGCCGCTGATGCTGGTCACCTCCACGTTGCCGGTCTGAATCGACCCGCCGAGGAAAATATTTCCCTTCCACCTTCGGGGGGTCTTGTTTATGTATCTGATCTCCTCCCAGCGCAGCGACACCACTTCCTTCATGGGTATGAGTTCGATTCCCAGACTGCCATCTTCCTTCGTCACCAGCCGGCCTTTTAAAATGGCCCCCTCCTTCAACTCGATGGTGACGATCTCTTCGGTGGTGATGGTTTGGATCTGGTCCACCGGAATCTTGACTTTCTTCGCGTAGTCGGTGGAAAAGGTCAACTCGCCCTGCTTGAAGGACGCGATGGTGCCTTTCAAAACATTGCCGTCGCCGAAGTGCACCTCGCCCGTCCAGCCCGTGCGGGGCGCACACACCACCGCCATGAGCGCGAGGACCAGAAACCATCTGCGAGCGACTGAAGACAAGGTCATGGAAACAGAAAACGGGATGCGACGGTTATTTTGAAAATCATCCGAATGGGCCAAATCCCCCCGGATTGAGCCTATCAAGATAGAGAATATTTCCGGTAAAAATCAACCCGGAATCCCGGTTTGCCGGGAAAAACAACCGCATCGTAACAGAGAATCGGTTTCAAATGCGGATGGGAATGCCGCGTTGCTTGAGGTACCGTTTGCTTTCGGGAATGGTCAATTCCTTAAAGTGAAAGATGGAAGCGGCCAGAACGGCATCCGCTTTGCCTTCCACGATGCCGGCGTGCAGGTGCTCCAGCGTTCCCGCCCCGCCGGAGGCGATGAGCGGAATGGACACCGCCTCGGCCACGGCGCGGTTGAGCGGCAGGTCGTAGCCCGACTTCGTGCCATCGCGGTCCATGCTGGTCAGCAGGATTTCCCCGGCCCCGTACGATTCCATCAGCCGTGCCCACAACACGGCGTTGATGCCCATTGGGTTGCGTCCGCCGTGCGTGTACACCTCCCACGCGGGCTGGGGAGGCTCGGGCATGACGAACAGGGTGGGGTGCTGGTTTTTCCATTCCACCGCGGGTGGATTTGGCGGCGCGTTGCGGTCCACCTGCTTGGCATCGATGGCGACGACGATGCACTGACTGCCGAATTTCTCCGCCGCCTGTTTGACGAATTCGGGGTGGTGCACGGCGGCGGTGTTGATGGCGACTTTGTCGGCTCCGGCTTTCAGCAGGTTGCGGATGTCGTCGAGCGTGCGCACGCCGCCGCCGACGGTGAGCGGCATGAATACGTTTTCCGCCGTGCGTTGCACGACGTCCAGAATGATGCCGCGCTTTTCGTGTGACGCGGTGATATCCAGAAACGTCAGTTCGTCCGCGCCTTCTTTTTCGTAGGCGGCGGCGATCTCAACGGGGTCGCCCGCGTCGCGCAGGTTGACGAACTGCACGCCTTTCACCACGCGGCCGTCTTTCACGTCGAGGCAGGGGATGATGCGTTTAGCCAGCATGCGCCTGCACCTGCGAAAGCACGTCGCGGTAGTCGATGCTTTTGTCATACAGCGCCTTGCCGATGATCATGCCCTCGACGCCGCAGTCTTTCAACTGCACGAGATTGAGCGCATCCTCCACGCGGCTCACGCCGCCGGAGGCGATGACCGGAAGGGATGTCGCTTGTGCGAAGGTGCGGATGCTGTCCAGGTTGGGACCCTGCATCATGCCGTCGCGGCTGATGTCAGTGAAGATGAACCCGGCGACGCCCATCGGTTCCATTCGCTGTGCCAGGTCGGTGGCTTTCTGGTCGGACACCTCCACCCAGCCTTTGACCGCCACCATGCCGTCGCGGGCGTCGATGCCCACCATGATCTTGCCCGGAAACCGCTTGCAGGCTTCGGCGACGAAATCGGGCTCCTGTTGCGCGATGGTGCCGAGGATCACACGGTACACGCCGGCGTTGACGTAGGCTTCGATGGTCTCCAGGTTGCGGATGCCGCCGCCCACCTGAATGTCCACGGTGCTGTTGTAGATGATGCTCTTGATGAGGTCCTGGTTCACCGGCCGGCCATCGAATGCGCCGTCGAGATCGACCACGTGGATCAGCTGGGCTCCCTGTTCGTCCCAGTGGGTGGCCATCTCCAGTGGATCGTTGGAGTACACGGTTTCCTGGTCCGCCCTGCCCTGGGTGAGGCGGACGCACCGACCGCCTTTGATATCAACTGCCGGAATGACGCGCACGAATGGGATCTCCTGAGTTTGAGGTTTGGAGTGAAACGGGTGGATTATAAGGAGAAGCCCGGGCCCTGTCAACGCGCCGTCCGGGCTGCTCATCCGGCATCATTCTAACAGGAATTATTGGAGATCGCCGTGGGCCCTTGCAGGGCCGCCGGGCGGGCGGTGGAAAGCGCTTCTCCTTTGGGGTACAATTCCGCCACCTGCTTCCCGCAGGATGCGAAAGGGCAATGCATGAAATTCATTCCCACCGAGCTGGACGGCGTAGTGCTCATTGAGCCCGTGGTGCATGACGACGCACGCGGTTTTTTTGTCGAAACCTACGTCCGCTCGCTTTTCCGCGACCACGGCATCGACGTCGATTTCGTGCAGGACAACCACTCGCAGTCGTCAAAGGGAGTCCTGCGCGGCATGCACTACCAGGTCCGCCACGGCCAGGCCAAGCTGGTGCGGGTGGTGCGGGGAGAGGTGTTCGACGTGGCGGTGGACGTGCGTCCCGGTTCGCCTTCCTTTGGCCGCTGGACGGGCCACACGCTGTCCGCGAACAACAGGCGCCAGTTGTTCATCCCCGCCGGGTTTGCGCACGGATATTGCGTGCTCAGCGATACGGCGGAGGTGATTTACAAATGTTCGGATTATTACCACCCGGAGGACGAGGGCGGGCTCATCTGGAACGACCCGGAAGTGGGCATCGACTGGCCGGTTGAGGAACCGGTGCTCTCGGAGAAGGACCAACGGCACCCACGGCTGAAAGACATTCTGCCGCCGGAGGTGAAGGGATAACGGGTTCGCCGGCGACTTGCGCGATCGTTCGTGGTTGCGGGAAGGGGCGGGTCAGGAGTTGATTTCGAGCGAGTGCATGAACTTGTCGAAAATCAACTGTACGTTCTTGTCGATGTTGACTACCTTTTCTGGATTCTTCGACTGATACTTGCCCAGCGCGTCGTCGATCTGGCCTTTCAACTGCTCCTGAAATTTCGGGAAGCTCTTCATCTCTTTCAAATACTCCCTGATGATCTCTTCCATGATCTCGTATGCAGGCTGGGAGTCCATCGACTCGTTGTACGACATGCCCTGCTGGCCCATCTCCTGTAAAAACGCCTTGATGCGTCCGGTGTAGATGTCGTACTTCTCCTCGCCCAGGAGGGATTTCACGGAATCGGCGAGCAGGGGGAACAGGCATTCCTTGAACAGCGGCCCTTTCAACTGATCTTCCAGCTTGTGCAGGAAGAAGCGGCCCACATGGTTGCGGCGCTGGCCTTCTTTTTCCGTGAGGAAATACTGTTCGATGAGTGGACGCGAGCCTTCTTCGAACGAAGACTCCACACACAGGTCGCAAATCTGCACCGCTTCCTTTTCCGCCATTTTCTGGATTTCCTCGTCGGAAGCCTTGGGAAACTGGCGTAGCAATTGAATGGTTTTGCGGACGATCACACGCCGGAACTGCTTGGTCCGTTGCGATTCTTCAATGAATAAAGGTGTGTATTCTTCCATGGTTCAAGACCCGTTGATGAAAAGGACAATGCCGGACAACTGGGGTTTTTACAACCGGCTTGACGTCACCGCTATCCGGAAATCAAAAACCGTTGATCCTGGCCTCAAGTTTTCCGATGCGCCTGCCGTTAATTATAAAGGAAAAGCTGTCATTTGGGAAAGCAGTTATTGCAAGTTAAATCAAATATGTAGCGGCAATCATGGAAATCAGGACCATTTCCGAAAATTCAGCCATTTTAGCTCACCAGGGTGTGAAGGTGAACGCGGGCATCTATTTGTCCGGCGATCTGAACCTGACCACGAAGGAAGGGGACAAGGTGCAGATTTCCTTTGGGTCCGACCGCGCGGTCTCCGGATCGCAAAGTCAAACGCGCACCGCCGACGGGTCCGTCGTGGAACGGCTGTCGCTCACGGCCATTGCCGCGTCGCGTTATTCGGTTTCGGTGCAGGGCGAACTGAATGAAGACGAACTGGCTTCCATCCAGCGGCTGGTCGGGTTGATCGACCCGCTGGCCGGAGATTTCTTCGCAGGGCGGGAAATCGATCTCCCCGGCTCTGCCTTCACGCTGGCGGACAACCTGGGCGCGATACAGGAGTTGTCGCTGGAACTGGAAAAAACCGTGTTCGCGTCGCTTCAGGGCACGCGCTTCTCGCGTGCGCCGCAGAGTGGCACTGGAAGCAATCCGTCTCTGCCGCCGGATTTGCCTGATATCAATCATGTTCGCGATTTTCCGGCGCTGGTGGAATCGGTGCTGGACTCGGTCTTTTCGCAGCACGCCGCGGGCGTGCTGGACGAGGCACGCGTGATTCACAAGTTCGGCGACTTTCTCCAGTTCCTGAAGGAACGCCTCCAGTTTCCGAAAGAGAACGATGGCGATGTGGTCGAGACCGGTATGTCCGAGCCTGCTTCGACAGACTCGGCACCGCCTGCATCTTCCAAGCCCGCAGAATCCCCCGACTCCGGCAATTAGTCCGCGAGGTCGCCCCCTCTTTATTCATCCCCTCTTGAAAAGAGCGCATGCCTCCCGGCTTGGCGGTCCTTAAAAGTCTGGTATGATGGCGCTTCGTTTGAGTTCCGGAGCGCATTTCCATGTCCACCCCCGATCCCATCATTCGCCTTGAAAACGTTTCGCGGTTCTATCAGGCCGGGTCCGTGCGCGTCACCGCACTCTCCGGCATCGACATGCAGTTGAGCCGTGGAGACTTTGTCACCATCATGGGGCCGAGCGGCGGCGGCAAAACGACGCTCCTCAACCTGATGGGCGGACTCGACCGGCCGGACGAGGGCGACATCCACATCAACGGCCACCACGTTTCGGAGATGGACGACCACGATCTCACCGAGCTGCGGCGGCGGGAGATCGGTTTCGTTTTCCAGTTCTTCAATCTGCTTCCCACGCTCACCGTGTGGGAGAACGTGGAGTTGCCCCTGCTGTTGAGCGGCGCCCCCAGCCGCGCGCGACAGTCGATCGAAACGCTTCTCGACTACGTCGGCCTGCTGGCGCGCAGGGATTCGTTTCCGGCGGAGATGTCCGGCGGCGAGATGCAACGCGTCGCCATCGCCCGCGCGCTGGTGCACCAGCCGTCGATTGTGCTGGCGGACGAGCCCACCGGCAACCTCGATTCCGAGAACGGTCACAAGATCCTCGATATCCTTAAAAAAGCGTCGGACGATTTTGCAACCACCGTCGTGGTGGTGACGCACAACCCCACCGCCGCCGAGTATGGCAACCGTCACTTCCGTATTCAGGACGGCCGATTGCAAACCGTCAACGGCAACACGGGCGGGTGACGCCATGCGCGAGGCGGTGTATTTCAAAAACCTGTTCGGCCCGCTCATCGTGCGTCCCCTGTGGCGCGACCCGTTCCGCTTCTTCATCACCACCGTCGGCGTGGCGTTGGGCGTGGCGGTGTTTCTGAGCATCCAGCTCGCTAACCGGCAGACGCTGAGTTCCTTCACCGAAACCGTGGATCTGGTGCTCGGCCGTGCCAACGCCGTGGTGCACGCCGACGGTGTTCCCTTCGATGAAACGGTTTTCAAAAACCTGCTTCCACTTCGCGATCAGATCAAGGCGTACCCGGTGATCGAGGGGTATGGCGTGGAGACCGAGAGCGAGGAGGTGGTGGAAATTCTCGGCACGGACCTGCTACAGGACAGCGGCATCCGTGACTTTTCACTGAAGACCGCCGATGACACCCTGCAAGGCCTCCTGCCGCTGATCCTCGATCCCAGGGGCATCGTCATTCCGGAAACGTTCATTCCCGATCATCACTTTCAGCCCGGCGACGCCATCGAATTCATTATCAACGGCCAACCCGTCACCCTGCGCGTCACGGGCGTGCTGGAGAATAAGGGCATCGCCAAGGCATTCAAGGGCAACGTGGCGTTGATGGACATCTCCGCCGCGCAATCCGTGTTCGGCAAGATCGGCAAACTCGACCGCATCGACGTCCGTTTTCTCAAAGACAAAAGCTTCGACCGCATGCAGATGGAGATTGAAAACGTCCTGCCGGATTTTCTGCGCGTGGACCGGCCGCAACATCGAGGCAAGCAGGTCGAGAAAATGCTGCGTGCGTTTCAGTACAACCTGACGGCGCTCAGTTTCGTCGCTTTGCTCGTCGGGCTGTATCTCATTTACAACATGATCTCGCTTTCGGTGGTGCGCCGCCGGACGGAGATCGGCACCCTGCGCGCGCTCGGTGCGTCGCCGTACTGGATCGCCGCCATCTTCATTCTCGAGGCAGGGGTGATCGGCGCCATCGGCTCGGCTTTCGGCGTGGCCATCGGTTATTTTCTCGCGAAGTTTTCATTGCAGGCCATCACCCTCACCGTGCAGAACCTGTACGTGTCGGCGAACGTGGCCGACTTCGATTTTCACTGGAGCGAGGGCATTCCCTATTTCGTGCTGGGTGTGGTGCTGTCGTTGTGTTCCGCGTTGCTTCCCGCATACGACGCCGCCACCACGCACCCGACGCAGGTGATGCGTCGCGGCAGTTATGATCTGAAAGTGTTCCGCGGCAACCGCAGGCTGACTTACCTGGGGCTGGCGTGCCTGGCCTGGGCGGCGGCGTGCGTGCCGCTTCCCGCCATCGGCGGTTTTCCGTGGCTGGGTTTCGCCGCCGTGTTTTTCGTGATCCTCGGCATGTCGTTTCTGTCGCCCGGTGCGCTGGTGGTCCTGCGCGATCTGTCGCACAACCTGTGCAAACGCTGGTTCGGCGGGGAAGGACTGCTGGCCAGCCTCAACCTCACGCAGAACGTGGGCCGCAACGCCATCGCCGTGTCGTCGCTTGCCATCGCCTTCATGATGGTCATCAGCATGTCGATCATGGTGCACAGCTTCCGCCAGACGGTGACGGTGTGGATCGACCAGACGTTGAAGGCGGACCTGTTCGTGCGCGCCGCCGGAGGCAAGCACATCGACTACCAGTACACCCTGCCGGTGGAACCGGTGGCCGACCTCAAACAACTCGACGGCGTGAAGGCGGTGGATGCCTTCCGCGCCCTGCACATCACGTATGATAACCAGCCTGCGATCCTCGGCTCCGGTGATTTCGCCGTGTTGTCGCGCCACGGCAACCTCGTCATTAAAGATGGCCCGCCCGCGAGGAAGCTCGCCGACGTCATGGTCGGGGCCGACCGCGCCATCGTCTCCGAACCCTTCGCTTACAAACACAAAGTGGGTGTCGGCGATCGGGTGAAGATCGAGACGCCGAGCGGTCCGATGAACCTGGAGATCGTCGCGGTGTATTACGATTATTCGCAGGAGCGCGGCTACGTCATCGTCGATCGCCGCACGTTTTTGAAATATTACGGTGATTCGACGGTGAACAGCTTCGTCGTGTATCTGGAAGACAAGGCGCACCTGCCCACGGTGCGGAAAGCGATCCTCAACACCATCGGCTCGTCGCATCAGGTTATCGTGCGCTCGTACGGCGAATTGAAAGAGGAGGTCCTGAACATCTTCGACAAGACCTTCGCCATCACTTACTCGCTGGAGATCATCGGCATCGGCGTGGCGCTCCTCGGTTTGTTCAACACGCTGGTGTCGCTCATCATCGAGCGCCGCCGGGAGCTTGCTGTGTTGCGGTTCATTGGCGCGTTTCCGGAGCAGGTGCGCAAGATGGTGTTGATTGAGGCGGGGCTTTTGGGCTGGATCGGATCGCTGATGGGGCTGGTGGCGGGAATTGTGGTGTCCTATATTTTGAATTTTGTCATCAACAAGCAGTCGTTCGGCTGGACCATCCAGGTGTTTCACCCGGTGGCGTTCATGGTGGCGGCGACCTTGTTCTTCGGTGTGGTGGCGGCGGTGGCGGGGCTGTACCCGGCCAGGATGGCGATGCGGCAGGACCCGCGCGAGTCCATCCGCGTCGAGTGAAGGATCAGTCTGCCGGGTCGGAGGGCTTCACGTCCAGCAGTTTCAATTCCACCTTTTCGCGTCCGTTCCAGGCATTCACTTGCAGTTCGTAGGCAATGTCGATCAGCGTATCGGGGTCGAGGTAACGGAACGTCTCCGCCAGGCGGAAACCCACCACGTTCATCGCGGCTTTGCCCTGGGTTGCGCGAAAGCGCACGTGCGTGCGGTCGCGGCCGATCTCGCGGAAATCGCGGATGCGGATTCGGCGCGAGCAGAACACCGGAAGCGTGTTGACCTGGCCGAACGGTCCCAGCTTCTGCATTTCCCTGTACACATCCATGCCAATATCCTGAAGGTTGAGCGTGCTGTCGATCTTCAGTTCCGACACCATGCGGTCGTCGGTGAGGTACGGGGCGCCGACTTCATTGATGGCGCGGCGGAAATCGTCGATGCGCCCGGCCTCGATGTTGAGCCCCGCCGCATAGGCATGCCCGCCATATTGGGTGAGGTGTTCCGAGCACTGCGCGAGTGCCTTGTACAGGTTGAACGTCGGGATGCTCCGCGCCGAGCCCTTGCCCATGCCGTCGCGGATGGCGATGAGGAACGTCGGGCGGTAGTACTTATCCGCCAGTTTGGAAGCGACGATGCCGATGACGCCCTGGTGAAAGTTTTCGGAGGCCAGCACCAAAACCTTTTCTTTTTCCAGATCGACTTCGCGCTCGATCAGGTACTCCGCCTCTTCCTGCACGCCGTGTTGCGTGTGCTTGCGTTGTTCGTTGATCTGGTCGAGCTGTTCGGCGATGCGCCGCGCCTCGCCCTGGTCGTGTGTGACCAGCAGATCGAGACCGGAATCGGCGCGACCGAGCCGGCCCGCCGCGTTCAGCCGCGGCGCGAGTCCGAAGCCGATGGAGAAGGCATCGACCTTGCCGTCGATGCCGGCGACGTGTTTGAGTGCCACTAGTCCCGGTTTTTCCGTGGTGCGCAGGGCTTCCAGGCCGTTGTGCGTGAGCACGTGGTTTTCCCCCGTGAGCGGCGCCATGTCGGCGATGGTGCCCAGCGTGAACAGGTCGAGGTGTTTTTTCAGGTTGGGCAGGCGGTCGGCGCTCCACCCGGCATCGCGAAGGGCTCGGCGGATGGCGACGGCGAGCTTGAACACGATGCCGACGCCGCTTAAAAATTTGAACGGGTAGGGGCAGTCCGGCTGGAACGGATTGAGCACCGCCACCGCATCCGGCAATCCTTCCTCAGGCACCTGGTGGTGGTCGGTGACGATGACGTCGAGCCCGATGCTCCGCGCATAGGCGACCTGTTTCACCGCGGTGATGCCGCAGTCGGCGGTGATCACCAGTTTGTTGCCGCGCGCCTTGATCTCGTCGAGCGCGTTTTCGTTGACGCCGTACCCTTCTTCCATGCGCTCCGGAAGATAATGATCGAAGCGGATTCCGAGTTCGTGAAAGAAATGATGCATCAGCGCGGTGGAGGTGACGCCGTCCACGTCGTAGTCGCCGAAGATGGTGATGCCTTCGTCGTTCTCGATGGCAGTGAGGATGCGTTTCACCGCCTTGTCCATGCCGCGCATGAGATACGGATCGTGCGTGCCTTCGAGGTCCGCGTCGAGAAACACGCGGCCTTCTTCCGCGTCCGTGATGGCACGGTTGACCAGCAGGGTCGCGGTGAGCGGTGAGATGCGCAGATGATCCGCAAGGTGTTGCACCGCATCCGGTTCTGGTTTCGCGAACACCCATCGTTTTTTCAGAAGTGACAGCACAGTCATGGTGGTGGCGCTCTTATGACACAGCGGCGTTGCAAGACAGACGCCGGGGTTTATGAACGGTTCAGGCGCTGGGAGGAGTGTCTGCGGTCGCGGGAACGTGCAGGTGTTCTTTCACACCCTTGAAGGTTTGGCGGTGGATGGGGCAGGGCCCCCACTCGCGAATCCGGTCGCGGTGAAACCGGGTGCCGTAACCCTTGTGCCGGTCGAACCCGTAATGCGGGTATTCGGCATGATAAGCATCCATGAGACGGTCGCGGTGCACCTTGGCCAGCACGGACGCGGCGGCAATCGACAGGCTTTTGCCGTCCCCACCGATGATGGTCTGTTGACCGGCGGTGATGTCGATCGGTTGGTTGCCGTCGATCAGCACGAAGTCCGCCTGCAGGGCGAGTTGTTCGACCGCCTGCTTCATGGCCAGGCGCGCCGCCTGCAGGATGTTGATGGCGTCGATGGTTGCCGCTGTCACCACCGTGATCGCGTGTGCGCGGCACACGTCGAGGATCACGGAATACAAACGTTCCCTTTGCGACGGGGTCAGTTTTTTCGAATCATCGAGTCCGGGTATCGAAAGGCCCGCAGGCAGGACCACCGCCGCGGCGACCACGGGACCGGCCAGCGGCCCGCGCCCGGCTTCATCCACACCGGCGATGCATTGATACCCGTTAGACTCCGCTGTTCGTTCGAAATTGAGCATGGCCCCCCAGCGTTTTGTCCGATCATAGGGTATTCCCATCAGGCAGGCAACTCAAAAAACCCGCCGTTGCAATCGCTTCCCGCCGAAACGTATAATCGAATCCATGTTGAAGAAATGGTTTGCCGCAATTTTTTTGTTGTGCGCATTGGTTTACGGATGCGTCACCACCCCCGTGTCGGAAAAGTCCGCGCTGATCCTCATCCCCTTCTCGCAGGAAGTGTCGCTGGGCAAGCAGGCGTTCGGGGAGATACTCCAGAAAGAAACGCTTTCCACCAACGTGCGTTTGCATAAGGTGATCGAGCGCGTCGGGCGGCGGCTTGTCATCGAGACGTCGATGGCGGACCTCGACTGGGAGTTCAAGCTGTTCGCCTCCAACCAGATGAACGCGTTCGCGCTTCCCGGCGGCAAGGTGGGTGTGTACGAAGGGATTCTTCCCGTGTGTTCCAACGAGGCGGGACTGGCGGCGGTGCTGGGTCATGAAATCGCCCACGCGGTGGCGCGTCACGGCGCGCAACGCATGTCGCAACAACTGCTCATCACCGGTGCGCTGACCGCGTCATCGGTCACGCTGTCCGACAACAAGAACCGCGGCCTGATCCTGGGGGCGCTGGGCGTCGGCGCGCAGTATGGCGTGGCGCTTCCGTTCAGCCGTGGCAACGAGTCGGAGGCCGACGAGATCGGCGTCATCTACATGGCAAAAGCGGGATACGATCCGAGGGAGGCGGTGCGTTTCTGGCAGAGGTTTTCCAGCATGAAGGGCGGCGGGCAACCGCCGGAGTTTTTATCGACGCACCCTGCCGACGAGAGGCGGGTCCACGATATCGAACAACTGTTGCCCGAAGCCATGCGTATCTACAACGCGCATCCCAACAAGCAGGGGCTGGGCGAATCTTTCCTTTATATTATGAATGAAGAGCGGTTGAAGAATTCGGGTGGGATGCGGAAGGATCAACTGGGAGTCGATCCCCGCAACCCGGCGCGCTGACCGGGTCTTTGCCAGGATTGGAAAATAAAAAAGCCGGGCCCGCAGGCCCGGCTTGATTTTTTTTCGCAGGAAATGAAGGTTCAACCTTCGGCGGCCGCTTTCTTGGCGGCGGCTTTGGCCCGCTTCTTGCGTACGCGTCCGGTCTTCTTGGTGGTCTGCACCCTGATTTCTTTCAGGCGCGCTGCCTTGCCGCGCAACTCGCGCAGGTAATACAGCTTGGCACGGCGCACGCGGGCGTGCTTGACGACTTCGACTTTTTCCAGCCGCGGTGAATGCAGGGGGAAAATCCTCTCGACCCCGACGCCAAAGGACACCTTGCGCACGGTGATGGTCTTGCGGTTGGCGGAACCGCGCATCTTGATGACCACGCCTTCCACCACCTGCACGCGTTCCTTGTTGCCCTCGACAATGCGAATGTGCGCGCGCACGGTGTCGCCGATGCGGATCTGGGGCGCATCCTGCTTCATTTCCTGTTGTTCGATCTGTTGCACCAGATTCATTATTTTGCACTCCTGTGAATGGAATCTGGAATAGTACCAAATTCCCCCGCCCCGGCACAAATAAATTTTTTAAAATCAGGCCTCCCGGGCCAGAAGCCGGTCCAGAATGACGGCAATGGCGGCCCGGACGGGCAGGTGGTTGTAGCCGCTCAGGCCCTCGATGGGGGCCAGCACGAAATCCGCCCGCTGGACCAGCCCGTGCTCCAGCCCCCAGCCGGTGCCGAACACCAGCAGGTACTGTTCGTCCTGGTTTTTCAACTCCTCGCGGATGGCGGCGTAATCCCGGCTCTGCGGAAAGGCCTTGGCGTCGGGAATGACGATCTTCGGCCGTTTCCCGGTGCGCTGAGCGATGTCGGCGATGGATTCGTCGAGCACGTTTTTGACCCGCGTGACCAACAGCGCTTCTTTGCGGGTCGGGTTGTAGGTGGCGCCGTAGCCCTCCTTCCAGTGTTTCATCATGCGTTCCACCAGCACCTGCTGGGTGGCCAGCGGGGTGACCACGTAGAAGGTGGCGATGTTGTAGGTGCGCGAGATGCGCGAGATGTCATGCACATCCAGCGTGGTGACCGACGAGGTCACGATGTCGCCCACCTTGTTGTACACCGGGAAATGCACCAGTGCGATGTGGATGTTGGAGGGAGTCGGGTCGGTCACGAAACAGGTTCCTGGAAAAGTCGGATTATTCGGCGTTGCCTTCCGGCGCGTCGTTCAGGAGGTCCGGACGGTTTTGGCGGGTTTTCTTGCGGGCTTCGTCTTTCTGCCAGTCGCGGATTTTTTTGTGGTCGCCGGAGGTCAGCACGTCCGGCACGGTCCACCCTTTATAATCGCGCGGCCGCGTGTACTGCGGATATTCGAGCAGGCCCTGGCTGAACGATTCCTCCTCGAGGCAGGTTTCGTCGCCGATGACGCCGGGCACCAGACGCGACACCGCCTCCACTAGCACCATCGCCGGGATCTCGCCGCCGGAGAGCACGTAGTCGCCGACCGACAAGTCTTCATCGACGACGCATTCGCGCACGCGTTCGTCCACGCCTTCATAGCGGCCGCAGACGAGGATGAGGGCTTCCTTTTTCGACAGTTCCCACGCCTTGGCCTGGTCGAACGGGCGGCCGGAGGGCGAGAGCAGGATGGTGTGGGCGTTGGGCGACTGTTGTTTGACGGACTGGACGGCGCGGTCGATGGGTTCCACGCCCATCACCATGCCCGCCCCGCCGCCAAAGGGGTAGTCGTCCACGCGGTTGTGTTTGTCGAGGGTGTGTTCGCGCAGGTCGTGCACGCCGATCTGCACCAGGCCCTGTTCCTGCGCGCGCTTGAGGATGCTTTCATTGAATGGGGAGGCGAACATCCCCGGAAAGATGGTGATGATGTCAAACCGGATGGTCTTCAACGAGTCCTTCGACCTTGTGAAAAATGAGGGTGCGTTCGTCGAGATCGATTTTTTTGATAACGGAATCGATCATCGGCAGGAGGAGTTCCTTGTCGCCGTCTTTCACGACGTACACGTCGTTGCTCCCGGTTTCGATGATTTCCTCGACGGTGCCGTAGAAGCGGCCGTCTTCGTCGAACACGCGGAGGTTGAGAATCTGGAACCAGTAGTATTCGCCTTCGGCGAGGCCGGGAAAATCCGTGTCCTGCACCTCAAGCGTACACCCGGCCAGTTCCCGCGCCTGGTCTACCGTGTTGCAGTGCTGAAATTTGATGATGAGGGGGATGCCTGCGCCGCGAACCGATTCAATGGTCCATTCGCGGGGGGCATCGTCCATCGCCAGCCGACCGTGCCGGATGGTTTTCAGGAGTGATGTGTCGGACACGAAGGGGTGGAACTTGAGCTCCCCTTTCAGTCCGTGGGGTTTTGTGACCCGTCCGACCGCAATCCATTCCATGCGTCACTCAATGATCTCCAATACGGCGCGTTTTTTGAGTTTGGTGGCGTTGGCGTTGAGGATGGTGCGCATGGCGCGAGCGGTTTTGCCCTGCTTGCCGATCACCTTTCCGAGATCGTCCTTGGCGACTCTCAACTCGAGCACCGTGGTCTTCTCCCCTTCAACTTCCCGAATATTGACTTCTTCCGGATGGTCCACCAACGCTTTCGCGATAATTTCAATTAGATCTTTCATGCCCGATCCCTCCACGAAGCCAACGGTTGATAAGTCACGCTGAATCAAGTTCATGTACGTTCAGAGACAGATATGGACCGATTGACGAAAAACGGGGATCCAAAAAACGGAAACCGGAGCTTGAACGGTATTACTGACCGACACCAGCCTGCTTGAGCAGGGTGGCCACCGTACGCGAAGGTTTGGCGCCTTTCTGAATCCAGCTTTGTGCTTTCTCGGCGTCGATCTTCACGGCGTCCTCGGTCTTCAGCGGATCGTAAGTTCCAATGATCTCCAGAAACTTTCCGTCACGCGGCGACCGGGAATCGGTGGCGACCACCCGGTAAAACGGCTTCTTTTTTGCTCCTCGTCGGGTTAAGCGAATGACTACTGCCAATGTTTCCTCCTGATTGTCTCAATAAAGGGTTGTTGCGTTGTTCCTGCGCGGCCGCGGCTTGCGGGGCGAGTGCAGAAAATGATTTAACCAAAGGGGCTCATCCCCCGGCCGCCGAAAAAACTGCCGGGATTGAAGCGTCCCATTTTTCCTGATGACACTTTCTTCATCATCTTTTTCATCTGCGCGAACTGCTTGAGCAGTTTGTTGACCTCGTTGACCGTGGTGCCGCTTCCGGTGGCGATGCGTCGCTTGCGACTGCCGTTGATCACGTTGTGGTTCGCGCGTTCGCGCGGCGTCATGGAATTGATGATCGCTTCCACGCGCACGAATGCCTTGTCGTCAATCTGCACGCCTTTCAGCATCTTGCCCGCGCCGGGGATCATGCCGAGCAGTTCCTGCATTGATCCCATCTTGCGGAACTGCAGGAGCTGATTGCGGAAATCTTCCAGATCGAATGAATTCTTTTTGACCTTGCGGCCCAGTTCCTCGCGCTGTTCCTGGTCGTAGGCCTGCTCCGCCTTGTCGATGAGCGACATCACGTCGCCCATGCCGAGGATGCGCGACACGATGCGGTCCGGATGGAACGGCTCCAGCGCGTCGAGTTTCTCCCCGGTGCCGATGTACTTGATCGGTTTGCCGGTGACGGTTTTGATGGAGAGCGCCGCGCCGCCGCGGGCATCGCCGTCCATCTTCGTTAAAATGACGCCGTCGATGCCGACTGCGTCCTGAAACGTTTTGGCGATGTCCGCCGCCTGCTGGCCCATCATCGAGTCGGCAACGAACAGCACCTCGTGCGGCTCGATTTTTTCCTTGATGCGCCGCACCTCGTCCATCAGCGCCTCGTCGATCTGCTGACGGCCGGCGGTGTCGAGGATCACGGCGTAACGCAGTTCCTTCTTCGCCTGCTGGACGGCCTTTTCGCAGATGGCGACGGGATCGCTTTCGCCTTTGGCGTCGTACACGTCGATGCCGAGGTCGCGCCCCAGAATGTTCAACTGCTCGATGGCCGCCGGACGGTACACGTCCGCCGGAACGAGCAATACGTTCTTGCCGTTCTTCTTCCACTGTTTGGCCAGCTTGCCGACGGTGGTGGTTTTACCGGAACCCTGCAGGCCGACCATCAGAACGATGGTGGGCGGCTGGTCGGAAAACCGGATGGGGCTGACTTCATCGCCAAGCAGGTGCTCCAGTTCGTCATTGACGATCTTGACCATCTGGTGGCCGGGAGTCAGGCTGTTCAGGATCTCCTGGCCGATGGATTTTTCCCGCACCTGCGCGAGGAAATCCTTGATGACGGGGAGGCTGACATCGGCTTCGATGAGCGCCACGCGGATTTCGCGGAGGGCCTCATCGACATCACTTTCTTTTAATTTACCGCGACCCTTGAGCTTTTTATAGACGGCTTCCAGGCGCTCGGACAGGTTTTGGAACATGAGCTTCAAATAACAGAATTTACGGGATTTGGTTACCTTAATGGGCTACCATATACTACCAGCGAAACCGGGTAAAGGGGATAAAAAAATACGATGAAACGGGCAATTGTGTTACTCAGCGGGGGTTTGGACTCCACCACCGTGCTGGCCATCGCGCGGAATGAAGGATTTCAACCGTTTACCCTCAGTTTCGACTACGGGCAGAGGCACCGGATCGAACTCGAGCGCGCGGCGGTGGTGGCGGAGGCCTTCGGCGCGAAAGACCACCGGGTGGTTTCGGTGGACCTCGCCCAGTTCGGCGGCTCGGCCTTGACGGCCGACATCGCGGTGCCGACGGGTCGTACCGCCAAGGAGATGGCGGGGGAGATTCCGGTCACCTACGTCCCGGCGCGCAATACCATCTTCCTCTCCTACGCGCTGGCATACGCGGAAGTGACAGGATCACACGATATCTTCATCGGTGTCAACGCGCTTGATTACTCCGGCTACCCGGACTGCCGCCCGGAATACATCCAGGCATTCGAGACAATGACCAACCTCGCCACCAGGGCCGGGGTGGAAGGCACCGAACGGCTCACCATCCACACGCCCTTGATCGAGATGACCAAGGCCCAGATCATCAAAAAAGGACTGGAGCTGGGCGTCGATTACGGCCTCACCCACAGTTGTTACGATCCCAAAGTCGGCGGCGTGCCCTGCGGTGTGTGCGACAGCTGCCTGCTCCGCAAAAAAGGGTTCGAGGAAGCCGGGGTGGAAGATCCCCTTCTGCAAGGCAATACCTGATCCCAAACCTTTTCCAATCAAAAACCCGCCACAATAGGCATTGGATTTTTCCGTTGCTGTCTTTACAATCCTTCTCAGTGCGGGGAACCTGCTTCACCAGGCTTTTGTAAGGAGGGCGGACGATGCGAGGCGAATGGCAAGCGGCGGTGGCGGGTCTGCTTCTTTTGACCGTGGCCTGCGCGGGACCGGAGACGAAAACGGATGCGGTGCCACCGGATTTCCAAACCGCAACCGCGCCCAAGAAAAAACCGGCAGTCACCCCATCAAAGAAAAAGTCCACGCCTTCGTCTAAAAAGAAGGTCACGGCGACGAAAAAGCAAACCCGGCCGTCGAACGAACATCATCTGCAAATCGACACCAAGGTCGAGGGCGTGCAGGCGCTGGTGGACCGCGCCATGGTGCTGACCTTCGGCTTCAACCACGCCGAAGCCAACAAGCTGTTCAAGCAGGCGGCGGAAAAGGACCCCAACTGCGCCGCCTGTTACTGGGGCGCGGCGTATGTACTCGGACCCAACATCAACGCTCCGATGGAGCAGTCGGCGGTCGATGAGGCGTTCAGCCTCGCGCGCAAGGCGTACCAACTGCGCCACAAGGCCCGGCCGCGCAACCGCGCCCTCATCGAAGCGCTGGTGCACCGATACGGTCCCGATCCCATCCCCGACCGCACGCATCTCGACGAAGCCTACGCGCAGGCCATGCGCGGCGTGGTGCGCAAGTACCCGGATGATGCCCTGGTGCAGGCGCTGCTGGCCGAGGCGTTGATGGACCTGCACCCGTGGCAGTACTGGCAGGAGGATGGCTCGCCGCAACCGTACACGCCGGAGATTCTCGCCGCGCTCGATGACGCCTTGCGTCACAACCCCGATCACCTGCTGGCGAACCACCTGCACATCCATGCGGTGGAGGCGTCGCCGCACCCCGAACGCGCAGAGGAAAGCGCCGACCGACTGCACCGCCTCGCACCCGATGCGGGGCACCTGCTCCACATGCCGGCGCACATCTACATCCGCATCGGACGTTATGCGGATGCGGCGGCGGTCAACCGCACCGCCATCGGCAACGATGAGGCGTACAAGGCGCATGCGCATCCGGAAGGCATCTATCCGCTCGCCTACATGCCGCACAACCGGCATTTCCTGGTGATCGCGCTGGCGGAGTCGGGACAAAGCCGCGCCGCCGTCCAACAGGCGTTCGAGTTGGCGCAGAGTGTCGACCCTGAGAAGATGCGCGAGCCCGGGTACGGCACGCTCCAGCACTTCTGGAGCATGCCGCTGTATATCCTGGTGCGCTTCGGGCAGTGGGACGAAATCCTGACCCAGCCGTCGCCGGACGCGGGATTGAAGTATCCGAAAGGCGTTTGGCATTACGCGCGCGGGCGGGCCCTCGCCGCGCTGGGGCGGCTGGTGGAAGCGGAACAGGAACTGCGCATGCTGGAGCGGCTCGCCAAACATCCGTTCCTGCTGGACGTGACCATCTGGGACGTCAACTCCACGGCGCACTTGTTGCAGATCGCAACCAGGGTGCTGGACGGGGAGCTGGCGTATCAGCACGGCGACATGTCGGTCGCCATCGAACATCTGGAAGAAGCGGTGGAGTTGGAAGACGCGCTCACCTATGAAGAGCCGCCGTCGTGGTATTACCCGGCAAGGCAGTCTTTGGGCTGGGTTCTCCTGGAGTCGGGGCGGTTCGAGGAGGCGGAACAGGTTTACCGCGAGGACCTCGACCGGCACCGTGAAAACGGCTGGTCTTTGAAGGGGCTTCAGCAGAGCCTGGAAGGGCAGGGCCGCCATGCCGATGCGAAGCAGGTGAAAAAACGATTCGACAAAGTGTGGAAGGACGCCGACGTGCCCATCGCGCGGTCAAGAATATAGGAAACCTTAAAAGGAGGGACGATTTCACTCCTCCAGTTTTTCCAGCAGGGCGGCTTCGGTGTTGGGTCCCCACAGGCCGTCGGCGGCGAGGCCGCATTTCTTCTGAAACGCGATCAACGCGGCGCGCGAGCCGGGTCCCCACAAGCCATCCACCGTCCCCACGTAAAACCCGCAATCCTTGAGTCCTTGCTGGCGCTGGCGCACGCTGGAGAAACTGCGTTTGCGTTTTTTGGGCGCGTTGAAGCGCACCGCCTCGACGACCGTTTGCAGAGTGTCGCCGGGGCAGGCGGGTTTGCCGAACAGGAAATGGCCGTACAGGTCGCCCGCCTTCCACTTCCACATGTCCTGGCAGACGCGCCACAGGATGAGGCCGGAGAGCAGTTGCCGGTCGTTGGGGTGCCCGGCGCTGGGATCGTCCACCCCCGTGCCCTGAAAGAAACCTTCGAACATCACCGACAGAAACTCCGCGTTCTCGTCGCCTTTCCTGCCGGCGTAACCCTGCGACCAGGGGGCGCGGTCGAGATCGTTGCACAGCACGACCTGTCCGTTCTTGCGGATGGCGAAGGTGTAGGCGATGGACTCCACCCCGCCCGCGTGCAGGTGGCTGTCGGGCCCGGTATGATATTGCGCGACGGCTTCGATCGAGCCCCAGCCCAGTTCCTGGTGCCACACCATGCCCTGCAGGGCTTCGGGATCGCGGCGTTTCCATTTTTTGCCCCGTTTGTTGGTGGCGAGGGTGGTGCGGCCGTCGAACGGTTTTTCGATTTTGAGCGCCAGCGCCGCGGCGTTCAGGCGTTCCAGCAGTTGTTCTTCCATCGTTCGGGTCCTTTCGAAATTAAAGAAGAATATCCGTTACTGGGGACTGCGCCGCGCTTTCGATTCGCCGCCGTCAATGAACAGCACCTCGCCGTTGACGAACCGGCTGGTGAGCAGGTAATCGAGACCGTGGGCGACGTCCTCCACCTTGCCGTGGGTTTTGGTTGGCACGTACGGCGCGTTGCGGGTGAGGTAGTCGTCGCCATGACCCGGCGGCGGCAGGATGAGTCCGGGGGCGATGCCGTTCACGCGCACCGTGTCGCCCCATTCCACCGCGGCCAGGTGCGTGGCATGAGCGAGAGCCACCTTGGCCACGGAGTAGGCGGCGAAGGTGGGGATGTTTTTGAGGATGCGCTCGTCGAGGATGTTGACGATGAGGCCGCGGTTGACGTGCCGCTTGTACTCGCGCATCAGCAGGTACGGCGTCATCAGGTTGAGGTGCAGGGTGTCGTTGAGGGTTTCATTGGTGGTGGCCTCAATGTTCTGCTGGATGAAGTTGGCGGCGGAGTTGACCAGCACCTCGACGTCGGGAAAATCGTTCAGCACGTCGGGGATCAGTTTCTCTGCGGCGGAGAGATCGGTGAGATCGACGGAATACGGCTTCGCCTTCACCCCTTTTGACCGGGCATAGGCCAGCACGTCGTCCGGTTTGGAATGACAGTGATGCACGGCCAGGTCGTAGCCCCGGTCCGCCAGGCGGCAGGCCAGGGCTTTGCCGATGCGCACGGCGGCTCCGGTGACGATGGCTGTGGGCATGAGGTCCCCCAGAGTGAGAAAGATTCCTTATACCATACCGCACAAAGGAATTGAAAGCGCCTGCACCGGGTTGGTACTATTCCCTCAAAATCGAACCAAGGAGATAATTACATGGATGCACCTGCAGGCAAAGTTGTGAACATCGCCATCATGACCGTTTCCGACACGCGCACGGAAGCCGACGACAAATCCGGCAACACGCTGGTCGAGCGCGCCCAGAAGGCGGGTCACAAGGTGGTGGACCGGAAGATCGTGAAGGACGAGATCGACCTCATCCAGAAACAGTTGAAGGAATGGATCGCATCGCCGGACGTGGATGTGGTCATTTCCACCGGCGGCACCGGTGTGACCGGACGCGACGTGACACCGGAAGCGTTCGAAGCGCTGTACGACAAATCCATTCCCGGCTTCGGCGAGCTGTTCCGCTGGCTGAGTTACCAGAACATCAAGACCTCGACCATCCAGTCGCGCGCCACCGGCGGCGTCGCCAACGGCACCTTCCTGTTCGCCCTGCCGGGCTCGACCGGCGCCTGCAAGGACGCGTGGGACGGTATCCTGGTGCATCAACTCAACAGCAACAATCCGCCGTGCAACCTGGTGGAGCTGATGCCGCGCCTGCTGGAAAAGTAAACCCCCGCCCCAATTCTCTGAGTGTGGGACCGGTCCGTGGTGTACGATGGGGGGTTCGCATGAACCCCCCTGCAGGAACCTGCCGTGGAACATTTTGAATACGACATCGATCCCGCCTGCGCCGCCAAGCGTCTGGATGTGTTTCTCACCGAAGTGCAGTCCGACATCAGCCGGTCCTACATCCAAAAACTGATCGACAGCGGACGGGTAGTGGTGAACGGCTCGGTTTCCAAGTCCAATTACAAAGTCAAAACGGGCGACCGCGTGGAACTGACGGTGCCGGACCCGGAACCGCTGGACGTGCGTCCGGAAGCGATCCCTCTGGACATCGTGTACGAGGATGCGAGCCTGATCGTGGTGAACAAACCGCCGGGCATGGTGGTGCATCCCGCTCCCGGCCATTCCACGGGCACACTGGTCAATGCGTTGTTGCATCATTGCCGGGACCTCACCGGCATCGGTGGCGTGGCGCGCCCGGGCATCGTGCACCGGCTGGACAAGGACACCTCCGGTCTCGTGCTAGTGGCGAAAACGGCGGCCGCGCTGGAAAACCTGTCCGCGCAGTTCAAGGAACGGCAGGTGAAGAAGGTGTACCTTGCGCTGGTGAAGGGAAGGGTGGAGCCGGCCTCCGGATGGATCGATGCGCCCATCGGCCGGCACCGGGTGCATCGCAAGAAAATGGCGTTGAACGAAGGCGGCCGCGAGGCGCAGACGTATTACGCGGTGGAAAAGCAGTTCCGCGAGTACGCGCTGGTGCGGGTGGAACCCAAAACCGGGCGCACCCACCAGATCCGTGTTCATCTGGCTTCTATCGGATGCCCTATATTAGGCGACCGGTTGTACGGCCACTTGCGGGGGGCGTCGGTTCCCCGCCTGGAACGGCAGGCCCTGCATGCCTACCGGCTGGAGGTCACCCATCCTGAATCCGGGGAACGAGTGCAGTGGGAGGCCCCCCTGCCGGAAGATCTCACTCGAGTTCTCATTGTCTGATTTTGGATAATATAGGAGATTCTATGTTTATGATGTTTTCAGACATTATCGGATTTTCTAAATGAGGCGGGGAAGGCGGCCGACTTTATAAATGCTCGTCCCTTCGTTCCCGGTCTTGTGGAAAACCTGTGAGTAGAAAGTCTGCCTCATCATAATTTACCTAAACAGGGTAAAATACCCCTCGTCTTTAGCTTCCATTTCTGTCAATTAAACCCAGCAAAAATCAAAGGTTTTCCCGATAGCTCAAAATTGCTCTTTTTTTGGGCTGTTTTTCATAAGTTATTCACAATTATTTCGTCTGACTGGAGGAAAGGGCCGCTAAAGCCCGACAGTTGAACCCCAGAGGCCCCATTTAAAATTTACTATGCGGATTTATTAGCGAGTCCCGTTTTTATAAAGAATATTCTAGCCTTCATCGGATAGACTGAAAGACGCCCATAAATAAGGGCCGGTGGTGCGATCAAAATATTGACGGTGGGTTTCGCCTTTATTTATGCTGGAATGCAGGCGTGCAAACTTCCGTTAATGCAGAATCCCCCCCATTTTTTGAGGTCTGCGGCCATATCGGGTCAGAATGGGCTTGCTACAAAAGGAGAATCCGCCTCGTGCCATTTTAACGTATTGATTTTAATTATATTATTATTATTTTGAGAGCAACCATGCAGTTTCCACACAATTTGTGTATAAGCTGTGAATAACTTTGGGGGTATCCCTGCAACCTTCAAAAAATGAAGGGCTAAGGGAACTTCGATTACAATCTATGCAAAATAAATGATCATTGTTTTTAAATGAGTTATGGCTACGTGGAGACGCTCACTTTCATTGTGCCTCATTTCCCAGAGGCAAAATGAAGCCATGCAACTTTATCCACAGTATAAAATCCTATAATATGTAGTAAAAAAACGACAAAGTATGGATCGGACTTCAACATTCTCTCGAAAATCTATCCTCTCCAATTCTGCAATATGCTAGGATAAATTCCTGAATATTATGGATAGAAGGCTGTTTTCCCATTTCAACCTCTGGTATTTCCTCCTGATTCTGGTCATCGCCGGGATCGGGGTGATCACCATTCACAGCGCCAACCACGCGCGGGTGGAGACCTTCTTCCGCGGTCTGTACCTCAAGCAGATTTACTGGATCCTGATCGGCCTGGTGGCGATGTTCATTGCCGTGGCTGTGGATTACCGCATTTGGAGCCGTTACGCCTGGCTGATATATGTGGGCATGGTGCTGGCGCTCCTGTACGTTTTGTTTTTTGGCAAGGTGGCCTCCGGCGCGCAGCGGTGGATTCACCTGGGGCCCCTCACCCTGCAGGTCTCGGAGTTTGCCAAGTACGTGCTCATCATCACCCTCGCCAAGTATTTTGAAGAAGCCAAACCGCAGGGCCAGAAATACGGTCTGAAGGACCTGGTGGTGCCGTTCCTGCTGACGGCGGTGCTCGGTGGATTGATCGCCCTGCAACCGGATCTCGGCACGGCGCTCATCATTTTCTTCATCTTTTTTGTGTTCGTCGTGGCGTCGGAGATCGAGTTCCGGACCCTTTGGCGGCTGGGCGTGTCGGTGTTGATCCTTGCGCCGCTCACCTGGTTTTTGATGAAGGATTACCAGAAGCAGAGGGTGATGACCCTGTTCAATCCGGAGCTCGATCCATTGGGTGCGGGCTACCACACAATTCAATCGAAAATCGCGGTGGGCTCCGGCGGTTTCTGGGGAAAGGGTTTGTACGCGGGAACGCAGAGCCGCCTCAATTTCCTGCCGGAGAAGCACACGGACTTCATTTTTTCCGTGTACGCGGAGGAGATGGGGTTTCTGGGGGTGATGGCCCTGCTCATGCTGTTCCTGATCCTGGTGCTGAAGGGACTCAACATCGCGTACCGTGCGGCGGACCGGTTCGGCGTGTTTCTCGGGCTGGGCATTGTGGCGGCCCTTTCGTTTTACATCATCTTCAACATCGGGATGACGGTGGGCCTGTTTCCCGTCACCGGACTGCCTCTGCCGCTGATGAGTTACGGCGGCTCGTCGCTCATCACCACGTTTTTTGCGCTCGGTCTGCTTCTGAACATCGAAATGCGGCGGAACGTCCTGTGATTTCAGGTTTTTGACTCACGAGTCAAAAAATCACGTTCAACCGTTTGCGGGCGTGATATACTTTTTCCACTCTCCTCACCCGGCAAATCGGTCTGAAGCCCGGCGGACGCTCCCGGGCTTCCACAAAATTTATGGCATCCGAAATCATCATCAATTCCAATCCGCGGGAGATCCGCGTGGCCCTGGTGGAAAACCACCAGTTGGTCGAGATCTTCGTCGAGCACAAGGCGAAGCGCGGCATCGTCGGCAACGTCTATAAAGGCGTGGTGACCAAGATCCTCCCCGGCATGCAGGTGGCCTTCGTGGACATCGGCCTCGAGAAGGCGGGATTTCTGTATGTGGGCGACATCGACGTCGGCGACCTTTTGGATTACGACGGGGAGCCTCCGAGCCAGGTCGATATCAACGAAGACAAGGACGGTCACGAGGAAGGTGAGACTCTATCACCCACCCGTTCGATGGATCACATTCCCATCCAGGACCTGCTCCGCGAAGGGCAGGAGATCATGGTGCAGGTGGCGAAGAATCCGCTCGGCACCAAGGGCGCGCGCATCACCTCGTACATCACCCTGGCCGGACGCCACATCGTGTACATGCCGACGGTGGACCAGGTGTGCGTGTCCCGCCGCATCGAAGACGAGGCCGAGAAAGAACGGCTGAAAGCCATCATCGGCGAAATCGGCCGGCCCGGCGAGGGTTACATCATCCGCACCGCAGGGCAGGGAAGGCAGAAGGAAGACTTCGAAACGGACATCAAGTTCCTGCACAAGCTGGGCGACAACCTGAAAGTGTGCGCCGAAACGGAGCCCGCTCCCAGCCTGCTGTACGAAGACCTCAACCTCATTTTCCGCTCCATCCGCGACCTGTTCAACGAGGACGTGCAGAGACTGGTCATCGATTCCAAATCCGATTACGAAAAGTGCGTCGAGTTCTGTTCCAATTACCTGCCGGAACTGGTGGACAAGATCGAGTTGTACAAGGACTCGGTGCCCATCTTCGATTTTTTCGGCATCGAGATCGAGATCAACCGCGCGCTCGGCCGCAAGATCTGGCTCAAGTCCGGCGGCTTCATCACCATCGACCAGACCGAGGCGCTGGTGGCGATCGACGTCAACACCGGCAAGTTCGTCGGCCACTCCGACCCGGAGGAGACCATCCTCAAAACCAATCTGGAAGCGGTCAAAGAGATCGTGTACCAATTGCGCCTGCGCAACATCGGCGGCATCATCATCGTCGATTTCATCGACATGTCGCGCGAGGAAAGCAAGGAGATCGTGTGGAGCGCCCTGCAACAGGAGTTGCGCTTCGACCGCTCGCGCACCAACATCCTGAAAATTTCCGAACTCGGCCTGGTGGAGATGACGCGCAAACGCGTGCGCGGCAGCCTCAGCCAGACGCTATGCGACCCGTGTCCCTACTGCGAGGGCAAGGGGCACATCAAATCCCCCGCCACGGTGTGTTACGAAATCATCCGTGCCCTGCAACGCATGGTGGGCAACCACCTCACCCCGAAACACATCACCATCGAAGTCCCGCCCGCGGTGTATGAACTGCTTTTCGAGGAGGAAACCTCCTACATCGACGAGCTGGAGAAGTTTTACGGAATCGAAGTCAACATCAAGGTCAATCCGAAACTGCATCAGGAAAAATACAACATCATTACCTGAATGCTCTGATTTCATTCCGGTTCCCAACTTGCGTTTGGGTTGCCCCGTGCCGCGTGATAGAATCGAATCATCCCGTCAGGAATGTTGGCCTGTTTGGACCCGAAGATGGGTTCCGGCAGTCCGCCCAACGCATCCGGCGGAATTTGCAGGAGATGCTAACTGGATTTCCGAAAGGAGGTAGGCCATGAAACAGAATGTATTGTTTGCGATGTTGCTGGCGGGGGGCGTATTGCTTGCGGGGTGTGGGTCCGTGGGTAAGGATTTCGACCTGTCACAGACGCAACACATCACTCAGGGCAGTACCACCAAACAGGATATCCAGGCCATGTTCGGTGAGCCGTTCCGCACCGGCGTTCAAAACGGGCACCCTGTCTGGGTTTACGAAAAAAGCGTATATCGGGCCATCGGTGACGACACGACCAAAAGCCTGATCGTCGAGTTCGACGACAACGACGTGGTGCGCAAGTACCAGGTCATGTCCAACGAACCCGATACAAAATAAACATCCCGAAAGAAAGACTCCTTAGCCTTACATGTTCGGATTCGACAGGAACCAGCAGGGCGTCCTGCATTTGACATGGATTGCCTTCTTCCTGACGTTTCTGGCATGGTTCAACATGGCGCCGTTCAACACCACGCTGGAACACCATGCGGGGCTGAGTGCGGACCAGATCCGCATCCTCATGGTGTGCAACGTGGCGTTGACCATCCCCGCCCGCATCGTCATCGGTGCGCTGGTGGATCAGCACGGCCCGAAGATCGTTTTCGTCTGTCTGCTGGGTTTCTCCGGTCTGATCAGTCTGTACTTCGCGCAATGCACCCGCTTCAATGAGTTCCTCACCGCGCGCCTGTTGATGGGCATTGCGGGCGCGGGATTCGTGGTCGGCATCAAGATGATCGCCGAATGGTTCCCGCCGGAGAAAATGGGCACGGCGCAGGGCCTCTACGCCGGCTGGGGTAATTTCGGCGCGGCCGCGGCGGCGTTCGCTTTGCCGCCGATCGCCGTGTGGTTCGAGCCTGCCACCGGCTGGCGCGTGGCCACGGCGTTTTCCGGCGTGCTGTGCCTCGTCTGGGCGTGGGTGTATCACCGCCACGCGAAGGAAATTCCGGAACGCGCCACGCAGTTTCCCGTCACGCTGGAAAAAACCATCGAAGTCACCTCCTACCGCGACCTGGTTTTGCAGGTCCTGCTGTTCCTGCCGCTGTATGGCGCGCTCGGCGTGTTCGTGTGGAAGCTGTCGCATCCGTCCACGCCTCTGCTTTCGGACTGGGAGATGTGGGGACTGCTGGCGGCGGTCGGGGTGTTCTGCCTGTTCGAGATTTACCGGTGCCTTCAGGTCAACCTGCCGCGTCTTAGAAACGGCCTGCACGAGGATCGGCATTATCCCTTCCAGCAGATCGTGGTGTTGAGTTTCGTCTATGCGCTCACCTTCGGCTCGGAGCTGGCGGTGATCTCCATGTTTCCCGAATACCTGGAAACGACATTCGCACTGTCGGCGACCGCCGCGGGCATTCTGGGATCGTCGTTCGCGTTTTTCAACCTGGTCACGCGGCCCAGCGGCGGCTGGCTGGCGGACAAGATCGGCCGCCGCCGCGTTTTGTTTGTTCTGGTATTGGGCTGTATGATCTGTTATTGGTTTATGGGCGAAATCACCCCGGCGTGGCCGCTTTCCGCCGCCATCGCGCTGTGCGTGGTGTGTTCCATGCTGGCGCAGGCGGGCAACGGCGCGTGTTTCGCCATGGTGCCGCTCATCCGCAAGGACCTCACCGGCAAGATGGCAGGGATGGCCGGCGCCTACGGCAACGTCGGCGCGGTGTACTTTCTCACCCTGCTCAGCTTCGTGGACGCATCCGAATTCTTCCGGTGGATCAGCGCCTACGCTTTGTTCGTGCTGATGAGCCTCGTGTTTTTGAAGTCGTTCAACCACCTCCACAACTCGTTCAGAAAATAGAAACGGAGACACTCGCATTATGGGATTCACCTGCGGCCTCGTCGGCCTGCCCAACGTCGGCAAATCGGTCATCTTCAACGCCCTCACCAAAACCCAGGCGGAGTCCGGCAGTTACGCCTTCACCACGGTGGAAGCCAACGTCGGTGTGGTGGAGGTGCCCGATCCGCGCCTCGAAACCATCAACCAACTGGTCGAGGCCAAAAAGAAAACGCCGACCACGCTCCAGTTCGTGGACATCGCGGGGCTGGTGAAAGGTTCGTCGCGCGGCGAGGGTCTCGGCAATAAATTCCTCGGCAACATCCGCGAGGTGGACGCCATCGCCCACATCGTGCGTTGTTTCGATGATCCCAACGTCATGCACGTGCATCCCAAGGTGGACCCGGCCTACGACATCGACGTCATCAACATGGAGTTGATCGTCGCCGACATGGAGACGCTGGAGAAGCGCACGGTGAAGTTGGAGAAGACCGCCAAGAGCGGCGACAAGGACGCCAAGTGGCAGTTGGAGTTGATCCAGAAGCTGATGAGTACGCTGGAAGAAGAGAAGCCCGCGCGCTTCCTGCCGCTTGCCACCGTGCAGGAAGAGCGCTTCGTCAAGTCGCTCAACCTGCTCACCACCAAGCCCGTGCTCTACGTGTGCAACATCGACGATCCCGCGAGCGCCGACGACAACCCCCACGTGAAGGCCACGAAAGAGATCGCGCAGAAGGAAGGCGCGCCGGTGGTCGTGCTGGCGGGCAAGCTGGAGATGGAAATCATGGAGATCGACGACCCGGAAGAACAGCGGGTGTTCATGGAAGAGATGGGTCTCAAGGAAACGGGATTGCACCACATGATCAACGAAGGCTACCAGCTTCTGGACCTCTGCACGTTCTTCACCGTCGGCGAAAAGGAAAACCGCGCCTGGACCGTGCGCAAAAATTCGAAGGCGCCGCAGGCGGCGGGCAAGATCCATTCCGACATCGAACGCGGATTCATCCGCGCCGAAGTGTTTCACTTCGACGACCTGGTGAAGTACAAGTCCGAGCACGCCGTCAAGGAAGCGGGCAAGATGCGCCTCGAGGGCAAGGAATACATCGTGAAGGACGGCGACATCCTGCATTTCCGCTTCAACGTTTAAGCGCCGCAAAATCAGCCGTCAAGCCGGTATCTTCCGCTGCGCCGGGCCGAATGCGCTCACCTCACCTGCCTCCTGCGGTATAATCGGGGTGACGTGATGATTCCCCGAAGGAGTCTGCATGCCCCGGTTTCTGAACAAAAAACGAATCGCCCTCTTTTTCGGGTTTTTGATTCTGCTCGGCCTGCCGTTCACCATCATCCGCGACCTGCCTGTCGAGATCGAAACCGACACCCGCGAGCTGAACCCCTACAAGGAACCGGAAGACCCCGCCGCCGCGTATCTGCACAAGGCTTCGGACAATTATTTTTACCGCGAGTTCGACGCCGCCGCCGACAATTACATGAAAGCCATCGCCATCTTCGAAGATCGGCAGGACTGGCCCCGCGTGGCGACCACATACGAGTCGCTGGGCGATCTGTACGTGTGGGCGAACCGTTCCGGTGACGCCGAAAAAAGCTACCTCACCGCCGTCAAGTTCCACACGCAGAACAACGATGTGCTCGGCCAGGCCACGGCGCTCAAGGACATCGCCGACATGTACAGCAAGCTGGAGAATCTGGAGGAATCGGAAAGCTGGTACCTGAAATCGCTCGCGGTGCTGAAGGAGGAGAAGATCAATCGCGTCTTCGGCAACGTGCACGAAAACCTGGGCCAGTTGTATTGGAAGATGGAACGCACCACCGAAGCGATGGAATCCTTCATGCACGCGCGCGACACCTACGGCGCGCTCAATTACCGGATGGGATACGACCACATGGAAAACGTGCTGAAACGCCTGCAACGGGGCGGCGAGTCCACGCACAACCACAACGTGCCCGACAGCGTGAAAAACCCTTACCACAATCCACCCCCGGCACACCCGTGACCGGGACGGCATTCATTTAATAAATTTAAATCAAAAAATCAGGATTCGGCGGTGGGGGGCGTGTCTTCGCTGGCAGCGGCTTCGTCTGCCTGAGCCTCGTCTTCCCCTTCCTCTTCGGCGGGGTCGTCGTGGTCGTCGTGGTCTTCCAGAAACCGGTCTTTAATGGCCTCGATGTCGTGTTTCTGCTTGTGGACTTTTTTGAGCAGGGTTTTGAGTTCCGGTTCGGGAAACAGGTCGTTGAGGTCCTGATTCGCCTCCGGGAACAATTCGTTGAGGTTGATCTCCTCTTCCGTCTTCTGCGGCGCGGCGGGGGCTTCCTGCGTCAAAAATTCCGCCTGCTGGGACGGGGAGGCAGGTTCGGTGGGTTGCGATTCGGTGTCGGTCATGCGAGGCTCCCAAAAAACGTATTTCACCGTCATGGTACTGGAAATGCCGGGGAGTGACAACTAGCTTTTTGGCAGGCGCGCGAGGATGAGCGGGATGGCCTCAACGGCCAGCGCGCGGTCGAAATCGAGCAGGAACCGGATGACGCGCTTGATCTGATCCCAGTCCGGCTGTGGTTTGGAAAGCGCGCGCTCGACGCGTTCGATCTCATCCAGAATTTCCGCCTTGTCGCGCGATGACAGGTCCATGCGCTCCACCACGGCGCGCAACTCGTCGGCGGAATCGGGTGTTGGAGGTGCGGCGCTTTTCGGCGTGGGCTCGGCCGCAGGCGGCGCGGGAGCAGGGCCTGCCTGCTTTCGTGCTTTTTCCTTCTGCGTATTTTCCTGGGCGATCTCGACCACCTGCTCCAGAAGTTCGAAGCACAGGTCGATGTCGCTCACCAGTGCGATGCGGTCGTTGATCTCTTTCTGCGCGTCTTCGGGTTTGGAGAGAAGGAAGTCGGAGGCGAAACGGATTTCGTCGAACGCGGGCAGTTTTTTCGACGCGAACTCCTGGACGAAGCGGCGCGATTTCAAGTGCCACCCGGAGAAGCGCGCGTCGTGGCGGTTCATCGCCGATTGCTTCATCGCTTCGCCTTCGTTGCGAAGCTGCGACACGGTTTCCTGCCAGCGCTCGCTCATGACGTCAAAACCGGGCGAGGTAGATTCCCATGAAAACGGCAAAGACGATGGTGATCAGCGTCACCTGGCTGAGCGTGCGCATGGTATCCAGCGTGGGCCGCACTTCCTTTTTCGCCTCCTCCGGCTTGAGGTCGAGGTTGGAGATGCGCGGGCGCAGGGCGAAGGTGGTGTACACGCTGAGGAAAAACGCGGCGATCACGAAGATCAGCTTGATGCCGAGAATGTTGTAATAGCCGTCCTTCAGGTTCACCTGCTCGGTGTAGTTTTCCATCAGGTAATAGATGCCGGACCCGACGAGCAACAGCACCGACACGAACACCGTCGGCACCAGCACGTCGAGCAGTTTGTAGGTGATGGAGTTTTCGTCCATGGGCTGGCCTGCTTCCTGCTTGTCGAAGCGGGGCAGGATCAGGTACAGGCAGTACACACTGGCCCCCACCCCCACGGCGGCGGACATGAGGTGAACGAAGATGATGATGGAGTCGATCATGTTTCAGAGATTTTTCAGATAGTGCACCAAGAGACGAACGCCCACACCGGAGCCGCCTTTCGGCACATAGGGTTTTTCTTCGGATCCCCAGGCGGTGCCGGCGATGTCGAGGTGCGCCCACGGAAAGTCGCCGACGAACTGTTTGAGGAACGCGGCGGCGGTGATGGTGCCCGCACCGACACCCGCACCGGCGATGTTTTTGAGGTCGGCGATGTCGCTTTTGAGGGCTTTTTCGAATTCATCATACAACGGCAGTTGCCACAGGCGTTCGCCGGTCTCCGTGCCGCTGTCGATGAGGTGCTGGATCAGCTTGTCGTCGGTGCCGACCACGGCGGTGGCGGCGTGCCCCAAGGCCACGATCACCGCACCGGTTAAGGTTGCGAGATCGATCACCGCGCGCGGTTTGTATTTTTGCGCGTACACCAGCGCATCGGACAAAATCAGCCGCCCCTCGGCGTCGGTGTTCAGCACCTCGATGGTCTTGCCGTTGGAAGCGGTGAGGATGTCGCCGGGCTTGATGGCCGAGCCGCCGGGCATGTTTTCCGTTGCCGGCACCAGGCCGATCACGTTGACCGGCAGTTTCAGGCTGGCAACGGCCGCAAGAGTGCCGATGGCCACCGCGCCGCCGGACATGTCGAACTTCATCTCGTCCATGCTGGCCGGCGGTTTCAGCGAGATGCCGCCGGTGTCGAAGGTGATGCCCTTGCCGACGATCACCACCGGGGCCTGGCTTTTTTTACCGCCGAAGTATTCCATGATGATGAACTTCGGCGGTTCGTGACTGCCGCGCGCCACACCCAAGAGCGCGCCCATCTTCTTCTGTTGCATGTCTTTCTTTTCGAGCACGCGGCAGGTGAACCTGTGCTTGCGCGCCAGCTTCTTCGCCTGGTCGGCGAGGTAGCTTGGCGTGGCGGTGTTGCCGGGATGCGTCATGAGGTCGCGCGTGGTCATGACCGCCTCCGCCAGCTTTTCCGCCGACTGCACGCCCTTCTGGAATGCAGGCACTTTCGCCTTGGGCCCGACGAGAAACACGATCTCCTGGATTCTGCTGGGCGGGTCGTCTTCGTCTTTCTGCTTATAAGCGTCGAAGTGATAGAGCGCGAGGTGCGCGCCTTCCGCCAGCGCGTGGCCGACGGGGTTGCCGTACTTGTCCTTTTTGGATTTAGCCAGCTTGCCCGCATCGCCTTCCGGCAGGTGCAGGGCGATTTTTTTGTACCGCGATTTCTCGGCGAGCTTCACGCCGGTTCCCGCCGCCTGGCGCAATTGGTCTTCCTTGATGTCCTTGATCTTGCCGAGACCCACCAGGATCAATTGTTGTGCGCCCAAAAGCCCCATCACGTTGAGCGAGCAGGTCTGGTTGGGTTTGCCTTCAAAGCGCTTGGCCTTGTACGCGGCGGAGATGGCGCCGTTCAGCAGGCTGTCGATCTCTTTCACCACGCCTGCGGGTTTTTTCTCCGGGCAGAGCACGATCAGGCATTCGGTTTTGTGTTTTCGCACATCGTCCGTTTTGACACTGGTTTTGATCATGGTTGGGTCCAATCGGTTTGACGTTTCAAGGATTATGAAGAATCGATTGTATGGAATTTTAAACAGGCAGACAAGGGGAAAACCCGGCGGCTGTGTCCAAAGGGGCACGGTCTCCGTCAGGGGGAAAGCGGCGTCACTGCTGAATCAAATCCAGTGAGACGCCCCACTTTCCGTTCCGTTCCGGGTAGGCGGCTTTCCATTCGAACCCGGGAAAGCGGGGATTGCGCAGATAAAGGGTGTGGTGTTCGCGGTCCAGATAACTGAATACGAAATGCCCCCACCAGGGCAGGGGATCCAGGATGAAGTGTTTTTGAACGTAGCCTCCTTCTACATCGACGACCAATTGAACGGAGGCGGGCGGCGTGTGCGGGCCGCCCACGGACATGCAGGTGTCGCACGGATCCGAATACCGGATGGCCGTGGCTGTGAATGTGCCGTCCGGGGTTTCGGGGACGGGGACCAGCCAGAAATGGGATGGATACAATTTGGACCGGAAGGAAAAATAAACATTCGGTTTATTACGGACGCTTCCCGCGTAGTGAAAGGAGCCGGTTTCCAACCCGATTCCGGTGGACGGTGCAGCCTCCACCACTCTCCAGTTTTTGAGGGACAGCGTCATTCTGAAATTTCCCGGTGCTTTGCTTTCCTTTTCCGCGGGGCCGGGGTGTCCTGATGTTTTGGCGGAGGGGCCTGAATGCAAAGGTGGCTGGCCGGAGGCAGAGTGCAGGCCCTGGCAGGAGGTTAGCAACAGGCAGGCCGCTACCACCGCCGCGCCCGTTGTGGGTGCGGAGAACAGGGGTTCTCCCCGTAAGGCTGGGGTGTCAACCAGGCCCTGTGGACAGTGGACGGGATCGTTTTGGGAAGGTGGTCGCGAACGCATGGGCATCAAAACAGCTTCAGGCCGTTCAGGTTTTTGACCTGGTTTGTGACCGGGGCCTCTGGCTCCAATTGCGTTTCCGCCGGGAAACCGGATTGCCCCGCCGGTCCTTCCGCGTCGCTGGCCGCTGTTTCCGTATTTTCGAGGTATCTCATCAGTTTTTGCATGACGCTCCGGTTTCGAGCTTCCTCATTGATTTTCATGCATTCGGATTTGTCATCGACCCATAACACCAGTTCGTGGAGCGTTCCTTTCTCAAGCGCTTTTCGGCTGAGGGTGGGGGCCGCATCCGGAGGATTGCTTTCGATGCCCGGTTTTTTGATCACGATGTAATTGTTCTTTTTTCCGTCCAGGCACTGTTTTTCCAGACGGCAGAAAAAATATTCGAAGGAAAATCCCTGGGCGGCGTTGTGCGCCTGGATTTCATCACGGGCGTGGGTCAGCAGTCCGTTGTGTTCGATCAGGCCGGGCAGTTCCGGCGAACAGGTGTTCTCGTCAAAATGCGGTCCCCCGATGACCAGCGGCCAGGCCGTTCCGGGCGTACCCAGCAGGAGCGCGGTCAATGCGCATAAAATAAGCGGCTTGGCGGTGGACGGGTTTTGGGAGAGCCGGTTCACGGAATGCCTCAGGTTGGGGTGATGCGGTTGATCTTGTGTATGAACAGGTAGTTGATGGAATTATCGAGGCCGGTGATGATCAGAGACAGAACGCTGACGAGGACCGCGCCGAGGATCAGTCCGTAAATCATTTCCGTCACGATCTTTTTGTTTGAGAAATTCACGAAGGCTTTCAGCAGGCGCAGTGTTTCCGAAAAAAAGTCCAGCGTCCGCACCGAGTCGACTTTGACAAAAAAGTCGATCGCCAAAGCGAGGAGGAACACCGTGGCGACCCCGACCATGAGGGAATGGATCCAGAACGGGTCTTTGTGCAGGACCCGGACAAGGCTCGCCATCTCCAGCGTCTTGAACGCGCCCAGCAATACCGCGAAGAAATAACTGACGGCATTGTGAAACCGGATTTGAACATTGCTCTCCGAAACCAGGCGCCCCCACACGACAAACACAGCGGCCCAACACCCGAACAGAAACAGAAAGACGCCCAGATTGGTCACCAGTAGAAGGTGGATCTTGTTGGGGTCGATTTCCTGTTCCCCGACCACGCCGTGCAGGAAAATGCCGGACACCTCGTACGCCGCCTGCCTGACGAGGATTTCCAGGAGCACAAACACCACGGCCAGCAGGCAGGTCAGCCCCAGCACCCTGAGTACGAACAGGTTGGTCGGTCTTGTCGCGGAGGAAAGCGGCCGGTTGCGCCAGGAGGACAGCACCTCACTGCACAGTTGCCGGTATTGGGCGAAGGTGATCTGGTACTGGTGGCAGAGAAATTCAGGCGAGGTTCCGTTCAGGGCGGCGGCGATCACGGATGCCTTCTCCTCGTCGCTCAAGGTAGGAACGGTTTTGTCTTTCATCTCATTTCCATCAGGAAAAGGACTGGTGAGCCGCGCGTATGAAGACGGCGTTCCCAGTCACGAACCCAGTCCTTGGTGGGGGACGCGGGTGGGGAGCCGTCTTTTAGCTAAAACGAATACTGCTCAAGAATACTGCGGATAGACGGATCATGGGTTCCTGTTTGTTATAATTTTACAAAAATAAAATCATCCCGCCAAACTTTGTGGAAAGGTTCCGGCGGCATTAAATATGGAACAAGACGTTGTTGTGAATGATTCTGCCTGAAAAACGCATGCGTACGCCAAGGAGGCGGCGGTAATGTGTCTAGGAAAACAGGCGCGCGCCCGAAAGGTTCCGGCACGCGGGACACAGACGGAGAGGGACGGGGGTGTGGGTCATGAGTTTTGCCGCTTCCCGGTAAAGGAAGATGTATAATGGGGCCATTCCACAAACGCCAACGACATGGAGGGCCATGTTATGACGCGTTCGAAACGGATCTTATTCTGCCTGAACGCCTGGGCACTCTGCTTGTTGTTTTCAGCAGTGGCGGCGCAGGCGGTCGCCATCGAAGAATGCATCACGCCCTCAAGCGGAAGCAGTCCGGGCGATATCATTATCGCCCCGGACGGCACGGTGTGGTCCACCGAAACAACACCAACAAAATCGGCAAGCTGATTTCTTAACAAACAAAAGCGGCAGATTCAGGAGGTGGTTTTGTTTGCAGTCATAAAACGTATTCATTGGATATTCATTCTGGCGTGGGTTCTGCTCGGATTGGCCGCCTGCGGACAGCCGGAGAATTCCGGCGGCAAGGGTGCGGCAACGGCGGAATCCCTGAAGCAGCACGTCGAGTCGGCCATCGCCAAACTGGATGCGGCGAAGCTGAAAGACCTCGGGTTTGCGACGCCATACAACATGGCCGACAAGCAATTTGAGGCTCAATACGAAGTGAAGGTGGTCCGCCTTGAATCGGCCGGCAACAACGGCAAGCACGCGCAGGCGGAGGTTCAGTTGATCGGGAGCATGCAGGACCCGCGCACGGAGTTGTGGCTGACGGAGATGATCCAACTCAATTTTGCCCGACCGGGCGGGCGCGGGGAATGGAAACTGGTTTTGTACCGGGGGCAGGTCGAGGACTACCTGTCGCAGGTTGTCCCCGGGCAGGAGTTGCGCACGCTGTCCGATCCTTTGCAGGATTACCTTAAGTCCGCGTTCGCCACCGTGGCGGCGGCCGAACTGAAGTCCGAAGCATCCTGATCCATCTGCCGTCCAAGGCAGGTGTTGCTCATCACCCCCGATTTCATTCGGATTGCAGTTGGTGTGTCATTGCCAATCCGCCGTCGGATTGCCAGGCTTGCCCAAGGCAGAAAAGCCCCAATAAATCAGTTGACTATTAGGGGATCGCGGTTGAGAGCCGCAAATTTCGGGCGATGCCGGGCTGATGCAGGCGTCCTTCACCCCAAGGGGGACGAAATTACGGTTTTTCCATGGAGAAACGCCCCCGATCTGGTTGACAATAGGGTGTAGGCTCACTAGAATTTCTGGAAAAATCTCGCGAAATGTGAGATGGTATGAAGTCCTGAAAGCCAAATGGAATCGCCTCTTGGGCTGGATTCCAATCGAATGGATTGCATTGTTTTTTCAAAACTTACGTATATAAAGATTTTACAGGCAACTACAGGTAAAAGGAGATCCCCATGACGGTTGCGGAAGCGACAGAATCTCAGGCCACCGGGCAGGAAAAAGGGACCATCAAGATCACGGTCTGCATGAGCCTCAGTGGTCAGGCCGAGGGGGCCAAGGACGTTTACGCGGAATTTCAGAAACTGATCGACGAGCATCAGGGCTCGGCGGAGTTGTCCGAGCGCGGCGGTTGCGAAATGGGCCAGGTCGGATGCCGTGGTTATTGCAGTCGCGACGTGCTGGTGGACGTGTACGTGCCGGGTCAGCCGCGCGTTACTTACGAACGCGTGAAGGTCGCCAACGTTCCGCAGATTTTCAAGGACCACGTGCTGGGCGGCAAACCGTTTGCCAAGCTCGCGGCCAAGCCGGATTACTATGAAACGCTGGAGAAGCAGGCGCGGGTCGCGTTGAAGAATGGGGGCAACATCGATCCGGAAAGCATCGATGACTATATCAAGGTCGGCGGTTATGAAACCTTGAAAAAAGTGATGACCACCATGACGCCGGAACAGGTGCGCAAGGAAATCCGGCGCTCCGGTCTGCGCGGCAAGGGCGGCGGCGGATTCTTCACCGGCGACAAATGGGAAAAAACGGCAAACGCCCCGGGCGAGCGCAAGTACATCATGGTCAACGGCGACGAGGGCAACCCGGCGTCGTACATGGACCGCAGTATCATGGAAGGCTGTCCGCACCAGGTGCTGGAAGGTCTGCTGATCGGCGCGTACGCCATCGGCGCCACCGACGGCATCATCTACACCCGCTCGGACTACTCGATCGCCGTGCGCCGCCTGAACATGGCGCTGGAAGCGGCGCGCGAGCGCGGGTTCCTCGGCAAAAATATTCTGGGCACGGATTTCAGCATCGACTTTTACGTGCATGAAGGCATGGAAGCGTTTATCGGGGGCGAGTCGACGGCGCTCATGTCTTCCGTCGAAGGCAAACGCCCGTTCCCGAAAGCCCAGCCGCCGCATTCTTCCGAAAAGGGCGTCTTCGGCTACCCGACGAACCTGAACAACGCCGAGACCTGGGCGACGGTCACCGAGATCATGAAGCAGGGCGCGGACTGGTACCTGTCGATGGGTCCGGAGAATTCTCCGGGTTGTAAGGTTTGGGCCATCGCCGGCAACCTGAAATACGCCGGACTGATGGAATTCGACATGAACACCACCGTGGGCGAGATCATCAACGATTACTGCGGCGGCATTCTGAAGAAGAAGGACCTCAAGGTGGTGCACATCGGCGGTGTCACCG
The DNA here is from genome assembly GCF_021845525.1 of Nitrospina gracilis Nb-211. NCBI lineage: Bacteria > Pseudomonadati > Nitrospinota > Nitrospinia > Nitrospinales > Nitrospinaceae > Nitrospina > Nitrospina gracilis. The sequence goes on along the minus strand of NZ_JAKJKD010000001.1, from coordinate 2,344,762 downwards.
GCGGCTTCCTGCCCCCGGAAAAACTCGACACCAAGACCGACTACGAAAGCCTCATCGAGGCGGGCGCCATCATGGGTCAGGCCAGCCTGTCGGCGTACGACAACTCGGCCTGCGTCATCGACCTCACCCGTTTCTCCATCGGCTTCAACGAGTCGGAGACCTGCGGCAAGTGCACGCCGTGCCGTATCGGGCTGACGCTCATCAAGAACATGCTGGACGACATTGCCGAAGGCCGCGGCAAGATGGAGTACCTCGACAAACTGCAGGGCATGTGCGAGGAGATCAACGTCACCTCGCTGTGCGGCCTGGGTGAGACGGCGGTCAAATCGGTTCTCAGCGGACTGCGTTACTTCCGCAAGGAGTACGAGCGGCATATCGTCGATCAGGTGTGCGACGCGGCGATGTGTACCGGGCTGTACCGCTACGTGGTCAAGGAAGACGAGTGTGTGGCCTGCGGCGCGTGCATCAAGCCGTGCCCGACGGGCGCGATCACCGGCGGCACGAAGAAGGTCTCGGCGCACATTGACATGGACCTGTGCATCAACTGCAACGCCTGCTACCAGGCCTGCAACTTCCTGGCGATCGCCTGACCGCACTTCAATCATAAATACAAAACCCCGGAACCTTCGCGGTTCCGGGGTTTTTTTATGCCTGCCTGTTGCCTTGCGCGTTTTACGTTTTTTTAAAAGCGGAATTCTTTCAGACTGCGGAAACGTCCCGATTCCGTAAATAGTTTGAAGCTGTCCACACAGAAGTGGTTGCGCCGGAGGTCGAGGGTGGCGAGCGAAGAAAACCGCGGCGACTCGGCCAGCGCCTTGAAACCGGAATAGCGGATGCCGTTGCTGTTGAGGCGCAACTCGGTGACATTCGCCATGTTCTCCGAACAGGCGAGGGCAATGACGCCGTCGCTTTCCATCCACGTGTTCCACAGCTTGAGGGTTTTGAGTTTGGCGAAGTTGGGTGACTGCGCCAGGATCTTTCCGCCCTGGTTGCTGATGTCGTTGTGGCTGAGGTTCAATGCCTCCAGTTGCGTCAGCACGCGCGACGTGCCGAGCGCCTGCACCCCCGCGACCTTGATGTTCGTCTTCTCCAGGTTGAGCGCGGTGAGTCCCGTAAACGGTGCCTCGGCCAAAGCCAGCATGCCCTTGTCGCCGATCGGGTTGTCCATCAGGTTGAGCGATTTGAGATTTTTCAGGTGCTCCGACTGGCACAGCGCCACCAGTCCCATATGGTCGGCGAAGTTGTTGCGCAAGGACAGGTGTTCGATGGTTGCCATCTCGGGGCAGCGCGCGATGGCCTGAAGTCCCTTATTGCCGAGGCGCTGGCCGTTGAGGTTCAGCGTGCCGTCCCCGCCGTGCGTTTTGATCAATTGCCGGATGCGGAAATCCAGAAGCGTTTCCTCGCCTTCGCGGGTGAATTCGTTTTCGTGCGTGTAGAGGTCCTGCAGGTTGGCGAGGTTTTTGGAGTTTGCCAACGCCTTTGCGCCGTCGTTGTGAATCCAGTTGAAGTCGATCACCAATTTCTTCAGGCGCGCCATCGTGGGCGACTGAGCCAGCAGTTTGGCTCCGGCGTCGTCGATGCGGTTGAACCCGAGATTGAGCACTTCCACCGGGGAGAACACGCCGGTCTGAATCCAGTCGGAGAGCGTGTCGGTATTGATCTTGTTCTTGCGCAGGTTCAGCCAGCGCAGTTGCGGGTTGGCCGCGCCATCCGGAAACCGCGACAGGCGTTCCTCGCCGATGCGGTTGAGCTCCAGTTCGAGGAACTCCAGCTTCGGCAGTTTTTTCGATTTGATCAGGCGCAGTGCGCCGTCGTCGCCGATGCGGTTGTTGGTGAGATTGAGCAGTTTCAACTGCGCGAGGTTTGGCGATTGCGCCAGTGCCGCCGCGCCTTTATCAGTGATGGCATTCGAGTCCAGATGCAGGTGCGTGACGTTGGTCAGTGAAGCGCAATCAGCCAGCGCTTCGATGCCGGTATCGCCGATGTCGTTCCACGCCAGGTTGAGCACGCGCACGTGCGACAGGTCCTTGTGCCGCGCCAGGAACACCACCCCCGCATCGCCCAGCGAATCGTAACTCAAGTCGAGCGTTGCGTGGCGCAGGGCCAGCTTGTCCGCAATGGCCTGCACGGTGCGCAGTCCGTTGTTCTGGGCGTTGGTTTGGGCGTTGGTTTGGGAATCAGTCATCGTCGGCGGGAAAATCGAAACGGAATTCTTTGAGAGCCTGAAGCCGCGGCGATTCGCGCAGGCGTTCGAAGCCTTCTGGAGAAATCATGTTGTACGTCAGGTTGAGGACTTCCAGCTTTTTGAGCCCCGGCGACTCCGCCAGCGCTTCCATGCCTTCTTCGCCGATGCCGTTGGCATCGAGATGCAATGCTTTGAGGCGCGGCAGGTTGCGCGAGTGGGCCAGGGCCACGGCCCCGGCATCGCCGATCTTGTTGAACGACAGGTCCAGTGTTTCCAGCCGCGACAGGTTGGGCGATTCGGCAATCGCTTCCGCGCCTTCGGGACCGATTTTGTTTGAGTACAGGCTGAGATACCGCACGTTGTCCAGCTTGTCGCAGTCGGCCAGGTACTCCACGCCCTGACTTCCGATCCGGTTCTCGTACAGCCACAACTCCTGCACGCCCTGGAACAGGTCGCCCTCCACCAGTTCCTCCAGGTACGTGTCCTTGATCCAGCAGTTGTGCATATACAGAATTTCGACACCCGGCACGGCCAGGTTTTCGGCCACGTCGATGGCGATCTGCAAGTCGAAGCGCTTGTTGGACAGATCGAGCGTTTTCTTGTCCTTGCTCAGGCCCTTTTTGATCCAGCGCCGGATCCAGGTGATGTCGTCAACGTTCTGGTTTTTCGCCATATTCGTGCATGGGTGCGGTGGAAAATCTCAATTCTATAGATGTCCTATGAAAAGTAAAGGCCAAATCCGACGGCGCATTTGCCCGATTTTCCCGGCATGCCGATTCTGGTATGGTAGGCGCATGAACTTTGTACCGGCGCACATGGCCCTTCGGCGGGGCCTTTTGATGGCATGCCTGCTGGCGGTGGGCCTGCTTGCGGGCCCCGGCTGTTCCAACTCGTCAGACGCGGGCGGGGAGGAAAAAATCCTGCGTCTCGCCATCCATTCGGAGCCGCCCACGCTCGACTGGTCGCTCGCCACCGACAACGTGTCCTTCGATGTGTTGACCAACATCATGGAAGGCCTCACTCAGTACAACGAAAACCTGGAGCCGGTGCCGGCCATTGCTCACCGCTGGGAGTTTTCGGACGACGGCACCACCCTCACCTACCACCTGCGCGAGGATGTCTTCTGGACCGATGGCAAGCCCGTCACCGCGCACGATTTCGAATACGCGTGGAAACGTCTGCTGAACCCCGCCACCGCCGCCGAGTACGCCTACTTCCTGTTCGACGTGAAAAACGCCTATGCCTACAACTCCGGCAAGCTGAAGGACCCGGGTCAGGTCGGCGTGCGTGCGCTTTCGGACACGGTGCTGGAAGTGAAACTGGAGCGCCCGGTCATTTACTTCCCCAGCATCACGACCTTCATGGTGACCTTTCCCATGCGCCAGGACATCGTCGAGCGCTACGGCGACCACTGGACCGATCCGGAACACATCGTCACCAACGGGCCGTTCACACTCCACGAATGGCAACACGAATACAAACTGATCCTGAAAGCAAACGACCGTTTTTATGAAGGACGGCCGGCGGTGGACCGCGTCGTGCTCTACGTCGTGCGCGAACCGACGACGGAGCTGACACTCTATGAGACGGGGGAGCTGGAAATGGTGGAACTGCCGCCGGTGGCCATCCCGCATTACAAGAGCAGTCCCGAGTACCGCAACCTGCCGCTCCTGCGCGGGTATTATTACGGCTTCAATGTGAAGAAAGCGCCGTTCGATGATCCCACCGTGCGGCGCGCCCTGGCCCACGCCATTGACCGCTCGCAGATTCCGGTGATCCTGAAAGGCGGTGAGTTGCCGACGGCGTCGTGGATTCCGAAAGGCATATTCGGCTACAACCCGGATATCGGCCCGCATTTCGATCCTGAAAAAGCGCGTCGCCTGCTGGCTTCCGCAGGCTATCCGGGAGGGAAGGGCTTTCCGCCGTTCGCCATCGCCTACAACACCGACGCCACCAACAAACTCATCGCCGAGTTCGTGCAGGCGCAATGGAGGAAGCATCTGTCACTGGACGTGTTGTTGGAGAGCATGGAGTGGAAGGTGTTCTTGAGCAAGCTCCGGCTGGACGCGCCGCCGGTGTACCGGCTGGGATGGGGCGCGGACTTTCCCGACCCGGACAACTTCATGAATCTGTTCACCTCGACCAGCGGCAACAATCACCTGAACTGGGGCAATGATGAATACGACCGGCTGATCCGGCAGGGCGCGGCGGAACGCGATCCCCAAAAGCGCCGGGCCATCTACGACGCGGCGCAGAAGATCCTCACCGAAACCGACGCGCCGCTCATCTCGCTCTTCGGACTCACGCACAACGTGCTGGTCAAGCCCTACGTCAAAGGTCTTCATCTGAACGCGATGGAACTGCTGTACCTGAAGCACGTGCGGTTGGAAAAGGACGCCGCCTGAGGCACGTTGCCTGAGAGGCGCACACTTTCGCCGTGAGCGTGAAAGGGAGAAAAAAGGAGGGAGTCAGGACACCGGATCAGTTGTAACCCGGGTCCTGATCGAACAGTTCGTTGTAATCGTCCAGGGTATCCCCGCCGGAGGAATCCGACCGGTACCAGTCGAACCCGTTGCCGTCGTTATCGTCATCATCCAGTTCAAACGCCCCGGCCTCCTCGGCGTCTTCGGCGATGGTGGAGGGATCGACCTTGAACACGTTGGTGCTGCCGCACCGGCAGGGCGTGTTGCCCTCGTCGAACTCCGTTTCCTTCAACAGGCACACCGAGAAGCCGCAGTCCTCGCAACGGTACTCGTTGTGTGTCTCGTTGAAATCCGGATGAATCAGCCGGTCGCGGCACTGGTTGCAGAACGTCGGTTGATCGGGCGTGTACTCGGAAAACACGTTTTCGATGTTGCAGGCCGCACACTCGATCAACAGGTCTCTGGGTTCATCAAGAGCCATGAATGCCTCTCTGGTTGCCGGAAGTTCTCGATTTATTCGAACGTCGGGGGTTTCATCTGGGAGATGTCGATGCCCATGTCCGCCAACTGCTTCGAGAAGGGACACTTGCTCGCGCCGGACTTTTCGCCTTCGGCGGCCTCGCCGGACTCCGACGGGCTGGTTTCCACCGACCCGGTCTCCGCCATGATGAACCACGACAGTGTGTCGATTTTCTGTTCTTTATCTGAGATGTAGCTTTTGAGTGCGTCGCGGGTTTCCTGATGCGTCGCCGTTTTCAGTGCTTCCTGGTATTTCTCCAGCGCCGACCGTTCGAACTCGATGGCCTGTTTCAATGCCGTGATGGAATCTGCCATTTCCTTGCTCCTCGCTTGGATGTGATCGTTGGATTTCAGTTAAAAAATATAACAAAACCCATTTTAGAAAGTCCATGCCAAATTTGGAATACAATAGGTTGGGGGTGGGGCGGTTTACAATCCCCCAAAACCATTCTATAAAGGGATTATGAAGGACGATCCGAGGTTGGCGGATATCATTCATCCGGGAACGGATGGAAACGTGGTCCTGCTGGGCTTCCCCTACGATGAAGGGGTGGCGAGGAACGGCGGGCGTCCCGGCGCGCGGTTGGGTCCGGAAAAAATGCGGGCCTGGCTCCGTCGTTTCGGCACCGTTTACAACCCCGAGTTGGGGATCGATCTGGCCCCCCTGCGCATCAGCGATGCGGGCGACATCGACCCCGGTCTGCCCCTGGAGCAGGCCCACGCCGCCCTGATAGCCAAAGTGAAAGACATTTTGCAGGCGGGTGGCACTCCCTTCGTGGTGGGCGGCGGCAACGATCAGTCGTGGCCGAACGCGCAGGCTCTCTTGGACGTCCACGAAAGCCGCCCGGTGGGGGCCATCAACGTGGACGCGCATCTGGACGTGCGGCCGCTCATCGACGGCAAGGTGCACAGCGGTTCGCCGTTCCGCCTTCTTCTGGAGGATGCCCGCTTCTCCGGCGAGCACTTCATTGAATTCGCCACGCAGGGAAGCCAGTCCGCAAAAGAGCATGTGGAGTATGTTTGCCGCAGGGATGGACACATCCACTGGTTGTCTGAGATCTACATGAACGACGACGCGCTGGGCTGGTTCAGCGCCGCACTCGGACGCGTGGCCTGGAACTGCGACGCGGTGTTCGTGAGTTTCGACCTCGACTCGGTACGCATGGCGGATGCGCCCGGCGTGTCCGCGCCGTCGGTCATGGGCCTGCGCGGGAGCGAGGCGCTGGAGATCGCGCGCATCGCCGGGCAGAACCCGAAAGTCCAATTGTTCGACCTCTCGGAGTACAACCCGGAGATAGAGGAAGAACGCACCGGACGACTGGCGGCGTCGATGTTCTACTACTTCTGCCTGGGGGTGGCATCCCGAAAGGAGGCATGAATGAACCGGCAACGCGGCTCACCTATAAGACCTGCTGAATCGAAACCCTCCTCCGAACGCCCGCTTTACAGCGAACTGGCTCCGAAAAAAGCGCCGCGCGCCCCCACCTCGCTCACACTCCGCTGTTGCGACTGGGACGCCGAAGCGGCGCTCCGCATGCTGATGAACAACCTCGACGACCGCGTCGCCCTCGACTGGAAGCAGTTGATCGTGTACGGCGGCACCGGCAGGGCGGCGCGCAACTGGAAGGAATACCACCGCCTCGTCGCCGAACTCAAACGCCTGAAGAAAGACGAGACGCTGTGCGTGCAGTCGGGGAAACCCGTTTACATTGCGCGCACGCACCCGGACGCACCGCGCGTCATCATCGCCAACTCCAACCTCGTTCCGCGCTGGGCCACCGACGAGCACTTCGATCACCTCGACCGCCTCGGCCTCATGATGTATGGCCAGATGACGGCGGGAAGCTGGATCTACATCGGCACGCAGGGCATCCTGCAGGGCACCTACGAAACCTTCGGCGCCTGCGGCAAGATCGATTTCAACCAGTCGAGCTTGAAGGGCAAATGGATTTTCACCGCCGGTCTTGGCAACATGGGTGCGGCGCAACCCTTGGCGGGCACGATGAACGACGCCTCGGTGCTGGTGGCGGAGGTCAACCCCGCCCAGGTGGAACGTCGATTGAAGGAGGGTTACCTCGACTGCACCGCCAAAAACCTCAACGAGGCATTGAGCATCATCGAGCGGTCGGTGAAAGAGGGCCAGGCCCTCAGCGTCGGGCTCGTCGCCAACGGCGCGACGGTGGCGCGCCAACTCGCCGAAGGCAGACGCCTGCCGGACATCGTCACCGACCAGACCTCGGCCCACAACCTCATGACCTACGTGCCCGAAGGCGGTGACTACGCCTCGCTCATGAAACTGCGCGACGGCGATCCCGACACCTACCGCAAGCTTTCATTGGAAACCGCGGTCAAACACTGCCAGGCGATGATCGACCTGCAAGCGAAAGGGTGCATCGTGTTCGACTACGGCAACAACCTGCGCGGGCAGGCGGAGCTGGGCGGACTCACCGTGCGCGATGCCGACGGCACGTTCCTCTACCCCGGTTTCGTTCCGGCGTACATCCGGCCGTTGTTCTGCGAGGGACAGGGTCCGTTCCGCTGGGCCCTGCTTTCCGGTAAGAAAAAAGATTTGCACACCGTGGACCAGGCGGTGCTCGACACGTTTCCGGAAAAGAAAGCGTTGGAGCGCTGGATCACCAAAGCGCAGAAGCAGGTGCCGGTGCTGGGCCTGCCGACGCGCGTGTGCTGGCTGGGTTACGGCGAGCGCGCGAAGATGGGGGCGGTGATGAATCAACTGGTTAAAAAGAAAAAGGTGGCCGCGCCCATCGTCATCGGCCGCGACCACCTCGACTGCGGCAGTGTCGCCTCGCCCAACCGCGAAACCGAAGGCATGAAAGACGGCAGTGACGCCGTGGCCGACTGGCCGCTTTTGAACTTCGCGGTCAACGCGGTGTCGGGCGCAAGCTGGGTCAGCTTCCACCACGGCGGCGGCGTGGGCATGGGCAACAGCCTGCACGCGGGGATGGTGATCGTCGCCGACGGCACGAAGAAGAAGGGCGACCGACTCGACCGCGTGCTCACGCACGATCCGGGTCTCGGCGTGGCGCGCCATGTCGATGCCGGGTACGACGAGGCGAAACGCATCGCCAAAAAACGCAAAGTGCATCTTCCCAAACCGTAAAGTTCCAACTGCCGGAGAGAAGGGCCGAACGGAACTCGGGGAAAATGGATTGTTTTTGGAATGAGATGGAAGGCCATCGTTCGCTTTTAAGGGTATTAACCGGTTTGTTGCAAGTCGTACTCGCTCCCTCCCCTGTACCAAGGGGAGGGCCGGGGTGGGGTTTTGGAGCGCAACTCGTGAACACACGGGTTGCGACCACCATTACCTCCCCTCAATCCCCTCCTTGGAAAGGAGGGGACGCTTTGGATGCAAAGGTCTTATTGTCAGACGAGGGGCCATGACCGAAACGCTGTGCTTTCGCAACATCGGGCAGTTGATCCAGGCCGACGCCACGTCCCAGCCCGGCGTGCGTGTGCGCAAGAACTGCGCGCTGGTGGTGAAGGGTGGGCGGATTGATAGAGTCCTGAAAGACTCGGAGGTCAAGGCGTCGGCGAAGTACGAAAAGGTAATCGATGTGAACGGCTGTGCGGTGGTGCCGGGGTTCGTCGATTGCCACACGCATCTGGTGTATGGCGGCGAGCGCAAGGACGAGATGGTGGACCGCATGAGCGGCGTTTCGTATCTCGAAATTCTGGGCAAGGGCGGCGGCATCCACGACACCGTGCGCGCCACCCGGCAGGCGTCCGAGGCGACGCTGTTCGATCAGGCCCGGGCCCGTATGAAACGCATGATGGCTTTGGGCACCACGGCGTTCGAGATCAAATCCGGCTATGGTCTCGACCTCGACACGGAAACGAAGATGCTGAGAGTCGGCCAACGCCTGCGCAAGGCATTGAAAGCGCCGGTGACGCTCACTTACCTTGGCGCGCACGCCATCCCGCCTGAGGTGAAACGCAAGCCGTACGTTGAGTTCGTGCTGGAGAACCTGCCCAGGTTCCGCGGCCTCGCCGACGGCGTCGACATCTTCTGCGAGAAGAACGTGTTCACCGTCGCCGACCTGCGCCTCATTTTCCTGCAGGCAAAACTGCTGGGATTCGACCTGCGCGCGCACGTGGAGGAGTTGTCGCACCAGGGTGGGTCTTACGAGGCGGCCCGGCTGGGGGCGCTGTCGTGCGATCATCTGGAGTATGCCACGCCAAAGGACATCCAGGCCATGCACGCCGCGGGCACCGTGGCGGTGCTGATGCCCGGCGTCACGCTGTTTCTGGGCGGCACCAAGCAACCGCTGGTGCACAGCATGCTGGATGCCAAAGTAACGCTGGCGCTGGCCACCGACTGCAACCCCGGCAGTTGTCCCACCTATAACATGCAGACGGTGATTTACCTCGCGGCGAACCTGTACCGCATCACGCCGGGGCAGGCCCTGGCGGCGGCGACCTACGGCGCGGCGAAGGCCCTGGGCCATCATCGACTGTACGGCGGACTCCTGCCCGGCCAACGCGCCGATTTCAACATCCTCAAGACCGGCGACTACCGCGACCTCGTCTATTACTTCGGCGAGAACTTCGTCGATCAAACCTACCTCGCCGGCAAACGCGTCACCGGCGGCAAGGAACCCGCGGGGTTTTAACCCGGCTGAGCCGGGAGCCAATATAGATTCTTCACCGCCTGCGTTTTCTCAGTCAGAATGACACACGAACATTTCTTAAATGGTAACGACACTCCCCTCTTTACAAGGGAGGACCCATTCTTCTCATACCCTAATCTGTTACTTTGTGAAGGCTTCGTTCCTCACGAAAAATCATGGTATTTCGCCTGATTGCCTCGCCGTGGGAAACCTGTCATAATTAGCGCCATGAAAAAACTGGTCATCATCGGGGGCGGCATCGCCGGGCTGGCGGCGGCGTACCGCATTCAGGAAGAGTTCAACAACGGGCAGGGCGATATCGACTGCACCGTGCTGGAGGGCTCCGACCGCTTGGGCGGCAAGATCTGCACGATCCGTGAAAACGGGTTCATTCTGGAGCGCGGGCCGGACAGCTTCATCACGCAGAAACCGTGGGCGCTGGAGCTGTGCAAAAAGATCGGCCTCGAAGACGAGCTGATGAGCACGCGGCCGGAAACCCCCAAGACCTACGTCTATCTGAACAAAAAGATGGTCACCCTGCCCGACGGGCTGACGCTCATGGTGCCGACCAAGTTTTTGCCGTTCGCGCTCTCTTCCCTGTTCAGCATCCCCGGCAAGGTGCGCATGGCGATGGATTTGTTCATCCCGAAAAAATTCAGCAACCGCGACGAGAGCCTGGCGGCGTTCGTGCGCCGCCGTCTCGGTGAAGAGGCTCTGCAGAGGATGGCGCAACCGCTCATGTGCGGCATCTATTCCAGCGATCCGGAAACGATGAGCCTGCACAGCACGTTTCCCATGTTCGCGCAGACGGAGAAGAAATACCGGTCGCTGATCCTCGGCATGCTGGCGGCGAAACGCCAGCGCATGAAAGCCGCGCCCGCTCCCCAGCCGAAAAAAGGCTACACGCCGTTCACCTTTTTCGTGAGTCTGAAGAACGGACTGGGGTCGATGATCGAGCGCATTATCGAGGAGTCGCCGGACATCACCTTCCGCAAAGAGGCGCGGGTGAAGGCGCTGTTGCGGAAAGACGAGGGCTGGCAGGTGGAACTGGCCACGGGGGAACGGCTGGAGGCCGACGCGGTGCTGGTGACGACGCCCGCGAACGTGACGGCGAAGCTGTTCGAGCCGGTGGCGCCGCGCGCGGCGGAGTTGTTGAACCGCATTCCGTTCGTCTCGACGGCGGCGGTGACGCTGGCGTTCAAGAAAGAGACGTTCAAGCATCCGCTCAACGGCTTCGGTTTTGTGGTGCCGTACAGCGAGGGACGCAAGATCAGCGCCTGCACGTGGGTGACGTCGAAATTTTACGGCCGCGCTCCGGAGGATTACGTTCTGCTCCGCTCCTACGTTGGTGGCGCGTTGAACGAACAGTACGCCGAACAGTCGGAAGAAGACATTTACAAAACCGTGCTGGAGGAGTTGCAGGACATCATGGGTTTTAAAAACGAACCCGAGTTTTACAAAGTGTTCCAGTACAAAAAGGGCAACGTGCAGTACCAGGTCGGTCACGGTCAACTGATCGAGTCTGTGTACAACGAACTGAAACCGTTTCCCGGCCTGTACGTTGCGGGCAGTGCCTACCACGGCGTCGGTATCCCCGACTGCGTGTTGAACGGCACCCGCACGGTGGAGTCAGCGCTCCGCGCCCTGCGTGGAACAGAGGCCGAAGCCTCCGCCGGATGACGTTTTTGGCGGCGGGCCATCTTAAATAGAATTCAGGAGAGTTCCGAATGAAATGGGCCTCTAGCATATCGACGGGCGAGACCATCGAGCAGTGCATCCAGGAGACCGTGAATGCGGTCCGCGAGCAGATGGGCGATAACGAAATCCATCTGACGGTGATGTTTGTCTCGCCGCATTTTAAAGACAAGCTTCCGCAGATCCCGAAGCTGTTGCGCGAGCAGTTGTCGATCGGCACCCTGCTGGGTTGCACGGGCGGCGGCATCATCGGCGGCGGCCAGGAGGTGGAGCAGAGGCACGCGTTCAGCCTGACCTGCGCCCACCTGTCGGGTGTGAAGATTCAGGAAATACAAACCGACACCATGGCTCTGCCCGATCCCGACACCGCGCCCAGCGTGTGGCGCGAATGGCTGGGCGTTCCCGTCGAATCCAACCCGCAGTTCATCCTGCTCGCCGATCCGTTTTCGTTTCATGGCGAAGAGTTCCTGGCCGGCATGGATTTTGCCTACCCCAACTCGGCGAAGGTCGGGGGGCTCGCCAGCGGTTCGCATTTTCAGGGCGGCAATGTTCTGTATATCGGCGACCGTATATTCAACAACGGCCTCGTTGGCGTGGCGCTGAGCGGCAACATCCAGCTCGACACCATCGTTGCGCAGGGGTGCCGGCCGATCGGCCAGCCGATGAGCATCACCAAGTGCAGTGACTACCTGCTACAGGAAGTCGATAACAAACCGCCGCTCCAGGTGCTGGAGGAGATGGTGGAGACGTTGAGCGAAAACGACCGTAAGCTGATGCAGACGTCGCTGTTCCTCGGTATCGAGATGGACCCGCTGAAGGACGATCCGGGGCAGGGCGACTTTCTAATCCGCAATCTGATCGGCGTCGAGCGCGAAACCGGCGCGCTGTCCATCGGTGCGCCGTTGCGCGAGGGGCAACTGGTGCAGTTTCACCTGCGCGACAAGGTGATGTCGGCCGAAGACCTGAATGTCATGCTGAGTCGGTATTCAAAGCAGGGGAGGGGCGACGATGCCTGCGGCGCTCTGTTGTTTTCCTGTCTCGGACGCGGACAGTATTTATACGGCGAAGCCAACCACGACTGCAACGTGTTCAAGGACAAGCTGGGTGCGATCCCGCTTGGAGGATTTTTCTGCAACGGCGAGATCGGGCCGGTCGGGCAGAACACGTTTCTGCACGGCTACACCAGCTCGTTCGGTATTTTCCGTCCGGCGCCCGGCTCCGTGTGACATCCAATCCACAACAATGAATCAGATAATACATATAAATTGAGGAGGAGAAGCATCATGCCTGTCAACATCCAGGTATCCACGACGCCCAATGAAAACGCGTTGAAGTTCACACTCGACAAACCCGCGATCGACAGCGGGCACAAGACCTATCCCAACGCCGACGCGGCGGCGGAGTCGCCGGTGGCCGCGGACCTGTTCGGCATCGAAGGCGTGGTCAGCGTGTTTCTGATGGCGGACTTCATCACCGTCACCAAGCGTCCCGATGTCGGTTGGGACGTCATTCAGCCCGCCGCCGAAGCCGCCATCCAGAAAGCTTATGGATGAGCGACTGATCCATGCGCCGCCCCTGGAGGCGGGAGATTTGCCGTGGTTCAACGCGGTCCGGCCGCTGGACCTGCCGGACCTGAAGGGCAAGATCGTCATCCTCGATTTCTGGACGTTCTGTTGCATCAACTGCATCCACGTCATCCCGACGCTCAAGCGCATCGAGGAAAAGTTCGCCGAGCACGTGGTGGTGATCGGTGTGCACAGCCCGAAGTTTCCCGGCGAGAAGGTGACCGGCAACGTCGAGCGCGCCATCCGGCGGTACGAGATCGTGCACCCGATCGTGCACGACCGCGATTTCAAAATCTGGAACCGTTATGCCATCCGTGCGTGGCCGACGCTTGTGTTCATCGGGCCGGACGGGTACATCCTGGGACAACTGCCCGGCGAGCCGAACGCGGACCTGCTGGAAGAAACCCTTCACAGTCTGGTGAAGGAACTGCGCGAAAAGGGGTTTCTGCAGGGCAACGCGGCAGAGTTGATCCAACCGCTCAAACCGGAAACGAAAAGCGAGCTCAGCTTTCCCGGAAAGATCGCCTACAGCGAAAGCGACCGGCAGTTTGCCGTAGCCGATGCCAACCACAACCAGGTGGTGGTGGCGGATATGGATGGAACGATCCGGCATCGCATCGGTAGCGGGTCGGTGGGCAAGACCGATGGTGGACTCGAAGAGGCTTCATTTTACCGGCCGCAGGGGTTGTGCTTTCAGGACGGCGTCATCTGGGTGGCGGACACGGAAAATCATCTCCTCCGCAAGATCGATTTGCAAGCAAAGCAGGTGACGACGGTTGCCGGAACCGGTGACCAGGGCGGATTCCTGCGCGGCGTGCAGGCGGCGAAACAGACGGCGCTCAGTTCGCCGTGGGACGTGTCCCTGCACGACGGGGCGCTGTATTTCGCCAACGCCGGCACACACCAGATCGGGCGCTACAACATCGCCGACGACACCGTCGAGCAGTTTGCGGGAACAGGTGCGGAGGCGCTCCAGGACGGGCCGCGCCTGCAGGCGCCGTTCGCCCAGCCGAGCGGGTTGACCGTGGGCGACGGCAAACTGTTTCTTGCCGACAGCGAGACCAGCGCCATCCGTTCCATCGAACTGGGCGGGCAGGGCAAGGTGGAGACGTATGTCGGCACGGGGTTGTTCGACTTCGGCGACCGCGACGGCGTCGGCAGGGAAGCCGTGCTTCAGCATCCGCTGGGGGTGCATTACGTCGAGGGCGCGGTGTTCATCGCCGATTCGTACAATCACAAGATCCGTGTGCTGGACCTCGCCACGCACGAGGTGCACACGGTGGAGGCGTCAGTGGACATCGTGTGCGACGACAAGCGGTGCACGCGGTTGTGGGAGCCGGCAGGGGTGCTGTGTCTCGACAAAACCCTGTATGTCTCCGACACCAACAATCACCGCATTCTGAAGATCGACCTCGACACCGAGAAAACCGAAATTTTTATTGGCTGAACGCGGCGGTTGCCCGGCCCGGCAATGCGGTGAACTGTGTTATGATGGCCTCCAATTTATAACCTTCGCTTAACTATTCCATGTCCGATCTCTTTACCTGGTTTGACAATTTTCTCGCGCAACTGCCGCCCCTGTTGCAGTTGGTCGCCGGCCTCCTGGGCGGCATCGCCGTGTTCAAACTGCTCAGCTGGTTCTTCGCCCTGCTCAAAGGCGAAAACAAAACGGAGTGAAGCGCATCGGTTTCTGAAATACTGGATGCGAAGGAAAAGGGCCGGCACCCCCGCATGGAGCCGGCCCTTCCCATTTCAGGCAAGTTACTTGGAGGAGTCTTGCCATAAACACTGCCAGGTGGCAGTGCGAAAATGCTCACCGTGAAACGGTGCCACTTTTTTACCTGTATAAAAGCAATTTACATTCCAAAATAACGCCCGCCTGCCCACCATTTTTCCTTACTTCTGTAATGATTTTATAAGGATTTGATTTTATTTGCGCTATCCCGCAATAAGGTATCGAATCGATTCTAAAAACATTTTTCGAAGTTGAGAATCATTTCAAAATTCTCCAATTTTTGTCTCGAAACGGAGGAAAAACGACAAAATTGGTCAGTCTCACGGTCAAAAAATGGCGCATCCGAAAAAGACGGGAGGCGGATAGGCAGTGGACCTGAAGTGTTAAAAAGGCCAGCCATCCAGAGGTCCGGCGAATGCCCGAACCCGCCGGTTCCAGATGGCTGGTTAGAGAATGAAATGATGGGAATGCAAAGAGGATTCAGTTTTCGTTGACCCGGCTCAGTTGAACCCAGGAAGCGAAGTTCTGTCCAATTTTCATTTGCCGAAGTGTGGTGTGGTGCGGTTCCCATTCACACCATTCCTGTTCCATCGTAGGAATCAGGGAGTTTGCCTGAGTTTCAGCATGGAGGAATGGGTTGCTGAAAATCTCGCCGGTGTTCAGCGCCCTTTCGTGCAACTCCGGTACAACGGCGGGGACCAACAGTTTTTCCCGTGTCCCGGGTTCGATGAATTTTTTGTAATAAATCACGCCCGTCATGAACACCATGGTGATGAGAAGGATCCCTTTAAAAGGTTCCACACCTTCACTCATTCCACCGGCATTGGTATGCACACATAGAGCCAGCGCGTCTTCCACGGAAACGGCGACGCTGAGCAAGCTGAGCAGGAGAGTCAAAATGGAGCGGCGGTGTTTCATGTTCCAATCCTTTCTGAATGACCGATTCATGTTCTGCCGCTATAGAGCAATCCCCGTTCCAAAACTTAAGAAAGTCGATATTTTTTAATTCGATCGTTTTTTGAACTAAGAAAAGCGTTGAAGTTGCCTTGCTTAAATCCGATATCGAAGATGGGAAAAGGCAATCTGGAAGGGGTGGGCGGAATTCATCCATGCAGAGGGATAGGCTGTGGGGACAATTTTCGTCACAAAATTACGGCTTCCGGGCTGGAGCGACATAAATTGTCACAGTCTTGTTACGGCTCACAGGTCAAAGGCAGTGAGGTCCCGGGCCAGCACGATTTCGCCGTCGAACTCCTTCCGGCACTGTTCCAGCACCGTGGCGTCGTCGCAGGGCGGGTAGAAGTGGGTGAGGCACAGGGTGCGGCAGTTGGCTTCCCGCGCCATGCGCCCGCAAATGGAAGGTGTCGAATGCTTTTCTATTTTCAAGTCGTCGGGGGTCGAGCATTCGATGATCATCAAATCGGCCTCGCGTCCCAGCGCCGCCAGGTTGGGATGGTATTCGGTGTCGCCGGAGACGGCGACGCTTTTGCCCTCGGCATTTTCAAAGCGAAACCCCCGGCTTATCTCAATGTGCTGGACCCGGGCGGTGGTGACGCGCAGACCATCGTAAACCCGGGTCTCCTCATCCTGTTCCAGAATGTTGACCTGGTATGTTTTCGGCACCAGCCAGTTGTTGAAGGCGCTCATCAGGCTGTCGAAGTAGGCGCGGAACCCGGGCGCCGCAACGATCGGCAGATCCTTCGTCCGCGGGTCGCCGGGGTACTGACTGCCGAACAGAAAATAGACGAGGTCGCACATGTGGTCGGGGTGGTGGTGGGTGAAGAAGATGCCGTCGATGCCGTGGTAGGTGATGCCGAGGCGAAGCAGTTGGTGTACCGTGCCGTAACCGCAATCGACGAGATAGCGCCTGCCCTCGTTTTCCAGCAAGACGCTCGCGGAGTGGCGCTTCAGATCGGGCACGGCGGTACCGGAGCCGAGGATGGTGACTTTCATGGAAGCCCCTGAAATCATTATAATAAAAAGGGTTTGGTTTGCCGTATCCCGGTAAGTATAATAAAGGAACGTCGCCGTTCAAAAGAATTTCACACTCACTCTAGGTGGATACATGCGTTCAGGTTACTCGTTCTCGCTCCTGCTGATGTTGTGGATGGGTATGATGGTATCCGTCGCCACCGCCGCGGATTCCAACCGCTTTCAGAAAAATGGAAATGGAACGGTGCTGGATACGCAAACCGGCCTGATGTGGCAGGCCTCGGATTCCTACCACGAATTGAAAAAAGGCATGAACTGGTATGACGCCCTGGAATACGTGAATCAGAAAAATGCTGACAAATTTGCCGGATACAGCGACTGGCGTCTGCCCACCATGGACGAACTGAACGCATTGTGGGATTCGAGCCGCCCCTTGGCCAGCAAGGACGGCGAACCCATCGGCCTTCCCGAGGCGTTTGAAGGCGGGGGCAGTTATTATCTGTGGAGCCGTGACGAACGCAATCTGGATCACGCCTGGTATTTCGGACTGGGACAGAGTGAGGACTACTTCAATCTCAAGGACTTGGGAGACTTGGACCAGGGAGTCCGGATGGTCCGGGAACAAAAACCATGATCGGCAATGCAATGGGGGAGACCGACCCAATCAACTAGGGGGCCACAGGCAATGAAAACTTTCATTAAGGGTGGAACGGGATTGTGGAGTGCGTTGACGGCACTGGCTGTCGCCGCCTTGTTTCTCGTTGCGATCACCCCTGCAGGCGTGTTCTCACACGGAGAGCAGAAACACGAACACGACCTGGAAAACCTGCCAGACAAGCCGGAAGGCATGATCCAGTTCCAGGGTGAGGGCCAGGAAACACCCAAGCCCGGATCGGAGTACATGGAACCGGCCCCCAAAGGCGATATGAAGATGGATCACGGCGGCCACGACATGGGTATGGATCATGGCGGCCACGACATGGGTATGGATCATGGCGGCCATGATATGGGGCATGACATGCACGGCGGCGAGCAGGACTCGTTCTTCACCCGCGGCGAGCACGATCTGTCCAACATCCAGCAACCGCAGTCGAAAAGCCAGGCCCTGCTGGCGCGCGGCCGCAACATCTACCTCCACATGTGCGTGTTCTGCCACGGCAAGGATGGCAATGGCGGTGGTGAGGCGGTGGATTACCTCTATCCCTGGCCGCGCGATTTCCGCAAGGGCATCTTTAAATTCCGCTCGACCCCCACCGGCACCCTGCCGCGCGATGAAGACCTGTACCGCACCATCATCAAGGGCGTGCCCAACACTTCCATGCCCGCATGGGAAGCGGCGCTGTCTCCGCAGGACACCTGGGCGCTGGTCAACATGATCAAGAGTTTTTCCGACCGTTTCCGCAAGGAACCGCCCGGGCCCAAGATCGACATCCCCAAACCGCCGGAATCGACGCCCGAAATGATCGCGCGTGGCAAGGAATTGTTCGACGAGCACAAATGCGACGACTGCCACGGCATGTCGCTCAAGGGCGACGGCAAGCTGGCGGGTTCGCTGAAAGACGCGTGGAAGCACGCGGTGTTCGTGCACGACATCACCAATCCCAATTACCTCAAGTCGGGCCGCCGGCCGGAGGATCTTTTTCGAACGCTGTCCACCGGGTTGGACGGCACGCCGATGAACTCCTACGCCCACTTGCCGGAAGAAGACCGCTGGGCGCTGGTGCACTTCATCCGTTCGCAGTTCGCCAAGGAGTTTGAAAAGGGCGAGTTCGAAACCGACGTGTATTCTTTTTACGTGCCTTACGAACTGGACACCGATCCGGAAAGCCCGGTCTGGGAACAGGCGAAAACCACGAACATCGTGCTGAGACCCCTGTCCGCACGGCGCGACGCGGTGGAGGTGATCCGTTTCCAGTCGGTCAACAACGGCAAACAACTGGCCATCCGCCTGCGTTGGAAGGACTCCACCAAGGATGGTTTCGTCGAGAACCGGGGCGATGCGTTCCGTGATGGCTCGGCGGTGCAGTTGGCGCTGGGGGATGTGACGCTCCACACCCACGGCCACAACGAACCGTTTTTTGGCATGGGCAACCGCGGCAAGCCGGTCAACATCTGGCATTGGAAAGCCGGACTGGAAGAAACGCTGGAAGCGACGGAGGATTCCGAGTACTCCACCGGCGGCGTGGACATGGATGCGCTCATCTTCGGCGGCACCATGACCAATCCCGTCGTCAAGCTGGGCACCACCCAGCAAAACACGGTGGAGGAGTTGAACGGGGAAGGCTTCGGCACGCTCACACCACAACCCAAGGACCAGCAGAGCGTGCTGGGTTACGGTGTCTGGGAGGACGGCGAATGGAACGTGGTGTTCCTGCGTGACATGGAAACCTCCGGCAAGTGGGACGCCAACCTCAATAAGGAAGAACCCATCCTGGTGGCCTTTGCGGTTTGGGACGGAAAAAAAGAAGACCGCAACGGACGCAAGGTGGTCAGTGTGTGGCAGAGGCTGAACGTCCTCAAGGAAAACGCCACCCAGCAAGGGGGCTGATTGCGCACCGTGCCGCGAAAGGTTGTGGCGTGGATTGCAGGCGGGGTGTTATGGAGCCTGACGGCTTTCGCCCTGGCCCAGCCACCGGTCGGTGTGGGCGAGTTGAGTTTTCTCATCGACCCGCACCTGCCCAAGCCGGATCCCGCCGGGCGCGTGGATTCGTTGAAATCGTTCCAGATGCAACTGCCTCTGGGCCAATCCGGCGCATCCACCACCTTCCTCATTCCCGGATTTGAAAATTACGAATGCGGCCGCTGTCACCAGCCCGCCGAGCTGGTGGAGAAGGCGCACTCGCGCATGCAGTGGGCTCTGGCCCGCCTGCGGGAAATGATGCCCGAGGTGGGCGAGGTTCCGCTCAAGCAGTACATCATTCAGCCCTACGAAGACACCCTCCTCAAAGAAGGTCAGCTCGCGCACGCGACGTTCGACACCATCCGCATTTTCCCCGCGTCGATTCTGATCGATGAAAAAGCGTACGGACGGGCCACACACGTTCACGAAGCCCTGCACCTGTCGCAACCGTTTCTCGGATACGTCAACGAACTGGAAGCATACGGGTTGAACGTGCGCGCCGATCCGCGGTTTTTGCTCCTCAACTACCCGTACTTCGAGGAAGTCATGCGCGCGTTTTTCGTGCCGGAACTGGACGGTATTTTGAATGCCTACTTTGAGCGCGGCACCAAGGACAAACTGCACGTGCCGCGCGAGGTGCAGTGGTTCCTCGGAGAGTTCGATGAAGATGCACTGGAACGCCTGCGCGCCGGGGTGAAAGGCATGACGCCGGTGTTGAAGGAAACGAGCCGCCTGTACCGTGCGCACCCGCTGGAGGCGGCGTACTGGAGCGAACGCACGGGCATCCGCTCGCTGATTTTGGACATCGCCGCAGCCGCAACGCTGGAGTTACCCCAGGCGGCGGTGGAAGGCGAAACGTTTCAGCAGGCGATGGGCCTGTTCGATCTGCAATTTGAAAAGGACGACAACACCCGGCTTGGTTACATCATCGACCGCAAGAAGGAATCGCAAATGCACCTGAAACACGGCATGAACATTCGGGACGCGCGTGACCGGTCGGTATTGTATTTTCATTACCTCAAACAGCGGTTCGTGGGTGAGGGCGGCGGGGTGAATCTATCGGTGCCGGAACGGGCGCAAACGGATTTTCAGAATTTCGTGAAGGCGAAGCTGAAAGGCATCGAGGACCTGCTTGCCCAGCCCGGAGTGACGGAGGTGGAGCGGCAGGCGGGGCAGAAATGGATGAAGAGCGTCCCGCAAAATAAAAACTCCCGGTGACGGGGTCACCGGGAGTTTATTGAATTCGTCTGCCGCCGGATTCGCATCCGGAGCTTGAATTACATGCGTTCGGTCGGCGTGACCAGGGCGGGACCTTTCACATGGTCCGCCAAAGTCTCCTGCTGAACCTTATCCTGCAATTTGATCAGCGCGTCGATCACCATCTCCGGCCGTGGCGGACATCCGGGGATGTACACGTCCACCGGGATGAGGGTGTCGATGCCCATCACCGTGGCGTAGTTGTCGTAGAACCCGCCGGACACCGTGCATACGCCATACGCGACCACCCATTTCGGCTCCGTCATCTGGTTGTACACCTTGACCAGAATGGGCGCCTGCTTGTGACTGATGGTGCCGACCACCATCAGCAGGTCCGCCTGGCGCGGCGAAAAGCGCGGGAAGGCGGCGCCGAAGCGGTCCAGGTCGTAGCGCGGACCGGCTACAGACATGAACTCCATGCCGCAACACGCTGTAATGAAAGGATATATGAAGAAAGAGTATTTACGTGCCCAGTTCACGGCCTGGGTCATCTGGGTCACGATGACATTATTGCCGAGGCTGAACTCAAGTTCAGACTGACTTAAATTAGCCATTACAAAAAGACTCCTAAAATCGATGCATTCAGGTTAGAATATTGGGCACAATATAGCAGACAATGGCCCGGAACACCAATAAAACAGCCCCTTTTCAGTGAATTTTTGAAGCCGTTCAGGTGGCGCCGGGGGCACCCCCGATTTCAGCGTTTTGTGGCCCTATCTGCTTCAAATTGTGGACTCAACGGGTGCACGGCTCTGGGCCGCCGCACCTCGAAACCATAGATGGAATCTAAGGAGGTCATTTTCCCATGGACATGTCGTTGAACAAGGAAGCCCGGGGGCAGAACCGGGGCTTCGAAGAATCGGTGGAGATCGTCAAGGCGGAGCTCAGCAAGGACGGCAAGACGCTGGACATCACGGCGGTCTACCTGAAGGAGTTCGGCGCCAAGGACCTGGCCAACATGGATTTCCTGGAAGGCTTGACCACGCTGGAGATGGGCACGAACCTGATCGGCCCCAGGGGAATGAAGTACATCGCGCGGTCGCCGTATCTCAAAAATCTCACTTCCCTCAACCTGTTCTACAACAAGATTGGCAACGAAGGGATCAAGTACCTGGCCACTTCCGACAACCTGCTGAGCCTGAAAAACCTCACGCTGTCGGACAATGACATCACAGACGAAGGTGCGAAGTATCTGGCAAAATTCCTGCCGCTGTTCACCAATTTACTGCGGCTGGATGTGCGCCTGAATAAGATCAAGGAAGAGGGCAAGAACGCCCTGCGTGAGATTCAGCCGAAGACCACCATCAAGCAGTTGCTCCTCGACAAAGAGGAAGGCTTCCAGGTCAAAACCAGCGGCCATCTCTAGGACAGGTTTTTTGATCGACCCCACCCAGCCCGACACTCCATGAGTGCCTCTTGGTAAGGGGAGGGTTGAGGTGGGGTTTATTGGTGCAGGACTCCTCTGGTTACACCAGACTTTAGGCCACTACGCCGCGTGCAGAGGCACGCTTTCCGGATCGAACAGCGTCATGCCGTCTTCCAGACGGATACCCGCCAGCGGCAGAGTCGTCTTCAACTGAAGGCCGTTGTACACCACGTTCCACAACCCGCTTCCCAACTCGCCCACGTTTTCCACCAACTGGTGCAACTCATCGTTGCGAATCACCGCGAACAGGTCGAGGCCCGTCGCCGCCCAGCGGATGTTCACCTCCAGGCACCGCCGGTAAAATCCCAGTTCCCACTGCACGTCCTTCAGGTGATTCCGTAACGGATGCGCCTTGCGCGCTTCGGGGAACAGTGCTTCGAATTGTTTCTCGATGCCGCGCGCCTGGATGCCGGTGAACAAAAAGCCCACGCCCCGCCAGTGCAGTCTGCGCAGACGCAGGATGTAATCGTTGACGCGGTCCACGAGGTCGCCGGAGATGGCGGAGCCCAGCAACAGAGCAGGGTGTTCGGTGGTTTTCAACTGGTTGATGCCGGACAGATCGCGGAACAACTCGCGGAGGTACGTGTTGAGGTTGGCGACGGTGACGGGGTCGCCGGGTTGACGCGTGTCTTTCAGGGAATGGCGCTCGACATCGAGGTTGCGGTCGGTGGTCTCGTAGAAATTGATCTCCGGCAGGTCGAGCAGTTTTTCAAACGTGCCGGACGACAGCGCCACTTCGATGCCGGCATGCTCCTTCAGCCAGCCGCGCAAGCGGCGCATCTTCTGCACCTCGCGCAGGGTTTCGATGAGGAGCTCGATCGGCTCGCCCGATGCTTCGAACGGAGTGAGGTCGGTGTCCTTACCAAGGATTTTGCCGAGTACGCGTTTGGGATCTTTCATGATACGGAGTGTGCAGCCAACAGGCTCATGCGTTTGTTGCGAATGAGAGTCGGCGGGGGCAATCCAAAGGCCGTTCGTCTGTGAAGGCCGGCATGGTCCAAATGGGCTGGAGGATCATCGTTCGCCCAAAGGGCACTCCCCTGTTGATCCCAGGCCCTGCCCGATTAAAGGTCGTCGAAGCCGCGAACGACCACGCGCAGGTCCGGGTGGACGCTCCGCTGCAAAATGTTCTGCATTGCCGACAGCGTGCTCGACTGCGACTTGGAGCAACTGCCGCACGCACCCTGGTATTGGATGAAGACCACGTCGCCTTCGACGTCTTTCACGATGATGCCGCCGCCGTCCTGCGCCAGTGCGGGCCGCACGCCTTCGTCCATGAATGCGTCGATGATCTCGCGCTTTGTTTCGTCGTCGTAGTCCATGAACTTCTCCAGGTCCACGTCGTCGAGGATGGATTTCTCCGCCTCGCCGCCTTTCTCCCCGTCCTCGTAAGGCACGAGGTGTTCCTCGATCGTCTGGATGAAGGGGTCGAACATGTCCTCCCACTCATCCGGGGAGATGAGGGTGATGGAGACGAAGCGGTCCTTAATATATAAGAAGTCCACCACGCCGAAATCGAAGATCTCCTTGGCGAAGGGATCGGATTCCGCCTCCTCCGCGTTGTTGAAAGCACGGGAGCCGTCTTTGATGATGACGTTGTTCACCACGAATTTGAACGCCGCCGAATTTGGCGTGGGTTCGGTGGCGATGACGCTGAATTTTTTGGTGTGTGCCATGTCGGGTCGATCTATATGTAAAGTGAATTGAAGTTTGGTTAAAAGGAACGCGCCGGGCGGTTCCGGGTACCCGTCAACCTTATCATACCTGTCGTTTGAAACCCTTTAAAATTCGGGAAAACACGGATGAAACGGATGAAAGGGAGTTGCGGGACCGGCTCCTCCTGTTTCCGTTTAGATGCGAGGTGGGGATGTGCGATTCGGCCCGTGGGCCGATTGTTTGATTTTTGGCCAAAAACTGCTACATTTGATCGCCGCCGGGGGGTGACCCCGGATGCCGGCACACCGTTGAAGCGGAGTCTGTGAGCCGCGCTCCTGCCTGTGTTCCGTAAGGAGTGGATACGGATCGATAGTTGCGAAAATCA
This sequence comes from Nitrospina gracilis Nb-211, assembly GCF_021845525.1. NCBI lineage: Bacteria > Pseudomonadati > Nitrospinota > Nitrospinia > Nitrospinales > Nitrospinaceae > Nitrospina > Nitrospina gracilis. Next base: position 2,320,736 of record NZ_JAKJKD010000001.1, on the reverse strand, counting down.
CATTTCAAAAAAATGCCGGGGTGGTGGAACGGTTTACACAGTGGACTTAAAATCCATGCCCTGAAAAGGGTTGCGGGTTCGAATCCCGCCCCCGGCACCAATTTAAATATGGATATTAATAAATTAAAATTTTCAAAAAAGGAAATTGCAAGAATCCGGCCCATGACCGAGCAAGCATTCTTTTTGTTAATGCTAAACCTTATTACTGAAATCAATGTTTTCCAAAAACTGGTTTTATATTCTGGAAAGTTTCCCAGGAACAGGGTTCAAAGAATAGCCAAGTTGCAAATCAATTTAAATCTTATATTTGTCCTGGCCTCCAAGCTGTATGAGGGGTGGAAGTTAATAGATGAAGTCAGGCACGGCGATAAAAAGCCCAAGAGAGGGCAACCAAAAAAAAGGTTTTCTGAAAACTGGTTTCCAGAAAGATATAAGGATCAGCTTTCTCCAGAAGGAAAGGAAAGCTTAGAATTTCTCGAAAATTATTTTGATCATAAGAACGACCTGAGAACGATAAGAGATCAGTTCACCTTTCATTATGATTTAAAGAAAGCTAGGAAACTTCTTAATAAAACAGACTTTGAACCCGTTGAACTTTATTTGCCGAAACATGCTGGCGAAGTTTTTTCTTCGGCTAATTTTGTTATCTTGAAGGGCTATTCTTCAGAGTTAAGTAGCGGTGAGGTGAACGGACTTCGTTCCCTTTTGAGAGATATTTTAGGTGTATCAAAACACTTCAGTAAGTTGATAAGTGATTATATAAGGATAGTTCATCAAAACTTTTTCCCTGAAGTTGAATTGGAGTTATTAAGTATTCCGGACCCCAAATCGATGGATAAAGTACATTTGACATTTTTTTCCAAGCCATAGGAATTATTGTCACGCAATAAACTTAATCTGATCGTTGGTTTTTGTTGTAAAAATAGCGCAATTTGTTGCGATTTTAAAAGGGCGGAGCCAGTAGGTGTGATGGCTTGGGGCCCTTTTTTAGTAAGGGCTTTAGGGATTCGCTTTAATTTAAAAAATTAGACTTAAAATCCCCTGGTGATAGGTTTGCGGGGTCGAGCCCCCCCCCCGCACCATTTTTTACAGTCCCTGCCAATCCCGGAGTGGGGCATAGTCTAAGAAGGCCAAGCAACGCCCCCCCCCCCGCCGAGCCAGTCTTTCACTCCCTCCCGCGGCAAGCACCGCCCGCCCTTCCTCATGAAGCCAGTCAGGTCATATGGTATGAACCATTAAAAATATAAGCATTTTTAACTCCCCGTTTCGATTTGCACCAACCAGGTTCCCCGGGAAACCTTTGGAACGCTCAGGGGAATTCCCCTGCCAGTCACCTTGGTCATCCAAGTTTTAAAATCTTCAATTTTTGATATTGCACTGATAAGAAACCTTGGATATCATGTCCAAAGATGTCCAAATCTGTCCATAGATTTTAAAATGTAAGAAAAATGCGACTCAATATCCGCGAAACAGCCAAGTTGTTGGGGGTTTCGGAAAAAACTATTTACCGCTGGGTCGGCGATGGAAAAATCCCCCATTACCGGGTCAGCGATCAGTATCGGTTTTCCCGTTCGGAGATTCTGGCCTGGGCAATGGCCAACCGGGTCTCCATCGCGCCGGAAATTTTTCTTGAATCTGAAGAGGAGATCGGTCCATTGCCCTCGCTCACCCAATCTCTGGAAGCAGGGGGCATCGTTTACCGGCTGGAAGGTAAGGACCGCAATGAAGTATTGCGTTCCATGGTCCGCAACCTGCGGCTTCCTTCCGAGATAGACCGGGATTTCGTCTACGAACTTATTTTAGTGCGGGAGACACTGGGCTCCACCGGGATTGGAGACGGCATTGCCTTGCCCCATCCGCGTATTCCCCTGATCCATGAATTGCCCCAGCCCCTGATCACGCTGTGTTTCCTGGATCAGTCGGTCGATTTCCGGGCTCTGGACGGCAAGCCGGTGTACGCATTGTTTTGTATTTTGAGTTCAACGGTCCGCGGGCACATCCATATTCTTTCCCGGATTAGCCATGCCTTGCAGGATCCGGAGTTTCGCACGGCGATCTTGCAGGAAAAGAACCGTGAGGCAATTTTGGCTGAACTCAGTCGTGTAGAAGATAAATTTCAGTTGGCTTAGTTCCGAGCGGCAAACCAGAGTCGGATTTCTAACCCATTGACGAGGTGTGCAACAACAGTTACTGGTTTGGGAAATGAAGTTCATTGAATAATGAGTAGCGCGTTAGTTTTGCTGGCAGGGCCCACGTTGGCGCTTTCCGCATCGTTAGCCGGACTTTTGCCGTCTCGTATGGCAAAAACGAGAAACCTCGCAGGCAACCTCCTGCTTGCCGTCTCCGGCCTGATCACAGCCGCAACAGGTATTACAGGACTGTTGTCCCCACCGAGTGCTATTATCCTCCCCCTGGGTTTGCCTTGGTTGCCAATGCACCTGCGCCTGGATGCGCTGGCCGGATTTTTCCTCGTAGTGATCGGACTGTCGCTCATCTCGGTGGCAGTGTATTCCGTCGGTTATCTCCGCTCCCTTGCGGGCCGGCGGGGTTATCCCATTCTCGCCATCGCCGTATCGGTGTTCGTCGTCGGCATGGATGGCGTCGTGCTGGCTGACGATGCTTTTACCTTCATGGTTTTCTGGGAGGTGATGAGCGTCGCCTCCTACTTCCTTGTTGTCTTCGAGCACGAGAAGGAAGCGAACCGCCGGGCGGGATTCCTATACCTGTTGATGGCGCATTTCGGCGGCCTGTTTATCCTGAGTTGCTTTTCCATCCTGTACGCTGCGGGACATTCGTTCGAGTTCAGCGTCATGCGGGAGGTGGAGTTGTCTCCCGTCTGGGCCTCTCTGGCTTTTTTGTTTGCCAGCCTCGGGTTCGGCATGAAAGCCGGCCTGATCCCCCTGCATGTCTGGTTGCCGGAAGCGCATCCCGTCGCGCCCACCAATGCGTCGGCTCTCATGAGTGGCGTCATGATCAAGGTCGCGATCTTTGGTTTCCTGCGCGTGGTGTGGGACCTGGTGGGACTGGACCACTCTGAAGCGTGGTGGGGCGGGCTGGTGCTGGCGGCAGGTTCGAGTTCTGCCGTCGGGGGCGTTCTGCTGGCTCTGCAACAGCACGACCTGAAACGGCTCCTCGCCTACCACTCCGTTGAGAACATCGGAATCATCACCATCGGTCTGGGACTGGCTATGACGTTTGTCCGCTTCGGGCATCCGGAGCTTGCAGCCCTCGGCCTGGTGGCGGCGTTGTACCACACGATCAATCACGCACTCTTCAAGGGACTGCTGTTCATGGGGGCGGGTGCGATTCTGCACGCCACCCACCAGCGCAACGTGGAGCATCTGGGCGGGCTCATCCACCGCATGCCGGTCACGGCGGCGCTGTTCCTCGTGGGGTGCATTTCCATTTCGGCACTGCCGCCGTTCAATGGATTCGTCTCGGAATGGTTGACCTTTCAGACCGCGCTGATGGCACCCACCCTGGAGACCTCGCCGCTGGCCGCCCTGATCCCGTTTTCGGCGGCGATGCTGGCGCTTGCCGGCGCCTTGACGGCGACGTGTTTCATCAAGGTGTTCGGCGTTGTGTTTCAGGGAACGCCGCGCACCCAAAGCGCCGCCGCGGCGCACGAGGTGGACGGCTGGATGTTGTCCGGCATGGCTCTGCCGGCCGTGTTTTGCCTGCTACTCGGGGTGCTGCCCATGTGGGTGATTCCTCTGATCGATCAGGTGTCCACCGCCCTGCTGCATGTCGAACTGGGTGAGTCCCTGAGCGCCAGCGGCTGGCTGTGGGTGACGCCGCTGTCGCATGAACGTGCGTCTTATTCCCCGTTGATCGTTCTAGGCGCGGCATTGTTGGGAGGCCTGACGGCGTTCCTGTTGTACCGGAGAGGGAAGGCCGTCCGGAGGGCACCGGTGTGGAGCTGCGGTCATCCGCACCTCGACCCGACCATGCAATACACCGCCACCAGTTTTTCCCAGGCCCTGCGCCGCATCCTGTCCCTCGTTTACCGGCCGCACGAGGAAATCACGCGCCTGGACCACGGACACCATTCGCTCGTCCGCGAGGTGAGTCATGCGGTGCATACCAGAGACCTTGCCTGGGATTACCTGTACACGCCCTTCCGTAAAATGGTGGAATGGATCACCCGCCGCGTAGGCTGGTTCCAGGAACGGCACATCCACGGTCACCTTTCGCTGATTTTCATCACGCTACTGATTCTGCTGGGCCTCCTGATATGAAACTCTGGGTTTTCAATTTCCTCCAAGCGCTTTTTCTGATCGGGTTGTCACCCCTGGCGGCCGCCATCCTCAAAAAGATGAAGGCGTATTTGCAGAACAGACGCGGCCCCGGCCTGCTCCAGACCTACCGCGACCTCGCGAAATGGTTTAACAAGGAGCCGATCATGCCTCACGGCGCCTCCTGGATTTTCCGTCTCGCGCCTTACATCATTTTCGCGTCAACGGCCCTGGCCTGCGCCATCGTGCCGGTCATCCTGACCCAGACGCCTCTGTCCGCCGCGGCGGACGTAATCACGCTGGTCGCCCTGTTTGCTCTTGCGCGATTTTTTACCGCTCTGGGAGCCATGGACGTCGGCACCGCGTTCGGGGGAATGGGTGCCAGCCGCGAAATGACGTTCGCGGCTCTCGCCGAGCCCGCTATGCTGATGGGTGTGTTTGTGGCCTCCATGGCGGCGGAAAGCACCAACCTGTCCTCAATGATCGACGCCATGTTGAACGGAAACCTGGGTCTGCGTCCGTCACTCGCCTTCGCCCTGACAGCGTTGCTGTTGGTGGCGATCGCCGAAACCGGGCGCATCCCGGTGGACAATCCGGCGACGCATCTCGAACTCACCATGGTGCATGAAGCGATGATCCTGGAATATTCCGGCCGCTACCTGGCGCTGATCGAATGGGCCAGTCAGATGAAACTGATCCTGTTCGCCACCATTCTGCTCAACCTGTTCGTGCCCTGGGGCATCGCGCAGGAACCGGCAACCGGCGCCCTTCTGGCGGGGCTCGCCGCGTGGCTTCTGAAACTGCTCGTGCTACTCGCGGGGCTGGCCCTGCTTGAGACCCTGCTGGCCAAGATGCGCATTTTCCGCCTGCCGGAATACCTGGGGCTGGCTTTCCTGCTGGCGATTCTTGGCATGCTGACTCATTACATTCTGGAGGGACCCGCGTGATTTCCAAGGAACTGTTGCGACAATTGGTGTCGCTGGCGGCGGCGCTGTTTCTTTTGACCTCGTTCGCCCTGCTGGCCCAGAGGCACATGCAGGCCATGCTGCGCTGGTTCGCGGTCCAGGGGGTGCTGCTGGCGATGACCACCACCCTGGTGGCCTACGCCGCGGGTGTTCCGGACCTGTACATTTCGGCAGTGCTGGCTTTGGTGCTGAAAGGCATTCTGATGCCCTGGTTTTTGTGGCGCATCGTCGTGCGGCTGGGTGTCAACCGCGAGGTCGAGCCAATGGTCAATATATTTATCACTATGCTGATGGGGGCGGGCCTCGTGTTGTTCGCGTTCTACGTCAGCCTGCCCATTCAGGAAATGGCGTTTCCACTCACCCGCAACATCATCGCCATCGCCCTGGCCTGTGTGCTGATCGCGATGCTCATCATGATCACCCGGCGTAAGGCCATCACGCAGGTGGTGGGCTACCTGTCCATGGAAAACGCGTTGTTTTTCGCAGCCACCTCCGCCACCTATGGCATGCCGCTGGTGGTGGAAATCGGGATCGCCTTCGACATCCTGATTGCGGTGCTGATCTTCGGCCTGTTCTTCTTCCAGATCCGGAAGACGTTCGATTCCCTCGATCTGAAACACATGGAAGTGGAACAATGAACCTCATCGATTTCCTTTTGGGAATACCCGTACTGGCCGGCGCGGCCATGGCGTTCCTGAACAGCACCGGGGTGCTGGTGCGGGTGAACGTCGCCGCCAGCGTCCTGACATTCCTGGTGTCGGCGGCCATGGTCGTGGAAGTCTGGGTGGGGGGGCCGCTGGTCCTGCACGGCGATTCCTTTTTCCTGGATGCCTTTAATATTTTCCTGGTCGCGCTGACTGCGTTCGTCGGCGCCACCACCGCCGTGTTTTCCGGACCCTACATGCTGCACGAGGAATCGATCGGACGCGTGACCCCCCGCCATCTTCGCCTGTACCATGTGATGTACCAGCTGTTTGTGTTTGGCATGCTGCTGGCATTGACCACGAACAACCTCGGCGTGTTGTGGATCGCGCTGGAACTGGCCACCCTGGCCACCGTACTCCTGGTATCCCTGTACCGCACACCCGCGGCGATCAGCGCCGCCTGGAAATATTTCATCTTATGCGGCATGGGAATCGCGCTCGCCCTGTTCGGCACGATTCTGATATTTTCCGCATCGTCGGAAGTGATCGGGCACAGTAACGCGGCGTTGCGCTGGACGGTGCTGTATCCCCACGCGGGCGAACTGACGCCCGGCGTGATCACCATTGCCTTCGCCTTCATGATGGTCGGCTACGGCACCAAGGTCGGTCTTTTCCCCATGCACGCCTGGCTTCCGGACGCGCACGGAGAGGGTCCGACTCCCATTTCCGCCGTGCTGTCGGGATTGTTACTGAACGTGGCGCTGTATGCGCTGGTGCGCTGCAAGGCGCTGGTCGACGGTGCCACGCAGAGCAACCTCGCCGGGTACCTGATGATGGGATTCGGACTGTTGTCTTTACTGATAGCGGCGTTGTCACTCCACCGGCAACGCGACATCAAACGGCTGTTCTCGTATTCCTCGATCGAACACATGGGGCTCATGACATTCTCGTTCGGCATCGGTACGCCGCTGGCCATCTTTGCCGCGCTTCTGCACATGACGGTTCACTCCCTGGTGAAGTCTGGAATTTTTTTCACGGTGGGTCATGCCGCGCAGGTCATGCGGACCCAGATCATGGGCAAGATATCGGGATTGATCAACCTTCAACCGGGGATCGGCGTGGGGCTCCTCATTGGAACGGTGGCGATCGCCGGCTTTCCCCCGTTCGGGGTGTTCACCAGTGAATTTCTCCTGGTCACCGCCGCCCTTCAGACCCATCCCTGGACCGTGGTGATCCTGCTTCCCAGCCTCGTGGTGGCGTTTGCGGGATTGTTTCGGCACCTGCAGCCCATGGTGTTTGGCACGGCGCCAAAGGGGGTTCGTTCGATGCGGGTGAACATGTTACCGGTTTATGTCCATTTGGGATTGGCCCTGTTCCTCGGGCTGGCGATTCCGGAATTTTTGTCCGACTGGTTTCAGACCGCGGCGGACCTGCTGCACAGGGAGATGCCATGAACTTCAAGCTGAGTGAGCTTCTGGCGAAACAGCTCCAGGGCGCCGGCCTGGTTGTGGAGCGGCGCAAGGGAGTGCCGCCGCTTCTGGAGGTGGAGCCCAATCAGTGGGCTGATGTGGCACGCGAGGCCCGTGCTGTGGACTGCCGGCTTGTGGCGGAGTGGGCCTCGCAGGAGAATGACGGCTTCACCGTCCATGCCGCCTTCGCCCGCCGGGAGGAGGGTTATGCCTTGGTCGCGGCCCGATTGCATCATGGAAGCAACTTCTTTCGCACACTGGTTCCTCATTATCCGGCGGCGTCCCGGATGGAACGCACGATCCACGATCTGTTCGGCCTCCATGCGAGGGGGCATTCAGACCTGCGGGGCTGGATCAAGCATGAGCACTGGCCGGAAGAGACATTTCCCCTGCGCAAGAATTTCCCGGCAGATTCGAAAATGGAATATCGGGCGGGCGAGTTTCCTTTCATCCCTATGGATGCGGAGGGAGCCTACGCCATTCCCGTCGGCCCTGTGCACGCGGGAATCATTGAGCCGGGACACTTCCGTTTTTCCGCCGTAGGCGAGCAAATCCTCAACCTGGAACAACGCCTCGGATATGTACATAAAGGCATCGAGAAGCAGATGGAAGGGCGGGATGTGGCATCCGGCATTCGCCTCGCAGGACGGATCTCCGGAGATGCCACGGTGGCTCACAGTTGGGCGTTTTGCCTGGCAGCGGAACAGGCCGTCGGGGTGGAAGTCCCCCGGCGGGCGGCCCATTTGCGCGCGGTTTTGTGCGAGCTCGAACGCATCGCCAATCACGTGGGAGACATCGGGGCCATCTGTAACGATGCCGCATGGAGCTTCATGCACATGCAGTGTCAGCGTCTGCGTGAGGATTGTGCCCGTTTGCACCACCGCCTGTTCGGGCATCGGCTCTTAATGGATACAGTGATCCCCGGAGGGATGACGGTGGATCTGGATGCAAAGGGAATTTCCTTGTTGTTGGAACATACCCGGTGCATCGCAAGGGAAATGGAGGAATTGTTCACCATCTACGAAGACCACCCTTCTATCCGGGAGCGCGTAATCGGGTCCGGTACCGTCTCTGCAGAAGATGCACGGGCCCTGGGTCTTGTGGGTTATGCCGCACGCAGTGCGGAACAGGACCTCGACGCGCGGCGGGACGCGGTCTATCCTCCTTACGACCAGCATCCACCGGCGGTGCAGGTATGTCGAGGCGGCGACGTTTCGGCGCGTCTATGGATCCGCTTCCAGGAAATTCAGGCCAGCGCCCGGCTGATTCAGCAATTACTTGAAAATCTGCCGGTGGGTCCCGTGAAAAAAGAAGTTCCTGTGCCCACGACGGAATGTTGGGGATTCGCCGCAGTGGAATCCTGGCGCGGGGAGATTGCGGTCTGGCTCCGGTTCGGCGAAGAGGGTGTGATCGACCGCTATTACGTGCGCGATCCTTCGGTGGTCAACTGGCTCGGGCTGGAACTGGCCGTGCGCGAAGTTCCTGTACCGGATTTTCCACTCAACAACAAATCGTTCAACTGTTCCTATTCCGGGAACGATCTCTGAGAGAGCGATGCGACATCTGTTCGGCAAAATTTTCAAAGTAGGACGGATCACCGAGCCCCTAGCCGCCGGAGAAAACAGGATCGAGGTCCTGGGGCGGGGGTTGGAGCGGAAAATCCGGAAGCATTTCAAGGGTTCCTTGGCCATCCGCGCGGTCGATGCGGGATCGTGCAATGGATGCGAGCTGGAAATCCATGCCATGAACAATCCGTATTACGACCTCGAACAATACGGTGTTCATTTTGTTGCCTCTCCGCGTCACGCCGATATGCTGCTTGTAACCGGGCCGGTAACGCGCAATATGGAAACCGCATTGAAAATGACTTACGATGCGGTTCCCAATCCCAAGCTGGTAGTCGCGGTAGGAGACTGTGCCGCGTGCGGCGGAGAGTTCAACGTGTCTTATGCCAGCCTTGGCCGGGTGGCCGATGTCATCCCTGTGGATATCGTGGTGCACGGATGCCCTCCCAGCCCCACCGATCTGATCCGAGGAATTCTCTCCGCTATGGAGAACCTGCCCGAATGATGCGTTCCTTATAAACCCAGATCTATTTCAGGGCGCGCACGGTGGGCAGAAGCCATTGCGCAGTGGAGGCGGCTGTTTGTAATCGATCACATCGAAACATTGCTTTTCTTCGAGGTAATGGATGGCCCCGTTGTTGCTGGAGAAGTCAAAGCACTTTGCGAATTCGGATTTCTGCCAGTCGAACTCGAAGGACTGGCGGCAGGCCTTTCCCAGACGATCAAATACGGATTGATGCATTTTGAGCTTACCCTTGTTGTGGATCGGCAAGGCATAGGCGGCCAGGTTGCGGTTGCGGTTGCGGTAGATGAATCGGAACCAGCCGCTTTCGGGGTCGTGCGTGCGCCCGTAGGGGTCGGCGTACACTCGCGTGTTTTTGGGAACCAGGCCGTAGGGCCCGATCTGATCCAGCATCCAGTTGAAGGAAACGCCGTTGATGTCGGTGTCGTTGTACCCACCTCCAATATCCGCATGGGCGCCTGCGAACCACACTTCCTCGACCACGTCATTGATGTCTTTTTCTTTGCAGTTTTCGACCAGGTGACCGTGCGTTAACAGGATGGGAGTGAAAATGCGGGCGCGGTCGTCATCGATCGATACCGCGTGCGCGGCTTTGTCCACGTTGCATAATTGATCGACGTAATTGAGATTGGGATCGATGAAGTTTTCCTCATAATCCGGCCAGCCCAAGGCTTCCACGGTATCCCACAGGCCCATGAACCGGACGGTCACGGGTTTTGGCGTCAGGCCCGTTTCCTGTTGCACCTCCCGCCGCCGCTCGGCGACGCTCATGTCTCCCTTGAAAGCCGAGTAGATGTCTTCTATGAAATCCATCTGATCCGCTTCGGGAATGGATTGCAAATCCGGGATGCCCACGGTGTACAGAAGGCCGGCAAGAATGCGCGCGGCGTAAGCGCCCCGGCTGAACCCGAAAAGATGGATTTCATCTCCCCGCTCCGGCCGGTAGTTGCGGGCCAGGAACAGGTAAGCCTCCCGCACGTCTTTTCCGATTCCCCAGCCCATGCCCATGCCGATGACTTTCAGTCCGGTTCCCACGCCGACGATGTAGGTGGTGTGGATGTCGGTCCGGTCCTGCAACGTGACGAGATTGTGAAGCTTGGCGATGTTGGTGTGACTGCTTTCGTCGTTGTGAGTGCCGTCCAGAAACACCACCAGTTTTCGTTTCGCATTGATGTCCGGTTCAACCGGTGTGTGGTTGACGGGGAGCGTGTGAGAACAACCGAAGAAAATGAGAAACGCCAATGCGAGCAGGGTGAAATGGAGCGAACGAGTCAAGGGGCCTCCTGGCGGTGGACATTGAAATCGGGACCAATAAAAATGGGACTAAACAGGCACCTTTATACCATATCTAAAAAGATTGAAGTGCAGCTCAAACAGGCGAACTCCATTTGGATGCCGACTAAGGAAACCGAAAAACGGTATTTTGTTAACTAAAATTAGGTGAGCTCAAGTATGTGAAAAGGCAGAGGGTCTCTTCTAATTCTTTCCTTAAAGTTCTCCAATTGGTTTAGAATTTAGCCATTATTGGGTTTCGGGGGAAAAGCATGGAGGGCAATCGCAGGAACATACTCGTGGTCGGGGGCACGGGCTACATCGGCAGTCGTCTGGTCCCTCGCCTGTGCGAAAAAAACCACCGCATCCGTTGCCTCACCCGGTCCCGCATCGAAAAAAGAAAATCCTCCTTCCACGACGTGGAACTGGTCCGGGGCGATCTGCTTCAGCCCGCCACTCTGCCGAAAGCGCTGGAAGGCATTGACACCGCTTTTTACCTGGCGCACAGCCTGGACGAGAAAACCGACTTCGAGGGAAAAGAACGGCGCGCCGCGGAAAATTTCGGCCTCGCCGCGAAAAGAGCCGGGGTGAAACGCATCATCTACCTCGGCGGGCTCGCCTGCGGCGAAAGCAACAGTTTGTCGCCGCATCTGCGTTCGCGCAAGGTGGTGGGCGACACGCTCCGCGCCTCCGGCGTGCAGGTCATCGAGTTTCAGGCGTCCATCGTGCTGGGCCGGGGCAGTCTGTCGTTCGAGATGATCCGCGCGCTGTCGGAGCGTTTGCCGATCATGATCATGCCGCGCTGGGTGCGGGTGAAGGCGCAACCCATCTGCATCTGCGACGTGGTGCTGTACCTGGTGCAGGCGGTGCACCTGCAAACCGAGTCCAATGAGATTTTCCAGATCGGCGGCGGCGACCAGGTGTCTTACAAGGATTTGATCACGGAGTACTCGCGCCAGCGCAAATTGTGGCGCATGTTGATCCCCGTTCCGGTGCTGACGCCGTATCTCTCCAGCCTGTGGCTGGCGCTGGTGACGCCGGTGTATGCGCGCGTCGGACGCAAGCTGATCGAAAGCATCAAAAGCCCGACCGTAGTCACCGATCACCGCGCGAAGACGGTGTTCCCCGACATTCAGCCGATGGGCATGGCGGCGTCCATCGAGTACGCGCTTCGCGAGATCGAGCTGTTCGGTCCCCCGGCGTGAGGGGGCGGCGTCAGTCGGTGAAGAACACGTCCAGCGTCTGCCGCGCGTTGCCACGGATGGGTTCACCGTCGCCCAGCAGAAGGTCGTCGAACTCGTAATTCAGCAGGACCTTCAAGCCTTCCCTGGCTTTCGTGATGTCGTCGAATTTATCCGGCGGCAGTTGATTGACTTTCCCCGGTACCTTGCCGATCAGCGCGTCGCCCACGAACAGCCATTTCTTTTCCTTCTGCAGAAGAGCGGACTCGCCCGGCGATTTCTGGTTTTGCAGGTGGATCACCCGCAGGCCGCAGGGCAGGGTGTCGCCGTCCTTGAACGTGGCGTCGGGAGAAAATTCCAAAAGCGGCTTGTCGTTTTCGTGGATATGAATCGGCACCTGGAAGACGTCCTTCAACCGCCGGCTGGCGCGGTCGTGGTGTACGTTGGTGAGCAGGATGGCTTTCAACGGATGGCTCCCGGTCCGCGCGACGGTGTCCTTCAGCGCGTGCAGGGTGTCGGCGTCCAGCTCCGGCGGATCGATCAGCACCGCCTCGCCGCCCTGGGCCAGGTAGTAGCCGTTGAAGTTGAGTTGTTTTTCTTCGGAAAACTCGGACCAGCGGTGCAGGCCCGGAGCCAGTTCTTGCAATGCGGACATGGCGCCTCTCCTTGATTGCGTTGACGCAACAATGACTCCCGCCACCGGTTTTTGGAAGCGGCGGATTTTTAAACATTGTGGTGCTTCGGGCACCTGTACTAGACTTGTCCTCGTCGGGCGTATTGTAAAACGAATTGCCGTTCCCCCCAACCCGCAAACTTCTTACCGCCTTTCAGATCCGCGGCCGGGGACGCTATATAAGGAATAGATTTTCATGAGTGAGAATCAGGAAGCCTCCTCGCAGGGGGCCGCCAGCGAGCGGTATATCCTGCAATTCAAAGCCGCCACCGGGTTCACCGTGGTGCTGGAGTTTGGAAGCCGGGAGGAGATGCAAAAGAACCAGAAGAAAATAGAAGAAGCGGGGCTGACCTGCAAGCACCTCAAGCAGTTCACCACGCAGTTCGATCAGGCCGACTTGTACATGGATATGCGCAGTCCCGAGTGCCAGGTGCAGTTCGACCTCGACGACTGGATTTGATTTTTCCCTAAGTCATACCCATTCGACTCCGACCGTCAGTATCCCTTCGCCGCCGCGCCGGGCCGGCGCGGGTCGGACGCTCCGAAAAAGAATTTTCCCTTGCGCATGACTGTCTGCGTGGAGCCGATGGTGTTGGTCACGCGCACGTCGTGTCCCATGTTTTTAAGGATGTCGATGGTGTCCTGGCTCAATCCCTTCTCCACGCGCAGCCGGTCGGGCATCCATTGGTGGTGGATGCGCGGCGCGTTGGTGGCGGCGGCGATGTTCATGCCGAAGTCCATGACATTGATGAGCACCTGCAGCGTCGCCGTGGTCAGGCGCGGTCCGCCGGGACTGCCGGTGGCAAGAAGCGGCTTGCCGTTTTTGAAAACGATGGTCGGACACATGGAACTGAGTGGTTTCTTGCCGGGCTGGATGGCATTGGCGTCGCCGCCCAGGAGTCCATAAGCGTTCTTCGCGCCGGCCTTGGCGGAGAAGTCATCCATTTCATTGTTGAGCAGGATGCCGGTGCCCGGCACCACGATGCCGGAGCCAAAGCTGAAGTTCAGCGTGTACGTGTTGGTCACCACGTTGCCCTCCTCGTCCATCACCGAAAAGTGCGTGGTCTCGTCGCTTTCCTTGTTCATGAACTCGCCCGGCTTCACTTGCCAGGACGGTGTAGCCCGGTCCGTGTTGATGTCCCGGCTCAGTTTGCCGGCGTACGCTTTGGAGACGAGCGTTTCCACCGGCACCGGCCAGTAATCCGCGTCGCCCATGTACTGACCGCGGTCGGCGAACGAACGGCGCATGGCTTCCGCGATCAGGTGCAGAGTCTGCGCTGTGTTGGAGCCGTATTCCTGTAGCGGGTAGTTTTCGAGGATGTTGAGGATCTGGATGATTTGAATGCCCCCGGCGCTGGGCGGCGGCATGCTGACGACCTCAAACCCGCGGTAGGTGCCGCGCACCGGTTCGCGCAGGACGGGTTTGTAATTTTTCAGGTCGTCGAGAGAGATGATGCCACCGTTCGCCTGCATGTCCGCCGCGATTTTTTGCGCGATCTCTCCTTCGTAAAAAGCCGAGGGGCCCTGCTCGGCGATGAGCTTCAGTGAGCCCGCGAGGTCCGGGAATGCGATCCGCTCACCCAGCTTGTACATCGAACCGTCCGCCTTAAAAAACATTTTGCGCGTGGCTTCGAACTCCTTCAGGCGTTTCTTGCCCTTGGTGATGGTGAAGACATGGTCGTTGTTTATAAGGATGCCGCGTTCGGCGAGTTTGATGGCGGGGGCGACGAGATCCTTCCACGGCAGACGGCCGTATTTTTCGTGCGCCATCCACAGGCCCGCCACGGTGCCGGGAATGCCGGAGGCGAGGTGGTGCGCTTCCAGAAGGTGGCGGTTCACCGTACCGTCCGGGTTCAAGTACATGTCGCGATGCGCCTGGGCGGGCGCCTTTTCCCGGTAGTCGATGACCACCGTCTCCCCGGTTTTCGCCAGATGCACCATCATGAATCCGCCGCCGCCGATGTTCCCCGCGCGCGGCAGAGTGACCGCCAGCGCGAAGCCGATGGCGATGGCCGCATCCACCGCGTTGCCGCCTTTCTTCAGAATATCCACGCCGATGTTGCTTGCCGTTTTTTCCTGGCTCACCACCATGCCATGGCTGCCGACCTCCGGATGAAAGCGGTCACGCTGAGAATAAATGTTTTTCAACTGCGCGGTGGCGGTGAGAGGAAGCACGAGAACCAGCAGTCCTGCCGCCAGGATTCGGCCGAATTTCAAACGTTGCATGCAAGCCTCCCGGATGAGTGGGAACGGGAACCATAAACAGTTTTTCTGATTTTACCTCAATCCGGTTGATGCAGGCGGAAACACTTTCTTTAATCGGAAAAATGATTAAAATGGAAACAAGTTGGCGAATGAGTGGAGGATTGAAGCAGGCGTGATCACCGCAGAAGACATCATGACGTCCCGGATTCTGATTGTGGACGACGAGTTGACCAACGTCCAGCTTTTGGAAAAAGTGCTTCAGCATGAAGGTTACGCCAATTTTCAATCCGTCACCGACCCCCGCCGCGCCATCGCCGCTTACCAGTCGTTCAAGCCGGACCTGGTCCTGCTGGACCTGAACATGCCGGAGGTGGACGGGTTCGAGATCATGGAGCAGTTGAAGGAGATCGAAAAGGAATCCTACCTCCCGGTCCTGGTGCTCACCGCGCAGGCCGACCTCAACACCCGCCTGCGGGCGCTTCGTATGGGTGCGCGCGACTACGTGAACAAACCGTTCGACATCTCCGAGATATGTTCGCGCATCCGCAATATTCTGGAAGTACGGCGGCTTCACAATCAGATACGGAAGCAGAACGAAATTCTGGAAGAGAAAGTCAAAGAACGCACGGCGGCGATGATCGCCTACCACCAGCAGTTGATGCACGTGGAAAAACTCTCCGCCGTAGGCAAGCTGGCCGCCTCCATCGCGCATGAGATCAACAACCCCTTGCTTGGTGTGCGCAACATCCTGGAGCAGATTCAGGACGGGGCTCAGCTCAATGAGGACTTGAAAAGTCTGGCCGACCTGGCGGTGCGGGAGACGACGCGGGTGATGGACCTGGCCACGCGGCTCAAGCAGTTTTACCGGCCGTCCACCGGCAAGTCCGTGCCTTTGGACTTACACCAGGTGTTGGATGACATGATGGCGCTTGCCATGAAAAACTTTCAGTCGAAAAAGATCCAGGTGGTCAAGCAATACGCCGAGGAGTTGCCTTCCGTGCTGGGGGTGGAAGACCAGATCAAACAGGTGGCGCTGAACCTTCTGCAGAACGCGGAGGAGTCCATCCACGATGAAAACGGTACAATCCGTATCGTCACCACGACGGATGGCAAGCACGTGACGGTGGAAATAGAAGACACCGGATGCGGCATCGATTCAAAGGACATCCCGAAAATTTTCGAACCGTTTTACACCACCAAGTCGGAAGTGAAGGGGACCGGCCTGGGGCTTTCGGTCAGTTACGGCATCGTGCAGAAACACGGCGGCCGTATCGAGTGCGCCAGCACGCCGGGGAAGGGAACCCGGTTCACCCTGAAATTTCCCGTATCCCAGAACGGACAGGAGGAGGGCGGCGGACCGGCCTGAGTGTGTGCCGGAGACTCCTGGAACTCTATGCAAACTGCCAACAAGATTCTGATTGTGGACGACGAGGAAATCGTCCGCCGCGCTTTCACGCACCAATTGACCCAGCGCGGGTTCGAGGTGGAAGCGAAAGACTCCGCCGAAAAAGCACTGGATGTGCTGACACGGGAATGGCCGGGCATCGTCATCACCGACATGATGATGCCGGGCATGAACGGGCTGGAATTGCTGGCGGCTATCCGTGAAATGGACCCGGATCTTCCGGTGGTGTTGATGACGGGACAGGGCGATGTGCCGATGGCGGTGAAGGCCATTCAGGACGGCGCTTACGATTTTCTCGAAAAGCCGTTCGAGACCGGCCGTTTCATGGACGTCATCAACCGCGCATTGGAGAAACGCCGTCTGGTGATGGAAGTGCGCGAGCTCAAGGCCGCCCGCGAAAGCAGTCGCGGCAAGGTGCAGATCATCGGCAAATCCCCGGCCATTGAAAAACTGCGACAGACCGTAACGAACATTGCCGACTGCGATGTGGATGTGCTGTTGGTTGGAGAAACCGGGGCGGGCAAGGATCTCATCGCGCGCTGTCTGCACGAGCAGAGCAAGCGCGCGGGCAACCACTTCGTGGCCATCAACTGCGGCGCCATACCGGAAGCCATCATCGAAAGCGAACTGTTCGGGCATGAGGCGGGATCGTTCACCGGCGCCAGCAAGCGGCGCATCGGCAAGTTCGAACATGCGCAGGGCGGCACGGTGTTTCTGGATGAAATCGAGAGCATGCCGTTGCACCTGCAGGTCAAGCTGTTGCATGTTTTGCAGGACCGCTATATCCTGCGCGTGGGATCCAACGATCCGGTGAATGTGGATGTGCGTGTGATCGCCGCCACGAAAGAAGACTTGAAACAGGCGTACGCCGAAAACAAGTTCCGCAAGGATTTGTACTACCGCTTGAACGTGGTGCAGATCGAACTGCCGGCTCTCCGCGATCGCCAGGAAGACATACCGCTCCTGTTCCAGCATTTTGCGCTGGAGGCTTGCGCCCGTTACAACATCCAGGCACCCGCGCCTTCCAAAGAAATGATCCAGCGCTTGTTGAGCCGCCAGTGGGAGGGCAACGTGCGCGAGTTGCGCAACGAAGCGGAAAAATTCGTTCTCGGGCTCAACCTCGACCTTGAATCGTCCCTGATGTCCTCTGATGAACCCGCCAGTCCCAATCCGGGAGAGAACGATCAAACATTTAAAGAGCAGGTTGCGAATTTTGAGCGGAACCTGATCGAGCAGGAATTGATCCGACAGAGGGGGGATCTCAAAAAAGCCCAGGAGGCTCTGCAAATTCCGAAGCAGACGTTGTATGACAAAATCAAAACCTTCGGCTTGAACCGCAAGGATTACCAGTAAACCGGAGCCATCCGGCCACCCGTTTCCACGTCATTTTCTCCGTTCCCGCATCCCTTCTCCAAGGGAGAGCTCCGTGACCCGTCCCCGTTCCGGCACGAAATCCAGAACGAAATCCGAAATCCGTGACTCCAGGGCCTCCAAAGCGCCTTCCGTCGACCTCTGGAATAATTATAAATACTTGAAATGTATAAGGTGAGTTGGTTTCTCGCAAATTGGCACATTAATTGCTGATATTGGATAGATGGAAGGAGTTGCGGGTTGGTCAGTCCACCGCCTTTCATCTCGAGGAAATCAATATTTTAAGGAAACCACGATGAATTCCTGGCACGTGAATGGCACTCTGGAGGTCACCAGCGAATTTTTGCGGGAAGTGCTGGAAGCGAGTTCTCAGGGTATGGTCTGTACCAACTCCACCGGCATGGTGGTGTGGGTGAACCGGTCGGCCGAGGCGATGTTGAGCGGTCCCTACGAATCGCTCGAACAGCAGTTGATGGATTCATTTATCGCGGCTGAAGATATGGAGGTGTATCGCGAGGCTCTGGACCGGCAGGTGAAAGCAAAGGTGCCGCCGACAACCGTCTGTTTGCAATTGTCGGGGTATGGGCGGAAAAACTTCGACGCGGTGGTGGGGTTGAGCACCATGGTTTATGGAGGCGCTATTCTGGTGATTCATGCCATCCAGGCAATGGAACACAAAGCAGAAGAGGCGCCGGTAGATATTGGAGATGCTTCCTCCAGCAATGCGGCCGGGTTCGAAAAGCTTATGAACCGGTTGAGCCACCATCTTCCCGGACCGGTGGGAGATGTGGTGGTGCTCAGCTACCAGGCATTGAGACGTTTTGAAGAAGATGGAGACCGGGGAGGAGCGCCCAGCGGGAAGACTTTGGACCGGGCGGTCGGGGAGTTGGCGCGGCTTTTGGCGGAGATGGGATTGAATGAGGCGTTGGTCCCCGGCTGGTCGCCCAAATGTCAAAAGGTGGTTTTGGATCAGGTCGTTTCCCGCGTGGAGCACGAGTTTGGTGATGTTTTTCAAACACCGCCGAACCGGTTGGAAATGGGTTACCTGCCGGTGGTGGAGGGGGACCCGGAAAAGTTGTATCTGTTGTTCCGCAACCTGGTGGCCAATGCGGTGGCGTTTCGCAAAAAGAAAACCCCGCTGGTCGTCACGCTGGACAGTTTTCAGGGGGGCAATGGGGTGTGGCACATTCTGATAAAAGACAACGGAATCGGGTTCAATAATGAGGATTCCGACCGCATTTTTCAGCCGTTTGTGCAACTGGGGCCGGCGGGGGAACGTCTGGGCTCAGGACTGGGTTTGACCGTATGCCAGCGGATCGTTACGGAAATGGGAGGGAAGATATCCGCGCTTTCGGAAAAGGGCGAGGGCACCACGGTGATTCTCACTTTTCCCGGTCGGGCCCAATGATCTTATGGGACAGCGGGAGGTTTTCTCCGTTACGGAATGGATTGCCTAGGGATGGAGATGGAGCTTTAAGCAAAAACAGAATAAGGCGTGGGTCTCCCCTCAGCGAGCTGTGTATCGGAAAGACGAAGTGATGGGGTGGCTGGGGCCCGGTGAGAAGGAAGAATTTAGGCGATCGATTTGTTTCGGATAAACATAAGCGGTAAATCATGAGAAAATAAAAAGCTCTGCTCCAGTGCTAGAGATTTTCATCATTTCCGCTTAAACTGAAAGTATCTTCAAGGAAAAATGGTCTGTTATGTTGACGGAAGACGATATTCTCGACGGTAAAATTTTGATTGTGGACGATGAGGTCTCCAACGTAAAACTGTTGGAGCAGATGCTCCACCAGCGGGGATACAGCTCCATCACCGTATGCACGGATCCGCACGATGGGTTGAAGAAATACCAGGAGTGGGAGCCGGATCTGGTGTTGCTGGACCTGAACATGCCGGGCATGGACGGTTTCCAGTTTTTGAAGGAAATTCAAGTCAATGAGCAGGAAGTCAACCCTCCGCCCATCCTGATCCTCACAGCCAACAACAGCAATGACATCCGGGTGAGGGCCCTGTTGGCCGGAGCGATGGATTTCATCACCAAGCCGTTCAACGTGATCGAGGCTTTGGCCCGCATCAAGAACATGCTGGACGTCCGTCTTCTGCACAACCAGGTTCGTCAGCAAAACCAGATTCTGGATCAGAAGATTCAGGAACGCACTCAGCAGTTGGTGGACACGCGGCTGGAGGTGATCCAGCGTTTGGGCCGCGCTGCGGAATACCGGGACAACGAAACCGGCATGCACGTCATTCGCATGAGCAAGTTTTCCGCACTGCTGGCGGAGGCCATCGGCATGACCCCGGAGGAATGCGATCTGATCCTCAATGCCAGCCCGATGCACGATATTGGAAAAATCGGAATCCCGGACCGGATTCTGCTGAAACCCGGTCGTCTCACCCCGGAGGAGTGGGAAGTGATGAAAACCCACACCACCATCGGGGCGGAAATCCTTTCCGGATCCAGTTCGGAAATGATGAAGATGGCGGAAAGCATTTCCCTCACACACCACGAAAAGTGGGACGGCTCCGGATATCCCGCCGGAACGAAGGGGGAGGAAATCCCGATTGAAGGACGGATTGTTGCGATTTGCGATGTGTTCGATGCGCTCACCTCTGACCGCCCCTACAAGAAGGCATGGACTGTCGAAGAAGCGGTCGAAGAACTTGAAAAATGCGCGAGCCAGCATTTCGATCCGCATCTGGTTGAAAAATTCAAAACCATTTTGTCGGAAGTCAGGGAAATCAAAAATCAGTACGTGGACACACCGGACCAGTTTCCGGACTTGGAAAAATTCCTCACGAATTCATAGGTCGGCAGGCAAACCGGCTGAAAGGGAGTGGAGCATTCCAAGCATTTGCCGGGAAGAACCTTCGATTGAAAAAGGCGATGCATCCAACCCCGTTCTGTTGAACGAAATTTGCAGGGTGCTGTGTGCGGACCGGGCGGATGACAGCCAAGGTGGGCCTGTTTTAGTAGCGCAACCTTCAATCCAGACAGAGATTGAAGTATCAGGACTGGGTTCGATCCAGTTTCTTCCGGGAGTGAAGATGGACGGGGCTACAAAAACTCATTTTGGAATGAACATTCTTATCGTCGATGACATTCCTTCCAACATCGACATTTTAAGAGGCATGTTGGAGAAAGAGGACTATGTCATTTTTGCCACTTCTGCTGGAAACCGGGTTCCCGAAATCCTTGCTCGTTCCTTACCGGACCTCATTCTCCTGGATGCGCATCTGGAAGGAACGAACAGCTTCGAACTCAGCAGGCAGTTGAGATCCAACCCCGTTACTGCAGACATTCCCATTATTTTCCTGCTGGGCCAGACCAGCATCGAAGAAATCGACAATTGTTATCTCTCTGGCGGTGCGGATTACATCACAAAACCGTTTCGCCAGGATGAGGTGTTGGCCCGTACGCAAAACCAGTTGCGCATCCAGCAACTCCAGCGTGAAAAGAAGCTGTTGATCA
This sequence comes from Nitrospina gracilis Nb-211, assembly GCF_021845525.1. Lineage (NCBI taxonomy): Bacteria > Pseudomonadati > Nitrospinota > Nitrospinia > Nitrospinales > Nitrospinaceae > Nitrospina > Nitrospina gracilis. Next base: position 2,299,756 of record NZ_JAKJKD010000001.1, on the reverse strand, counting down.
AGGAGATGTCCCAAAAGCTTGGGGCCAAGCGGTCTCCCGGGGTGCTGGCACGGGACCTGATGATGGAATTGTACCGATGGGAGGCCATCCGCTATCAACGTATTCAGGTGCCGTTCACATTGATGATGGGGCACATCGATGAATGGCGGGAAAAATTTAGCCGCGAAAAGGAAGAAGACCAGAACAAACTGCGTGCCGATCTGGGTGAAAAGCTGAACAGCCACAGCCGAATACTGGATGCCATCGGCCAGTGGAGTCCGCAACGGTATTTTATTTTGTTGCCGGGGACCAAGCTGGAGGGGGCGGTGGTGGTGGCGCGCAAGTTTCAGACCATCCTGAAAAACTCGCTGTACCGGGTGGGAGTGCAGGACATGGCCGTCTCCATGAGTTTTGGGATGTGTCAATATCCCCTCGGTTCTTCGACGGAGCTGGAGGCTCGCATGAAACAGGCCATGGAAGGAACCGAACATCAATTGGACCAGGCGGTCCGGGGCGGAACCAACCAGATTTGTTTTGCCCCTGTCGAAATAGGTCAATGATTTTTCAGGCTCCAACCATCCGGTGGGCCTGAACATCCCTCCTGTTTGAATCGGGCAGGAGCGGGGATTGGCGGTCATGAAAAAAGCCGAAGAAATCATCAATGCCAAGCTTTCCCTCCTGAAAATCATTGATGAGTTTCAGTTGGAGATCAGCCGTGGCGACAACCTTTCCGACGTATTCCAGAACCTGACTCGCAGGGCTTTGGAATTGACGGCGAGCGAATACGGTTTCATCGCCGATGTGAGAAGAAGCCCTGCCGGCGACCCGTACATTTCCATCCTGGCTTATTCGAATATTTCCACCGATGCCGATGTCACCCGGTTCTTTGATCAATACGGCCGCAGTGGCCTGGAGTTTTTCAACCTCAACACCCTGTTCGGCTCCGTTTTGATCACCGGCGATGTGGTGATTTCAAACGATCCCGCCAACGATCCCCGGCGCGGAGGCCTGCCCAAGAGGCATCCTGCCCTGCATGCTTTCATCGGCCTGCCGCTCACTCATGGCGGGGAGGTGCTGGGCGTGCTGTGCCTGGCCAACGGCCGCGAGGGCTATGCGGAAGATATGGCGGAATGGTTCCAGCCTCTGCTCAACGTGTGCAGTCAGGTCCTTCTCGGCCTGCGCAATTCCCGGAAGGAAAAGGAGGTGGAAACGCGCCTGCAACGCCAGTCCTCCTACATTCATCTGCTGAAGACGCTCATTCACATCGCGGAGGAAGCCTCGACTTTTGATGCGGGTCTTCAGGCTTTTCTGAAGGAAATCTGCGTGACGCTGGATTGCGCCCTGGGCGTGGTGCATCGGGTGGACGACAGCGGTACCTGCCTGATTCCCGCGGGTATTGCGTATCAGAACATTCCGGACCTCACCGCGCCCACCATGGTGCGCGCCCAGCACGCCATTTTTGCCAGCGGAGAAGGGCTGGCCGGCCGTGTTTGGGAGTCCGGGCAACCTCTCTGGCAGGAGAACGTCTGGGAGGACGAGCGCTTTGTCCGGCGTCTGGAAATTGCGGAATCGGGAGCGGGACACTCCGGGTTTGCGTTTCCCATTTCCATGAACAACGATTTTCTGTGGGTGGTTCAGATCTTCACCTCCGATATCCGGGAAGCCGACCCGGAATTGCTGGATGTGTTGATGAGCGCTGGCGCCCAGCTGCAACTCATGCTGGAGCGTAAGCTGTTGGCACGCAGCCAGGCGGTTTTGTCCACCATCTTGTGCAGTGCCGAGGACGCCATCATCGGGGTGGATATGGATGGCAGGGTCACCAGTTGGAACTTGGGCGCAGAGCGGATTTTCGGTTACCGCCAGGATGAATTGCTGAACAAAAGCCTGAGTGTGTTGATCGCACCCGGCAGGGAGGAGGATGCGGCGCGAATCCTGGAGGGAATACGGGGGGGAGATACCATAAAATTCGAAACTCAGGGTGTGGGTAAAAATGAAGAGGTATTGGAGTTGGCCCTGACCCTCGCCCCCGTGCTGGATGCCGCTTGCGGGCAGGTCGGCGCGACGATGATTGTGTGGGACGCCACTGGCTGGAAACAACGCGAGCGGGAATTGTTGAAAACCCGCATCGAGGCCAATGCCGCCAGCCGCGCCAAGAGTGAATTCCTGGCGCACATGAGTCATGAAATCCACACCCCGCTCAATTCCGTTCTGGGCTTTGCCCAGATCATCGACCGCGATCCCCGGCTGTTGCCGCAACACAGGGAATACGTTGCCCGAATCATGGACGGAGGCAACCAACTGATGCGGCTGGTGGATGATATCCTGGAAATGTCGAAGATCGACGGCGGGGAATCGCAGTTGTACAACCAGGCGTTTGACCTGTGTGGCATGGTGGACCGTATCACCACTTCCATCCGCAACCGGTGCATGTTGAAGGGACTGGATTTTTTTGCCGAGGGGCTGGAGGAAAGGCCGCTCTGGGTTTATGGGGACGAGGCGAAATTGTACCTCGCCCTCACCAATATTCTGAGCAACGCCATCAAATTCACGGAGCAAGGTGCGGTGCTTCTGCGCGTTGAGCAGAAACCCCATGAGATGTTTCGTTTTGAAATCATCGATACCGGGAAGGGCATCCCCGCCGGTCAGGTGGAAAAGGTATTCGACCCATTTGAAAAGCTGGGAGAAGTGGGTCTCAGCAAGGGAATGGGACTGGGGCTTTCCATTTCCAAGAAACACATCGAAGCCATGAAGGGGCGTATTGAGGTGCAGTCGGTCGAGAGCAAAGGCACGCAGGTCACCATCGAGTTGCCGCTGAAACGGTTTGGGGAACTGCCCTCTCAGAATGCCGATAGCTGGTATTTTAAAAAGCCATTGGCGTGGAAAGGGCTCCGAGCCGCACACACCGGCAAGTTTGACCCCGCCAGTTTCAGCCAACTGAGCGAAATCCTGGAGAGCCTGGGAATCGCCGTGCAACACATCGAAAATATCGAATCCCCTGAGGTGATGGAAAAGCCCGGTGTGGATATGGTGTTCCTGGATCTGGACGAAACAGGCCCCGCGGCGGCGGGATTGATCCGGACTCTTCGTAAATATAAGGTGTTTAAAAATATTCTCATTGTGATCCTGGCCTCCTCCAAAAACCAGAAATTGGGCGAGGTCTGCCGCGAGGCCGGAACGGATCTGGTGATGGAAAAGCCGGTGAGGGTGAAACCCCTGCTTTCCCTGTTCGATAAGGAATATGATCTGCCACTTGATTTCCTCAAAAAAACGGCTGGCCGACAAAGCGTGTCCCAGGATCGCGAAGTCGATCTGGAACAAGTGCGCCTTCCCAGCTCGGTGATGGAAACCCTGAAAGCGGCGGCATCGAGTTACAATTTCACCAGCTTTGAAAGAGGCCTCGACGCCATCGCGAATGACGACCAGGAACACAAGCTGGCCCAATACTTCAGGGATTTGATCCGCTCCTATGACATGAAGCAAATCAATCAGGTGCTCGAGTTTCTAAGTAAAATGGGGCCGCCTCCCACAACCTAGCCGATCCGTTCTGAGTTTTATAAAAATGTTGTCCAACCAGCCCGATCCGGATGAATTCAAGATTCTCATCGTCGATGACACTCCCGCCAACGTGGAAGTTCTCCAGAAAACCCTGGAAGTCGAGGGATACAATATTTCCGTTGCGTTGAGCGGGGAGAAAGCCCTCACTATTGCCTCGCGGTTCATGCCGGACCTCATTCTTCTGGACATCATGATGGAGGGCATGGATGGGTATGAAACCTGCCGTAGGTTGAAAGCCGATCCGCAAACCACCGACGCCCCCATCATCTTCATCTCTGCGCGCAACGACATTCAGGACGTGGTCGAAGGGTTCAATCAAGGCGGAGTGGATTACATTGTCAAGCCGTTCAAGTCCGACGAAGTGCTGGTTCGGGTCAGGACGCACTTGCAGATTCATTCCCTCAAAAAACAGCGTGAGGCATTGATTCAGGAACTGGAGAAGAAAAACAGGGACCTGGTTTCCCTGAACGAACTGAAAAACAAATTCCTGGGCATTGCGGCGCACGATATCCGCAATCCTCTCTCTTCCATAAAAGGATTCATTGAATTACTGGCCCTCTCCCGCGACACCTTTTCTCCCAAAGAGCATGATGAGATGTTGCAACTGATCAGCAAATCGGTCAACGAGGTATTGGGCATGGTGGACGACCTGCTGGACATTTCGGTCATAGAGAGCGGCAAGCTCAAACTCGACCTGAGTCTCGGAGACATGGCCTCTCTGCTAAAGGAACGGATCCAGATCAACTACGGGCATGCCCGCGGCAAGGGTATTTCCATTCATGAGGATATTATGGAGGTGGGCCCGACTGTCTTTGACCGGAATCGTATGGCGCAGGTGCTGGACAACCTCATCAGCAATGCCATCAAGTATTCTCCGCTGGAGTCCAATGTGTTCATCGAATTGCGTGATGAAAACGGTGGGACACGGATCCGTATCCGTGATGAAGGGGAGGGGATTCGTCTTGAAGATCAGCAACAGATCTTTGCGGGGTTTCAAAAACTGGGCGCCCGCCCGACCGGAGGAGAAAAGAGCACGGGCCTGGGGCTGGCGATCGTGAAGAGTATCGTGGACTCCCACCGGGGCAGAATCGAGGTGCAAAGCGAAGTGGGAAAGGGTTCGACGTTTGAAGTCGCCCTGCCGGAACTGGAGATGCCCGACTACAAAATTTAGTTTTGGAGAAGTTCAGGCCTCGGGGAGGAAAAGCGGGAAGATCCGGGGACTCCTCACTTGCCTTTCATTTTTTCGAGAAGCTGGTTGAAGCTCTCGGTCAGGTCGCCCACTTCATCTTTCGCTTGAACAGGCAGTTTTTTCTGGCGCAGGTTGCCCTGCGCCATTTCCCGCGCCATGTTGCTGACCTGCTTGATGGGGTCGCTCACCGTGCGCGTGATCATCGAGCCCAGCACACCCGCCATCAACGCCGCCATAAAAAACAGGAACACCAGCAGGATCACGAGGAAGTGCGTGCGGTCGGAAATTTCCTGCATGTCCTTTTCCAGCAGTTGGTTCTGGGTCTCCGTCATCTCATTCAAAAAGGCTTTGATGCGGAAAGCAATGGGCACCGCCTTCTGCGCCAGCCAGGCATTGGCCAGATTCCACTCCTTGCTCGAACGGATTTGTATGATCTCGTGCAACAGCGGGTTGATCTGGTTGCGTGCCCGCTCAAGGTGTTTGAATACCTTCTTCTGATCCTCTGACAACAGTTTGAAATTCCGCTTCAGGTCGTTGAACCGGTTTGTGTTGTCCTCCCAGCTTTTTCGAAACTGATCTTTGAATTCCGGATTGCCGGACAGCAGGAACTCTTCCGCCTTTTCAAAAGCCAGGCTGGTGGTGCCTTCGAGATCGGCCATGATGGCAAGAAGCGCCTTGCGGTTCTGCGACGAAGGCGGAATCCGCATCTCCAGGTTGATCATCCGCGTGACGTAGGTCATCAGGCGTTCTTCCAGCGGCTGGGCTTTGTCAAAAAGGATCTTGCGGGCGGGGGTGTTGTCGTCGGTTTGGGCGATGTTCTCGATTTCCTGCTGGAACACCTTGAACTGCTTGAGGTCTTCCTCAATCGCGCGAAGCTGTTTTATGTGCTCCTCGTTTTTCCATTGGCTCGAGAGCTCGTGCAGTTTTTTGAGAGAAGGCTCGATCTGCTCGTTCCAGGCACTGGCGCGTTCTTCCCTGAACTTGGGATCGCCGAGGATCACCCATCCACGCAGGGAGGCCAGCGAATGGTTCATCCCGTTCAACATCATCAGGCTGGAGTGGGCAGTCGGGGTTCGGAGGGTGACCACTCTTTTTGTGATCCCCTCCATATTCTTGACTTGCTGAATGGTTATCAGAACCACTCCCATAAGGATCAGGGTGATCACTCCGAATCCCACCCCGATTTTGGTGCTGACTTTACAATCTCGGAACTTTACCATTCGAAATCCAGGATCGTCGTAACAGAATCTGCAATAATTAGGTCCCGAAAGAAATCAGGCGCCTAACTATAATAATTCTATTTTCCCGGATTCCAAATGATAAATCGCACCCATGATCTCCAAACGGTCCTCGGCGATCAATTTTGAAAGGATCGGATCAGCTTCCCGGATATTGTTTACAGTCTGTAGGACGTTTTCCCTGACGACCTCAATGACTTCCGGGGGGTGCCCATTATTGGTGCATTTTTTGACGCTGGGTTGGATGAATTCCACCAGGTTGCCAATATGGCCTGGGACCTGAGTGCCCGAGACAGCCGCAGTCACCGCGCCACAATTGCTGTGGCCGAGCACGATGATGAGCTGTGTGCCGAGCTGCTCCACGGCATACTCCAAGCTGGCCAAAACCATGGCGGCGGCGATATTGCCGGCGACCCGCAGGACAAACAGATCGCCCAGTCCTTGGTCGAATATGATTTCCGGGGAAACCCGGGAATCGGCACAGGCCAGCACCGCGATGGGCGCCGGCCGGCCTTTGGCGCATTGTTTCCGGTAGATTGGGTCCTGATGGGGATGGAGCGTGGCTCCCTTTATAAACCTTTGATTACCTTGGATTAACTCTTCAAGTATTTGGGTGGTCATAGTGTCCGCTTCCTGTAAGAAACGAGGTTGGAAGAAGACCCGGTACCCTAATATATCATTGGGATTTAATAATCTTTATTGCGGAATCAATTATTGTGGCGTCGAATTTTTTCGAAATTGAGGATGGGGTCGCTTCACAGTCTGTATTTCGGTATCAGTTTTTGTATACGGCGAATGTTGTTCAGTTCGTCAAAAAACGCATGCATGTCTTCATGGGAAGCATCGGTCAGTTCTTCCTCCAGCCACTTCATGCACTCCTCAAAGGTGGAGAAGATAAATTGTTCGGGAATCAGACCCGGAACGATGTTGATGCGTCTCAGCATGCGAAGCGGTTGATCCTGTAATCCCGTCATCACCACCGCGATATTCCGGTTCTCGAATTCCCGGATCACTTCTTCCAACGCATACAATCCTGTTTGGTCGATGTGGGGAACCTTTTTCATGCGAAAAATCACGACGCGGATGTCGGGAAGGGTTTTCGCCATTTCCTGAAAAGCCGGGGCGAATCCAAAGAACAACGGACCATCCAGATGCTTCACATAAATCTTGTCGATGATGCTGGAGGGGATGTGTTCGTCGTCCCACGGCAGTTCCTTGGTGTAGGACCGGAGCGGGGAGATTTTCACTTCCTTCCCCACATGGTCGCTCATCTGTTTCATGAACAGGATCGACGCAAGGATGAGGCCCGCCGCCACGGCCTGGATGAGGTCCACGAAAACGGTCAGCGTGAGCACCAGGAGCATGACCACGGCGTCCGTGCGCGGCACTTCCTTGATATGGCGCAGGCCCTTATAGTCGATGATGCCGATGCCGACGGTGATGAGGATGCCCGCCAGAACGGGAAGCGGAATCTGCGCCGCATACACGCCCGCCCCCATCAGGATGATGAGGAGCACAATGGCGTGGATCACCCCCGACAGGCGGGTGAGGCCGCCGGAGTTGATGTTGACCAGCGTGCGCATCGTCGCGCCGGCGCCCGGCAAACCGCCGATGGCCGCCGCGGCCATGTTGCCGATCCCCTGGCCCACCAGCTCCTGGTTGGAGTTGTGCTTGGTTTTGGTGATGTTGTCCGCCACCACCGAGGTCAAAAGCGAGTCGATGGCACCCAATAGCGACAGGGTCAGCGCGAGTTTGATGATCAGACCCAGGTTGAGTCCTTCCAGTGACATTTCACTGATGCGCAACTCCGGAAACCCGTCCGGAATGTCGCCGATCAGGGGCACGTTCAGTCCCACCCAGTTGGAAATACCGGAGACGGCAAGAAGCGCGACCAGCGTGCTCGGAATGGCTTTGGTGATTCTCGGAAATATATAAATGATGGCGATGGTGACGGAAGCCGCCAGAACGGCTTCCCAGTTGATGGCGGTCAGGGCTGCGGGCAGTTCATGAAAGACGGACAGGATTTTTTTAGGCGACTCCTGCCCCATGAAGGGAAAGATCTGCAGGATGATGATGATCACCCCGATACCCGTCATGAACCCGGAAACCACCGGGTAGGGGATATAGCGGATGTAGGTGCCGAGTTTCATGACACCGTACGCAATCAGAAACATCCCGGATATAAAAAAGGTGGTGATGATGGTGCCGAAGGCGGCCTCCAGACTGCCCATACTCTGAATGGCGGTCATCACCACAACCGTGGAAACCACCGTCATGGGGCCGGTCGGGCCGCTTATCTGCTGGCGGGTGCCGCCAAACAGGGCGGCGAAAAATCCCAGCGCTATCGCGCCGTAGAGCCCGGCGATCGCTCCCATCCCGGATTGAACCCCAAAGGCGAGCGCCAGAGGAAGGGCGACGATGCCCGCGGTGACGCCCCCAAAAAAGTCTCCTTTCAAATTGGCCAGATCGTACTGGAAATACTGCCTGAAAGAGAGTCTTGCCCTTTCCTTTTGGATTTTCTGCATGGACGCGATATTCAAGGTTTTAGTTCGCATACGAATTTCAACTGTAGAACATTGGAAAAAGACATAGAGTTTATTCTAACCAAAATAAGCCAAACAACCACAAAAAAAACGACATATTATCGAAAAAATTCGATACTCGTAAATCTCTAATTTTAAATGATTTTTTTTATGTTTAACTGGAAAGGTGCCCGTATAGGCATAATGTAACTGAGAAAAGAAGCCGGCCGCCCTCTCCCGCAGGGGAGGGCGGCCGACTGGAGGTAAGCCAGTGAGAAGGAAGAATCCCGATCGCTGGTTATAAAGCCCGCAAATCTGAGGGACTTCCGGGGGCAATCCTGATTGTGGGTGCGGCTTCCTTAGAAGGAAACGTCCCACTGAAGGCGGACACGACTGTCGTCGAAGCTCATTCCCGTAGATGCATCTTCCAGTTCCAGGAAGGAATAGTCGACAGTGATTTTATTGTCGTGGCCGGAGAAGAAGTAGTTGAGGCCGACCGTGTATTCCTCCCGTTTATCCTGGAGCGCCACGTTGGTCGCCACCGGCGCATCGACAAACGCGTAGCGGGCGGCGAGTTCCAGTTTCTCGGGAATCTGCGGAATCAAGCCGTGAAAAAAGTAACCGGCCTGCGCGTACATACCTTTGTACTTGTGGGTGGTCATGTTGCGTTTGTCTTCCACGTCCTTCCAGTGAAACTCTTCCTGGATCGACAGGCCCCGGTACTTGAACGCGAATTCCTGAACGTACTGTTCGACTTTGAAGTTCTGGGAAGTGGTGCCGGGGCCGGTCAGGCCGCTCAGGTTGCCACATCCGGATGAACTCCAGCGACTGCACTTGCCGTTGTTGGTGGCCGCGGCAAATGCGAGACTGCCGGTCGGCTCTTTATGGAAAGCCACGTCCGACTGACGCCATTTCAGGTCGCGGCCGAGGAAGTTCCACTGCAGGCGGCCCATGTACATCATGTCGTTGTCCGGGTTGTTGACGGAGCGGCCTTCGCCGTTGAACACACCGGCCCAGTACCGCATGTCGGCGTAGGTGCCTTTGAACAGGCGGCCACGCACCTGCACACCCACCTGGCGGTCGATGGTGAACACGCGGTTCACGATGGACCGTTCTACAAACTGCTGGCGCCCGGAGGAATCCACGCGCTCGCGGTTGTAGTCGACTTTCCACTGACCCACGCGGATACCGAATTCGTCGATCGGTTGCAGGGTGATGCGGTAGTCGATGACCCGTGCGGAAGAGGAGGTACTGCTGTCGTCCACGTCGCGGGACGGTTGCAGGTCCACTTCAAAGTAATAGTCGATCCACGGCTTGAATCCGTGACCGCCGATTTTCATGCGGAGGCGGCGGGCTTCAAAGTTGCTCGCGTCGGAGCGGGTGGTGAAGTCCGACACGCTTCGCGGATCGGAGCGGTGGGGAAACGTGTACCGCAACTGCGCACGCCACACGAGCTTGGTGGAAAACAGGCCGTCTGCGGTTTCCATTTCAAAACCCGGGTTGGCGTACCGCACCTTGATGTAGTCCTCCTTCTGCGGAAGGGAATCCAGGTTTTCAAACCGTTTCAGTTTCTCTTCCAGCACCCGCAGGCGTTTTTCCGTATCCGACTCCGCCCACACCGCCTGGGCCGGGATCAGCAGGCCAATCACGGCCAGCACAGCGATCAAATTCCGGATCATTACCGTCCTCCTTCTTTCTTTTTGCGTTGATGACTTGAATTCGAAGTTGCAACCCACAGCTTTTCGGGTCGATGCGGGTCCGGCTCCGCATGGCTAGAAGTTACGCAGTGTTTGTTAGATTCGGGTAAGGGGTGCATTTGCATTGCCCTAGAAAGACAAATTTGGTTAAAAATGTGGAGTTGTCGAAAGCCGGAGAAAACGCGGCTTTTAATGCAGGGGTCGGTATCATGCTTGCCGGGCCGGGTTTCGATGCGAGGCCGGCTGGAAAAGATCCGCATCCGGTTGACAAGCGGGCGGATTCAAGAATACATTGATCTGGTTTCGCCTGCACCCCCTTTAAACCATTACAGATTCGATTGAAATCATGTTGCCGGAATGGATTGAATTCAAAGTCAAAATTGAGAAAACCAAAAACGAGCTGGCGGGAGCCGACCTGAGCAACCGCAAGCTGATGAAGGCCAAGCTGGATCACGCCCAGTTGCAGGGCGCGGACCTGAGTTTTTCTTATCTCATCTGCGCCGATCTCACCGGTGCGGACCTGAGTGGGGCCGACCTCACAGGGGCCGTGCTCAGCGAAGCCATCCTTAAAAATGCCAACCTGGAAGACGTCGAGTTCGAGGACTCGTACCTGAACGGTGCGGACCTGAGCGGCGCCACCAACCTGACGTGTGATCAGCTCGAACTGGCGTATTTGGACCGGGACACGCGCCTGCCGGACAACATCCACATCGAATGGGTGTCCGACGACCAGTTCGAATGTTGCGAAAAAGAGTGAGGGTGTGCGATGACGGAAGCGAAACGCGCGGTGGTGCTGGTGGGGCACGGAGGCCTGCCTAAAGACTGCCCGCCGGACTGGGTTTCGCGGCTCAAACGGCTGGAGGGCGAGCGCAAGGGCACGGGCCAGCCGCCAACGGCGGAGGAGATGGACCTCGACCGGCAGATCCGCAACTGGCCGCGCACGCCGGAGAACGATCCGTATCACCACGGCCTGCAACGGCTGGCCGGGAAATTGGAGCCGCGCGTGGCCCCGGCCAAACTGGTGGTGGCGTACAACGAATTCTGCGCGCCCACGGTGCTGGAAGCGGTCGAAAAACTGGTTGAGGCGGAGTTCACCCACGTCACCGTTGTGCCCACCATGTTCACCCCGGGCGGCTCCCACTCGGAACGGGAAATTCCGGCACTTCTCACCACTCTGCGCAGTCAGTTTCCCGACCTCATTCTGCAATACGCCTGGCCGTTCGATCTCGATACCCTCGCCGGGTTGCTGGCGGATCATCTGAATGGATTTTTGCCGGAACCGCCTTCCCGCTGAACCTTCACGGCTCCTCCTCGATCGCCATTTCCGGCTTTAAAAATCCGGTAAATTCGTTACATTGGATGGAGGGGCTTTGATACCCCCTTGAATTCGTGACCATTACTTTAATCCCATCACGCACGCCGTGCCGCCACGCTCACAATCGCAAACCAGAAAATCCGGTGTCCGCCTGTGGGCGCTGGAAGTGCAGGGGGATGTCACCTGTGCCGACTACGACGGCGTCTCCCACTGGCTGGCGCTCGGCTTCGAGGGTGGCCACGTGCAACTGCTCGACGCCAACGGCCACATTCAGTGGGATGCGAACGTCGGTCGGCCCGTCAGGCAGGTGCGGTTGTTGCCCGTCAAAAAACGCGTGGCGGTGCTGGATGAGTATAGTCACCTTACGGGATTCGATTTTTCGGGCAGGCAGACGTTCCGCCAGGATTACGACGCGGTATGGACCTCGGTGGAAGCGAAGGGCGGTTTCTTTTACCTGTGGGGCTGGAAGGCGGAGACACTGAAGCTCGACGGCTCCGGCCGCATCCACCAGCGCCTGCCTCTGCCAACGCCGCGCCGGGTGGTGCGTGCCGTCGGGCAAAAGGACCAGTTCTGGATCGTGCACAACCAGATCTCGCTCGGCCTGTACACCAGTCACGGCGCCAACCTGTGGCTGGTCAACTGCCCGGCGGCGATCGATCTCGGCCGCGACCGTCCGTCGGAAATCGTGGCGAGCGACTCCGGTGACGCGCTCGCCATCTGCTGTTTTGACAAGGGGGTGTACATCTTTGATGGCGAGGCGCGCACCCTGCGTCATATCGACCTCGACCGCATGGTGGACCACATCGATGTCAGCGGCAACGGCGACTACCTGCTTTTGTCCGATCCGTTCCAGGTGGTATACATGGTGGACCGTGAGGCGCAGGTGGTGTGGCAGACGAAACTCGACAACGCGGTGGAAGCGCTGTTCGTGGATCGCAAGGGCGACCGGGTGCTGGTGTTCGAGGAAACCGGCGTGCTTTCCTGCTACAAATTCGTGAAGGACACGGAGGCGCGCACCGATTACCTGGAACTCACCAGTTTCAGCGAGGTGTCGGACAAAAAAGAGATATGGAAGCAGAAGGTGCCGCCGTCACTCGCGCACGGCGACCCGGTGCTGTCCCTGTCCGCCGACGGCAAACGGTTTCTGATGGGTGGGCGCAAGGACTTCCGCCTGCTCGATGATACGGGCCGGGAGCGGTTGTCGCAAACCTTCATGACGGGCATGGACCACGCCCGGCTTTCCAGCTCCGGCGAACGCGCGTTTTTCTGGAGTGAGAACGAACTGTGGGTGCTGGACACGGCAACCGGCAAGGAGACGCAGATTGGATTTTATCATTACCCGCTGAAAGCGGTGGGGATCGATCCCGAAGGCGCGGCTTTCATGACGTACGACGCCAGCGGCTGGGTGGGGTTTTATTCCGGAAGCGGCAACAGGAAAGGCTCGCACGACTTCAACCTGCCTATCCGCCGTATTCTGTTGCACCAGCGCAGTCGCATGGCGGCCTTTCACACGTCGCCGGCGGTGGCGATCCTGCTGGACCTGAAAACGATGAAGGGGAAACGCCTCCGCCTGAACGCGCCCATCGATGCCTGGGCGCTGGACGAGTCCGGCCTGTACCTGGGGTGCCGCGACGGCGGGTGCCACCGCTTCAACTTAAAGGGCGAGCGCGACTGGAAATTCTCCCTGCCGGAGGCGGTGGGCGGCATCGACCTCCTGCCGCGCTTCGCCGTGTTCCGCGGTACGGGCAAACACGCGTTCGTGTTTGAAAAACTCGGCTACCAGCCGCAAGACGCGACGCTTCATTCTTCGCGTTCGGCACTCACCCAGCACGGCGATGGTTTGCTGGAGTTGGCGCCGGCACGCGATGCGGTTTCGTGTTACAACGTGCCGGCGGGGGAGCTGGTGTGGAAAATCCATTGCGGCGCCACCGTGAAGACCCTCGCCGCCAGCCCCGGCACCAACCGGCTGGTGGTGCTGGACGCCAAACAGTGCCATTATCATCAATTGATCGCGGACGCGGCGGATCTGGAAGACCGCTCCGGCTATCTTGAATTTTAATCGACTCGGGAGACGCCATGAAACGACTCAAGGAAGACATGTCCCTGTCCATCCGCGCCCGGTACCCTTTGCTGTACCTGGTGACTTCGGAAGAGGCGCGCGCCGGGGAGATCCTGCAAGAGATCGCGCGGTCGAGCCGCAAAGAGTTGTTCGTGTGGAGCCTGTCGCAGGGACTCGTGCCTTCGAAGGCCGGCGGCCAGACTTTCAATGACCCCGAGTCCATCCTCAAACACATCGAGGCGTCGGACAAAAAAGCCATCTTCGTGCTCCGCGATTTTCATCCGTTCCTGGAAAAGGAAATTGTTGTGCGCCGCCTGCGCGACCTCATCACCAACCTCAAGAAAAGTTACAAGACGGTGGTGCTGGTGTCGCCGGTGATGAAGATTCCGCCGGAACTGGAAAAGGACATCACCGTGTTTGACCTGCCGCTTCCCGACGCGAAGGACCTGACCGCCATACTCAACCAACTGCTCGCGCCGTACCGCGACAGCGACAAGGTGAAGATCGACCTGCCGCCGGAGTTGCTGGAAAAAGTGGTGCAGGCGACGCTGGGTCTTACGCGCAACGAAGCCGAGAACGTGTTCGCCAAGGCGCTCATCACCGGGCGGCAGTTCGGCTGGGACGATCTGCCCTCCATCATCGAAGAGAAAAAGCAGTTGATCCGCAAAAGCGGCATCCTCGATTTCATCGGCCTCTCGACGCAACTCAGCGAGGTGGGCGGTCTCGACAAACTGAAAAGCTGGCTTGGTGAGCGCGGCCGCGCCTTCAGTGTGAAGGCGCGCGACTATGGCCTGCCGGAGCCGAAAGGTCTGCTGATGCTGGGCGTGCAGGGGTGCGGCAAAAGCCTCGCCGCCAAGGCTATCGCCGCCGAATGGAACCTGCCCTTATTGCGCCTCGACGTCGGCAAGATTTTCGATTCGTTCATCGGTTCCTCCGAGGACAACATGCGAAAGGCGATCCACCAGGCCGAGGCCATGAGCCCGACGATTTTGTGGCTGGACGAAATCGAAAAAGGCTTCTCCGGCATCCAGAGTTCCGGGTCGGTGGACAGCGGCACCACGGCGCGTATCTTCGCCACGTTCCTGACGTGGATGCAGGAGAAGACGAAGCCCGTGTTCGTCATCGCCACCGCCAACAACGTCGAGGACCTGCCGCCGGAGCTGTTGCGCAAGGGCCGCTTCGACGAAATTTTCTTCATCGACCTGCCGAAAGAAGCCGAGCGCGCGAAGATTTTCGAAATCCACATCCGCCTCAAAAAACGCGATCCGAAAAAATTCGACATCGCGGCGCTGGCGAAGGCGTCGGAGCAGTTCAGCGGCGCGGAGATCGAACAGGCGATCCTCTCCGCCATGTACCGTGCGTTTGCCGGAAACCGCGAGTTCACCACCGAAGATGTGGCTGAGGAGATCGGCCGGACCGTGCCCCTGGCGGTGACGATGAAGGAAAAGGTTCAGTACCTGCGCGACTGGGCGCGGCACCGGGCGCGTCCCGCTTCCTGAAACTCCGCGTTTCCCAACCCTGTAATTCGTTTGCGCCCGTCGTCGTCAGTTCCCATATTAAAATATGTAACCTTTTTGGGAGCACCCTGTGAAAGCCCTCATTCTCGACATCCAGAAAAAAGACTGGGAAACCACCCGCGGCATGACGTTCACCGACGTGAGTGAACCGTCGCTCGACGAACGCAAGTGCCCCGATGACGGTGGCAAGGTCATCATCAAACCCCGGTTTGCCGGATTTTGCGGCACCGACAAGGGCATCTGGTTTCGCAAGTCGTTCCGCGACATGATTTTCGACTCGATGCACCGGGAAGGCCGGCATTACCGCATCATGGGCCATGAACTGCTGGGCGAAGTGGTGGAGGCCGGGTCCTACGCCGCCAATCATTATGGGTACAAGGCGGGCGATACGGTTTCGACTGAATCCCACATCTTCTGCGGACGCTGCCACCAGTGCAAGATTGGCGACCAGCACGTATGCGCCGACCATTTGATCATCGGCATCTCCACCGATGGCTGTTTCGCCGACTACATCAAGCTCCCGGCCAAGGAGCTGTGGCGGGTGGACACCGACCGCATCCGGCCGGAGGTGGCGGCGATTCAGGACCCATTGGGCAATGCGGTGCATGCGTGCAGCCGGGTGGACCTGCGCGGGCGTACGGTGGCCATTTTCGGGTGCGGCACCATCGGCCTGTTCACCATCCTGGTGGCGCGGGCGATGGGCGCGACCCACATTATCGGCGTCGATCCCAACGAAAAAAATCTCAAGCTGGCCGAGAGGCTGGGCGTGGACCGGACGCTGGCGGTGGACAAGACCGTCGAGGCAGGGGAGACGGGACCCGACACGGACATCGCCCAGCGCATCCGAGACGACTGTTTCGGCGCCGGGGTGGACGTGGCGTTCGAGATGTCCGGGAGCAACCGTGCCCTCAACACCGCCATTGCCGCCACCCGCGCTGGAGGCGACGTCATCCTGTTCGGCCTGTCGGCGGGGGATTTCACCCTGACCGACTACCAGCAGATCATCATGCACGGCAAAACCCTGCATGGCATCGTCGGCCGCGAGGTGTTCCAGACCTGGTACACCATGAGCAACCTGTTGATGTCCAAAGGCCACGACCTGCAGGATAAAATTTACGAGGTGATCCTGAATAAGGGGAAAGGAACGTTGTTCCCGTTTCATTCCTTCGATCGCGACGCGTTTGAAGGCGCCATTCAGGAACATCCGAAGATCATTTTCCGGTTCTGACCGACCCCGTTCCTCAATCGTAAGGAGGCGACGCGCATATGGACAGCAAGCATCTCGAATTCATCCGGCAGGAGTTGCAGGACATCCGCGAGGCGGGGTTATATAAAGAGGAACGCACCCTGTTATCCTCCCAGCACGCGCACATCCGCACCCGCGAAGGCGAGGTGCTGAACTTCTGCGCCAACAACTATCTGGGGCTCGCCAACCACCCGGAGTTGATCGCCGCCGGTAAGGAGGCGCTCGACCGGTACGGCTACGGCATGGCCTCGGTGCGCTTCATCTGCGGCACGCATGAAGTCCATAAAGAATTGGAAAGCAAGGTTTCCCGGTTCCTGGGCATGGAGGACACAATCCTTTATTCGTCGTGCTTCGACGCCAACACCGGCCTGTTCGAGACTCTGCTGACGGAAAAGGACGCGCTGTTCAGCGACCGGCTCAACCACGCCAGCATCATCGACGGCACCCGCCTGTGTAAGGCCATGCGCTTCCGTTACGGCCACAGCGACATGGATCACCTGGAGACGCGTCTGAAAAAGGCGGCGGAAAAATACCGGTTCAAGCTCATCGCCACCGACGGCGTGTTCAGCATGGACGGAGATGTGGCACGGTTGAAGGATTTATGCGATCTGGCCGACCGTTACGGCGCGACGGTGATGGTGGACGACAGCCACGCCACCGGGTTCTTCGGCCCGACCGGACGCGGAAGCATTGAATATGGCGATGTTATGAGCAGGGTGGGGATCGTCACCTCGACTTTCGGCAAGGCGCTGGGCGGGGCGTCCGGCGGATTCACCGCCGCCCGCAGGGAAGTGGTGGACCTGTTGCGGCAACGTTCGCGGCCGTACCTGTTTTCCAACTCGCTGTCGCCGGTGATTGCCGCCGTCACCTCGAAAGTGATTGATTTCATCGACGCTAATCAAAATCTGGTTAAAAAGCTCGCGGCCAACACCCGCTATTTCCGGGAGCGCATCGCCCAGGCCGGGTTCGCCATCAAGCCCGGCGAGCATCCCATCATCCCCATCATGCTGGGCGAGGCCCGTCTGGCGCACCAGATGGCCGACGCTCTGCTGAAGGAGGGCATCTACGTGATCGGCTTCAGTTACCCCGTGGTGCCGAAGGGCGAAGCGCGGATACGCCTGCAAATTTCAGCGGCTCACGAGACCGAAGACCTTGACCGGGCGGTGGAGGCTTTCCGCAAAGTGGGCGAATCTCTGTCGGTTCTGTCCTCGGGCTGACAGCCTGTGGGAGAACTCCCCCTTCTTCGCTGACATTCTCTTTGATTGTTTTCTAGTATGTTGTTTTTGGGTTTGAGTCTTGACCGGAAAACTCTGGCGGCCCTTTTTATTTCGCCTTACTTTCGCTTTTGTGGCAAAAGATAGATCCACCGATTTTTGCGGGAAAACCCGGGAATCCCGAACCTGGGGGTAAATTGATTCCGGCCCGGACCGGGGTATGGCTTTGCGGTACCCGGTTAACCCTGCCGTTTGATTGGGCTAATGGCGATTCCGGAAACTAAGGACGTTGTATTGACAAGTGAAGCGGGGTTCCGCTCATCCAATTCCCAAAATAGAAATGTGAAGAAAAAATCTTTGTTAAAAATTTTTTTTGTGCCTTTGCGATTCATTGCAAAGTTTCAACGGGAATGAATGAGAAATTTTTTTTTGTGCAAAGTTTTATTTTTCATAAAATCACTCGACCATTTGCAATTGTGAGAAAATGTAAGAAAGCACAGTTCAAATTGTTTGGGGTGAATCGAAACCAATTAGAGGTTGATCGACCCTCATAAATTTGATAATCATATTTTCTCTTTTTACATAAATTCAAAAATTGAGTTTTGATTTTTGAAGAGGGAACCATTCCATCCCCGGTCCAATGATTCATTGGATTCGCCATTGAAGCCGAACCCTGGTTTCATTTGAATAATCCTTAGCTGAAAATTGAGTTGCAGAAGAGTAAAACCCTCGGGGAAGTTTTGCTCTTTGAAAGGAATCACCTTTGCTACGAATTTTGCCGGAAGGCCTCGCAGCAGATATTAAAGGGGGTGTTGGCATGTTTCAGAAGTCTCAATACAAGGGTGGCGACAAGAAGCCGAAATACCTGACGAAACTGGGACAAATCCCGGAGTTGAGCCAGGAAAACATAAAGGCGCTGGAGCCGGTCAGCGAGCAGTTCATTTTCCGGACCAACGAGTACTACCAATCGCTGATCGACTGGGACGATCCGGACGATCCCATCCGCAAAATCGTGATCCCCGACGTCAGCGAATTGAATGAATGGGGACGGCTGGACGCCTCGGACGAAGAGTCCTATACCGTGGCCCACGGCATCGAACACAAGTACGATTCCACCGCGTTGCTTCTGGTGAACGAAGTCTGCGCGGCCTACTGTCGGTTCTGTTTCCGCAAGCGGCTGTTCATGGACGAAAATGACGAAGTCACCAAGGACATCTCCGAGGGCCTGGCTTACATCCGCGAGCATCCGGAGATCAATAATGTCCTGTTGACAGGCGGCGACCCGCTGATCATGTCCACATCCAAGCTGGAGCCGATCATCCGGCAGGTGCGGGAGATCGATCACGTGAAGATCATCCGCATCGGTACGAAAATTCCGGCGTTCAATCCCATGCGCATTTACAACGACGATTCCCTGCGGGCCATGTTCGAAAAATACAGCCTGCCGGAGAAGCGCATTTATGTGATGGCGCATTTCAATCACCCGCGCGAGCTGACGGAAGAAGCGGTGCGCGGACTGAATTTCCTGATGAGGTCCGGGGCCATCGTCGTCAACCAGACGCCGATGATTGCGGGGGTCAACGACGATCCGCAGATCCTGAGCGAACTGATGAACCGGTTGTCATTCATGGGCGTGCCGCCGTACTACGTGTTCCATTGCCGGCCAACGCTGGGCAACCGTCCATACACCCTGCCGATCGAAAAGGCATACGAGATTTTCGAACTGGCCCGCATGCGCGGCTCCGGCCTCGCCAAGCGGGCGCGCTTCGTGATGTCGCACAGCACGGGCAAAATCGAAATCATCGGCCTGTCGGCGCGCAACATCTACTTCAAGTATCAGCGTGCGGCGGAGAACCGGAACAGTTCGCGCTTCATGGTGTACAGGCGCAATCCGGAAGCGTTCTGGTTCGACGATTACCATGAACTGGTGGACGACTACATTCTGGAAGAAGAACGGGCGTTGAGGCAGGAACCCGTCTTGGATTTCGAGTTCGCCTAGCCGTGCGCAGAGAAGCAACAACACGCCTCGCACCGTTTCGAGATGAAATGGTTGCGGGGCGTTTTTTTTTGCACGGAAATATAAAACGGGAACGGACGCCTGGAGGGCAGGGAAGGCAGGTGGCGGATGTCGCCGGTCTTACTTGTACCCCTTGGCGTCGGTGAAATCGGCGTGCTCGGTTTTCGCGCCTTCAAGGTTGGTCTGCGTGAGGTTCGCGCCCCACAGCTTCGCGCCGGTGAGGTTGGCGCCTCGCAGGTCGGCGTTGGAAAAATCCGCTTCATCGAGTTCGGTGCGGTGGAGGTCCGCGCCTTTGAGCGCGGCTTTGACCAGCGACGCATGACGCAGTCTCGCCCCCGCCAGGTCCGCGCCTTCCAGCACACAGCCTTTCAGTTTGGCCTTGCGCAAGTCCGCCCCGACGAGCGCGGCGTTTTTGAGTGAGGCCTTTTCCAGCACCGCTTCTTTCAGGTTTGCCCGGCTCAGGTCGGAGCCGTCCAGCTGGGCTCCTGTGAGGTCCGTGCCTTCCAGGTTGGCGTCGCTCAGGTCGCTGTCCGTGAGGTCCGCTTTCCCGAGCTTGGCGCGGCTCAGGTTGACGCCGCGGAGGACCGCGCCGCGCAGTTTGGAGTCGTTGAGCTTGGTGCGGTTCATGTGCGCGCCGTCGAGCTTCACGTCGTTCAGGATGGCGTTGTTGAGGTCGGCGATATCGAGGATGCATTCGCTCAGGTTGGAGCCTTCCAGATTGGCGCGACGCATGATGGCTCCGTTGAATCGGGCCCGCGCCACTTCCGCGCGGATCATCTTCGCTTCGGTCAGGTCCGCGTTGGTGCAATCGACCCGCATCATCTTCGTGTCCTGAAACAGCGCGCCGTGCAGTTTCGCCCCCTTGATTTCCGCGCGGGTGAGCTGGGCGTTGGTGAAATTCGCTTCGAAAAACACACCGATACTGAGCTTCGCATCAGAGAGGTCGGTGTCCGTCAAATCCGCCTGCTTGAAGCTGGAGCGGGAGAGGTCCGCTCCCGTCAGTTTGGCGGCGGTGGTCACGGTTTTCGAAAAGTCGGCCTTGATCAGTTTGGCGTCGTTCAGGTTGGCGCGGATGAGGGTGGATTCGCGCAGAACCGCACGGCGCATGTCCGCCCGTTCCAGCACCGCATCGGTCAGGTTGGCCTGCGTCATCCTCGTGTCGTTGAGGATGCTGTCGGTCAGGTCCGCCTTGGTCAAATCCGCCTGGTCCAGCACACAGTCCGAGAGGTCGGAGTCCGTCAGGTTCGTCCCCACCAGTTTGGAGTTGCGGATGTCCGCGCCGTAGAAAATGAGATTGGACAGATCGAGTCCGGAGAGGTCCAGGTCACGCAGGTGGGGGATGTCTTCTTTCTCTTCTTCCGGTTCTTCCCCTTTTTCTTTCGCTTCTGCGGTGGCGGTTTCTCCGTCTTCGGATTCTTCGTTTTGTCCGTCCTCGTTTCCGGCTTCCGCTTCTTCCTCGGCGGGTTCCTCCTGAGCCTTGCCTTTGTTGCTTTCCGCTTCCTCGGCTTCGCGTTCGCGGACTTCTTTCAACTGGTTCAGGATTTCTTCGACTTCTTCACGTGTCAGATCGGCCATGGCGCCCTTCCCGTTTCAATGCGAACGGAAACCCGCGGAATTTGAGGATTTGGGGTTTCCGAGAGAAAAACAAGTCAAAAACATATATGAGGACCGGGGTAAACGCAAGTACGGGTTTTGAAAAAAATCCGGAGCCCTTCAAACCGGCTAAAGACAGCCATAACGGTTGCAGAAAAGGGTGACGACGCGCCGCAGGGGGGAGTCCAGCCTCTCCAGCACCGCGTCCACGATACGATCGGGGATCTGACGGTAAAATGCGTGGGCGATGCCGCCGGCGATGCAGGCAAGGGTGTCGCTGTCGCCGCCCAGCGAGATGGCCCTGCGCACGGCGTCTTCGAAATCCACCGATTCGAGAAACGCGCGCAGGGCGGGCGGCACCGTGCCCTGGCAGGAGACGTCGAAGGCGTGATCGCGCCGCAGGACATCGAGCGGCGTGCTCAGGTCGTAACCGAAGCGCGATGCGACCTCCGCGGCCAGTGCGTCTTTATTCACCCCCGTGCGCGCGAGGAAGACGGCCAGGGCCGTGGCCTGCGCGCCTTTGATGCCTTCCGGGTGATTGTGCGTCACCGCCGCGCTTTTCTCCGCTTCCCGCAAAACCTCTTCGAGCGAATCGAAAGCGAATCCGATGGGGCTGACCCGCATGGCCGAGCCGTTGCCCCAGCTGTTGTAGGGTTCCGTGCTGTCGGACTGCGCCCATTGCAGAAAGCCGCCGCCGTACCCGGCGTTGGGATAGCGGCGGAAATACGCCTTCAGCATGTCCGCGTAGCCGACTCCGTTGTAGATGCCGTCGGCCACGGCGACGGTCAACACGGTGTCGTCGGTGAAGCACGAGGCACCGGTGAACAGTTCGAACTCGACGGTTTTGATGGGAGCGTGCTCGAACCGGGACCCGATGATATCGCCTGCAATTGCGCCCAGCATGCGGGGCTCTCCAGATATACGTTGTGGCCCGTGGAGGGAAACATGGATTCCTCGCCGGAATGCCCGGGCCGGATGATGCCGTCGTTATACCACTCCCTTGCGAATTGGCAAGGCGTGTTGGGGAGAAGCGGAGCGGCAGGAGGGGGCATCGCCCGCGTTTTTCTATTGCAGGGAAAATCATGGTTTTTCGCCGAACGAGGGAAAGGTGTTAAAATTCAGTGGTTTCGATGCATTAAAAAGATGGAAAGCCGGGGAAAATGTGTTTGCCAGTCGAACGCCTTGCCCTTATTCTGGAAAAAACTTTCCACCCTCATTTGGATACTCGTTTGGACACATTCACCAGGACATCGGCCCCGCCCGTTCGCCGGACCGCCCCCGAGCAGGCCGTATTTCCCGTCTGGTCGGCATTCCGGCTTTTGGGCTTCAGTTTCCTTCTGCTGTTTTTTGAAGTGGCGCTGATCCGCTTCATTCCGGCGCATGTGCAGGTGGTTTCCTATTTCATCAACCTGGTGTTGATCTCCGCATTTCTCGGCATGGGCGTGGGGATGATTCTCCAGGCGCGCGGCCGCACCACGGTCATCGGTTTCGCCCCGTTGCTTCTGGTGCTGATCGCGGCGGTGCAGTTTTTTTCCAACGTCTGGGTTCAGGTGCCGCAGGCGCAGGGGGAATATTTGTGGACCACCGTGGTGAAACCTGCCAAAGCGGTGCAGACCTGGGGCATGGAACCGGTGGTGTTCGCCGTGTTCATATTGTCCACGATGGTGTTCGTTCCGCTGGGATCGGGCATCGCGCGTGAGTTCGACCGGTTCAGGCCGTTGATCGCGTATTCCATCAACATTCTGGGCAGTCTGTTGGGGCTTGCGGTGTTTTCGCTGTTCAGTTGGTTGTCGATGCCGCCGGTCGTCTGGTTTTCTTTCGGCTCACTCTATTTTGCCGCCTTGTGCGTGGACAGCCGCCGGGCGCTGGTTTCCACCCTGTGTCTGCCGGTGGTGCTGTTCCTGGTATACAACCTGGGACACCATGAGAAAAATGGCGGGGAAATCTGGTCGCCTTATTACAAGATCAACTATTCCGTGAACGAAGATCATTTGGATCTGTCCGTCAACGGCTCGTTTCATCAGCATGCGCTGAACTTTTCCGACAAATCGGTGGCGCGGTCCCCTTACAACCGCAGGGCGATGCAGGACTTCATGGCGCCCTACCACTTTGCCAGGTCGGTGGACCGGGTGCTGGTGCTGGGTGCGGGAACGGGTAACGATGTGGCCATCGCCCTGCGCCAGGGTGCGAAGCATGTGGATGCGGTGGAGATCGACCGCGAAATTCTGCGCCTCGGCAAACAGCATCATTACCAGAAACCATACGCGGACCCGCGGGTGACGTTGTACAACGACGACGCGCGGGCGTTCCTGAAAAAGAGCCGGGAAAAATACGACGTCATCGTGCTCGGCACGCTGGACAGCCAGACGCTTTTGTCCAGCATGTCATCCGTGCGCCTGGACAACTACGTGTACACGCGGGAATCGTTCGAGTCCATCCGCGATCACCTCAAGCCGGGCGGTGTGCTGATCCTTTATCACCTGTCCGGCAAATTTTTCATCGCGGAGAAAATTTACACCACATTGATGGAAGTGTTCCGCGAGCAACCGCTCATGCGGCACATTCAACCCGCGCACCTGTTCAACTTTACGTTTGTGGCGGGATGGTCGGATCAAATAGATGACAGCTTCTGGGATGATCCAGCCCTCCCTGCCTTTCAAAAAAGCTTCAACGTGCCCATCGGTCCCGATGGGGAGTTGATCGCGAAATACCATATCCCGACCGACAACTGGCCCTACCTGTACCTGCAGGAGCCCAAGGTGCCGGGTCATTACTTCAGTGTCGGCGTGTTCATCCTGGTTTTTTCGCTGGCGCTGGTTTGGTGGGGTGCGGGAGGGACGCATGTCAAGCGGCGCCCGGACTGGGCGTTGCTCCTGTTGGGTGCGGGGTTCCTTCTGCTGGAAACCAAAAGCGTCACCGAGATGTCGTTGCTGTTCGGTTCGACATGGCTGGTCAACGTATTGGTGTTTTCCTCCATCCTGGTGATGGTGCTGTTCGCCAACCTGATGGTGATCCGTAACTGGCTGCAGAACCGGAATCTCCAGTTCGGCCTGCTGATGGCCACCCTGTTGGCCAGCTACCTGACCCCGGTGGAAACCCTTTTAGCTCTGCCGTTGTCCTTGCAATGGCTGGTGGGAAGCCTGCTCGTGGCCCTGCCGATTTTCTTTTCCAGCATTCTGTTTGCGATGGTGTTCCAGACGCGGCATGCGGCGGCACTGGCTTTGGGGTATAATGTGCTCGGCGCCGTGCTGGGAGGCCTCATGGAATACAACGCCATGTTGCTGGGCACCAAACCGCTCTACCTCCTCTCCATGATCATGTATCTCGGCGCATTTTATTTTCTGCGTAAGGAAACCGCTCGCGCCTGAACGATACGGGATCGTATGCCTTCACCCCTTGAAGACGAACTCGGGGACATTCTCGAAAAAGCCCGCGACGGCAAAAACTGGTCACCGAAAGACCTGGCCGCCGCCACCGGCATTTCCCTGCACGCCATCCAGAAAATGGAACGCTACGAGCAGGTCCCGGCGGATGCGGAGATCGGTGTGTTGGCGAAGGCGCTGGATCTCGACGCCGCCGCGCTCCGCGCCATCGCGCACGAGGCCTGGTCGCCCGCACCGCCGCAGGACGATCCGGCGCTGGACCTCATCTGCCTCAATGTGTACATGGGCCTGTACCCGGTGAAATGCTACCTCATCCGTTGCCCCGAAACCGGCGAGTCCGCAGTGGTGGACACCGGTGCCAGCCCCGACGCCATCATCCAGAAAGCGAAGGAGCAGAAGCTCAAACCGGCGAAGATTCTGCTCACCCACGCGCACCCGGACCATGCCGGGGGACTCGACAAGCTGGACCGCGCCTTCGCCTGCCCCGCGTTCATTCATGAAAATGAATTGAGGCCGCGCGGCAGTCGCGATCTCCGGTTTGTCGAAGACGGCGACGTGCTGGAAGTGGGGAATATGAAGGTGGAAGTGGTGTTCACTCCCGGTCATACGGCGGGCGGAGTGTCGTACCGAATTCACGACACCATTTTCTCCGGCGACTGCATCTTTGCCGGGTCGATGGGCCGCGCCAACTCCTCGTGGCCGGGACTGTACCGGTCGATCACCCAGCGTCTGTTTACTTACCCGGACGCCACCCGCCTGCACCCGGGGCACGGTCCCGCCACCACGGTCGGCGAGGAAAAGCGCCACAATCCATTTTTCCGGGGAAAAGTGTGAACCGGGTTCCGGCCTCCAACACCTTCCCGCGGAGCCTGTCGCGTCCACAGTTTGCTTGAAAATCCGGCCCTCCGCCCCCATATTTGAAGCATGGATCCCGAAAAAGTGAATTATCACTATTGCGACGATCTGCCCACCCGGCCTATGCCTGCAGGCACCCTTGTGCTGGTCACCGGCGCCAACGGGTATGTGGCCAAACGGCTGGTGCCGGAGTTGTTGTATCGCGGATACCGCGTGCGGTGCATGCTCCGCAACCGCGTGCTGACCCCGCTGCTGGAACACCCCAACCTGGAATACGTGTATGCCGATGCACTGGACAAGGACAGCCTGAGAGAAGCCCTGCGCGGCGTGCATACGGCGTATTACCTGATCCACAGTCTGCGCCTCGAAAAGAAAAAGTTCGCGCAGGCGGAAAAGGTTGCGGCGCAGAATTTCAAAGAAGCGGCGGAGGAATGCGATATCCGCAAAATCGTTTATCTCGGCGGGCTGGGTGAAGAATGCAAGAACATCTCCTGGCATCTGAAAAGCCGCATGGAAGTGGGCGCGATCCTCTCCAGCGCCCGCCTGACGGTCGTTCACCTGCGCGCCGCCATCATCATCGGCACCGGAAGCGCCTCGTACGAGATGTTGAAGTCGATGATCCTGCACATGCGCTGGATTCCGTTTCTGCCGGAATTCAACTCGCTGTGCCAGCCCATCGCCATCCGCGACGTTATCAAGTACCTGGTGGGTGTGCTGGAGACGCAAGACATCGTCACCGGTCAGTACCCCATCGGCGGGCGCGATACCATGTCGTACCGCAATATGGTGCTCCGTTTCGCCGGGCTGTACCACCGCAAGATCCGGTTTTTCGATGTGTCGTGGGTGCCGCTCCCGGTCAACCTGCTGTGCCGCATTTTTTCCTTCTACCTGCACCTGTTCATCTCGGTGCCGGTCAACATCACCTGCCTCCTGCTGGAAAGCCTGCGCACCGATGTGATCGTGACCGACGACACCATCCGCGGCATCGTGCCGTTCGAGCCCTTGGATTTCGAGACCGCCGTGCGCTGGGCGTTCGAAAAGGAGCGGAGCTCGCGCGTATTTTCGCACTGGAGCGACGTGCCGCCGGAGGACATGGCCGACCTCATGCCACTCGCGCAGTACGAGTCGGCGCACTTTCTATTCGACGAGCACGAGAGGAAAATTCCCGCGGGCGTGGAGCAGACGTTCCAGATGGTGTGCCGCATCGGCGGGCCGTATGGCTGGTTGCACGGCAACCTGCTGTGGAAGATCCGGGGATTCAGCGACCGCCTGCTGGGAGGCGTTGGGTTGAACCGCGGCCGGCGCGATCCGCTCGACCTGCGTGTCGGCGATTCGGTTGATTTCTGGCGGGTCGAAAAACTGGAACCCTGTAAAGAGCTTCTGCTCCGGGCGGAGTTGATCTCACCAGGTTATTCCTGGTTGCAGTTTTTGCTGGAACCGGTGGAGCCCGGCCACACCCGGCTCATCCTTCGCGCGCATTTCATTCCCAAACCCTTCTGGGGACATTTGTACTGGTACGCGCTGTCCCGCTTTCACACGTACATTTTCCAAGGAATGCTCAATCACTTTGAACGTGAGGCGCGGTTGACCAACTCCTTTGGCCGTACTCCAATAGAGGCCGCCAAACCCGCTTCCAGCGCGCCATTGCCGAAAAAAGAAACTTCAGTCTAAGGTTGTTGCAACTCTAAGGCTGTGCTATTCTCAGCCATATAAAAGGTGTGTAGATTATTATGAAGCGGTTTGTATTTTATAGCATTGTATTGGCCCTAAGCCTGTTCCTGGCGGGGTGTCCCCAGTCCAATTCCGAACCCCAGAAACGCATCCCGCCACTGTTCATGATCAATGCGGTGTATGACACGGGGAAGGAACCGTCCTACCTGGTGACGGACGATTTCGATGCGGATGGTCATCTCGATCTGGTTGTTCTCAATAGCGGCGAACACAACCTGTCCTACCTGAAGGGCAAGGGTGACGGCACGTTTCAGGAAGGCATCATCATCAAAACCGGTGCCGACCCCATCGCCACGGCGGTCGCCGATTTCAACAACGACAGGTTGAGTGATCTGGCGATCCTCAATTATCAGGATGGCACTCTGCACATCCTGCTGAACTCCGGCGGCGGCAGTTTTCGCAACACGGGCAACATCATCAAGCCGGGCCGCATCCCGATCAATCTGGCGACGGACGATTTCAACGGGGACGGCATGCCGGACCTGATGGTCTCTCTGCGTTTCCACAAGGTGGTGTACCTGCAGGGAAAAGGCAACGGCGTGTTCGATGAGCCGGTGGAGATCGCTGTGCGCGGCCAGCCGACGGGCGTGATTTCCGGCGATTACAACAAGGACGGGTTTCGGGATCTGGCGGTGGCGCTGGCGGGTTCAGGCAACACCGGGGTGCAGATTCTGTGGGGCAAGGGCAACGGTCAGTTTGAACCCGGCCAGCACTTCCGCGGTGGCGGACAACCGCTGACCATCGCCAACATCGATGCCAACAACGACGGCAAAGTCGATCTCGTGACGTCCAGCAATTCACTGCATGCGTTGACGGTGGTGATGAACGACGGCGACAAGAAGTTTCACGCGCTTCAGGATTTTGCCGCGGGTGAATTCCCGAAGTTCATCGTCACGGCGGATTTCTCCGGCGACGGCATCCAGGACCTGGCCGTGTCCAATTCCACCAACGATACGATTTCCGTCACGCTGGGGCGCGGCGACGGGACGTTCACATACCCTCCCGTAATCCATTACGTGGACGAATATCCGCAGGGCATGGCGGTGGGCGATTTCAATCAGGACGGACATCTGGACCTCGCGGTGTCCTGCCGTGATAAAAACCTCATCACTATTTTGCTCAAGCAGGGGCAACAGCCTTTACCCATGTCCCCCATGCAGAAAACTTCCGGTTGATTGCTGGCCGGGCTCCGGACCTGCCGGTCCATCCGGTTTTTTTGAATTCACTTTAAATTATTTATCCAACTCATAAATCGGGCATCCGCTGGAATGGTTGTGCGGCATACCTGAGTTTATTTCATTATGAACGATTCCACCGAACCGAAAATTGAAGAGGAAAAACAGGGCGGCTTTTTTTCGCGGCTGAAAAGCGGATTGAGCAAAACGCGCGACTCGTTTTCAAAGGGCATCGACAACATCGTGCTCGGCAAGGCCAAGGTCGGGCCGGAGCTGATGGATGAAATCGAAGAAGCCTTGCTCATCGCCGATGCCGGCATGCCCACCACCCGCAGAGTTCTGGATGAGTTGAACCGCGAGGTGGCGGAAAACCACCTGCGCACCCCGGAACAGGTGCAGGCGCATCTGAAAACCATCATGGTGCGGTTGTTGAGCGAGCATCAGACCCCGTGGGACCTCGCATCGAAAAAACCGTTCGTGATGCTGATCATCGGCATCAACGGTTCCGGCAAAACCACCACCATCGGCAAGCTTGCGCAGAAGTGGACTAAGGAAGGCAAAAAGGTTTTGCTGGCGGCGGGCGATACCTTCCGCGCGGCGGCGATCGAGCAGTTGCAGATGTGGTCGGAGCGCGCCGGCGTTCCCTGCATCGCGCAGAAACATGGGGCCGACCCCTCCGCCGTGGCGTTTGATGCGGTGCAGGCAGGCATCGCGCGCAAGTCCGACATCGTGCTCATCGACACGGCCGGTCGATTGCAGACCAACACCAACCTGATGGAAGAACTGAAGAAGGTGAAACGCGTCATCGGTAAGGTGCAGGAAGACGCGCCACATGAAACGATGCTGGTGCTCGACGGGAGCATCGGCCAGAACAGCATCTCGCAGGCTCGCCTGTTTCACGAAGCCCTCAGCATCGACAGCCTCATCATGACGAAACTCGACGGCACCGCCAAGGGCGGCATCCTGTTCAACATCGTGCAGGAGATGAAGCTGCCGGTGCGTTACATCGGCGTTGGCGAAAAAGCCGAAGACCTGCAGGAATTTGATCCCACCCTTTTCGTCAACGCCCTGTTCGAGCGTTGATTCCCACCGCGTTGTTGCGATCCCATTTTAAAAATAAAGATTGAGCGACAGCACGCCTTCGTCGATGTGGCCGGTGCGCCGGTATTCGAGTCGCACATCCACGTTCTGCGACGCACGGTAGCGTCCCTGTGCCGTCCACTCGATGACTTCGGAGTCGTGTCCCAGGGGAAAGCGTTTGTACTCGCCGCCCACAAACACCCGCCAGTCGCGGTTGAGCGTGAAGAACGCGCCGCCCGTGCCTCCACCACCCAGCCGGAAGTTGTCGTCGAAACTGCCGGAAGTTTCCGCCTTGGCCTCCAGCATGGCAAACAAAAGGAAAGGCGAGTCGTGCCTCGGCTCGTAGGTGATTCCCACGCCGGTGGTGCCGCCGAAAGCGAGGCAGTATTCGCAATCGAAATCGCGGATGCGCTCGAAACCCAGGTTCATCTTCCACGAAGGACGTTTGAAGATCGGCTCGAACGGTGTGAGGGTGATGATGTCGAGCAATTGAAAGCGTTCCACGCGCCAGCGTTTGGATTCGTGGTAATAGCGGTAGAGGCCGTCCATCATGAGGATTTGCGAATGTCGGTCGTAACCGGTTTCATCCGCGAGCAGGTCGTGCAGAGCAGGGCGGTAACCGACTTCCTGGAACAGTTCGTTGTCGTTGAGGCCCGTAGCGAGGCGGAAGCGGTCGGTGCCGTGTCCTTCCTCCGGAGGTGAGGAAAACCGCGTCACCTGTGTGTCGCCGCGCTGGTGATTGAGGCGCGCGCGTTCCAGCAGAATCTCTTGTGGGATGCGGATAGGGGCCATCGGGTTCACCGCGCGGTCCTGCACGTACAGGTATTCGAGATAATCAAGGTACGCGTCCAGCACCAGCGCTTTCTGCGGGACGGTCAACGCGCCGTAGGGTTTTTCCTTGAGCGCCGATTTGTCATCCACCAGGTCGTACAGCACGCCGCGTTCTCCCGATTCCATCTGCTCGATCTTGTGGTTCATTTTGCTCAGGATGGCCGGGCGGTAAAAGACGGAGTTCACCAGTCCCGGTTGCGCCACAAGCGCCTTGATGGTGTCGCCGGGAACCACGGAGAACACAAAGCCGTCGGTCAGCCGCCATTCCGGGTTGGCCGTTTCCAGCACGGTCAGCATGTGGTAGGAACAGTTTTCCTGAAAGTAATAGTAATCGAATTCAATGTTGCCCAACTCCCACAGGTGGCGCAGGAGATAGTCCATCTGTTCCACCGTCAGGTTCAGCTCATACTCCCACAGGTCGCGGCTTTCCCAGTTGTTGTACTCCTGTACCTTAAGCGAGTAGGGAAACACCGTGAACGTTCCCTGAAAAAAACCGCCGACTCCCTTGAGAGCGTAGAGCACGGGATTGTCCGTGTCCGGGTTGGCGGCGTAGTTGACGCCGTAGTTGAGGAGTTTCTTGTAACGGCCGCGGGAGTGGCTGTCGATGCGGAGCAGGGTGTGGCCGAACATCGACGAGGGGTTGTTCATGTAGTAGGAAGCGAAGACCAGCGTGATCTTTTCCGGATCGAGACGGCCGACCCAGCGTTCCAGACGATCGCACGGTTGGTCGGGCAGACGTGCGGGGTCGAACTGCAATCGCTCGTTCAACCATTTGTAACGCGCCGGAAAGCGGCACTGCGGATGCATGACGCCTTCCGGTACGTCCTGCGGATTTTGAAAGAATGCCAGCAGGGTGGCATCGAGTTCTTTTTGTGGATCGGTCTTGCCTTCCGGTGAAAGAAAAAACTCCGGCGCATCCGCTTCGCTTTCCATGCGTCCCCACCAGTTGGTGCGGTAATGGCCTAAAAGGCGCCAGCGGCGTTCTTCCACGAGGTTGAGGGACCGCGCCTGCTGGGTGAGTTCCTGCGCATAGGAAGATGCTTCAGGCTGGGCCCACACCGTTTCAATAGAGAGGAGCCCGGTCAATGCCAGGAGTGTGGCGAATGCAATGGCGAGTGAAAGAGAGCGGTTCAAGGCGGGGAAAAAAATAAAAGGATGCCGGCCCCGGGTTCCCCGGAAGCCGGCATCCTTGTTCAAGCAGCTTGATTTAGCCGATGACACCGGTGCAGGCTTTGGACAGGTTGCTGTCCTTAACCAGTACGCCGTTCAGGTTCATCAGCATGTCTTTGTGCGTGGTTTCGGAGCTGGTGATGATGCTTCCGAAATTCTGCTGGGTGACGGTGCCGAAATCGGAAAAATTCGTTTCCGTGCAACCGTACAGGGAAGCCAGGGTGTTCAGGTTGTCGCCTTCGCCCATGGCCATTTCCTTAACGAGGGTTGAGAAATTGATCGCGGCAAACACCTCGCGCTCCTTCTCCACCTTGAAAACGCTGTCATTGCAGTTGGAAGTACCCGTGGTGATACCAAACGTCTGACTTCCGAACGTGCCGTTCGTGGTGGAAGCCAGAATCTGGAATACCGGATCTTTCTGCTTGGACGCATCCTGCCAGACCAGGGAACCCAGTCCACAACCCGCCTCACCGTAACCGGCGGCCAGCGCGTTGCCTGAAAAACACATCATCGAGAACAGGATGGAACCCACCAATAGCATTTTCTTCATGGATGATCTCCTCTTGATGTTGGGGATTGAACGCCTATCAAGGCGCCATCAGCTACCCGACAGGCGTTGCTTGCGGAAATTGTGAAGCAAATTCTGTTGCCGACAATTCCAATGAAGCGAGTCTAACACACATTCACCTTACCTGTACAACAAATTACGCCATCTCGGGTAAGCCAAGTATTTGAAATTTTTAACAAAAGAATGGGTTCGGCAAGGCGAAGTCGGAAGCAGTTGATTTACGCATTTTTAGGGAGGGAAGGGGAGAGGCCAGGAACAAAAAGGACGGTCAGGGTTGTTTAAAAAATTTTCGACTCCCCATTTTTAGAAGACGGGAGATGAGGATACTCCACCCCATGGAAAGAAAAGAGGAACATCGAGGGCTTCGTGGAAACGGAAAATAAAGAGAGGCACCGGGCGGATTCGAACCGCCGATAAGGGTTTTGCAGACCCCTGCCTTACCACTTGGCGACGGTGCCGGAATAAAAAGGGAAAGAAACCGGAAGGGGAAAAATGGAGCGGGAGAAGGGATTTGAACCCTCGACCTCAACCTTGGCAAGGTTGCACTCTACCACTGAGTTACTCCCGCATATTTTCCATTTTTGGGGAAGTTCCCTGAAAGATTCATTATATTTTTTGAGGGCGGATTGTCAAACCCTATTTTTTCAGGAATTTGCTTTCGGTACCGGCGCGCAGGCGGACCAGGTTGTCCTTATGCTTGTAGAAGGTGAGGCCCGCCGCCACTCCGGCAACGGCAATATAAGGTGAGGGCGCGGAAAAGGCCCAGCCCAGCACGGGGATGGTCACCGCCGCCGCCAGCGATCCCACGGACACGTACCCGGTGAGCGCCACCAGCAGGATGAACATCAGCACACCGCCCCCCGCCGCGGCGGGCATCAGAAACAGGTAGATACCGAGCCCGGTGGCGATGCCCTTGCCGCCCTTGAATTTGAGGAACAGCGAGAACACATGGCCGAGAAACGCCAGCAATCCGGCCACGGCGATCTGCCATGCCGTGCCCAGCGTTGCGGCGGCCAGCCAGCAGGCGAGGTAGCCCTTGCCGCAATCGCCCACCAAAGTCAGTATTCCCGCTTTGCGTCCCAGCGTGCGGGCCACATTGGTGGCGCCGATGTTGCCGCTTCCCTCTTGGCGGATGTCGATGTTTTTGAGCTTGGCGATGAGCAGGCCGAAGGGGATCGATCCCAGTAAAAAAGAGCAGGTCCAGATCACACCGGTCAGGGCGACGTTGGGTTCGTTCATGAAGGGTCAGTGTATGGCAGTGATTGATCGTGTGTGGTTGGCATGGATCGGGAAGAGGGGCCGGGGCATGCTGTGCCTCATTCCAAATGGTCTTGCAGGGATTCGCCGGCAGAGCGCACTTTCAACCGCATCTTGGCGCGCTTTTCGATCTGCCGCACGCGTTCGCGCGACAACCCCATGGCCTGTCCGATTTCCTCCAGCGTTTTGGGGTCGCCGTCGAAACCGAAGCGCATGCGAATGATTTTCTCCTCGCGCGGCGACAGGTGGTGCAGGAGGTCGTCGATCTTCTTCCGTAACGTGTCCCGCATGATCTGATCGTCATACGGGATGTAATTCGGGTTTTCCAAAAGGTCGAGGTACGGTGTCGTCTCGTTTTCCTTGAGCGGCGTGTCGAGCGACAGGTACGTGCGGTAGGCGCGCATGATGGACTCGATGTCTTCCACCTTGTAACCCAGGTCCTCGGCCATTTCCAGCGTGGTCGGCTCGCGTTCGAGATCGGTGGTGAGTTTCTTGTATTCGCGCTCGATCTTGTACAGCTTGCCCACCTGCTTGATCGGCAGTTTCACCGTGCCCGCCTGCTCGGCCAGCGCGTGCATGATGGCCTGGCGGATCCACCACACCGCGTAGGTGATGAACTTGACGTGGCGTTCGCCATCGAAGCGCTTCGCCGCCTGGATCAGGCCGATGTTGCCTTCCTCGATGAGATCCTGCAGGGACAGGCCGCAGCCGCGGTACTTGTTGGCGACGGTGACCACATACTTCAGGTTGCGCCGCACCAGCTCGTGCATGGCCTGCGCGTCGCCCGCCTTGATCTGGCGGGACAACTCTTCCTCTTCCTCACGGGCCAGCGGCTTCAGCTTGCTGATCTCGTTCATGTAATGCGTCAGCGCATCGGGAACTTCACCCCGGCTCTCTTTTTTTGCAGAGCGGGTCAGCCGTTTGGACGACTTGGATGTGTTCAATCCTTTTTTTGCCATGTCTTTTTAATTATATCAGGGAATTTCCCGAAGGCGAGACCGCGCTTCCCGCACATACGGACTGCGGGGATACGATTTCACCAATTGTGCATAAGATTTTCGTGCATTTTCAAAATTCTGCTCAAAATAATAAGACTCGCCGAGCAGAAAATAGGCCTCGTCGATGAACGGGGATTCCGGATACTTGTCGATGATTTTACGGAACCGGTTGATGGCGGACAAAAACGAACTGGTGCGGAAATAAAACCGCGCGATTTCCATCTGGTTGTTGGCCAGGCTTTTGATGCAGTCCCGCTTTTTTTCGCGGGCCTTTTGGGCAAACGGACTGTCCGGATGTTCGTCGATCACCTTCTGAAAACCGCGGATGGCGTTTTCCGCCGCTGTCTGGTCTCGGAGCGCCGTATCCATCAACCCGTAATCGCACAAGGCGCGGTAATACATCGCCTGGGCCGATTTCGGATGCGCGGGGTACAACTCGACAAAACGTTCGTAATGAAACTTGGCCTCGAGGTACTCGTTCATCAGATAATGGCCGTGTGCCAGGAGAAGCAATCCCTCCACCCGTTCCGGGCTGTCCGGAAATTCCTGCAACAGGTCATTGAGGATACGGATCGACTCTGGATAATTGTTGTTCTGGAAGACGGTTTTCGCCTCCTTCAGCATGCCTTCAGGGGTTTTTGGTGGTGGTTGCAGGGAGGCGCATCCGGCCAAGGCTATAACCAGAATCAGGCAGACGAGCAGGGAGCGGCAGGACGATTTGGAACGGTTCAGCATGGTTGAATCCACAGGGTCTCCCTAATGACACTTCTTTATAATATCATTGTTTTATTTAATTTTATTGTAAGAATTGGGGCCCTCAGTTTGTGCCTTGTCATGGGGCAAATGTTCGTGATATAAGAGCTAAGTGTTTGTCAATTCGAGACTAATGCCATGCGCCCTGCCATCCCAATCCAGCCCTGCCGCCGTATTCTTTCCATCGCTCCGTTTTTTTTGAGTGTCCTTGGCGGAATTTTTCTGTCCGCAACGAATTGCTGGGCAAAGACGAAACCCACGAGCACCGCAGAATGGGATTTTCTGTCCATCATCGAAAAGGGCGGATTCATGATGTACCCCATCATTTTCTGCTCGATCCTGATGGTGGGCATCGCCATCGAGCGCATGTACAACCTGCGGCGCAAGCACATCATCAATCCCGACTTCCTCAAAAAAGTGCGCGACCAATGGAACTGGCGCGACATTCAACTGGGCCTCCAGTTGTGCCACGGGTATGACACGTCGCTGGCGCGCATTTTGAAAGCGGGTCTGTTGCGCTTCGGCGGCAAGGTCGATGAAATCGAGCGTGCCATTGAGGGCGCGGGCCAGCACGAGGCGGCGCTTCTCACCTCCAACCTGCGCGTGCTGGGTGCGGTGGCCAACATCACCCCGATGCTGGGTTTGTTAGGCACGGTGTTTGGCATGATCAAAGCGTTCAACGTGATCTCGCAAAGCGGCGTCGGCGATCCGGGCCTGGTGGCGAGCGGCATTTCGGAAGCGCTCATCACCACCGCCGCGGGCATGGTGGTCGGCATTCCGGCTCTGGCGCTGTACCATTATTTTCGCGGACGCATCGAGCGCTTTGTGTTCGAGATGGAAGAAGTCTCGTTTCAACTGGTGGAGGAGTTGTCGTTTGAAGCGATGAAGAAAAACCAGGACAAGCAACGCAAAGAGAGCGAGGGCAAACCGCCCGCCAAGTCCCAACCGTTTCGAGCCTGACGCATGTATTTCAAACGCGAGGAAGAGGAAAACTATTCGCTGGAGCTCACGCCGCTGGTCGACGTGGTGTTTCTTCTCCTGATTTTTTTCATGGTGTCCACCGCGTTCGTGGATTTTCCCCGCCAGTTGCAGATCGACCTGCCCACTTCCAAAAAGTCCAGCGAGCTGAAAGACCGCGAACGGCTGGAAATCGAGATGACCAGCCAAGAGGAAATGTTCCTGAACGGCAAACCCATCACCGTCAAGGAACTGGAAGCGAAAATGGGCGCGATCGAATCCCCCGCGCTCCAGCAGGCGCTCATCCGCGCGGACAAGGCCCTGGCTTACGGCAAGGTGGTGGAGGTGATGGGCATATTGCAGGCGGCGAAGATCGCCGACATCAGCATCGCCGTCAAGTAAATACCGGATTTCCCTCCTAATGGTCTAACGACTACCTTCCTGATCGATTTCTGAAATACACCTTCATAATCCAACCTCCAAACCAAACTGTTGGTTTACGGGAAGGACGAAGAGAAATATACCCTTGACAATTGTAAGGCATGGTATAAATATTTGACATGCCTAAATTCTAAGCGTCTCTGCGGAGGAAAGGCGGCGGACCCAAGAAGGAGATTTGGCCGGTTTTTTGTCGGCAGCGGAAAAACCAAACTTATCAATAAAGAGGAGGGGGTATGGGTAAGAAAATAATATTTTTATTTGGGATTGTTATATTTTTGACCATGACATCCAATGCCTCTGGGGAATCTATCCGTAAAAAATGCAAGGATGAATGGGGAACCGATTATCGGATGGTAGAGTATTGTATAAAAAAACAAAGTGCGGCAAAGGGAGCGGTTGATCGGAACCGGAACAATGTACCGAAGGAAATCATGAATTTCTGTGAAGGGGAGTGGAAGGATGACCATCGCATGCTTAAGTACTGCATTGAAAAGGAAGTCGATGCATTAGTTTTTTTAAATAAAAACAAGAGTAATTTTGATAGGGAAATTTTTTCAACCTGTCTGAATGAATGGCATCCAGATTACAAAATGGTCAAATATTGCGCCGAAAAACAACAAGCGGCAAAAGATCGGTTATCGAGGTGATTTAATGTCCAATCAAATTATGAATCACTGTAAGCTGTGCGACAAGAAAACCCTGCACGTCGGGCCTTCCACCAGCCACGTTCTACATCTATTGTTGACCCTGCTCACTATGGGGGTTTGGGTGTTTATGTGGATTCTCGTTGCTGCCAATAATACCACCAAAACTCAGTGCACTGTATGTGGACGGAATAAAGGTATTTTTGGATAAAATGGTTTTCAGTGAAAGGTCTTAAATAAAAGGGGAGGGGTAGCCATGGATCCTATTAGTCAGCTTTTGGTGAGTGGCGGAACCATTTTTACGTTGGTAGCAGCTATTGGTGCCGTTCTTCTGTTCTTTTTGCCGTTCTTTGTCTGGGGCGTCCACAACCAGACGACTCGCGCCGCTAATGAGTTGGAAAAACTCAACAAAAAATTCGACCAGTTGTTTTCCAGTTTAAAAAAGAAACCGGCTACCCCAAAAGAAAGAGTCAAAACTGAGCAGGAACGCTACGAAATATAACGTGCAACTTTACAAAAAATGCCACAGTCCACTTTCCCTGCCAGTCCGGAAACCAATCGTCGCCTGTATCTCGTTCTAACGATCATGACCGCAGGCGCTTGGGTTTGGTATGGATTCTGGTGGTGGTGAACAACAGCGCTAAAGCATAATGCACCGTATGTGGCCGGACAAAAGGCTTATTTGGCTGAGTTGCCCCGTTGATTTGTCCCACCCTCTCATTAACTACACTTTCCACTCATCAGAAAGAAAGAGTCGAAAGCGGGAGCCGCTTCAGCGGGCGGGCTTTTTGGCGAACTGCGGACCGCGGGTCTGGATCCATTCGTTCAGCCAGCGCACTTCGTCTTCTTTCAGAAACTTGAGCACATGCTCCGGGGTGGGGTGGTCCTCGTCGTTGATGACCGTGCAGTAATTCCTCTCCACGTAGGCGGCGACGTGCGCCTTGTACTGAGGAAAACTCTTGAACAATTCGCTGAAAATATCCGCCTGGTATTCCGGGTCGGGATTCGCCGGATTGAATTTAAGCAGTTTCGGCGTTAGCGGGGTCCCGAATTTCGCGTCAACCACGTTACCCATCAGTCGCTCCTCCTAACGTTCGGGCTTCAACATAGGCTCCTAAAGTAATAGTCAGCATAAGGGAAGTGCCCCTTGGTAGTGAATAGAAGATTTGGACCGTGTTTCATTCGCAGGGTTTTG
The DNA here is from genome assembly GCF_021845525.1 of Nitrospina gracilis Nb-211. Lineage (NCBI taxonomy): Bacteria > Pseudomonadati > Nitrospinota > Nitrospinia > Nitrospinales > Nitrospinaceae > Nitrospina > Nitrospina gracilis. Next base: position 2,261,577 of record NZ_JAKJKD010000001.1, on the reverse strand, counting down.
TGCAGGGAGCGGATGGGGTGCCCGCGATATAACTTATTTAAATAAAACGGGTTGAGTGAGTTCTGGCGGTCACACATTTTGCCGGGTCCGTTGCGTCTTTTGGTGCAGGCAAAGGAACGGGGAGGAGGTGGGATTTCGCCGCGTTTTGAAAACGGTTTGAATGCCCTTCATTTGCGGGTACCATATCACTTCAATTTTTCGTGGAACCCGCTCAACAGGAAACGCGCATGACCGCATCCGCAAGCCAACACCGGCCGCTGGCCGAGGCGTTGTTGAAGTACATCGATGCCAGCCCGACTCCCTACCACGCCGTCGCCGAAACCGTGACCTTGCTCAAGGCCAATGGGTTTTCCGAATTGAAGGAGGAGGACGCGTGGGCGCCGAAGCCGGGCGCGCGTCATTACGTGGTGCGGAACGGCACGTCCATCGTGGCGTTCGTGGCGGGTGCGCGACCGCCGGAGGAGGCGGGATTCAAAATCATCGGTGCACATACGGACAGCCCCAACCTGCGCCTCAAGCCCCACCCGGCGTACGAGAAAAACGGCTATGGTCAATTGGGCGTGGAGGTGTACGGCGGCGTGCTTTTGACCACGTGGACCGACCGCGACCTGTCGCTTGCCGGGCGCGTCATGGTGCAACGCAAACAGGGTCTGCCGGAAGCCCGGCTGGTGCGGTTCGACCGGCCTCTGCTCCGCATCCCGCAGTTGGCCATTCATCTCAACCGGCAGGTCAATGACCAGGGGCTGGTGCTGAACAAACAGACGCACCTGCCACCCATTTTCATGATGGCAGACAAGGCGGATGCGGCCGGCAAAACACTCAGGCAGATGGTGGCGAAGGCGGTGAAGTGCAAGCCGGAGGAGATCGTGAGCCAGGACCTCATGCTGTTCGACACACAACCGTCTTCGTTTGCCGGCGCGGAGGAAGAGTTTCTGTTCGCACCCAGGCTGGACAACCTCGCGTCCTGCCACGCGGCGTTGACGGCGCTCGTGGATGCGCCGAAACAAGACGCCGCCACGCGGCTGGTGGTGTTTTACGACAATGAAGAGGTGGGAAGCGAAACCGCGCAGGGCGGCGGCTCGCCGTTCTTGAAAGACACGCTGGAGCGGCTGGCTCTGCAATCGAAACGGCCGCGCGAAGCGTTTCTGCGCGCGGTGGCGAAATCGCTGTTCATCTCCGCCGACATGGCGCACGCGGTGCATCCCAATTACGCCGACCAGCACGACATCCGCCACATGCCGCTCATCAACCGCGGTCCGGTGATCAAGTCCAACGCCAGCCAGCGTTACGCCACCGATGGCGAGACCAGCGCGCGCTTCGAGTTGTTGTGTAAGAAAGCGAAGGTGGCGGTGCAGAAATTCGTGATGCGGTCGGACCTCGCCTGCGGCAGTACCATTGGACCCATCACCGCGGCGAACCTGGGCATCCGCACCGTGGACGTGGGCAACCCCATGCTCTCCATGCACTCCGTGCGCGAGATGGCGGGCGCGCACGATCACGCGGACATGGTCCGCGTCCTCAAGGAGTTTTTCCGTCCGGAATGAAACCGCGCGGCGGGGTTAGCCTTCGATGCGCTTGATGGTTTCGATGATACGGGAAGTGATGGTGCCCCAGCGCACGTTCTCGTCCTTCGTCACCTGAACGTCGGAACCCAGAATCCAGATGCTTTTGACGCCGCGAATCTGAAACAGGGCGTTGGCCAGCGGGTGGCCTTTTGCATACTCCGGGCCGGAAAACGACAGGCCGGTGCCCGGCGGAATCAGGGTTTTGTTCAAACGAAACGTCACCAGATCCGGGTTGCGGGTGACCTCGGCTTTGACTTCCAGCGTCATGAGTGCCTCGTGTTGTGAGTTTTGAGTGTCCAGCATGAGCGATCCTCGTGAATCAGCGGTCTTTTAATTTTATTCGTAACCGAATTGTTTGCGCGCCGCGTCCAGCGTTTCGCGCGTGGCGCGTGCGGCCTGGTTGAGGCCCTGTTGCTCGAACAGGTGCACGGCTTTTTCCAGGTTGTGCAGAACCAGCAGTTTGAACTGCGGGCCTTTGGAGTAATTCAACAACGCCCAGCCCAGGTTGCCGTGCGCCTCCGCATTGTCCGGGACGCGGTGCACCACCAGGTTGAGGTGTTCGATGGCCTGATCCCACTTCTCCATCAGGTTGTAGATGTTGCCCAGCCTGAGGCGCACTTCCATGTTGTCCGGCTCCAACTGCCGGGCGCGCTCAAACGCGGCGGCGGCACGGTCGTACTGGCCAAGCGCCTTGTAAGCGAGACCCAGGTTGAAGAACGGACCGGTGGCGTCCGGGTTGATCTGGATGGCGCGGTGGTACGCTTCCACCGCCTCCTCCCATTTGCCGGCCTGGCTGAGCTGATTACCCTGCATCCACCAGTCGCGGGCTTCATCCGCGTGGCCAGCAACGGGAACCGTCCACAACCACAGGCCTGCCAGCACAATCCAGAGGGCGTTCCGCACGGAGGTCTCCTTGTCCCAGAGGGTCAACCGGAAGATTCTATACCAATTTCGGGAATGTTGACAAGCCGTTGCATCAAAATCCCGCCTTCGCTTGCAGGCTGGAAAACGCCCGTTTCCCGGGCGGACGGGATATTTTGGCCGGGGGATGGATTTCCCGCCGGTTTTGGTGTTTAATGAACGGCGTTTTGCCTGGTTTGTTACTTGTTTTATTCATCCCGCCTGTGAGTCATTCATGCCTGCCGATCCGTTTTTGTCCGTGGTCATCCCGTGCCTGAACGAGGAAAACCGACTGGGTTCCACGCTTGAGAAGGTGGCCGCGTTTCTGAGGACCAAGGAGTATCGCTGGCAGGTGCTGATCGTGGACGACGGCAGTACCGACCGCACGGTGGACGTTCCGGCGCGCTACATGACGGCAGAGGAGTGCGTGGTGCTGAAAAATGACGGCAACCGCGGCAAGGGGTATTCCGTACGGCACGGCGTGCTGGAGGCGGCGGGAGAGTTTGTGCTGATTTCCGATGCGGATCTTTCCACGCCGATTCAGGAATGGGATCGCTTCCTGCCGCACCTGGAGGCGGGGTACGATGTGGTCATCGGCTCGCGCTCGTTGCCGGACTCCAACGTGGTCAAAAGGCAGGCGTGGTACCGGCAGGGCATGGGGCGCGCCTTCAACAAGATCATCCGCTTTCTGGTGATCGATGATTTCGTGGACACCCAGTGCGGGTTCAAGGCCTTCCGCAGGAGCGCGGGCGCGCCGTTGTTTAAAAAAATGCGGATCGACCATTTCTGCTTCGATGTGGAGATGCTGTTTCTGGCCAAGAAGGCGGGGTTGAAGGTGCTGGAACTTCCCGTCGAATGGCACAACTCGGAAGACTCCCGTGTGCGCATCCTGCAGGACTCGTCGAAAATGCTGAAGGACGCCATCCGCATCCGCATCAACGATCTGCTGGGCCGCTACCGTTAACGCATTCCCCTATCTTTTACGGTTTGGCTCGCAACCCGTGATCCAGAACCGCCCGCCGTTTTCCTGCACGTTCACCCGGCATTCCAACGCTTCTGAAAATGCTTCGCCGGTCAGGATGTCCTGCTTTTTGCCTTGGGCGAAGACGCGCCCGTTTTTGAGCAGAAGCACGTGCGTGATGGCGGGCAGGATTTCTTCGATGTGGTGCGTCACGTAGATGAGATTCCGGTTGCGCACGCGGCGGGAGAGGGTGTCGAGGAATACCTCGCGCGTCGGGATGTCGAGCCCGGCGCAGGGTTCGTCCAGCACCAGAAGGTCTGGCCGATTCACCAGGGCCCGTGCCAGGAGCACCCGGCGCGCTTCTCCGTAGGACAGCTGCAGGAACCGCCGCGGCGCGAGATGGCGGATGCCCAGATGGTCCATTTCCGCTTCGGCCTTGCGTGTCTGCGTGTCACGCACGGCCTCCCACAACCCGATACTGGAAAAGAACCCCGACTCCACGACCTGCAACGCGGTCACGTTCTGGTCGTATTGCCTTTGGAACTCGGCGGAGACGAAGCCGACGCGCTCGCGGATTTCGAACAGGCCGCGCCACGTTGTGCTGTTGAACCAGGACACTCGTCCGCCGTCGATCGGCAGGATCTCGCCGAACAGCAGTTTCATGAGCGTGGTTTTGCCGCATCCGTTGTTGCCCACCACGGCCCAGTTTTCACCTTCGTGGTGGGTCCAGTTGATCTCCTTCAGCACCTCGTTGTCGCCGCGGTACACCGTGGCGTTTTCGACGCGGAGCAGAAACGGCTTCATGGCAGGCAGGTGGCGATTTCCCGGGTGGAACCGTTCATCAACTCGACCACGACCTGGTCGGTGTAATACTGGATGACGTTGATGGCGGCGTATTCCTGCGCGAAGCGGAACAGGTGTGCGGTGGGGATGCCCAGCAGGTGGCTGAGGATGGTGCGGTTGACGCCGCCGTGGCTCATGATGGCGATGACGTCGTTTGGGTGCTGTTCGATGATGGCGTTGTAGCGCGGCACGACGCGCGCCGCCAGTTCGTCGAAGGTTTCGCCGCCGTCGGCGCGGAACAGCTCCGTGTGTTTGATGCGTTTTTCCATCTCGCCAGGGAACTTTTCGGTGAGTTCCTTGACCGACAGGCCTTCCCATTTGCCGAAGGACAGCTCGCGGATTTCGGGAAAGGCAATGGGATCGAGGTTGTGTTTTTCCGCGATGAGGCGCGCACCGGTGAGGGTGCGGGTGAGATCGCTGGAATAAACGGCTTGGAGTGGAAGCGGGCTCAGCGCCTCAGCGACTTCCCGCATCTGTTCCTCACCCTTTTCTGACAAGGCGACATCGTAGTGGCCGTTCATGCAGATGAGATGTGCGTTGGCCACTTCGCCGTGACGGATGAGGTACACGCGGCACCCCGGCTCGCCCTTGAACTTACGGGTGCCGGGGTCGGAGGGTATGAAACTTTTTGAGGACACGGAAATGCGCTTCAATAAAAAAATGACAAGCCGGTGGCTTGTCATTTTTTATACAACAATAATTGAACGGGAAATGGGTAAAACAGGGGGCGGAGATTAATGTCCGCCGCCACCGCTACCGGAAACCCACAGGTAGTGGAATTCCAAACCCTGTACCTTCATCAGAGCTACGTTGATGAGATAGTAGTAGCCAGCCATCAGAACGAAGGCAATCAGGAAGTGGATGATCGACTTGGGGGTGATCCACCGTTTCTTTTCTTCTTGCGTCTCTTCCATTTATCAATGCTCCAAATATACTGGTTAGAAAGTTAATCCATGGGCCGGTGTGCGGCTTAGCGCCAAACCGAAGCGAACCAGTAGAAAAACCACAAACTGAAGATCACGGTAACGACGTAAATCCAAGGACCAGCTTTTTCTTTAAGTTTTTGGATGTCCATGGGTTCCCTTTTCCCTTCCTCACAAAGTTAAAAACCTAAACTGTATGCTAAAAACCTTGACACCTTCAACAGGCGAATGGTACTTTACGCAATCTTAATTTCATCTAATTTTTGATCAAACGACTTTCTATGTTTACCGGAAAAGACGGAAAAATCTTTAACGCGATTGTTGCTATCGGCTTGGGTGTTAACGTTTTATTTGCCGTGTACTTGCTGTTGATGTACTTCGAAGTCATTTGATCCAGCGAAAGATATCACCGGATCAAACGGGTGTCAAGGGTAAAAAATCTCTTTTTTGTCTTCCCGATGGCCCGCCGAGGCCCTTGTCGCGAAAGGGTTTAGCGCTCCCGCTTCAGCCCGCCCGCACGGGGTAAAATACGTACAGCAGAAGGTAGGTGGCGGTGCTCGTCACCAGAATTAAAGCGAACAGGATCATGGTGCCCCGTCCCAGCATGCGGTGCCGCCGATCCCCCTCCGGAAGCAGCTTTTCGATCAATTTTTCAATGCTGATCACCAGCGCGATGGTGAGAAAAATGAGGAAGTAGGCGATCATGGAGCCGATCGACTTGCCCGCCGCCATCAGCACCACCTGCAACCCCGCCCAGATGGTCAACAGCCAGATGTAAATGCGTTTGAAGCGCGCCGGGTTTGCTTTCAGAATCCCCGTCTGCAGGGTCCACTTGCCGTTCACTTTTTTCGACGCACGGAAGCCTTCGATGATCATGTAGGGGGTCAAAATCAGCCCCAGCGTCACCAGCACCAGGTGGATGGTGAGGATCGGGATGAACACGTTGTTGTAAATGCTCTCCGGTCCGCCAAACCCTTCCTTGCCCTCCAGCGACAGCACGCCGAGCGACCGGGTGTAGTAGTAGCCGATGAAGTACACCACCATCGACACCATGGAGACGAGTATGAGCTTGTGGTGGCGGGTGCCGTCGCCTTTTTTGGCCTGCCACCAGGCAAACAGGAACAGTCCGGTGAAAATGACCGCCAGCAGGTAACTGAGATCGGCTCCCAAAGTGCTGGTCGAGATCAGAAATCCGGGTTTTGCCAGAGTTTCCTTCATGATGGCCCGCGAATAGGGTGGTTACTGATTTTTTTCGAGGAGCAGGGTGCCTCCGTAAAACATGGCCACTCCGGCGATCGAGTAATAAAGCAGGAATTCCATGCCCACGGGCTGAAAAAACTTGAACACCACGTAGGTGATGATGGCCAGTCCCACAATTTGCAGGGACCGGCCGAGATAATACAGGAACGGATTCATGCGGCGTCAGCCCTTCAGGCCGTCCCGGACCTTCTGGTTGGCGTCGATCAAGGTCTGTATGTTGTTGCGGACGTAATCCTGAATGGTCTCCTGCACCATCAATAGAGCCAGTTTGCCCTGAACGGTGAACACGCCGGGAATTTCCGGCAGGGGCTCGGCCGAACCGGACTGCAATGCCTCGTAGCGCTTGATGATTTCATCGTTCCGGTACAGGTCTTCCAGCGGATACGTGTACTGGCACTTCACGTAATCGCGTTCCTTTTCGGTTTCCTTTTTGGAATCCCACACGATGTTTTCACGCTCGATGGAAATCGGTTTTTTATCGTCGCTGTTCAGGATCTTTTTGATCTTGTCGAAGTACGCTTCCATCGCCTTTTCGTCCGGCACTTCGTCCTGCGGGATTTTGGAGCTGATCTCGAAGCCGAGCTGGTTTTCCTGCAGGTTGGGGCGGCTGATTTCGTAAGTGATGTCCGCGTGGTTGAAGCGGCGTCCTTTTTTGGGTTTGTACTTTTTCTGCAGTTCTTCAATCAGCTGGTTGACGCCTTCGCTGGCGAACTGGTTGAAAAGAATTCCTTTCAAACTGGGCATGTAGCGGGTCTCCTGCGTAACAATACAATGGTTCAACAAACCGGCCGCACCCCCGGGCCGGGTTCGGGCGGGGCCGGGACTCCGCGGAGGGGCGGGGACCCCGATTCCGCGAAAACCTCGATTTTAATACATTTTCCGGGGAAATTGGCAATTTTCCCGCCGCCCGCACCGGTTTTTACATTTTTGGGTTTTCCAGCACGGAGGTGGTGGAGAACGAACCGGAATTTTTCAGGAAACTGGCCGAGCCGTTTGGCTGGTAGGTGTACTTCATTTGAATGCAACCCGGCTGTTTGTCGGCACAATAAAAGTTCTGGAACTGGATCTTGGCGTAGTTGCCCTCCGCCGTGCGCAGAATGTAAATGTTCTTGCGCGCGCTCAGTTTGTGCGTGATGTAGTTGTACTTGTACCACTGCGAGAGCACCGGGTTTTCGGGTTCGGTCTGCGTGGCCTTGTCCTGGATGAATTCGCGGTCCAGCGGCACCTCTTCCACGGCATCGTAGTTCACTTCGCCCAGGTCCATCAATCCCGCCTTGCCGATCTTGTTGGTCATTCCGCTGTTGGAAATGATCTTGCCGCGGCGGAAGGCCAGGTCCCATTCCAGAGAAGACCGGTCAAGAATCTGCACGGGGCCGCCCCGCGAAAAATCGTAATAGCGCCAGGTCTGCTCGTCGCGGGCGTCCACCACCACGACGCGGGCCTTCAGCAGATGGCTGTCCGGGGTCAATTCGGTTTTCAGCGTGCCGCCTATGTTGGCCGGGCCTTTTTTCTTGGTCGCCTCCATGCTCGGCTCGTCCATGGTTTTGTTGATCTCGGCGAATTTGACGGGAAGCCACCAGATGCCGATCAGCAACAGCGTGACACACAGGTTCAGGATGAACAGGTTGCGCCACAGTTTGTGTTTCTTTTTGGTCTCCGGGCTGACCGGCTCGTTTTCATGGACTGGTGTGTTGAATGGTTCGCTCATGATTCTGTTGTCTAGTTGGGTTTCTTGCCTGGTTTATTGGTGTTGAATACGTCGAACGCCTCAAAGGTTTTCTTGATCGCGTCCTGCGAGAGCTCCTGCTTGCTCATCCAGCGAACCTGCCCTTTCAGCAGGTTCTTCAACGTGGGGCGCTGGGTGCCGACATAGCGGGCCGCCCAGATGACTTCCCCCGTCTCGGTGCTGATCAGGAATGCGCCGAATTCAACCGACGCCGCGATGCTTTCCCTTTTCTTCCCATGGCGGTCTTCGTACTGGTTGCTGAACCGGGTGACCGCCCCGATCAAAACAGCATCCATTTTATCACCAGCATACGGCAAATCATATCCCGGTTGGGATTTTTCGGTGCCGGCGCGGGAATCTTTTTCGCCCTTGGTGGAGGCGGGCGGGAGCACCTGTCCGGGATGGGTGATCTGCAAATGAAATTCGTCCACCATTTTTTGGGGAGGAATGACGTTGAGTTTGGGCAGGGCCTCCAATTCCGTCGTCACCTGGCCTGCCAGAAACTTGCCGGCCTCCGGATCACGTTCGTCGATGGGAATCTTGTTTTCGAAATCCACCACGCCGATGCGCCGAAGCCGGGAAAACAGGGCGGGGTTGAAGATCTTGCTCTGCACCTGGTCCTGCGGCGGCAATTGGATCAATTCGTAATAGTATTTGGGGATTTTATGCTCGCCGATGAAGCGTTTCATGTAATCCGGGAACGGATGCGGATCGTTGATGTCGCCGCTCAGGTTCGGATTCAGGGACGGGTATTGGCCCATGGGCACGCGGCTTCTCGGGTGCTCGTGCACGTAAACCTTGGGCTTTTCCTGCGGCAGGGGGAAGGCATCGTCCACGGGAAACGCCTGCGCGGATGCCGTCCAGCCGATACACGCGGCGAGGCCGATCAGGTATAATGAATTCTTGAGTGGAGCCGCAAACGGGGGCATGCGAGAATGCTCCTTAATTATGAAAGGTTGCCAACGTTCACCCGGTGCACCGTATTTTTACAATATACCACACGGACCGTGGGGGATAAACGGGATTCGGGTCGGAAAATTGCTGATTTCACAAGAAGTTATGGCGAATTTCCCGGCGCCTGCCGGATGGCGCGGCGGGCCGGAGGGGTGGCCGGAAGCGGTCTGCCGGAACCTTCTGTTCTCTCAACCTCAAACCTGACTGGTCTATGGATCCCATCACACCGGGAGGCATCGCTCCCGCCTGGCACCCCTGGGTGCTGGCCTCACTCACCCTGGTTTCTCTCGCCGTTTTCATTTATGCCATCTGGCCGAAATGGCGGACGCTCCTGCGGGCGCAACCGGAAAACCGGTTCGACCGCCCGTTCGACCGCCTGCTCCAGACTCTGAAAATCGCCATCGCGCAGTCGAAGATGTTCAAGGACCAAGGCGCGGGCTGGATGCACGCGCTCATCTTCTGGGGATTCCTCGTTCTGCTCCTGCGCGCCGCCGAATTTTTTCTCATCGGGTTGTTTCCGTTGATGGAAGCGCCGGCGTTTCTGGACGCGCCGCGCGCGTTGTACTACGCGGTGAAAGATATCTTCGTGGTGTTGGTGACACTGGCCTGTTTCTATGCTCTCTACCGGCGGCTGGTGGTGAAACCGAAACGGCTCAATCTGTCCGGTGAAGGCATCCTCATCCTTGTTCTCATTCTGCTCATCATGCTCTCGGACATGGTGTATGAGGGCGCGCGGCAGGTCCTGGTGCCGGAGGAGGCGACGGCCTGGGCGTGGCTGGGGGCACTCCTCGCGCAGGCGGGGTTTCAGGGCATGGACCGCGCGGCGCTCATTCCCGTGCAGGCGGCGGGTTACTGGACGCACGTGGTGGCGATTTTATTTTTTCTCGATCTCCTGCCGCGTTCCAAACACTTCCACGTCATCACCTCCATTCCCAACGTGTATTTCTCCAACCTCGATGCGGGCACCAACCTGCACCGCATGGATTTCGAGGATGAGGACCGCGAGTCGTTCGGCGTGAACCGCATCGAGGAGTTTTCGTGGAAGAAACTGCTGGACCTGCACACCTGCACCGAGTGCGGCCGTTGCGACGTGTTCTGCCCGGCGCTCAACAGCCAGAAACCGCTGTCGCCGAAACAGTTCACCATCGACCTGCGCGATCACCTGAACGCGCGCACACCGGAGCTGTTGAAAGCGGAACCCCCGGAAGGCCCGGCGGTGATGGGCGAGGTGATCCTCGACGAGACGGTGTGGTCGTGCACCACCTGCGGCGCGTGCGAAGAGGAATGCCCGGTGATGATCGAGTACGTCAACAAGATGATCGACCTGCGTCAGGGCATGGTGCTGATGGAGTCGCGTTTTCCCAAGGAACTGAACGCCGCGTTCAAGTCGCTCGAGACCCACAGCAACCCGTGGGGATTCCCCGGAACCAGCCGCGCCGACTGGGCGAAGAATCTGGGCCTCAAGGAGTGGGACAAGAACAACCCCACCGAGTACCTCTATTTCCCCGGATGCAACGGTGCGTTCGACAACCGCGGCAAAAAGGTGGCGGAGTCGGTGGTGAAAACCCTGCAGGCGGCGGGCGTCGATTTCTCCATCCTCGGCAACCGCGAGGGATGCACCGGCGACCCGGCCCGGCGGCTCGGCAACGAGTACCTGTTCGACATGCTGGCCACGCACAATGCGGAGACCTTCAAAGAGGAAGGGGTGGTGAAGGTCATCACGCATTGCCCACATTGCTTCAACTCGTTCAAGAACGAATACCCGGAATACGGCGTGCACCTGGAAGTGATCCACCACTCGCAATTGCTGGCCGACCTCGTGCAGAACGGCAAACTGAAACTGGAAAAGGCCGACGACAAGGTTGTGTACCACGACTCCTGCTACATGGGGCGCCATAACAAGGAATACGAGGCGCCGCGGCGGGTCATTGAGCAGACAGTCGCGGCCGGATCGCTGATGGAGGTGGAGACCAGCCGCGAGCGCGGCACCTGTTGCGGCGCCGGCGGCGGACGCTTCCTGCTCGAGGAAAACACGGGGACGCGCGTCAGCCACAACCGTGTGGACGAACTCATGCAGACCAATCCGCAGACTATCGCCGTCTCCTGCCCGTTCTGCGTGCTGATGCTCGAAGACGCGCTCAAGGCCAAGAACCTGAACCAGCAGGTGCGCGTGCGCGACATCTCGGAGATGATCGCCGGAAGCCAATGAACCGGGCCGCCTCCCTCCTTTAAAAAAGAAAGCCCCGCCCGCGCGGTGCCGCCTTGTACGCCCATCGGCTTTCCATTAATATGTGGGCGTGTTGAACAGCCCGAACCTCCTTTAACCCGCGAGACTCATGAACGAAACCCGAAACCCATCCGAATCCCCCGAAGAATCCACCCAGCCGTCGCACTTTGTGCGGCGTTTTATTCAGGAAGACAACGCCAGCGGCCGCTTCGGCGGCAAGGTCGTCACCCGCTTCCCGCCGGAGCCCAACGGCTTCCTGCACATCGGCCACGCCAAAAGCGTGTGCCTGAACTTTGGCATGGCGCTGGAGTTCGGCGGCCGGTGCAACCTGCGCTTCGACGACACCAATCCGATCAAAGAGGAAACCGCGTACGTCGAGTCGATCAAGGAAGACGTGCGCTGGCTCGGTTTCGACTGGGGCGAAAAGGAATACTACGCGTCCGATAATTTTCAGCAGTTGTACGACTGGGCGGTGCAACTCATCAAGGCGGGTAAGGCGTACGTCGATGATCTGAACGCCGACGAGATCCGCGAGCACCGCGGCACGCTGAGCGAACCGGGCAAGGACAGTCCCTATCGCAACCGATCGGTCGAGGAAAACCTCGACCTGTTTGCGCGCATGAAGCAAGGCGAGTTCGACACCGGCGCGAAGGTCCTGCGCGCGAAGATCGACATGGCGTCGGGCAATCTGAACCTGCGCGACCCGGTGCTGTACCGCATCCTGAAAGCGCCGCACCACCGCACCGGCGACGCGTGGTGCCTCTACCCCATGTACGACTGGGCGCACGGGCAGTCGGACTCCATCGAGGGCGTCACGCATTCCATCTGCACGCTGGAGTTTGAGGACCATCGTCCGCTGTACGACTGGTGCCTCGACGCGCTGGGCGTGTTTCATCCGCGGCAGATCGAGTTCGCGCGACTCAACCTCACGCACACCGTGCTCTCCAAGCGCAAGTTGCTCCAACTGGTGAAGGAGAGGTATGTGGACGGATGGGACGATCCCCGCATGCCGACGGTCAGCGGTCTGCGGCGGCGCGGTTACACGCCGGAGTCGATCCGCGATTTTTGCGAGCGCATCGGCGTCGCCAAGTCCAACAGCACGGTGGAACTCGGTTTGCTCGAGTTCTGCATCCGCGAACAGCTCAACTTCATCGCCACCCGGGTGATGGCCGTTCTGCATCCGCTCAAGGTGGTCATCACCAATTACCCGGAAGGACAGGTGGAGGACCTCGAGGCGGAGAACAATCCGGAAGACGCGGCGGCGGGTCACCGCACGGTGCCGTTCAGCCGCGAGTTGTACATCGAGCAGGAAGACTTCATGGAAGACCCGCCGAAAAAATTCTTCCGTCTTGCGCCGGGCCGCGAGGTGCGCCTCAAGCACGCCTACATCATCAAGTGTGAAGAAGTGGTGAAGAACGACCAGGGTGAGGTGGTGGAACTGCGCTGTACTTATGACCCGGAGACGAAGAGCGGCCAGGCCAGCGACGGCCGCAAGGTGAAGGGCACCCTGCACTGGGTCTCGGCACAGCACGCGTACGACGCCGAAGTGCGGCTGTACAATCACCTGTTCGTGAACGAAGACCCCGATGATATCGAAATCCCCGCCAGCATCAATCCCGAATCTTTGGAAGTGTTGACCGACTGCAAACTGGAGCCGTGTTTGAAAGAAGCCCAGCCCGGCGAGCGGTTTCAGTTTTTAAGGATGGGGTACTTCGTGGTGGACAGCAAGTATTCCATGCCCGGCAAACCCGTCTTCAACCGCACCGTCCCCCTCCGCGACACCTGGGCGAAGATTCAAAAGAAGGGGTGAAAAATTGGCAGTGTTAATATGGAGAACCCAAGTTGTAAGTTCAATTTAGAGTCGTTTTAAGGTCCAAACATTTTTCAAAATAAAATTATTTTTGCTTATTGGAGAACCTAAATGGCCGGGAACGGAAACCGTCAACATGGAACTCCCAATTTGATTAAAGATGGTAAATCTCAGCGATTAAATCAAGTCCGTCTAGATGGGAGTGCTGAGAATTCATTCAATGAAAAATGGCTACAAAAACTTCTATTTGAAAATCCAAATTTGTTGCCTGTTGATGAAATTGAGCCCGCATTTTCACCTCTTATTCCAGTCTGTCAGGAATTGCAAACCCCCGCTGGGCCTTTAGATATTTTATTTTTTAATCCTAAGGGAATGTTAACACTTGTTGAATGCAAACTATGGCGCAATCCAGAGGCTCGGAGAGAAGTGGTCGGGCAAATTTTGGATTATGCCAAGGAGCTAAGTAAGTGGGGCTATGGGGACCTTGAAGAGGCGGTCAGAAAATCTTCTAAGAATGAAATTTCTAATTTGTTTGCGCATGCCAACTCCGAGTCAGAAGACATGGAAGAAGAATTATTTGTGGACACCGTTTCCAGAAATTTAAAGAAAGGTCGGTTTTTAGTTCTGATAGTCGGCGATGGAATCAAGGGGAGTGTTGAAAGTATCTCCGAATTCTTAAATAATTATGGGCATTTAAATTTTACCTTTGCCTTGATTGAGGAAACAGTCTTTGAGCTTCCTGAAGCTCTTGGTAAGGGATTTCTTGTGCATCCAAGGATTATTGCCCGCACGGTCGAAATAGAAAGAACTATTATACGGCTTGAACACGAGTCAATGGTGTCAGAATCTCTTGCTCTTGAAACTAAGTCACGTCCTGCAGGTGGGACGCGAATTAAAATAACCGAAGAGGAGTTTTATAAAGACCTAAAAATAGCTGATCCTAGTGCTGTTGAACTATTGCCAGATTTTATTGAGAAATGTAAAGATTTAGGGTTCTATATAAAGTTTGGTGATTCATCCTTGATGCTTCATTGGGACAATTCAAGTGACTATAATTTCAACTTCGCAACCTTTAGGAAAGATGGAAAGATTCACACCAATTACTTTTTGGAGAAGACGGATAGAATAGGACATCGTGAAATTGGGGAACAATATTTGGAGAGACTGGCTTCCTTAATTGATGGCGAGGTCATTAAATCAGGGAATTTATGGGTATGGCATGTGAAGAAAAATAATGACCTGCCAGCTATATCAGAAACATTAAAAAAAGAAGAAGAATGGTTGGAATTAATTCAAGAAACTGTTGAGAGAATTAATCAGGTATCGACTTGAAATAAACTTACACTAGAAGCAGTTTCATAGATGTGTGAGTGATTGAGGCGCAGTCGATATGTATGAAGGAATGTGCTCAGTGTGCTATTCACCTTACAACGGTTTTAGATGAATTCTGAGGAGCGGAGGAGTTGCTGGTGGCGATCAATCTGTATTGCCGCATCCCGTTCGGGCGTGAGCCCGGTTCCCCCTTGTAAGGGGGGCTAGGGGGGGGGTTACCTTTGAACTTTCGACGCTCTCTTTTATCTTTGAAATCATGCGGCGCAAAATCATAAAACCCCATTTACCCTACGATAAATCCCTGCTCAATAAAGCCCGCGAACTCCGTCTCCATTCCACGCCCGCCGAGAAACATTTCTGGAACCACTTGCGCCAGATGCCCTTTTATGAAGAAACGCGGTTCAATCGGCAAAAACCCATCGGATCGTATATCGTCGACTTCTATTGCCACCAACTCGGGCTGGTCGTCGAGATCGATGGAGACACGCATGGCTCAGATGAGGCCAAGAGGAAGGATCAAGAGAGGACCAGACGGCTGGAGTCACAAGGGTTGAAGGTGTGCCGGTTCACCAATCACGAGGTGATGAGAAACATTGAAGGTGTGCTGGGAGAGGTTGCAAAAATCATCAAACAAATTAAGGAAGAACCCCCCTAACCCCCCCCCTTACAAGGGGGAACGACGGCGTCCCCTCTTCGAGGGGAGAGGAAGGTGCCCTATAGGTAAAATTCCCCTAAACCCCTTCGCAAAGGGGAGAATAACTGTGCCCCTCAGCGAGGGGAGAGGAAGGGGTAAAAAGGAAGTCGCTATAGAGAGTCAGCCAGGGGACGCATTATTGAATCCCATTTCGCAGGCGAGTGATGGAGCGGTCCTTGCCCAGCATTAAGAACAAGTCGTAGATGCCGGGGGAGGCGGTCTGGCCGGTGAGGGCGACGCGCACGGGCTGAGCCAGGTTCTTCAATTTAATCCCTTCCTCCTCGATCACCTGCTTGAACAGGGCCTCGACGGCGTCGTGCTCCAAGGGCTCGTCCATCTTCTCCAACCCCGCAACCAACTTTTCGAACCACGGTTTCACCTCAGTGGTCAAAAACTTCTCCTTCGCCTTCTCGTCGAACTCCACCTCGTCCTTAAAATAAAACGCGGCGCCGTGGGCCAACTCCACCAGCGTCTTGGCGCGTTTCTGTAACGGCGGGATGATGCGCGCAATCTCGTCCATCGAACGGCCATGTCCCTCGTCCAGCAATCCCTCCTGCACCAAAATCGGTTCCAGGTGTTTCGCCAGTTCTTCCGGCGGGCTGGTCTGGATCCATTGCTCGTTCACCCACAGCAGTTTTTCCGGATTGAACACGGCGGCGGAGATGGTGACGTTCTCCAGCGCGAAGTGTTGGATCATTTCCTCCAGAGTGAACAGTTCCTGGTCGCCGTGCGACCAGCCGAGCCGCGCGAGATAATTGATGAGCGCGTGCGGCAGGTAGCCCTGCTTTTTGTATTCGAGGGTCGAGGTCGCGCCGTGGCGTTTGCTCAATCGGGTTTTGTCGGGGCCGAGGATCATCGAGATGTGCGCGAACCGGGGCCGCGCCGCGCCTAAGGCGTCGTACAGCAAGGCCTGCTTTGGCGTGTTGGACAGGTGGTCGTCGCCGCGGATGACGTGGGTGATCTGCATGTCGGCGTCGTCCACCACGACGACGAAGTTGTACGTCGGCGTGCCGTCGGTGCGTTGCAGGATGATGTCGTCCATTTCCTTCAGCTCGAAGTTTACGTTGCCGCGCAGGATGTCCTTGACGGTGACGGTGCCCTCCTTCGGCGCTTTGAAGCGGATGACGTGGGGCTGATCCGTGGGCTGGTCGGTGCGGTTGCGGCAGGTGCCGTCGTATCGTGGATTCTCACCCGCCGCCTGCTGGGCCTTGCGTTTGGCTTCGAGTTCTTCGGCCGTGCAGTAACAGCGGTAGGCCTTGCCCGCGTTCAGCAGGTTCGCCACCTGTTCGCGGTAGCGGTCCTGCCGCTCCATCTGGCGGAACGGGCCTTCGTCGTAGTTGAGGCCGAGCCACTGCATGGCGCTCAGGATTTCCTGGATGGATTCGTCGGTCGAGCGGGAGAGGTCGGTGTCTTCGATGCGCAGGATGAAGGTGCCGCCGTGGTGGCGGGCGTAGAGCCAGTTGAACAGGGCGGTGCGCACGCCGCCGATGTGCAGGGTGCCGGTAGGGCTGGGCGCGAAACGGACGCGGACTTTCTGGGTATCGTTCATGGTGCTGTGGGGTCCTCAATCAAAACGGGTGGAATGTGAAGAACAGTTGTACACCAAACGGGCGGGGGTTGCCAAGGTGAGGGCACAAAAAAACAGCCGGCAGGGGCGTGCCGGCTGTTTCCTTGGGTAAGGGAGTGTCCGCTGTAACGGTTAGAGCTCGAATGTTACTCCCACAGGGGTACTGATTTACTGATTACTGACAGGTAACGGTTACGGAGTTGGTGCCGGTGTTGGTGAACCGTACCAGACCGCTGATGTCACCAATGGAGTCACCGCGGCTGAAAGCCGGCTGGCTGGTCAGCACAACCTTGTTGCGGCCCATTTCGCCCATCGGCTTGATACCAACCTTACCGTGGTCGGTCGTGGTCAGGGAAACGTTGCTGTCGTTCGGGCCCAAGGTCAGGGGCACGGTGGTGGCGTTGGAGGATTTCCATACCACCAGGCTTGCGGTGCCGCGATCGTTTGCGGTGTGGCCGAACTCACCTGCGGTTTTGTTTGCGATGGTCTGAACTTCTACGGTGATTTGTTTGGCATCGTTGCAGGACGTGGATTCACCGGGTTTGATGGTACCGGCGAACGCCGTGCCGCTGAAGGCAACAACGCACAGAGCAGTCAGCAAAGAAATCTTTTTCATTCCTCGGCTCCTTTCATCGTGATGTGAGGATAATAAAAATGAAACGTTTAAATGACTAAATGAACTCTCTAACTAAAAGTTTGCTCCCCGCTGTAGCTTCAGGAATTCTTACGTGGACTGGAGCTTGACCACGTTGACACGAACACAGGATTGTTGAAAAACGGTGGTGTGTTCAGGCATCCATTCATAACAAATCCGATAGGTTCCCTGAGAGGTGAATTCGAGATCCATGGATTGGCCTGGCTGAAAGGCCCGAACACGAACCATATTTTTATCCGGGTTGACTCGCGCAATAGAAGTATTGTGGAGCACACGGTCTAAATCGTTTTGAACACGCACCGATTTGCCGGCAGGCACATTAAAGGTGAAGTCGGTGGCATCTCCTTCCACAGAGGTCAGGGAGATGGTCCGGAGGAGGTTAGCTCCTGCACCGGCCTGGACGGTGGTGATGAACAGTGCGGCCGCAGTGATGGTCGCGGCAAGCAGGGCTTTTCGGGAAAATGGCGTCACAATATTCCTTTCCTTCGATCTGCGCCGTTCAGAATCTCATAGCCTGAATACTTACAAACGCAATTTCGAAAAGAGCAAAGTGATTGTTATGCCCAATACTGAGATTCCAAGTAAGAAGGAGTTTAATAAAAGGAGAGAAGGTTCACTATCAGTGAACGCCTATTTTTAATGTAGGAATTTAACCTACTATAGATAGAATTGTTCGAAACCATTTTGGGGTGCTTCTGTCTGGGTCTAATTCCTATCTTGTGTCGTATTTTTTCGACTTGAAGGGGTGAAGCAAAAGGGTGGGGTTTCGTTGTTTGAAAACCCAGAGGTGGGGAAAAATGTTACCGCGTTTTGGTTAGATGAGGCTGTAATTGATTGCGTAATGAATCAGTTCCGCGTTCTTTTTCATTTTCATTTTTTCCAGAATGCGGGACCGGTGCGTGCTGATGGTCTTCACGCTCAATGACAATTCATTGGCAATTTCCGTCAACGACTTGCCGCGTGCAATCATGAGAAACACCTGGTATTCGCGGTCCGACAGGGTTTCGTGCAACGGCTTGTTGGTTTCGAGGAAATCGAAAGCCAGCCGTTCGGTGATTTCCGGGCTGGCGAACTTGCCCCCCTGGGACACCTTGCGCACGGCATGCAGTAACGTGTCGAGAGCGCTTTCCTTGGTGAGGTAACCCGCCGCACCCGCCTTGATGAAGCGCACCGCGTACTGGTTTTCCGGGTACACGCTCATGATGAGGATCGGCAGTTTGGGGTATTCCGTTTTGATTTGTTTGACCACTTCCAGACCGTCTTTGCCCGGCATGGAAATGTCGAGGATCACCAGGTTCAAATCCTGGTCGCGGATTCTGTCCACGACGTCGTTGCCGTTGTCGGCTTCCGCGACGATTTCGATGTCTGGGGTTTCCGAAAACGCGTTTTTGAGTCCACGGCGAAACAGGGGGTGATCATCTGCGATCATGATTCTGATCTTTTTCTTGGAGGTCAGGACTTCAGTGGTCATAAATTCAGCTCCTATCCTAAATTAGTTTCTGCTGATGTTGATGGTTACCAGCGTCCCTTCATTGGGTTTGCTGACAAAATTCACAGAGCCCCCCCAGACCCGTGCGCGTTCCTGCATGCCCAGAATGCCGAGAGAATGGCCATTTTTCAGCCTATCCGGGGTGATCCCCACCCCATCATCCTGAACACACAATGATACCATACCATTTTCGTCACTCAGTTTCACGCTCACATTCTCCGCTTTGGAGTGACGCGCGACGTTGGTGAGCGTTTCCTGAAAAATGCGGAACAAGGTAGTCGACCGTTCCTTGTCGAGGTTTTCCGGCTCACTGTCGCAATCGAATTCGAATTGAATACCGGTCAGGCGCTCGAACTCCTGCCCCTGCCACGAGATGGCCTCTTCCAGGCCGAAATGATCGAGGATCGGTGGGCGCAGATCGTGAATCAACTGCTTCACCGTCGGGATGGTCTGGTCGATCAACTCGATCACCGTTTCTGCGTTTTCCTTGAGATCCGGATGGCTCACTTCCAGCTTCTTGCACAGCCGTGCCACTTCCAGTTTCATTGTGGTCAGCACCTGCGCCATCTCGTCATGAATCTCGCGCGCGATGCGCGACCGCTCTTCCTCGCGCACCGTTTCCAGTTTGTTGTAGAGATTGCGCAGCTGCTGGCGCGATCGTTCGATTTCCTCTTCCGCCAGTTTGCGTTGGGCGGCGACGCTCAACAAATACGCCAGTCCGTCCAGCAGATGCCGTTCTTCCTTGCGAAAGGGACCTTCGTCCAGGTCCGGCTTTTCCTCCAGGTAACAGACCTCCAGCGATCCCTGTTGAACACCGTGGATGGTCAGCGGTGCGGACATGGTCCACGGCGTTTCACGGAAATCCGGCGGGGCGAAAGCCTCTTCCCCGAACACGACCTTCACGCGGGTAATCTCCGGGAACTGCCAGGCCGACGCCACGTATGATTGAAGGTTGTTGAACACCTCGCGGATGGTTTTGGTGTTGGCGATCAGGTTGGCGACGTTGTAGAGACAAGTCTGTTCGTTGACGCGTTCCTTCAAAAAGTGAAGCAGTTGTTCCTGTTCGTCCTCGGCGCGCTTACGCTCCAGAACGCGGCCCAGCAGGGTGCCGATGTGGCCCATGACTTCCAGCATGTCGTCGTTCGGCGGTTCCGCGCGCGGCGAGAAAAATTCCATGATGCCCGCCACCTCACTGCCGATGAGGATGGGAAACGCAAACCCGGCTTTGACGCCGATGTTGGGAGACAGGCGCGCGCGCGGGAAGTTGGGGTCTTTGTTGACGTCGATGATCCAGGCCGGCTTGCCGTTGGCCAGCACGCGGCCCGGAAGCCCGATGCCGACATCGAAAACCGTGCCTTCCGAAACGGAACGGAACGTTTGAAACTGCTCCGGATTTTCCAGATGCCACGTTGTGGTGGAAATCAGATTGGGATTGGAGGGAGAGTCCACCAGGTACAGGTGGCCCACCGGCCATCCCGCCTGGTGACAGATGCGCCGCAGGCAATACTGCAACGTTTCCTCCACCGCCCGCGTTTCGTTGGATGCCACGGCGATGTCCTTGTGCAATTGCACGAACGAACTTTGCCTTTGAAGCAATTGGTAGGCGTGGTCCTCGGATTTCTGCTGGACCAGACACAGCCAACCCGCAAGCCAGATGGTGAGGGTCGATCCCAGCCGGTCGAGGAGTTCCTGGTAAAGGTTGGGACCATCCAGCGCAAGATAAAATCCGATCATGTTCAGCATCGTGGCCAGCAGCGTGGCCATGATCAGGAAATTCTTATGGCGAATGCGTAGAGCGGCGAGGACCAGAATCACGTAAAAAAACCCGTCGATCGTGCCTTCCGGCAATACCAGGTCGATGACGAACAAAAAGGCGGCGAGAACGCCCCATAATAATTTTACGAATTCCGGTCGTGTTTCCATATCAAGGTACCCAATAGAAGGTAAGTCTGTGGGATAGATGCTTGATCCCGCATTATAATCAATTTGCAACACCCCCGTGCAACTTATCTGTGTGAAAAGTGGTTTTCCTTGTCCGTCTCGAATTTTTTGGGGTAGTCTTTTGAGCAGGAATGCAAATTTTCGGAAGGACATCGTGGTGCCATGAAGACAAGATTTCTTATCATTTTGGTTTTGTGGACTTTTGCTCCCCCTGCGTTTGCCTTGGAACAGCGCGGCGAACTCATCCTTTATAAAGAACCTTTGTTTGAAATTGAGGATGCGAGGAAGCTGGTATGTCAGGGTTTGTACGATGTTGAATCGGGAAAAGACGTGGCCAGCATGAAGGACTTCCGCGACTACTGGTGTCAGGGGCGATACACACTGACTTTGGAAGGCGGGCCGGGAAAAACCGTCACCCTGTTTGGACTCTTTGAGTACCGCAAGGACCGCGGGTTCCTGGTGATCCGCAAAACCGACAACCGCAAAGTGTGGTTGATCAACCTGGACCTGCTTCCCGAAAACAAATGGGTGACGCGTCCTGCCGACGAGCAATCCGGAGGGGTGGAAATTTATTTCCATGCGGCGCCGCAGTTCAGCCAGAACATTTCATCGGTCAAGTGGGGCAAGTGGTGGGAGGGCAACGAGCCACGGTGATCGGCAGGAGCGTGGTTGTTTTTTACGGCGCGACTGAAAAGGAGAGCATGAACCCATGCAGATTACGCAAGTGGAGTGCCGGTCCATCCTGACCCGTGCCACCGGTTACCTGAAGACCGTGTGTTCGCATTCGCTGAACCCCTACACCGGGTGCGGACTCGGCAAATCCGCCTGCGGCGCGGCGTGCTACGTGCGCTTCAATCCGTGGCTGACGCGTGGCCGCGAGTGGGGCGGATTCCTCGACGTCAAAACCAACGCCGCGGAAGTGTACCTCCGTACCGTTGGTACCGAACGCCAGTGGGCGCACAAGCGGTCGCAACGGTTCTCCATTTTTCTCTCCAGCTCCACCGAGCCCTGGCAGGCGGCGGAAAAAAAGTTTCGCATCACGCGCGCGTTGTTGAAAGCCATGCACGACGCGCCGCCGGATGAGTTGATCCTGCAAACGCACACCACGGGCATTCGCGAAGACCTCAAGCGTGTGCATTCCCTGTCACGGCTTTGCCGCCTGCGCGTGCACGTTTCCATCGAAGGAGACATCGAACACCTGCCCGGCATGCCGCCGCCTCCTGTCAGTCTGGAAGACCGCATTTGCCTGTTGCGCGAGTTGTCGCAGGCAGGCATCGATACGGTGGCCTGCATGGCGCCATTGTATCCGGTGCGTTTCCCGGATGCGTTTTTCGAGAGGCTGGCGAAGACGGGCATCGTGGGGGTGGTGATCGACCACTTTATCGAAGGCGACGGCACCCCCGACGGCGCGCGCACCCTGAAAACACCGCTTCCCGCCGCCATGGCGCAGGTGAATCCGGCTTCCTTGAATAAGGAATACCGCGATACGCTGGCGGCCATCGCCGCGCGCTACCTGCCGGTCGGCATTTCCTCTGCGGGATTTGCCGGACACTACCGGATGCCGACGCACCCAACCGCACGTTGAGTCACACCGTTTCTTGTTGGCGCGCTCAGTGCTTGCGCGGCTGCACGCCGATGTGCACGTAGTTGTTGAAGCGGTTGACGCGCAGTTCGATGAACGTCGTCGTGTTTTCGTAGAAGAAATTCTTCGGCGGTTTCAACGTGCCACTGGTGTCGTGGATCACGATGTTCTCGAGGTCCTTGTTCTCGTACTGAATCCCGTCGTCCACTTTGGGCACGTGCACGCGCATGCTGAGTGCGGGCTTGGCGCTCAAAGCTTCTTCCGCTTTGTTCAAGAAGGCGCGGATTTCCTCCAGGTCGACCAGGAACCGGCGGAAGCTGGCGTCCGTCTGGTTGGTGTGAAAGTTGGAGGTCAGGATTTCGTGCACTTCCTGGCTGAGCTCCTTTTCCAGCTTGTCCATTTTGGAATCGTCGGCCAGTCCTTTTTTCGACAGGCGGTGCGGACGAAAAATGAAAAACTCCACCGTGAAGTCCTTGATCGAATCGCCCAGGTCATCCACCGCATGCAGAACGAACTGCTGGAAACGCGGTTTCCCGGTTTTCTGGTAACAGCTTTCCGTGTACTGTTCCAGGTCGTTGACCAGCTTTTCAAAATCCTTGGGCGTCTTGGTGGTGAGCGCGCGCAGGACGAGTCCGCCGACCATGCCTTTGTCGCCGGCCTTGGGCGAGGTCGGTTCGACGATGGAGCCGTGATCCACTCCCGCGATCACGCCGAAACCGAAATCGTCCGGCGGGTTCTGGTACACCCAGTCGTGGTGCTGTTTGGCCGGGTCCCTGCCGGATTGGGAGAAATCGAGCACCAGCTTGGCGGTGTCGAGGGAGGTGCCGGCGATGACCACGGTGCCGTCGGTGCCCGGCTTGTTCACCCAGCCGCGCAGGCCCTCGTAATCTTTCAAGCCGACGAGGATGGTGGTCTGGATCTGCCCGCGGTTGTAATACGGTTCCTCCCGCAACACGTCTTCATGCGCCAGGTCCCACTGGTAGGGGCTGGCCAGTTCCAACCCGTTCAGCAGGTTGCGCCCGACTTCCAGCATGTCGCCGATCTTCCATCTTCCTTTAAACAGGCTTCCCATGAACGATTTGCCGCGGTGCGCCAGAGGTGAGCCGAAGTTCGCCGGGGCCAGCATGACCAAACGCTTCACCGGGCA
Source organism: Nitrospina gracilis Nb-211 (assembly GCF_021845525.1). Lineage (NCBI taxonomy): Bacteria > Pseudomonadati > Nitrospinota > Nitrospinia > Nitrospinales > Nitrospinaceae > Nitrospina > Nitrospina gracilis. The sequence continues at coordinate 2,238,001 of NZ_JAKJKD010000001.1, read as the reverse complement.
TTGCTCGATGCGCTCGTGGTAGTACTGCCAGATCCAGTGGCGGATCACCAGCCCGCCGGTGGAATGCACGATCACGTTCACGTCCTGCAGCTTGTTGCCGTCGGCGTCGATGAGGCCGTTTTCGATCATCTGGTCGTTCAGGCCGTCCACCACGTCGTTGAAGGTGATGTTGTCCTCCCGCGATTCGTAGTCGGCGTAAAGGATGGTCTGCACCGTGCCGACTTTGTTATCGATCAAAAACTGCTTCAGTTTTTTGAACGAGTTGGAGCAGTCGCTCCAGCCGTGGATGATCAGGGTGGTGTCTTTGGCCATGGTGGAGTCCTTTCCGGAACGGTTGAAACGGTGAGGGGCGATACATTGGAATACGGAAATTATACTTCAGGAACAGGGGAAGGCCAAATTTAGATGGCTCGCGCGGTCACTCCGGCCGGGTGGAGGTGAGCGGCGGGCGTGGCGGCAGGCTGTAGTCGCCTGCAACGAAGGTGGTCATCAACCCGCTCCGGTCGCCGGGCCACACGCCTTTGGCCTCGTTGTCCGGGGCGTTCCCGGAGAATACGAGATATCCGTACTTGCCGTAGTGCGGCAGTTTGCGCATGAGGCCCGGAAGCGCGGCGGCGGTGTGCGGGATCACCCACGTCACGGAATGCTCCGGGTTTTCGGGGTTGGGTACGGTGAAGATGAAGCTGTTCTCTTCATACATATACAGTCTGCCGTTCACGGTGATGCCGAGTTCGCCGGGATAGACGCCGTACTCTGCCAGCTTGGGGAGGAGGGCTTGCGCTCTCAGGTTGTGGCGACCGAACACCCACGTCGCCGTGCCACCGCCGAACTTGTACACCTGGTCGAGAACCATGTCGGACAGGTTGTCCACCGACGCGGCGAATGCGTGGAACCCCTCGATCAGATCACGCGACGACACGCTGGGCATCACCGCCACCGCCTTGCCGTCGCCGTACGTCTGGCCGATACTGGCAGGCACTTCTTTCCGGGAAAGTTTGCGGAACACGTCGTAATAGGGATCGAGCATGACGGCCTTCGGTTCGCCTTCCACGAACACGTTGACGTGTTGCACTGCCTGGGCGTCGATCGGCACCAGTTCGATCTTCGGTTGCTCCGCGCCCTCATACCACACCGCCACCGGCAGTTTGAAAGCGAACAGCGGCCGGGCCTGTTTCTGTTTGATCTCCAGCGTCAGGCGGTACGCGTCGGGAAACGGCTCCACCGTGGTGTGGGCCAGTTCCAGTTCCGGCGCGCCTTTCTCCTCGATCCACTGGCGGAAGAAGGTATCCAGACTCCGGCCGTGGTACAGCTCGAAATGCGCGCGCAGGTGTTCGAACCCGGCGCGGTGAAAGCGTTGCGTGAAATAAAAATCCGCCAGCGCTTCCAGGAAAATCTTGTCGCCCACTTCCAGCCTCAGCATGTTGAGCACCATCAGCAGTTTGCCGTAACCGATGGCCTGCGACGCCATGCTGTGCCGCGACATGAATTTTGCGATGGGAATTTCGTTGCTCGTGTTGACGTAGTTCAGGTACTTGATCAACTGCTGAAAGCGGTAGTCGGGGCCGTGGCCGTCCAGCTGTTGCAGGAGGTGATCGCTGAGGTAAGCGGTGAGGCCCTCCGACCAGTTGCCGCCGGTGGCATCCACATACACTCCGTTACCCCACCAGTTGTGCAGGATCTCATGTGGAAAAGAAGTGTGCAGAATGAATGGGAAGCGGATGATGCGCGACCCCAGCAGGGTGAACGACGGCATGCCGTAACCCGTCTGCACCGAGTTCTCCACCAGGGCGAACTTGACGAACGGATACTCGCCAAGCAAACGGTCGTAAAAACGGATGTAACTTTTCGCCGTGTCGAGGTACTTCTGCGCCAGCGCCTCATCCGGCGCGCGCAGGAAGGCGTAGAGGGTGACGTCCTCGTAGCGGTCCTTGTACTCGATGTAGCGGTCGGCGACGATGTAGATTTCCTGCATCGGGTCGTCGCACTGCCAGAGTGTGTGACGTGGACCGTTGTGTGTGGTCTCGCGGATGCGCTTGCCCTGGCTGATGACTTTCAGGTCGCGCGGCGTCGCCACGCCCAGCGCAAAGGTCATGAGCGGTTCGCCCGAAGCGCTTTCCAGCCGCGGGTAAAAATAGCTCTCCGACGACAGAAAAATCCCCGTGTCTTTTTCATCCTCTTCACCGGGAACCGCCTCTCCCCCCGAATCGCCTTCCGGGCGCAGGGGATCATGGTATCGCCCTTCATAACGGAACAGCACCTGTAGAAAATCCGGCCATCGTTTGCCATCGGGTTTCTGGATGAGGATGCGCTGGCGCGGCGGCAGGTCCCCGGCGGAGTCCTCCACCTTCGTCACCTCCGTCTTCCATTCACCCTGGTGCGGGATTTCGACTTTAATGATGTTGTATGCGGCGTGCAGGGTGAACGCCAGCGATTCGGCGGAAAGCGAGTTGGGGTACAGGGTGAGGGTGTCCTCGATCTCGGCATGATGCCGGTCCGGGTCGAGCGTCACCGACAGTTTGTGGTTGATGGGGCGATGGAACGACTGCGCGAATGCGGGAACGCTTGCCGCCAGCCAGGCCAGGATGAGGGTGAAAAAGAAAAAGCGTTTCATTTATCAGAATCAGGACACCACGGCGTCGATGCCCCGGTAGGTGCTTCCAAGAATGCGCACCACCACGCGGTTGGGCAGGCAGGCGGCGATGCGGTCGGCGTACTGGATGTAACCGGACTTGATGCACAGCTTGCGACTGCACGGCGATTTCAAAATGCGCGCCTTGCCGTCCTGAATCTGCACCTCGGTTTCACCGAGCGGACCTTCCACGTGGACGAGCTGGTTTTTCTTGAGCGGCAGGCGCTTCACCTCCTTCTGGCTGACCTCGATGACCACCCAGTCCCCGGCGGTGCGGGTGTAGTCGATCCCCGAAAACAGGGCGAGGTTCGCCGCGAACAGGCAGGCGATGAGGATTTTGTCGGCACGTGTTGGTTTCAGCATGATTCGGTGTTTTTCCAGTTGATCCGTTTAAGTGTAACACGCTCCAATTCAGGGGAAAACAGGCAGAACGCGAGGGCCCCTCATTTATAGAATATTCAGCAGGTCCAGCCGTCCGCCGAGTTTGGTTTCCAGGGTGTGGCGAAGCGGCTGGTGACCGGGTTCTTTCAACCAGGGGTCGCGGTCGATCAACGCGAAGGCCTCCTTGCGCGTGGTCTGGATCATGCGCAGATCGCGTACCAGGTCGGCGAAGCGGAGCGTCGGCATGCCCGCCTGTCGCGTGCCCAGAAAGTCGCCGGGGCCGCGGATCTTGAGATCCTGCTCGGCGATGACGAAGCCGTCGCCGGATTTCAGCATGGCGTCGATGCGCGCGGTCGCATCTTCCGATAAGGGCGGGTAGGTGACCAGCAGACAGTGCGAGGCGTGGCCGCCGCGTCCCACTCGCCCGCGCAGTTGGTGCAGTTGCGCCAGGCCGAAGCGTTCGGCGTGTTCGATCAACATCACCGTCGCGTTGGGCACGTCGATGCCGACCTCGATCACCGTGGTAGCGACCAGGATATCCACCCGGCCCTGGTTGAACTCGTTCATGATGGCCTGCCGCTCTTCTTTTTTCAACTTGCCGTGAATGAGCGCGAGCCGAAGATCCGGAAAGCGTTGGACGAGGTCGGCGTGCACTTCCTGCGCGGTTTTGAGCGGCATCGCCTCCGATTCCTCGATCAGCGGACACACCACGTAGGCCTGCCGTCCGTGCTGGATTTCCCCGCGCAGAAGTTGATAGGCCTCGTCGCGGTGCTTCGCGTCGTAACTGCGGGTGGCGATGGGCTGACGGCCCGGCGGCATCTCGTCCAGGATCGACACGTCCATGTCGCCATACAGCGTGAGCGCGAGCGAGCGCGGAATCGGCGTGGCGGTCATGATGAGCACGTGCGGCGCGGTTCCCTTTTTGCCGATGGCCTCGCGTTGCAGAACGCCGAAGCGGTGCTGTTCGTCGATCACCGCAAGACCCAGGTCGTGGAAGTCCACGTCCTTTTGAATGAGCGCGTGCGTTCCCACGGCGATCTGCGTCTGCCCCGTGCGGATGCGCTCCTGAACCGCCTGCTTCTCCGCCGCGGGCAGGGCGCTGGTGAGGAGATCGAGTTTCACTCCCAGTTTTTCGCAATAGGGCAAAAGGTTCAGGTAATGCTGTTCGGCAAGCAGTTCCGTCGGCGCCATCATCGCCCCCTGCAAGTTGTTGTCCACGGCGGTGAGGAGCGTGGTCAAAGCGACCAGTGTCTTGCCGCTTCCCACGTCGCCGTGCAGCAGGCGGTGCATGGGATGCGGTTTTTCGAGGTCGTCCATGATTTCGCCCAACGCCCGTTTTTGCGCGCCGGTGTACTGGAACTGGAGGAGTTTGACGAAGCGGTGGATGAGGTCACCGCGGGTTTGCAGGGCGCGGCCGGGCACCTCCTGCCAGGCGTGTTTGCGTTTGAAGGCGAGACCCACCTGGATGAGAAACAACTCCTCGAACACCAGCCGCACCTGTTGCCGTGTGCGGAACAGGTGCAGGTGATCGGCGCGCGTTCCGGGCGGCGGGAAGTGCGTGTCCCGATAGGCCTGCACGCGCGGGGTGAGTTTGTTGCGTTTCATCACATCCTCTGGCAGGTATTCCTCCAGCAAAGGCGCGTAGCGGTCGACGAGGGTTTTCATGATGGTGCGGAGCGACTTCTGGTGCAGGCCCTCGGTGGTGGGGTACACCGGCACGATGCGCCCTATTTCGAGCGTGGCCGGGGCGTCGTCTTCGGTGATTTCGACGTCGGGGTGGACGATCTCCAGCCCCGCACCGAGGTAGGTGTTGTCTTTCGCCTTGCCGGAGACGATGCAGTGGCGGCCGACGGTGTAGCGTTCCTTCATATACGGCTCGCGGAAGTGGAACCACTTGCCGCGCAGGGTGCCGGTGTCGTCCTCGAAGATGACCTCGAACACCTTGCGCCGCCGCCCCAGCCTGAGGGTCCCGGCGTTGAGGATGGTGGCGCGGAAGGTGGCGAACTCGCCGGGCTTCAGTTCGGCGATGGTCTGCACCCGGCTTCGGTCTTCGTAGCGGTTGGGCAGGAGGGCGAGCCCGTCCTCGACGGTGACGATCCCCAGTTTTTCCAGCAACAACGCCCGTTTGGGTCCGACGCCCTTGACGTACTGGAGGGAGTCGGCAAGCGACGGTTTGGGAGGTGCGGATTTGTTTTCGGCCATCTGGATTTTGCGGTTCTGGGTTTGGAGGACCGTTTTCTTTGTTTCCGGCATCGTACCTTATGAAAAGGGTTCCTTATAAATGATAATTGACTGGACCTCACGCCGGAAGTATCTTAAATAAATGTAAAAGCAATGATTATAAGCTCTTTGTAGGGATTTTCGCCCGGAGAATCTCAACCGTGTATGCGTAAGCTCAGTGAAATCACAGAAGCCGTCCAGGCCTACCATCCCACGGCCAACGTGGACATCATTCTTGACGCATACATTTATTCCGCCAAGGCCCACCGCGGGCAGAGCCGCCGCTCCGGCGAGGCCTATCTGTCGCATCCAGTAGAGGTCGCTTACAACCTGACCCGGCTGAAGATGGACGAACGCACCGTCGCCGCCGGCCTCCTGCACGACACCATCGAAGACACCCTGGCCACCGCCGAGGAAATCCGCGAACTGTTCGGCGACGAAATTTACGGCCTGGTGGACGGGGTGACGAAGATCGGCGAGATCGAGTTTTCCAGCCGCGAGGAAAAGCAGGCGGAGAACTACCGCAAGATGATCCTCGCCATGGCGCGGGACATCCGCGTGGTCATGATCAAGCTCGCCGACCGGGCGCACAACCTGCGCACGCTGAGTTCCCTCGACCCCTCCCGCCAGAAGCGCATTGCCCGCGAGACATTGGACATCTATGCCGCGCTCGCCAACCGCCTGGGTATCGGCTGGCTGAAGGCGGAGCTCGAAGACGGATCGTTCAAGTACCTGCATCCCGAACAATACCAGGCCATCGTCAACCGCATGCACAAGGGACAGGGCGAGCGTGACGAACTGGTGAAGAACGTGTACACCCTGCTGGAGAAAGAACTCAAAGCCGCCGAGCTGGACGGCGTCGTCACCGGGCGTTCCAAGCATTACTACAGCATCTATAAAAAGATGGTGACTCAGCAGATCGACCTGGAGGATGTGTACGACCTCATCGGCGTGCGCGTCATCACCAACAGCGTGAAGGATTGTTACGCCGTGCTCGGGCTGGTGCATTCGTTGTGGCGGCCGATCCCCGGTAAGTTCAAGGACTACATCGCCATGCCCAAGCCGAACATGTACCAGTCCCTGCACACTACGGTGAACGGTCCCAACGGCCAGCGCGTGGAGGTGCAGATCCGCACGAAAGAAATGCACCGCGTGGCGGAGGAGGGCATCGCCGCGCACTGGCAGTACAAGGATGGCGGCGGACTGGCGAAGAACCTCGACGATCACCTGAGCTGGGTGCGGCGCCTGCTGGAAGACCAGAAGGACATCAAGAACCCGAAGGATTTTCTGAGTTCGTTCAAGGTCGATCTGTTTTTCCAGGAAGTGTACGTGTTCACGCCGGAAGGCGACGTCATCGCCCTGCCGCGCGGCGCGACGCCGGTGGATTTCGCCTACCAGGTGCACACCGATATCGGCAACCACTGCCTCGGCGCGAAGGTGAACGGCAAGATGGTGCCGCTCCGCTACAAACTGAAAAACGGCGACCGCGTCGAAATCCTCACCTCCCAGCAACGCCATCCCAGCCGCGACTGGCTGGGCTTCGTCAAAACCTCGAAAGCGCGCAACAAGATTTCCAACTTCATCAACAGCCGCGAACGCCAGCAGAGCCTGGAGCTGGGGCGGGAGATTCTGGAGACGGAGGTGCGCAAGTACGGCCCGGCGACGGGGGATCTGTTAAAGGGCAAAGCGTTGGAAGAGGCCGCGCATGCCTGCGGCTACAACACGCTGGACAGCCTGTTCACCGCAATCGGGTTCGGCAAACTGCCGCCGCACCAGGTGGTGGAAAAACTGTTGCCGAAAGAAACACTGGAGGAATACCGCAAAAAATCCACTGCCGTCAAAGTGGCGCGCAAACCTTCGTCGAAGGAAAAAGACATCGGCATCAAGGTCAAGAACTTTGGCGACCAGATGATGATCCGCATCGGCAAGTGTTGCAACCCCGTGCCCGGCGATCCGATCATCGGGTACATCACCCGCGGGCGCGGCATCTCCGTGCATCACAAGGAGTGCCCCAGCGTCGAGGCTCTGACCAACGAAACCGAGCGCATGATCGAGGTGGAATGGGATACCGTGCACAAGACGCCGTTTCAGACGCCGCTGGCCATCGTGGGGGAGGACCAGCCCGGTCTGCTTGCCACCATCAGCAGTCTCCTCGCGTCACTCGATGTCAACATCACCCGCGCCAATGTGGTGCAGGCGACGCACAAGCGCGCGTTCTTCGAGTTGGACGTAGAGATTTTCGATCTCAGCCATCTCAAGAAAATCCTCGAGGCGCTGAAAAAGACAAAAGGCGTGATTCACGCCGAACGCGTGAAGGAATTCAAGAAAAAGGGGACGGACAAAAAACGCAAGGTGGGGGAAATCGGTAAACAGATTTAGACGGGGAAGGGGAGTTCCCCGCCGTTCAGCCGGTGGCAGCCGTCTGGGTGGGGCGATTGCTGGCCGGAACCTTCATCACCTTGCCCGCTTTCAGACAGCGGGTGCACACCTTCATCGTTTTTACCGCGCCTTTATGCACCACACGCAGTTTCTTGAGATTGGGAATCCACCGGCGCCGCGTCTTGTTGTTGGCGTGGCTCACGTTGTTGCCAACCAGAGGACCCTTGTCACAGATTTCACATCGCTTGGACATTCAATGCTCCTGCTTACAGCCGTTAAATTGAAAGGGGTAAGGTACCACAGGCCTCGAAAGACGGCAAGTGGAAGATTCCAAAAAAACAGGGGTCTGACGTAAAATTTCCGGGCGGCCCGGTCCGCGGCCACAAAAAAAAGCCCGGCTGGGAAGCCGGGCTCAAAACGGTAATACAACAAGGGGTTGAGATTTATTCCAGAAACTTCGACTCGGTCAGGATTTCTTTCAAAATGCTCTCGGCCAACACATCGCTGTCCACATGGAAGGTGCCGTTTTCCACTTGGGACTTGATGCGGTTGATCTTTTCGGTCCGCACGTCGGGAGAGGCTTTGACCACATCCAGAGCCTTCTGAATGGTTTGCCCCTTTGCGGACAAGGCAATCTGTTCTCCGCCGGCGTTGGACGCCCGGGAAGAGGCAGTGGATGTGGGGTCGGCCGGATTGCCTTTGACGTTCGGCCCTTTCACCTTGTCCGGGGATACCTTGTTTCGGATTTTGAAATCATCGCCCTGGATTTCCATAATCTGAACCTTCAACAAATTTTTGAGTCGTTTTCCGGGGCCGGTCTGCGTGCCGTTTTGCCCCGCAGTTTAATTATCGGAATCCGGTGAATAAACTTAAGGGCTTTTTTTGCGGGCTTGGGAGAAAACCCTTTTGTTCATTAAAGATATCTGTAATATAAAGCGTTGTCAAGGCAGGACCCGGATGGTCGACGTTGTTTCGGGTATGTCGAATTTTCCCACTTGGCGGGAAATTTTTGTTTTGGCGGCGAGTTTCAATGAGTTATAAAAAACCGGCGGTGGCGGTGGATTTGATCATCGAGATCGAAAACCGGGGAATCGTGCTGATTGAGCGCAAAAACCCGCCGCATGGGTGGGCCTTGCCCGGCGGATTTGTCGATTATGGAGAATCGTTGGAAAACGCCGCCATTCGCGAAGCCCGGGAGGAAATCCAACTGGAAGTCCACCTTCTGGGCCAGTTCCACAGCTATTCCCGTCCGGACCGCGACCCCCGCATGCACTGCATCTCCACCGTGTTTGTGGCCCGCGCGGAAGGCGAGCCCAAAGCCGCGGATGACGCCCGCCGGTGCGCCCTGTTTCCGCACGACCGCCTGCCGGAGGACCTGGCGTTCGACCACGCGGAGATCCTGCGGGATTACCTTGAAAACCGGTGGGGCACCTCCCACCCGGCGGATTCCGAATTTTCCTGATTCCAGAGGCATGGCATGCGGCGAACACAGTGGTTGGGGGGACTTTTCATGCTGATGATGGCCATTCTTCCCGCGCGGTTGTCCGGAGAACCGGACCCTCTGCAAAAATACCGTTCCATATTGTGGGACCACCTAGTGGCGCTGTGCGACATCGGTCCCCGCTACCCGGGCAGCGACGGCCACGTCAAAACCCGCGCCTACATCCGGCAGGTGGCGGAGCGCCACGCCGACTCGTGGAAGGAACAGGCGTTCGTCGCGCGGGTGGGGTACGCGGACGAACTGCCGCTGTACAATTACGAACTCACCTTCAATGGCACCGGTGACAAACCGCCCATCCTGCTGGGCGCGCATTACGACACGCGGCCCTTCGCCGATGAGGAGACCGATCCTCAAAAGGAAGGCCAGCCGATCATCGGCGCCAACGATGGCGGTTCCGGCACCGCCGTGTTGTTGGCTCTGGCCGAGTACTTCGACGAGAACCCGCCGGAGCGCACGGTGAAGCTGGTGTTCTTCGACGGTGAGGACTGGGGCCGCAAGGGCTCGGACGAATATTTTCTGGGAGCGACTTACTACGCCGAGCAGTTGAAGAAGGAAGACCCCTCCACCTGGCCCGCCCGGGCGCTGGTAGTGGACATGGTGGGGCAGAAGGATCTCAAAATTTTTAAAGAGCAGTATTCCTTTCGCAGTTCGCCGAGTTTCATAGAAACCGTATTCGACACGGCAGAGGATCTGGGAGTCAAGGAATTCGTGCCCATGCTCCGTTATTCCGTGCGCGACGACCACCTGCCTTTCATCCACATGAAAATCCCTTCCGTGCTGTTGATCGACTTCGATTATTCATACTGGCATACGCTGGAGGACACGCTGGACAAATGCTCGGCGGACAGCATGCTGGCGGTGTTGCGGGTGGTGGTGGAGACGGTCCGGCGGGTGTGACGTTTGCCTTCAAGGCCGGGAGTCGAGCGCTTCCAGTTTTTTACGGGCATCTTCGTTCTGCGGGTCGATCTGCAGAATGAAGCGCAGTTCGCGAATGGCTTTATCGCGGTCGCCCTGTTTGGCATGGATGTCGTGCAGGCTCCAGTGCAGGGAAAGGAAATCGACGCCCATGCCGACGGCGGTGTGGTACGCGCCGATGGCTTCATTCCATTTGCCGAGGCCGTAGTAAGCGTTGCCGAGGTTGAAGTGCGCGACGCCGAACTCCGGGTCCAGCGACAGCGCGCGTTTGAGAAACGGCACGGCTTCCTCGTAGCGCTCTTTTTTGTTGAGCGCCGCACCCAGGTTGGACAATGCCTGGATGAAGTTTGGGTGGATGTAGATGGCCTCGCGGAATTTTTCGATGGCCTTGTTCACGTCACCCCGCCGGAAATACTGGCCGCCCAGGTTGGACAGTGCTTCCGGGAAGCGCGGGTTGATCTTGAGCGCTTTTTCGTATTCCGCGATCGCCGCGTCCATCTGCCCCAGGCCCCGGTAGGCCACGGCAAGATCGTAACGGGCGGGCACGAAATCGGGGTCGATCTTCAGCGTTTTTTGGAACAGGCCGATCGCCGCTTCGGCATCTCCCAATCCGTACAAAGTGAAGTTGCCGCGGTAGTACAGCACCTCTTTGGTGTTCTTGTCCCGTTCGCGCAGGTCGTCGAAGCTGAGAAGCCGGGTGTCTTTCAGGTATGGCTTTACGGATTCAATGGGCACCGCCAGATTCAGTGCGCGTCCTTCCAGGGTGGCGATGCCCACCACCTGGTTGTCGAGGTTGACTACCGGCCCGCCGCTGAATCCCGGCTCGAACGGCGTGGTGGCATAAATAAACGGATACTCTGGAATGGCCTGCGGGTGCACGCCCAGCACGAAACCGTAGGTCTGCACCAGAACCCCGTGCAGGCCCTGCTCCACCATCTCCACCGCGTGTGAGGGATACCCCAGCGCGCTCAGGTAATCATAGGTCTTCAGTTTGGACGAGTCGCCGATCTCCAGCGTGGAATAGAGGTCGCCTTCCAGTTTCAGCACCGCCACATCGCGCAGACGATCCACATTCAACACACCCTTGACGTCCACCTGGGTTCCATCGGGAAACACCGCGCTCATACTGGATGTGTCGATCAACACATGGTAATTGGTGAGGAGGGTGCCGTCCGGCCGTACGATGAAACCACTACCGGTGGACACCGTCTCGCCCTGTTTGTCCTTCGCGATCAGCATGACAATGGCGTTGCGGTTGACCTCGTACGCGGTGGCGTGCACCACGGTGAGCAGGCAAAGCGACGCGGAAAGAAATGCTGTGATCAGGTACGAAACGGGTCGGGCAAAAGGACGCATAGAAGACCGGTCTGCCGCTTGAGATGCGGCGGTTGATGGCTGACTAAAGGTTTGAAAACCCAATTTGAATGAATAAATTGTATCGGCTGGGAAAAGCGATTACAACCGATTTCAAGGGGCGGGGGAGTAGAAACAAAACACCCCCATGCGCCGCAACCCCAAGTAGGGTAACGGGCATGGGGGTGAAAGTGTTTACTGAACGTTGACAATCACCGTCGCGGTGATCGGAGGATTGTACGGAACATGGTTGCCCTGGGCGAACAAGCCCCGGATGACATGCATGCCCGGCTCCAGACGGATCTCCTTGCAGGTCGAACCATCGCCCATGTGAATGTGCTGGGCGTCCTTGCCGATCGGCTGGCTCAGGTCTTTCGGAAGATCAGCGTCCACCAGGATGTGGTGATGTCCTTTGCCGTCATTGACGCCTTTTTTGGCCGGCTCGACGGTGACGTTGTGCGCGACCAGGCACACCTTCACCGGGTTCTGCACCGTGGCGCCGTTGGACGGTTCGCTGATGGCGATGGCGCGGGTGCCCGCCAGGGCGGTGCCCGCCGTCAAAACCAGAAGGCTCAGCAAAGTCACATGCAATTTGAAAAACAGCTTGCTCATTTAATCCTCTCCTTTTCTATCTACCAAGTCTATTGGCGATTGTGAATACGGGATCGGTCCGGCTGAAACCTGCTTGGGTGCAGGCTTTCCCCCCCGGGTGCCGACCCGGCCGAAAGTTCGGCGAATGAAATACCAAAAGAGTTGCGTGGTCCATGCTGAAAATCCCCGGAAGCGGGGATTTCCGCGGGTTGCAGTGCAACCCGTTTGTCTGCATTTAGATCAAAAACAACTCAAAAGGTTTCGTAATCATTCCAGAGATTGCCGGGATTGGCCAGAAAAAATCCGAAAGGCCCTTCACAATTTCCCAAAACGTCCCGGTTTTATCTCTTTTCCTGTTTCCAAAAAGATTATATACTTTCAGCATAATTCAATGTTTTGAGACGTTTTCCCGCGCAGGGAGCCAGGCTCCCCGCCCGTCCACGTTTGGGAGGTATTAATGGAATTACCCGTAACCGGAGAGTGCCGCCTGCTTCACACCTGCGAGATGTGTGAGTACAACAACGACAACGATTGCAAGGCGGATCACAACGAGCACAACCGATGGCTGGTCAATGACCGGATGAACTCGATCAAATATAAGATCATCGTCGGCAGTAACAAGGGGGGAGTGGGCAAAAGCACGGTGACCACCAACCTCGCCATCGCGCTGGCGGAAAAGGGATTCAAGGTGGGTCTGGCCGATGCCGACCTGCACGGTCCCAACATCCCGAAGTTGATCAATGCCGAATCCGTCCGACTGCGCGCGCACGACGACGGCATCTCGCCGTACGAGACCAAGAACGGCCTCAAGGTGGCGTCGCTCGGCTTTCTGATCGAAGACCCCAACATGCACATCGCCTGGCGTGATGCGGTGAAGTACGACTTCATCATCGAGCTTCTGGGCAACATCAACTGGGGAGAGCTGGATTACCTGTTGATCGACCTGCCGCCGGGCACCGGCAACGAGCAGATCACCATCATTGATTTCATCGGCGAGGTGGATGGATGCGTGGTCGTCACCACGCCGCAGGATCTGGCCCTGCTCGACGCGCGCAAGATGATCTCGTTCGCCCGTGACAGCAACGTGCCCATCGTCGGCATCATCGAGAACATGAGTACGCTTGTCTGCCCACACTGCCAGGGTGAAGTGGACGTGTTTCGCAAGGGCGGCGGTCAGAAGCTGGCAGAAGAGCTGGTCCTGCCCTACCTGGGGAGCATCCCGCTGGATGCCGAGGTGGCGGAACGTTCCGACACCGGCGACCCTATCGTGCTTGCCAAGCCGGACTCAAAGGTCACCAAGGCGTTTCTCAATCTGGCGGAAAACACACACAAATTCCTCAATCCCGAAGAATCGCTGAAAGCCAGTTGAAAACCGCGATGTCGCAGAAAGATTCGAAACAGGGGCTTCGGCCCCTGTTTTCTTTTTTCCTCTTTGTTCAAAAAATATAGAAAAAAGAAAGCCGACAATCCATTTGCGATTGCTCTTGCGATTGTTGGATAATGAAGAACAGATGGAAGCACACGTTATGGGGATGGACCTTCCAGTTTCGTCTCCTCCCCTGCAATCGATGCAAGAAATGATATGCGCCCTTCAGTAAAAAATTCGCTCGCTCTTTCCCTCTCCTGGGTTTTGATTCTGCTCTGGGTCCACGGCCTGATGGCCGAAGAAACCAAACCGGACGTTCCCAACTTTCACAACAACCCCCGCGTCGCTGTCGTGGAAGGTCATGATATCCACCTCGATGATCTCAAAAATCCGCAAATCCAGGACATGATGCAACGCCTGCATAGCATGCAGAGCATCCTGCTCAAGCAGAAAACCATCGAGCTGTTGCAGGATGAGCATCCAGAAATCCTCGAAATCCGCGCGGCGCGTATCAATCGCGAGGACATCATCCGCATGTACCAGGAGGAAATGGGACTGGATGATATGGAAGGGCTCAACTCCGCCGCGGTGCAGAACATGATCCGCAATTATGTGGAGCGGCTTCGCCAGGATGCGTATCTTAAGGAGCTGAATCAGCGCTACGAATTTGCGGTGAACAAGGGATGGGTGGAGGATTACTTCGAAGCGCCCAACGACTTCAAGCTGGTGGCGGGCATCGGCACCGCCATGTTGTGGTTCAAGCCGGATCATAAGGAACCCCGGAAGGTGTTTCTTATGGAATACTCCGACTTCCTCTGTCCGTTCTGCAAAAAAGTGCAGACGACGTTGAACCACCTGCGCCAGACTTATGGCGACAGGGTGCAGTTCGGTTACCGTCATTTCCCCCTGCACAAGGAAGCCTTCGCCATAGCCGAAGCGGTGGAATGCGCCCGGGCGCAGGGACGCTTCTGGGAGTATCAAACGGCGGTGTATCAGGACCCGCAGGCATTCAAAAGTGAAGAATCCCTGATCCGCGCCGCGCATGACGTGGGCGTGGACAACCTGAAGGACTTCAAGGCCTGCATGGCTGAAGGCCGGTTTCGCGACCGGGTGGAGCGTGATTTCCGCCAGGGCATCGAGATCGGCATTCAGGGTACGCCCACCTTCATCATCGGTACCTATAACTTCGCCGAATCCACCATTCATGGCGAGATGTTTTCCGGCGCCGTGTCCAGCGAACAGTTTGTCCGCACCATCGAAAAATACATCGAACTTTCTAAAGACTAGTCCTCATTCACCTTCCCGGGTGCACGGCGGCCCCAGACGTTTACGATGCGCTCTCAACTGCAAAGCCAAAGCGAACCGCTCCACGCCAGATCCAGACCGCATGGCCTGACGGCTTTCTGCATCCTGTGTGCGCTGGTGTTTTGCGGATTCAAACCCGTTCAGGAATTCCTGAAGGACCGCGCGGAACAGATCCAGATCGAAATTCATGCGATGTCCGAAAGAGACATCGTGCGGCCGGGGGAGTCCTTCAAGATTTTCGTCGTGGCGGTGCCGCAGAAGGGCTGGCACTTTTATTCCATGGAAGCCAACGGGCAGGACCCGACGGTGGCCACGCGCCTTGTGATCGATCAAAGCCCGTTTGAAGTGGTGGGAGAATGGGCGGAGACGCCGCCGACGCTGGTCAAGGATGAGGCGCTCGGCCGCTGGGTGAAGGTGCACAGCCACCGCGCCGAATTCTCCCGCACGCTCGTGGCGCCGGAAGCCCTCGAGCCCGGAACCCATATGGTGCGGGGCACGCTCACCTACCGCATCTGCGACAATAAGGTCTGCGCCCTGCCGCAGGACCGTCCCTTTCAGTTTCATGTTATAGTGAAAACGGAAGATTGACGGAACCCCGGCCCGTCGCGGGCCCTTTTTGTATTCGGTCACGGCCGCCCCATGGAAATCATCACCACGCATATCAGCGCGGACTTCGACTGTGTGGCGGCGATGGTTGCCACGCAGAAGCTGTATCCCGGCGCGCACATGGTGTTCTCCTCTTCGGTGGAGAACTCCGTGCAGGACTACCTGCGCGCCTTTGACAATCCCTTCCAGTTCACGCGTGCGAAGGACGTGGACCTCGACCAGGTCACGCGCCTGATCGTGGTGGACACGCAGGACGCGGACCGCATCGGCCCGTTCAAATCCCTCCTCGATAAAAAAAACGTCGAAGTTCACGTTTACGATCACCACGTCGATGTCGCGAAACCCCTGCGTGCGGACAAGGCGGTGGTGCGCAACCGGGGTTCGTCCGTCACCATTCTGTGCGAGGAACTGGCCGAGCGCGGCATCACGCTGACGGCGTTCGAGGCGACGCTCATGATCCTCGGCATCTATCAGGACACGCATTCTCTTGTGTCGTCGTCCACCACGCCGGAGGATTTTTTTGCGGTCGGGCAGATGGTGAAACTGGGCGCGGACCTGCAAGCCGTTTCGGAGTTCGTTGAGGCGCGGCTCAACCAGGAACAGCGCGACGTCATGAAGACGCTCAGTCAGAGCCTCGAAGTGAACAATTACAACGGCGTTCAGATCGCCCTCGCACAGGCGGCGGTGGAGCATTACGTCGGCGATCTCGCGGTGGTGGTGTCGCGTCTTCTCGATCTGGAAAATCTCAAGGTGCTGTTCGCCCTCGTGTGCCTGGACAACCGGGTGTACGTCATCGGCCGGAGCCGTACGGACGAGGTGAACGTGGGACGCATCCTGCGTGAACTCGGCGGCGGCGGACACCCGAATGCGGCGTCGGCCAGCACCTCGGACCGCACGCTCATCCAGACGCGGGAACACCTCATCGCCGTCCTCAATGAAAAAGTCGAACCGCTCAACCGCGTCCAACACGTCATGCATTCGCCGGTGGTCTCGGTGCAGGCGAAACAGAGCATTACCGAAGTCGAACGCACCATGACGCGGTTCAACCTCAACACGCTTCCGGTGGTGTTCAACAAAAAGCCGGTGGGACTGATCACGCGCCAGGTGGTGGAAAAAGCCATTCATCACAAACTGGGACGCGAACTGGTGGAAGATTTCATGGCGCACGAGTTTGCGGTGACGACGCCCGACGCGTATTTCAAAACCATCGTGCCCAGCATCATCGAGGCCAAACAGAAGGTCGTGCCGGTGGTGCATCCCAAAACGGGATACATGATGGGCATCGTCAGCCGTGGCGACCTGTTGCGGTTGTTGCATCAGGACATGGGACGCTACGCGCCGGAACCGTATGCGGCCCTGCTCAGCGAAAATGACCTGCTGGTCAAAAACGTGAAGAGCCTGCTCCGGGAACGCTTGCCGAAATCGGTGATGACGCGGCTCAGCGATGTTTCGCATTTGGCGGACGAACTCGGCGTTTCGGTGTATGGCGTCGGCGGATTCGTCCGCGATCTGCTCCTGCGCATCGAGAACCTGGACCTGGATATTGTGGTGGAAGGCGACGGCATGCAGTTCGCCCGCAGGCTGGGCAAAGAATTTGGCGGGCGCGTGGTGGGGCACGAAAAATTCGGCACGTCCGTCGTCATCTTCTCCGACGGATTCAAGATCGATGTCGCCACGGCGCGCATGGAGTATTACACCCATCCCGCCGCCCTGCCTACGGTGGAGATGAGCTCGATCAAGTCGGACCTGTTCCGCCGCGATTTCACGTTCAACGCGCTGGCGATCAAGCTGAACGGCAAGGACGCGTTCACGCTGATCGACTACTTCAATGGTCAGCGCGACCTGAAAGACGGCGTGGTGCGCGTGCTCCACAACCTGAGTTTCGTCGAGGACCCCTGCCGCGCCTTCCGCGCCGTGCGCTTTGAACAACGGCTGAGATTCACCATCGGCAAGCAGACGGAGTCGTTCATCAAACGCGCGGTGGCGAAAAAAATCGTGCACAAGCTGAGCGGCACGCGCCTGTACAACGAACTCATGCGCATGCTCGATGAGAAAAAACCGATCCGCTGTTTCGCTCGCATGAAGGAGTTGGGATTGCTGCAGGTCATCCATCCGCGCCTGATGAAGAACGGCAAGAACGTGCAGATCCTGGAACGCATAGAGGAAATCTTCGCCCTGTCCAACGTGATCCGGCTGGTGGAACAACCGGATGTGGGTTTCGTGTATTTTCTGGGCGCGTTGTACGGGATGAAAAACGCCGACCTCAATCAGCTTGCCACGCGGCTCAGCCTGCCTGCCAAAATCAAAAAACGGGTGAAAGAGGATCTGGCGAATTGCGAGTTCGCGCTCAAAACGCTCAAACGCCGGCGCAAGTTCGAGCCGAGCGACATTTACAATCTGCTCTCGGAGATGTCCACGGAAGCCATTCTGCTCATGATGGCGGTGTCGAACAGCGACCGCATCAACAAACATGTGCTCATGTTCTTCACGCAGTACAATCCGTCGGCCACTTTGTCGCTCACCGGCGACGACCTGATCGAGATGGGCATCCGGCCGGGACCCGTGTTCCAGACCGTGTTCAAGACGCTCCGCGACGCGCGCATCAACGGCCAGGTGCACAACCGCGACGACGAGGTGGCGCTGGTCCAGAAGGAATTTTTGAATTGAAGCGCGCCACTGGCCCCATCATGTTTTTCCCGTTTGGGTGTTCATGACCTCACTCCGCCACAACCTGCGAGTTTCTCGATGAGCCGGTGGCTCGCATCCCTCGACCGCCGGTTCCGCGTGAGCGAACGGGGCGGCACGCTGCTCACGGAGGCGCGCGCGGGCACGGTGACGTTCCTCACCGCGTCGTACATCATTTTCGTGCAACCGGCGGTGATGATGCAGGCGGGCATGGACTTCGGCGCGGTGATGACGGCAACATGCCTTGCCGCCGCCCTGGGGTGCCTCCTCATGGGACTTGGCGCCAACTACCCGATCGCGCTTGCGCCCGGCATGGGCATTAATTTCTACTTCACCTACACCGTGGTCATGGGGCAGGGCATCCCGTGGCAGGTGGCGATGGGCGCGGTGTTTCTCTCCGGCATCGGCTTGATCCTGCTCACCGTGCTCCGCTTCCGGGAAGTCATCATCAACAGCCTGCCGAACGACATCAAGGTCGGCATTTCCGTGGGCATTGGCCTGTTCATTACGTTCATCGGTTTCGTGCAGGGCGGGATCGTGATGGCGCACCCGGGCACGCTGGTGCAACTGGCGCCGCTCAACACCCTGCCCGCGCTGTTCACCGTGGTGGGAGTGGGGCTGATCGGAGTCCTGCTCCAAAGAAAGATTAAAGGAGCCATCCTGATCGGCATGGGGGTGATGACGCTTGCGGCCATGCCGTTCGGCCTTGTGAAATTCCACGGCGTGATGTCCCTGCCCCCGGATTTGACGCCGACCTTTCTGCAACTGGACATCCGGGGAGCGCTGGATCTGGGCCTGCTCACCATCGCGGCGGTGTTTCTGTTTGTCGATCTGTTCGACACCGCGGGCACGCTGGTGGGTGTGGGCCACCAGGGAGGGTTTTTGAAAGACGGACGCCTGCCGCGTGTCAACCGCGCATTGTGGCCGGACTCGGTGGCCACCACGGCTGGGTCCCTGCTGGGCACCACCACCGTCACCTGCTACATCGAAAGCGCCGCCGGTGTGGCCGAAGGCGGGCGGACGGGGCTGGCCAGCGTGGTGACGGCCCTGTTGTTCCTGCTCGCACTGTTTTTTGCACCGCTCGCGAAAATGATCGGCGGCGGCTACCACCTCGATCACGACACCATCCTGTATCCCATCACCGCGCCTGTGCTCATCATTGTCGGCGCCATGATGGCGGCAAACGTCACGCGCATCGACTGGCAGGAGTGGGACGAGGCCCTGCCGGCGTTTCTCATCATGATCGGCATGCCGTTGACCTACAGTATCGCCGACGGCATGGCGCTGGGATTCATCCTCTACCCCATAATCAAGGCGGCCTGCGGCAAGGCGAAGCAGGTGCACTGGATCATGTACGTCATTGCCGTCATGTTCCTCCTGCGTTACCTCACCGTATAAAGGGGAGGGCGGTTTTCGCCTGCCGGACTTGTGTTATACTTGAAGCCGTTTTGAGCAATAAACCACGTCTGATGTGCATCTGGAAAGGAACGGCCGCCCTTGGCAAGCGTTGAATACCTGATCAAACAGTTTCTGAGCCCGGACAAACGGACCCTGGACCTCAGCAATTATCATATCGGCGACAAAGGCGTTGAACAGTTGGTGGACTCGCCGCAATTGAAGCGTGGCAAACTGCGCACCCTGCGCCTGCCGAACAACGACATCAGCGACGAAGGTGCGCGGGTGCTGGCCGAGTGCGAGCACTTCAAGAACCTGCGCGAGCTGGAGTTGTACGGCAACGTCATCAGCGATGACGGGGTGAGAGCCATCGCCACCTCGCCTCATTTTGTCAAGCTCAAGAAGCTGGGGTTGTACGGCAATCTGATCGAGGACGATGGCGCCATCGCCATTGCCGAGTCGGAGACGCTGGCCAAGGTCACGCATCTGTACATCACGGCCAACCGCATCCGCAAGGAAGGAATCGACGCGCTCAAGAATGCGCGGTGCCGCACCCGCCTGTGCCACCTCCATGTGGACGACCTTTCCGATTTTGCGTTTGACGACGACGAGGATGAGGACGAAGACGACGACGATTGACGAGGGGAGGCTTCATGAAGCTCTGGCGGATTCTGCTGTTTGCGGTGTTCCTGATTGTGGGGTTCAGTCCGGTTTCCCAGGCACAGTTCTTCGATCGGGAGGACGTGTTCTCGAAAGAAAAAATTGATTACGACAAGGTATTCAAGGAGGGGTTGTCCGGCGGTGGGCGCACGCTGAAACTGAACGGCAAGAAGATCGGCGATAAAGGCCTGGCCCTCCTTCTGGAAAAGGGTTTCCTCAAAAAAGTCACCAAGCTGGACCTGCGTTACAACGAAATCTCCGAACGCGGCGCCGCCTTGCTGGCCCAATCCACGGCACTGGCCAACCTGAAGAAACTGGAATTGCGGCACAATTACCTGCTGGACAAGGGAGTGGTGGAGCTGGCCTCATCCAAAAACATGCCGAAGCTGGAAAACCTGGGGCTCAGCTTCAATGAAATCCGCGACGAGGGTGCGCTGGCGCTGGCGGATTCGCAAAGCTTTCCCAAACTGAAAAAACTCGATCTGCGCGGCAACTTCCTGGCCGACACCACCAAGGACACCCTGCAGAAAAAGCTCGGCCATCTCAAGTCCCTGCAGTTGTTCTGATCCGGCTCATCCGTTTTCAATAAAATCAAAGTGCGTCATTTATAGGGCATTGCGGCCGTAGCGGGCCAGGTTGCAAATTTTGCGCTTGCATGGCGGCCCGCCAGGTGCGACCCTCGGTATTTCGGTAATCGAAAAATATTATTCCGTATGCGGTAAATGTTTTGGCATCCTGGGGCATTATTCTTTCACGTCCTTTCTCATTGAGGAGGCTGTTTGATGGCACGCACCACTTCCAAAAAAAATATAGTCCGCAAATCCTCCCCTTCCCACGCCCGCAAAAAAACGGCGTCCCGTTCCTCCCAAACGCGCAAGCTGGTGGTGCTGGTCGGAACCCGCAAGGGGGCATGGTTCTATTACGGCGACACCCGGCGTAAATCCTGGAAAGTGAGCGGACCTCACTTCCTCGGTCAGATCATAAACCACGTGGTGCTCGACCCGCGCGACGGCAAGACCCTGCTGGCGGCGGCGAGCACGGGGCATTTGGGCCCGACCCTGTTCCGCTCGACCAACCTGGGGCGCACATGGGAGGAAGCGGCCCGGCCGCCGGCCTTTGCCAAGGCGGAAAACGGCCGCTCCGTCGACCATACCTTCTGGTTGCAACCGGGGCACGTCAGCCAGCCCGGCGTGTGGTACGCGGGCACCTCGCCGCAGGGCCTGTTCCGCTCGCAGGATGCGGGCAGGACCTGGGAACCGTTTTCCAGCATCAACGACGATCCGCAATTTTTGCGCTGGATGGGCACGGTGCAGGACGGCACCCCCGACGGACCCAAACTGCATTCCATCATCATCGACCCGCGCGATCCGGATCATTTTTACTTCGGCATGTCCGGCGGCGGCGTACACGAATCGTTGGACGGCGGAAGAACCTGGACGGCGCTGATAGGCGGCATAGACGTGGTCGATGGATTCGACCGCAATGACCCCATGTTCCACGATCCGCATTGCGTGCGCCTGTGCCCGAGCAATCCCGACCGCCTCTACCAGCAGAATCACTGTGGCATCTATCGACTCGACCGTCCGTCGAACACGTGGGAACGCATTGGCAAAAAAATGCCGAAGAAGGTGGGCGACATCGGTTTCCCCATGGTGGTGCATCCGCGCGATGACAACACCGCGTGGGTGTTTCCCATGGACGGCAGCATGGTGTGGCCGCGCACCGCGGTGGAGGGCCGGCCCTGCGCCTACGTCACGAAGAACGGCGGCAAAACCTGGAAACGGCTCGATGCCGGCCTGCCGGAAAGCCAGGCGTGGTGGACGGTGAAGCGGCAGGCGATGACGGGGGATGACGCCGACCCGGTGGGTCTGTATGTCGGCACCACCGGCGGCGAGTTATGGCTGAGCCGCGACGAGGGGAATAAGTGGACCTGCATGGCGCGCCACCTGCCGGAAATCTATTCCGTGGAAGTGGCGGAGGTGGGGTGATCGGCGGGGCAGTGTCCTTCACCGGGCTTTTTTAACGAAGGTCAAGCTATGAGAGTTTTGATTCCCAGTCCGCTTTACTCGTACACGAACCATAAAGATGTGGTCGAGGCCGAGGGCGCCACGCTGGCTGAGGTGCTGGGCGATCTGGACCGCCAGTTCCCCGGTCTGCGGTTCCGCGTGGTGGACGAGCAGGACCGCATGCGCCCGCACGTCCGCTTCTTCGTCAATGGCGAGCAGGAGTTCGACCTGAACCGGCCGCTGAAACCCACCGACGCCATCGACATCGTGCAGGCGCTCAGCGGCGGCTGATCCGCCGGGCGTTCTTTCACCTGAAAGCGATCATCCCGTGACAAAGGCGCAACCTCGCGCTCCGCATCTTTTCAAGTTGCCGTCATGAAAGTCATGCCAGTCCCGAATGGACCAGACTGTCAGGCAATGTGGGTGATGCCTGAATCTTCGTCGAAGACGAAGGTGCCGCCTTCCGGGTCGCGGTAGTTGATTTCCTTCACTTCCCAGAGATGTTTTTTCATCACGTCGGCTTCCGCCACGTGGTAGCGGCCATTCTCCTCCCGTTGCAGGAGCAGGTACTGGTTGTTGTCGTTGGACACGATCGTCCACGTCTTGAAATCGCTTTGTACGATCCCTTTTTCAAAATCGATATCGATGATGTTCATTCTCTTTAATCACTCCCTGGAACAAACATGTTGATTGAGAATTATTTGCTTTGTCAGTAATGAATGTCTTTGGCCAGCTCCCGCGCCTTGGCCAGGGCATGGCTTTTCGAGGGATGCTGGCTGTCACGCACCACCAGTTTGGCGAACTCCACGAGGGGATCGATGGAATCCGTGTTGGTATAGCCTTTTTGCTTGAGATAGTCAATCAATTCGGTTTCCTTGAGACGGGTCGCCAGGTTGCGGGCGAGCGGGGCGGGGTCCTTCTTAGCGCCCTTGGGTTCGCGCGGGGCTTCGCCTTCAGTGCCTTGCGGCAGGTCTTTTTCGACGATGATCTCCGGCGTGATGCCGTGCTGGTTGATGTCGATGCCCGACGGCGTGTAGTACTTGGAGGTGGTCAGGCGCAGGCCGGAACCGTCGCTCATGCGGAAGATGGTCTGCACCGATCCCTTGCCGTACGAGGTCTCGCCCAGGATGAGCGCCTTGCCGGAGTCTTTCAGCGAACCGGCCACGATCTCCGACGCGCTGGCGCTCTGCTTGTTGATGAGCACCACGAGCGGCAGGTGCGTGAGCGTGTTTTTGTACAGCGCCTGGTAGGTCTGCATGTCGTTGCGGTCGCGGCCGCGTGTGTACACGATCAATTCACCCTTATTGAGAAAATGGCTGGCCACCTTCACCGACTGGCTGAGCAGGCCGCCGGGGTTGTTGCGCAGGTCCATGATGAACGCGGTGACGCCTTCCTCCAATGCCTGGTTCAACGCCACCTGCAACTGGTCGTTGGTCTGTTTGGAAAAACTGTTGATCGACAGGTAGCCGACGCCGTCGCCCATGTTTTTGTATTCCACGGTCTCAATGGAAATGATCTCGCGCGTCAGCGTGATTTCCTGAGTCGAGTTGGTGGAGGGACGGAACACCTGGATCTGCACCTTGGTGTTGGGGTAACCGCGCAGGCGTTCGGCCAGCTCGTTGATCTGCATGCCTTTCACCGTCTGCCCATCCACCTGGCTGATGACGTCCTTCGGCAGAATGCCGGCGCGTTCGGCGGGCGAGTTTTTGAGCGTGCGCACGACGGTGAGCTTGAGGTCCTCCATGGTGATCACCATGCCCACGCCGCCGTACTGGCCTTCCGTATCGCGCATCGACCGCTCGAAATCATCCTTGTCCATGTACAGCGAGTAGGGGTCGAGCGAACTCATGAGGCCGATGATGGCCGCCTGTTCGATGTCCTTTTTCTTGAGCTGGCCCTGGTACTGGTTGGCGAGGAAATAGTACACCGACCGGAACGCCTCCATGTTTTCATGACGGCTGAAACTGAGGCGGTAGCTCAACCGCGCACTGTCCTTTTTTAAAACCTGCCCGGAGTACACGTCGGTCACGGTCAGGGTTTTTTCCGGGACTTTGGCGATCATGCCCTGGATGCTGGTTTCAAACAGGGTTTTGTAGTCGGGCGGGTACACGTAATTGCCGGAGACGAGGTCCAGCACCTCCTCGAAGATTTCCAGGTCGTCATCGAAAAACCCCGCGTGTGCGGAGGTGGGCAGGGAAGACGGGACCGGCGTGGCATGCCACGGTGCGATCAGCGCAAGGCTCAACGCCAGCGCGCCCAGAACGCCCAACCATCTGCCGATACCTGTTCGTTTGCCCGTCGTCATAACCGTGTCACTTCTTCTTCAGCAGGTCGTTGAAAATCACGATCAGGTTGTCGGTCATCTTCTTCACATCACCGCCGGAGAGGCTGGGCGTCACCTTCAACGTTCCGTTGATGATGATGGTCGGCGTCTCGTCCACGCCGAATTCCTGCGCCAACTGCAACGATTTTTGCACCTTGTTGCGGATGCGCGGCGATTTCATGCCGTCGGTCATGGCCTCCTGGATGCCGAAATCCTGCGACAGCATGCTGATCACGCGCGGCTGGAACACGTTCACACCCAACTGAAAGTTGGTGTCAAACAGCGTCTTGGTGAATTTTTCCTCCATGCCCTGTTCGTCGGCGATGTAGAACGCCATCGCGGGGTAAGGCGTCTGCTGGCCCCAGTAGATGGGTTGTTTCTTGTGCAACAGCTTGCCCTTGAACTTCGCATGCAGGCGTTTGGACTCTTCCAGGAAACCGTAGCAATGGCCGCAGGAATAATTGAAAAACTCCATCATTTCGATCTGCTGGACGTTTTTCAGGTTTTTGAGGTCGCCGATGACTTTGTATTGTCCGGCGATTTTCGGGCCGTCGGCCACAGCCGGAGCGGCAATGAGGCTGGCAACCAGAATGAGAAGGGGGATGAATCGTTTCATTGAACACTCCATGTACGCGTGAGATCGGTCTATCAATTATAGTAGCAAACGGCCCAATCCGGGACCGTTAAAATTATTTAATGCCGGATTTTCGGCCAGTAGGTCTCGTAATTGAAGTTGGGGCTGTGCTTGGGCACGTGGCATTGCGAGCAGGCCCCGCGCGCCTCTTCGGCGAACCCGCCCGCAGGCGCCCGGCTGTGCTCCAGCCTGGCACCGTGACACATTTCGCACTGCACGTTTTTCAACTCTGGCGTGTCGATCTCGCTGATGAACCCGCCCGGCTTTTCAAACCCCGTGGTGTGGCACTTCAGGCATTCCGGATCGAACGACTTGTTGACTTCCTTCAACGTGGCATAGGCGTGCGCGTGGCGCGAACCGGACCACGTTTCATGCGCGTCCGCGTGACAGGTTTTGCAGGTGGATTCGGCGGCGTACACCTGCGTGCGCTCCTTGGCGCGCTTGGCCTTCAACGTCTCGAAAAACAGCGCTTCGATTTCCTGGTTGTATTCGTCATGCAGGGCGGTCATCTCCGCGTCGTCCGGGATTTTGGAATCCAGCCGCACCATGCGGTGCTTGTAGGTTTTTTCACCGCCCTCCACCGTAACGCGCAACTCTCCCATTTTTTGCCCCAAAGGCGCGGCCTGCGCGAATATCTTGCCGCCTTTTTGCACCGGCTGCATGTCGATTTTGTCCGACTCGTCCTCGATATGGCCGTTGATCACGACATCGACGCCGTCGAGGTCGAGCAGGCCCAACGCCTTCTCACGCTTCATGTGGGTGAGCAGGACGACGAGGTCGGGCTGTCCGTTCCGTTCGATCTCCGGCAGGAGTTCCTTCACCGCCTCTGCCGGGTCCTGCATGGTGATCTGGCTGTGGCCGGAGACGTAGAACAGATCCGGATCGGCCACGGCGAGCACCGTTACGTTAAGCCCGTTGTCAAAGGTCTGGGTACGGTACCGTGGAAAGTTCATGCCCTCGATCTGCATGTTGGAGGCAAGCCATGGGATGCCTTCCTGTTTTTTCAGGAATTCGTCGCCGTACAGCAAATCGCGGTCGCCCAGCGTCACCGCGTCGTAGTTCATGCGCGCCATGGCGGTCAGCAGATAGCGTGCCTTGATGCGCCCCTGCCTGGTGGATTCCTTGAAGTTGTCGCCGAGATCGACGAACAGCAGATTGCTTTCCTCCGGCGTCACGCTGTTCAAGTAACCCATCCTGCGCTCGATGCCGCCCTGGTCTTCCTCCTTCGCACAGCCGCAGGGTTTCAGTTCGCCCAGCGTGTTGCCGGAAAAAACGATCAACACTTCGCGGGGAGGGGAATCGGTTGGCGGGTTTCCTGACGACGCGTGCGACTCCGGCAAAGGCGAACAGGCGGCGAGCGCCCAGCCCAACCCGGCCAAAATGAAGGACAATGCAGTTCTCATCAACATGTGCAGGGTGTTTCCTTAACAAGTTCAACGGTTTCAATGTATCGGAAATCCGGCTTCAAGGCAAACCTTCGGCTGTGTTCCTGCATCCTACTTTATAGAGCTCTCCGTTCGAGGTTTATTTGGAGGCCGCCCCCAAACGCGGTACCATAAATCAAAAATCATATCAGGCGCTTCATGACCGAGAAATTTGAAATCCACATGCACAGCAACTTTTCCGACGGGGAATTTTCGCCCTCGGAGCTGGTGGACATTGCCTGCAAAAATGGCGTCTCCATTCTGTCGCTCACCGACCACGATACTTTCTCGGGGATTCCGGAATTCATCGACGCCGGAGAGAAGGCGGGATTGACCGTATTTCCGGGCATCGAGATGACGGTCAAGTACGGCGATTTTCAACTGCACGTGCTCGGTTACTTCAAGGATCTGGCGAGCATCCGGCCGTCATTATGGGACCGGGTCGAGACCATGAAAGCGCAACGTGAGGAACGCATGCACGCCATGATCGACAAACTGAACGACGTGGTGCCGGACCGCTTTCAGGGGCAGATCACGTTCGACAACGTGCAGAAGGCGGCGGAGGGGGTGCTGGCGCGGCCGCATCTGGCGCGTGAGATGGTGCGGCTCGGCATCGTCAAGCACACCGGCGAGGCGTTCGAAAAATACCTCGTGCAGTACAACGTCCAGCGCGAAAACATCCATGTCGATGAGGCGCTGAAACTCATGCGCGAAAGCGGCGGCGTGCCGATCATTGCGCATCCCGGCGAGCGCACCTACGCGCTCCACCGTCCGGACAAGGGCATCGGCTTCGACGACATCCCGCCGCGTCTGGAAGAATTGAAAGCGATGGGGCTGATGGGGCTGGAGGCGATTTATCCCTACCACGAGAAAACCGGCAAGGTGGATTACTTCCTCAAACTGGCGGAAGACCACGGCATGATCGCCACCGGAAGCCGCGACTTCCACGGCTTCAACACGCACCAGACGCCGGACGTGCTGGGCACGACGAAGATGGAACCCACCTTCCTCGAGCAGTTCCGCCAGGCCTGGGGCTGAGCGGTTCGGCCACCCACTTTAAAATTTTTCGGAAAAATCAGAACAGCGGTTTTTGCGGCGTGTCGTTGTTGGACGACGGCGTGAGGCCGAAGTGGTGGAACGCGGCGTCGGTCACCACCCTGCCGCGCGGCGTGCGGTGCAGGAGTCCGCACTGGATCAGGAACGGTTCGTACACGTCCTCGATGGTGTCGCGCTCTTCGTTGATCGACGCCGCCAGGCTGTCGATGCCCACCGGCCCGCCCTTGAACTTCTCGATCATCGTCAGCAACAGTTTGTGGTCCATCTTGTCGAGGCCGATGCGGTCCACTTCCATCATTTCCAGCGCCCGTTCGGCGATGGGGCGGGTGATGATGCCGTCGCCTTTTACCTGCGCGTAATCGCGCACGCGGCGCAGAAGCCGGTTGGCGATGCGCGGCGTGCCGCGCGACCGTTGTGCCACCTCGCGCCCGCCGTCGTCCGTCATGTCCACCTTCAATATTTCCGCCGAGCGGTGCACGATTTTTTTCAGGTCTTTCGGCGTGTAGTAATCGAGCCGGTGCACCACGCCGAAGCGGTCGCGCAAAGGCGAGGTCAACAATCCCGCCCGCGTGGTTGCGCCGATCAGGGTGAACGGCGGCAGGTCGAGTTTGATCGAACGTGCGCTGGGTCCCTGGCCGATCATGATGTCGAGCTTGAAGTCCTCCATCGCCGGGTAAAGGATTTCCTCAATGATGCGCGGCAGGCGGTGGATCTCGTCGATGAACAGCAGGTCGCCTTCCTGCAGGTTGGTGAGCAGAGCCGCCAGGTCGCCGGACTTTTCGATGACCGGGCCCGACGTGCTGGTGAGCGCCGCGCCCATCTCCGAGGCGATGATATTCGCGAGCGTCGTCTTGCCCAGACCCGGCGGGCCGTAAAACAAAACGTGGTCGAGCGTCTCGCCGCGCATCTTCGCCGCCGACAGGAAGATGGCGAGGTTCTCCTTCACCTTGTCCTGTCCAATGTATTCCGCAAACGTGCGCGGGCGCAGGCTGGTCTCGAACTGGGCTTCCTGCGTGTCCAGCGTGTAACGGGTTTCGGGATTTTCGCGGTCGGATTCCATGCGGTTGTGTTCAGGACAGGCGGTTGAGGCTTTCCTTGATGAGGGTTTCGAGCGCCGGGGTGTCCGCCTGTTCCTCCCAGACCTGTTTCAACGCCTTTTCCGCGTCGCCTTTTTTGTAGCCGAGGTTGATGAGCGCCGAGAGCGCGTCTTCCAGCAGGCGGTGCGTCGTGCCTGCCGCGGGTGTTTCTCCCGACATCTTGTCCATCTTCGCCAGCTTGTCCTTGAGTTCCAGCACCAGCCGCTCGGCGGTTTTGCGTCCCACCCCCGGTACGGTGCTGATGCGCGCCACGTCGTTTTTGGCGATGGCGTCCAGAAGCTCGTCCACCGGCATGCCGGAGAGGATGGCGAGCGCCAGCTTCGGTCCCACTTTGTTGATGCCGATCAGCGTCTCGAAAATCTGTGTTTCCTCCTCGCGCAGGAAGCCGTAAAGTTTGAACGTGTCTTCCTTGTGGTAGCTGTGGATGAGGAGGGTGACGGGATTCCCGATCTCCGGCAGTTCATAGTAGTTGTTGAGCGAGATGAAGGCTTCGTAGCCGACTCCGTGCACATCGACGATCACGGAAACGGGCGTCTTGCGGGCGAGGGTGCCGTTCAAATGCGCGATCATGGTTTCATCTCCTGGAGGACAGGGCTTCTTTCAAGCGGTTGGAGGTTCCGTGGTTGTGCAGATGACAGATGGCCACCGCCAGCGCATCCGAGGCGTCGAGCGGTTCGGGTTTTTTCTTGAGGCGGAGCAGGGTGGTGACCATGTCCCGCACCTGGTTTTTGTCGGCGCGTCCGTAACCGACGGTGGACAGCTTGATTTCAAGGGGCGTGTATTCGGCGATTGCCAGGTTGGCGTTGACCGCCGCAAGCAATGCCACGCCGCGCGTCTGCCCGAGCTTGATGGTGGACTGGGCGTTGACCGCGAAAAACAAATCTTCGATGGCCACGACCTCCGGCCGGTACTCGTCGATGACGCGGGTGAGTTCGTCGTAGATGGCTTTCAACCGTTCGGGAAAGGGAGTGCGGCTTTTCGACTTGATGCTTCCCCAGTGGATGCTTTTCAGGGTTTTGCGGTCCGACTCGACGATGCCGTATCCGGTGCAGTTACTGCCGGGGTCGATGCCGAGAACACGCATGGGTGGTTTCCCCGTAGGTTGAGTTTCCATTCCGCGCCGGGTCGAGAAGTCCAGGCGGTCAAGCGCTTTCGTCGATTGCGGCCATCACCTCTTCCGGGATATCGAAATTGGAATAGGCTTTCTGCACGTCATCGTGATCTTCGAGCAGGTCCATGAGTTTCAGGACGGCGCGCCCGTTCTGTTCGTCCACCGGCACGGTGTTCTGCGGGATGGCGGTGATCTCCGCGAATTCGATCGGCACCTCTTTGTCCTTGAGCGACTGGTGTACGGTCTCGAAGTTTTCCATGGAGGTGGTGATCTCGTACTGGTCGCCGGTGTTCTGCATGTCGTCCGCCCCGGCTTCCAGCGCCAGCTCCATCATCGCGTCCTCGTCCATCGCATCGCTTTTGACCAGGATCAGCCCCTTTTTCTCGAAGATCCAGGAGACGCAACCGTTCTCACCCATGTTGCCGCCGTTCTTGCCGAGCAGGGCGCGGATTTCCCCGACGGTGCGATTTCTGTTGTCGGTCATGACCTCGATGAGGATGGCAACGCCGCCGGGTCCGTACCCTTCATACGTGATTTCCTCATAGTTTGCGCCTTCCAGCTCGCCCGTGCCTTTCTTGATGGCACGGTTGATATTGTCATGCGGCATGTTCTGCTCTTTGGCCGCGGCGATGGCCGTGCGCAGGCGCGGATTGGCGTTGGCGTCTCCCCCGCCGAGACGCGCGGCGACGGTGATTTCTTTAATCAGTTTGGTGAAGATCTTGCCGCGCTTGGCGTCGGCGGCACCCTTCTTGTGCTTGATGGTGGACCACTTGGAATGACCGGACATGGGCTTAACTTCCTGAATGAATTGACTCTTCCCGGCTAAAATAGCACAAATTCAAAAACTCGGCAAATAATCGTAGCCTGGCAAACCATTCTTCGTTTTCGCGTTGCAATCGAAAACGAATGCCGCTACCGTGGCGCGGTTGCGCGCACCGGAAGGTTGGGTATAACATGGTGTAACTTAAACGCTTTTGAGTTTTGGCATGGACGATCGCACGCAGGACAAAGCCGAACCCGAGGCCCCGAAAACGAAAATCGTGGAAATTCTATGGAACGGGCGCGAGCCCATTAAAGCCCGCTCCGGAGAGACCATCGTGCACGCGTTGTGGAACGCGGGGCAGGGGAAACTCGTGAGGACGGGGTGCGTCGGTGGTGTCTGCGGCGCCTGCACGGTGACGGTGCGCCTGCCCGACGGCCAGCCCAGCAGTACGGAACTGGCCTGCATGTGCCTGGTGAAAGACGGCATGCAGGTGTTTCCATTCCCGGTGAACGCGATCCCGCCGGTCGAGCCGAAAGCCGGAGCGACAGCCGACGACCTGCGCGCCGCGTACCCGACGCTCGACCGTTGCACCAAGTGCGGCAGTTGCACTGTTGCGTGCCCCATGTCGATCCCGGTGATGGAATCGGTTCTGCGCATGCAGAGAGGCGAGTTCGAGCAGGTGGCGGAAGACTTCACCACCTGCATCCACTGCGGCCTGTGCCGCGCGGTGTGCGAGGACAAGGTGAAGCCGCACAACATGGGCCTCTGGGTGCGGCGTTCGCTCGGTATGGATTGCGATCGATCGGCGTTGGAAGAAAAAATCGCGGCACTGCAACAGGACGGCGCGCAGGCGGAATGGGATTACCTGCTGAACGTCGATCCCGCGGAACGCTTCGAGCGCGCCAAAGAGATCCGCAAGAACGGGAGGATGGCATGACCTTCGACTGGGCGGCGGAGTCGATCGCACAAGTCCACCGCACGCGGGCGTTGCGCAAGGACGAAGACTTTCCCGATTTGAGCGAGGACGAGGCGAATGCCCTGATCCGCCAGCACCACCCGGATTACGTCGGCGCCGAACGGCAGATAAGAGTGGGGCCGAATGCCAATCGCGGTGAGTTTCCTTTGGAACTGGCGGAGTTGCTGGAATCGGACAGCCCATTGCCGGCCGACTTTGCGCCGAAGGTGGACATCGAAACCGACGTGCTGATTTTGGGCGGCGGCGGTGCGGGCGTGGCGGCGGCGCTGGGACTCGAAAACTCCGGCCTCACTGTGCACCTGGCGACGAAACTCCGGCTGGGCGATTCCAACACCGTCATGGCCGAGGGCGGCATCCAGGCGGCGCTCGGACCCGACGATTCTCCGCGGCGCCACTTCGCCGATGCGTACGTCGGCGGCCACGGCAAGAACGACCCCGATCTCCTCAAAATTTTATGCGAGTCCGGCCCGCCCAGCATTCAATGGCTGGTGCAGTTGGGCGTGCTGTTCGATCCGGGCGACAACGGCCTGTTCCGGCTGAAGGCGGGCGGCGGCACTTCCGTGCCGCGCGTGCTGGCCTGCCGCGACTACACCGGGCTCGAGATCATGCGCGTCCTGCGCGATGCGGTGATGGGCGGCAGTACCCAATTCCTTGAGAACGAAGCGGCGGTGGAACTGCTCGACGACGGGCAGGGCCAGGTGACGGGTGCGGTGTTGTGGAATACGGAAACGGGTCAACTCACCACCGTGTCGGCCCGGGCGGTGATCCTCGCCACCGGCGGCAGTGGGCAGTTGCGTTTCCAGAATTTTCCCACCAGCAACCACATGGGCGCGACCGGCGACGGCCTCATTCTCGCCTACCGGCAGGGTTGCTCGCTGGTGCATCTCGAAAGCTACCAGTACCATCCGTCCGGCGCGGCGTATCCGGAAGCGCTGGCGGGTCAGTTGGTCACAGAATCGATCCGCTCCAGTGGGGCGCAGTTGTTGAACGCCAACGGCGAACGGTTTGTCAACGAACTCACTTACCGCGACGTCGTGGCGGCGGCCGTCATCAGGGAAGCGGCGGAGGGCCGCGCCGTAATCACGCCGCACGGACGCCAGGGGGTGTGGCTGGACACGCCGATGATCGATCTGTTGAAAGGCGAGGGCACGCTGGCCAGCCAGTTTCCCGGCCTCATCCACCGGTTCAAACGCTACGGCATCGACCCCGTCCACCAGCCGGTGCTCATCTACCCGACGCTTCATTACCAGAACGGCGGGGTGAAGGTGGACACTCAATGCAGAACCGAACGCATTGGCCTGTGGGCGGCGGGGGAGGTGACCGGCGGTTTGCATGGCACCAACCGGTTGATGGGCAACTCGCTTCTTGATATCATTGTGTTCGGTCGGCGCGCCGCCGAGTCCGTGCAGAACGATCTGCCGGAACGCAAGGGTGTGACGCTGACGGCGCTCAACCGGTTCCGCGAGGCGCTTAAGAGTCTGCCCGAGGCGGACGGCCAAACCGCACCGCAGTTGTACCCGCTGGTCTCCAACATGAAATTCGCAACCGCCCCCGCACCCGAGGCGGCGACGGAACCGAAGGCAGGCGGAGGCACGTTCAACCTGTCGGAACCCCCGGACCCGTTTGCGGGCCGGTGATCAGTAAAAATAACAGTTTGCTGGCATCCCTCAACCCCGCGGCGCACCCCGCCGCCCAGCCGAAACGGATCCCGTCATGAGCGACACCCATTCATCCGCACCCAACAGCCCCGTACAACGCGTCACTGTCCGCCGTGGCCGCCGGCAATGGCGCAACGTGCCGACGCGCATGCTGGCCCTCGCCATCCGCCAGGGCAAACTGCGCCGCGATGATGAGTTTTCTCTCGATGGCATGCACTGGAGCCGGCTGGATGCGAATCCGCGACTGGCTCAGTTGTTTCCCGAACCGGCGGGCGCCAACGTCTTTCATCCCTCCACGCCGCCTAAAGTGGAAGCGCAGTTGGACGAACTCGCCCGCCTCATGCGCGACATCAATCAATAAACCCGGCACGGCATGGAACCCATATCAACGCTTCTCGTCTTGTTGCTGGTGGGAGGCGGAATCTGGTTTTTCCTTAAAAAAGGCAAGGGAACTCTCGCCACCGGACCCAGCGTGGTGTCGGTTTTAAGGCAACTCGGCAACGAGTACAAAATCATCGAAAACGCCACCGTGCCCACCCCCGACGGCATCATCCAGATCGATTATCTCGTGGTCTCTCCCTACGGATTGTTTGTCATCAACGAGCGCAACGACTCCGGCCGCGTGCGCGTGCAGGCGGGGCAACGCGAATGGGAAGTGCGCGGCATGGGCGGCGGCACACTCATTTACAATCCGCTGTGGCGCAACCGGCAGGCGATCAACCACATCGAGAACAAACTGGGCGACCTGCCCATCGCGTCGTTGGTGGTGTTCCCGAATGCGAAGCTGGAAGGGATTCCGGACGGAGAGGTGGTCACTGGAAAGCAGTTGTTGCCTGCCATCCGGAAGGCGCGGCACGAGGTTTTGAGCGCAGAACAGCAGGAGTCGGTGCTGACGTGGTTCGGTGGGCGGTGAAGATTGGGGGGAGTTCAGGCGATGAGGTCGATCAGGCCTCCCGTCGAAGACCCCTCGGGGCCGCCAACCGTTAGGTTCAGCAGGTCGAGCAGGGCCTGACTTTGTGCTTCTGTGGCTTTGAGGGCCAGTTGCAACGCTTCCGCCGAGGTTGGCACGGCCTGAGGGGCGGCGCTGGAAGCGGCTGGGGCGCTTACGGGATCAACCATGAGTCGTGTCCTCGTTGTGAATAAAGTCTTCCCTTATCTCTGCTTTACGGCAGGGAGTGAGAAAACTTGAGTGATTTTTTGCCGGAATTTTCAAAAAAGCTCAGATTTTTGATTCCGGGCTGGATCCAGGCCTTGGACGGGACCGGGGCTTGAGATACAATTCGTTTTTAAAACTCTTTACGGACCGGAAATTGAAGGAATGAGCCTTATGAAGACGTGTTGGACGTGGTGTTGGGTGGCGTGTGGATTGTTGCTGGCTGCGCTGGCGAGCCCGGCGTGGGCGGATGACGATTTCAAAACCGGAAGCAAGTTTTATCAAGGTGGCGCGCCCAAGGGCTGCCCCATCGATAAAACCACCATCTGTACCATGGAGATCTGGCTGGAGTACAAACACAAGAAAAACAAAAAGCAGTTGTGGCAGGTGCTCAAGGACAAGCACATCAAGGTGCTGGGCCACACCATCCAGTTCTGGCGGCCGCGTGGCGGGCATCCGCCGACCAACATCGCCATCGGCGGCGGCCTGAGTGCGGAAGACGCCCGCTGGGCCATCGAGTTCGCCCTCAGGTACAACGACAACATCGACGGCCTCATCTTTCAACGCCTCAATCCACCCCATTACGTTGCTGTGGCGACCTCCGCGTGGGACGCTAAATCCGAGACCAAGATCACGCCGGAGCAACTGGAGCAGTTGCGCGATCCTAAGCTGACCACCCCGGAGTTCCACGCGTTGTACGTGGAACTGACCGGGGAGCGGAAGAAAGGTCAGCCGTTTTATTGATGCGGGGCGGAGGTTATTCCGCCACCATTTCCAACTGCTCCAGCACCATCGGGAACAGGATGTTGTTTTCCTTGTGGACATGCAGGTGCGTGTCCAGCGCAAACCGGTGCAGTTCATCCAGCATCAGCTGGTAAGAGCGGCACGCGTCCTCCGGCGGCGTGTAGCTGTGGGTGATGTCTTTGATCTTTTGCAGCAGGTCGCCGGCGAGGTTGTGCTCCATCAACATGATGCGGATGGGGTTTTGAATGCTTCCGCAATGGAAGGTCTGTGCTTCCTGCGTCCCGTCCATCTTGCGGATCATGGGGAACAGCACGCGCTCTTCCTTGATGAGGTGCGGACCCAGGTCCTGCACCAGTTCGGTGTACACCGCTTCCAGATCCTTGAGCTCCGGGTGGTTGTGCCCGTGCGCCGCGACCACCTTTTCGATCAACTGCATGATCCGGGGCATCGCCGCTTTCAGGTACACGTGATGAGTTTTCTCGATGTGGTTGACCCATTCGGTGGCCGTGACGGCAGATTGGGCGACCTGCTCTCCGGCGCTTTCAGGAGCGTGGAATGCCACAACCCGATCGAACACCTTTTGCGGGTCCATGCCTTTTTGGCGGCAGGCTTCCTCAAAGGGCGTCTGGCCACCACAGCAGTAGTCGATTCCCAGCTCCTCGAGCAGGGCGGCGCGGGCGGGGTGATCCTCCACGAACTGGAAAACCGGAGTATGAACGGTGAGCGGGATTTTCGTCGTGCGCATGATGGGTCTCCTTCCAAGGGTGATGATGTAGGGCCTTATTTTTAAACTATTTTTGCATAAAATAGATAATTGGATATTTTTATCTTCTTTTGCTAATATAGAGGTGTGGGAGCAATCTGTCAAGACGAATTGTTTCTCAATCGGGAGGTGTTTGAACCATGTTATCCCAGACAGCCGAATACGCGCTTCGCGCCGTGGTGGCGCTGGCGGCAAAACCGGACACCCCCTTCACCACGAAGCGGCTGGCGGAAGAAACGCAGGTGCCGTCACCTTACCTGTCCAAGGTCCTGCAGGCGCTGGCCCGGGCGGACCTCGTGAAATCGCAACGAGGCCTGCACGGTGGGTTTGTGCTGGCGCGTGCGGCGGGGGAGGTCACTCTGCTCGACGTCATCAACGCCGTGGACCCGATCCGTGCCATCGAGTCGTGTCCGCTCAACCTGAAGCAACACGGCGCGAATTTGTGCCCCCTGCACAGCCGGATCAACGCCACCATCCTGATGATGCGGGATGTGTTTAAGAGTTCGACCATCGAGGAGATTTTGCAGGAAGACTCCACCAGCAAACCGTTGTGCGAAAGCGGGCCCTCGTGACGTATAGGCCGCGGAACCGCTTGCGACAGGCTTCGGCGGGGGTGCGGCTTTTGTGAAAAGTTTGACAAATTTTTACGGATTTGATAGAAGCAACACTTCTGGCACCGATTGGGTCCCACCGGTTCAAATAATTGTTTTTCCGTATAAAATGGCAGGGACGGTTTAAAAGGGACGTATCCCGGGCGTCTGCTCCCCGGCACTTTGTATTTTGTCCATCACTTTCATTTTGATAAGGAAGGTCCGGTACCATGCCTGATTTAGGTTGGATCCACATCCTCGTTGCCCAGGCGGAAGGACAACAGCCCGAGCCGCCCGGCGGCGCGCTTTCGTTTCTGCCGCCGCTCATCATCATGTTCCTCATTTTCTATTTCGTGCTCATCCGCCCGGAACAGAAAAAGCAGGCCAAAGCCCGCCAGATGCTCAACGAACTGAAGGAAGGCGAGAACATCGTCACCTTGAGCGGCATCCACGGCACCATCAAGAAGATCAAGGATGATGTGGTGACGCTCCAGATCGCCGACAACGTGCGCATCAAGATCGAGCGTTCCGCCATCGGCCGCGTTAAGGGCACCAGCGAATCCCGCCCCGAAGGCAAAAAAGACAAAGACAAAGACAAAGATAAAGATAAAGAAACAGACAAAGACGAAAAAGATAAAGAGTGAGCTTCTGACGGCCTGATATGTTTCGTGATCTCAAATGGAAAATCCCGCTGATTCTTGCCGTGCTGTTGGGCGCGGTGTGGCTGGCGTACCCTGTGAAGGAAAAGATCAATCTCGGTCTTGACCTGCAGGGTGGCATGCACCTCGTTCTGGAAGTGCAGACCGAGAAAGCAGTCGAAAGCACGCTCGAGCAGAGGGCCGACGACATCAAGCGCGCCCTGCAGGATGAGGACATCGAACTCGAACGCGTGTTCGCCCTGCAGGAGGACATGACCATCCACATCATCCTGGTCGATACCATCGATTCCCCCGCGACCACGGAAGCGGTCAAAAGCTACCCCAGCATGAAGCTCTTGGGCACGGAGCGCGAGGGGCTGGAGTTGATCTACCAGGTTACGAAAGAAGAAATCAAATACATCAAGGAGAACGCCGTCCAGCAGGCGCTTGAAACCATCCGCAACCGCGTCGACCAGTTCGGCGTCTCGGAACCCGCCATCCAGGTGCAGGGCGAGCGGCGTATTCTGGTGCAACTGCCGGGCATCGAGGAGCCGGAGCGCGCTATCAACCTGATCGGCAAAACCGCGCGGCTGGAGTTCAAGGCGGTGGACGAGTCGATGAGTCCCCAGCAGGCTCTTAAGGAAGGCGCGCCGATAGGCAGTGAGGTTCTTTATCAGCGCATCGTAAACGAGGAAACCGGTGAAGTGACGAAGGAGCCGTTCCTCATCAAGGAACGCGCCATCATGACCGGCGACAGCCTCA
The DNA here is from genome assembly GCF_021845525.1 of Nitrospina gracilis Nb-211. NCBI lineage: Bacteria > Pseudomonadati > Nitrospinota > Nitrospinia > Nitrospinales > Nitrospinaceae > Nitrospina > Nitrospina gracilis. The sequence goes on along the minus strand of NZ_JAKJKD010000001.1, from coordinate 2,200,317 downwards.
CCGCCGCCGAAGTCCGCTTCGACAACCAGTTCAACGAACCGTACGTGGCGCTCACTTTTAACAGCCTGGGCGGCCAGCAGTTTTACCAGCTTTCCAAAGATTATCTCGGCAAGCGTGTCGCCATCGTGCTCGACAACAATGTCTATTCCGCGCCGGTGATCCGGGAAGAGATTCCCGGCGGCCGCGCACAGATCACGGGTCGTTTCACCACCGACGAAGCGCGCGACCTGGCCATTGCCCTGCGCGCGGGCGCACTGCCGGCGCCGGTGGTCATTCTCGAAAACCGCACCATCGGCCCGTCCCTCGGCCGCGACTCGGTGGAAGCGGGCGTGACGTCTATCGTTGCCGGATTCGTGGCGGTGCTCATTTTCATGATGATCTACTATCGCCTGTCAGGTGTGATCGCGGTGACCGCGTTGTTCCTGAACTTGATTCTGTTGCTGGGGGCGCTGGCCTACTTCGGTGCGGCGCTCACCCTGCCGGGCATCGCCGGTATCATCCTGACCGTCGGCATGGCGGTCGATGCCAACGTGCTGGTTTTCGAGCGCATACGAGAGGAAATCCGGATCGGCAAACCCGTGCGCGCCGCTATCGACGCCGGTTTCGCCAAGGCGCTCAGCACCATTGTTGACGCCAACGTCACCACGTTCATTGCCGCCATCGTCCTGTTCCAGTTCGGCACCGGACCGATCAAGGGCTTCGCCATCACGCTCTGCATCGGCATCGCGGCCAGCATGTTCACCGCGGTGTTTGTGAGCCGTACCATTTTCGATTCCGCCATGGCGCGGAAAAAGATCAACACCCTCAGCATCGGCTAGAGAGACCAAATCAGGCATATGGAACTGATCAAAAAAGAAACCCGATTCGACTTCATGGGCAAGATCAAGGGCGCCATGGTTTTCTCCGGCCTGTTGATTCTGATCAGCATCGCGTCCATCGCCGTGCATGGCGGCCTCAAGTATGGCATCGACTTCGCCGGCGGCACCCTGGTGCAGTTGCGGTTTCCGACGCCGCCGTCCATCGACAGTGTCCGCAACGGGCTCAAGGAAGTCGGGCTGGGGGACAGCACCATCCAGAAATTCGGCACGAAGAATGACATCCTGATTCAACTCGAAGGTTCCGAGGAACAATTGCAGGAAGTCGGTTCGCAGGTGACCGGTGCCCTGGAAAAAAGCCTGGGCATCACCGGCATCGAAGTGGAGCGCGTGGAAATGGTTGGCCCCAAGGTGGGCCAGGACCTCAGGCAGAAAGCGGTGCTGTCGATCGTCTACGCCATCATCGGCATTATCATTTACATCTCGTGGCGGTTTGAATTCCAGTACGCGATCGCCGCGATCATCGCACTCATTCACGACGTGGTCATCACCATGGGTGCGTTCTCCGTGCTGGACAAGGAGTTCACGCTGGTCATCGTCGCCGCCTTTCTCACCATCATCGGTTATTCGTTGAACGACACCATCGTCGTGTTCGACCGCATCCGCGAAAACACCCGCCGGCGCGGCAAGGAGACCCTGGCCTCGCTCATCAACATCAGCATCAACCAGACCCTGAGCCGCACCCTGCTGACCTCCGGCACGACGTTGCTGGTGGTCATTGCCCTGTTTTTCCTTGGGGGCGAGATCATCCACGATTTCTCCTTCGCCCTTTTGGTGGGCATTGGCATCGGCACCTACTCTTCCATCTTCATTGCCAGCGTGTTCCTCGTGTTTTGGGAAGCCCGTTCCAAGCGTCCGAAAAAAGCCTGAATTTCGTATATCCTTACCTTTGACTTTCCCCACATTGCGTCCCTTCGGGATATAAAGTTGCATGCCCGCGGAGTGCGTGATAAATTCGATTCCATAACAGGTACTCGTTAAATACCCATAAATACGGCGTTCCATGAATCCTCAATTGCAAAAACTGGTCTCCGTCCAGCAAATGGATAACGAAATCGGCGAAATCCAGGAGATGGCGGACCTCATCCCCAAACAGGTCGTAGCCGGGGAAAAGGAATTGGAAGGCAAGAAGAGCGCGCTGAACGCGCTTCAACGGGAAATCGAAGAGCTCAAGAAAAAACGGAAACAGTGCGAGCAGGACGTGCAGGCGGAGCAGGACCGCATCGCCAAAACCAAGGCAAAACTTCCTACGGTGAAGACCAACAAGGAATACAGTGCCATCCTGACCGAAGTCGATGCCATCAAGAGCAAGATCGACGGCATCGAGGAAAAGGAACTGGAAGTCATGGAAGCGCTGGAGGAGAAGGAAGCGCAGATCCCGGATCTCGAAAAAGAATTCAACGGCGAGTGCCAGAAATTCGACGAATACAAAAAGAAAAAAGAAGAAGAGTTGAAGCGCACCCAGGCGGAGTTGCAGGGACTCGAAGCCAAGCGCCAGGAGGCGATGGAATCCGTCGATGCCAGAATGGCGGCGCATTACGAAAAACTGCGCAAGGCCCGCGGCGTGGCGGTGGTTCACATCGAGGGCGAGGTATGCCAGGGGTGCCACCAGCAGATCCAACCGCAGGTGGCGCTGGAGGTGCGAACGTCCCCCGACAAGATTCACCAGTGCCAGTTCTGCGACCGGTACCTGTATTTCATCCCCAAACCCGAAGAGGAAACGGAAACCGAAACGGCGGTGTCGAAGTAAACTGGATGATCGCTGTCCCGCGCCAGCGGGAGGGAGGAAAGTCCGGGCTCCACAGGGCAGGATACTCCGTAACGCGGAGTGGGGGCGACCTTAAGGAAAGTGCCACAGAAAACAAACGGCCCACCCGCAGGGCAACCTGCGGCGGCAAAGGTGAAAAGGTGGGGTAAGAGCCCACCAGTGCCGCCGGTGACGGTGGTAGCTGGCAAACCCTATCCGGAGCAAGATCAAATAGGAAAGCGCTTGAGGGCGGCCCGTCCGATGCTTTCGGGTTGATCGCTCGAGCCTGTCGGCAACGGCAGGCCTAGATTGATGATCATCGCTCCGTGCCTCGGCATGGAGAACAGAACCCGGCTTACAGGTTTACTTCCTGCCGTCCAGCTTCCGGGCGGCCGCGCCGTTTCGGCGTCTTCTTCGGTTTCATTCTCATTCCCGGCCGTGGCCCCGGTCACGTGGATATCGAACCAGATTGTTCCGGCTCCGGGACGGTCAATCCCCATCTAGGTTTTACCCATTATGCGTTTTTCTTTTTTTCTGCCCAGAAACTTCATCGCCGCTTTGTCCCTGACCCTGCTTGCGGGCGGGTGCATGATCCTGCCCACACAAACGCTTGAGCAGGCGGTTGTGTATAACAACCAGAAGGAAGTGCGGCGGCATCTGAATGAAGGTGTCGAGGTCAACAAACCCGGCACGGAAGGCAAAACCGCGCTCCACTTCGCCGCCGAAAAAGGCCGCGAGGAAGTCACGCGTATCCTGCTCGACCGCGGCGCCAACGTGAACGCCCGCGACAGCGACAAACGCACGCCCCTGCTCCTCGCCGCTCACGAAGGCAACGAGATGGTGGTGCGCATCCTGCTCGAAAACGGCGCCGACCTTGGCGCCACGGACGATCTCGGCAGGAACGCCCTGCATCACGCCGCGTTGAGCGGACGCCAGCGTGTGGCGCTCGAACTCATTCAGCGCAAACTGCCGGTCAATCAACCGGACAAAAAGGGATACACGCCCCTGTACCTGGCGGTGCTGGGGAACGAAACGGAGATGGTGAAATTTCTGATTCATAAGGGAGCTTCGGTGAACCCGCCGGGGCCGTCGCCCATCATCGCCGCCGCCCGCCAGGGCAATGACCGCATCGTGGAGGTTCTTCTCACCAACCGGGCGCCTTTGTACGGCCCGCCACAGGCCGAGGACACGCCGCTCCACATCGCCGCGCAGAAAGGGCATTTTCACGTGGTGCGGGTCCTGCTGGACCGGGGCGTGGATGTGCATCGAAAAAACAAGGCGGGTAAAACGGCTTTGTATTATGCGGTGGACTCCAACCACAGCACGGTGGCGGAAATGCTGATCGACAAGGGAGCCGATCCCAATCAGCATGTGCCGGAAGGGAGCCTCCTGCACGTTGCGGCTGAAAAGGGGAATTACAGCGTGGCGAGGACGTTGATCGAAAAGGGCATCGCCCTGACCACCAAAAACGGCAAGAACCAGGATCCCTTGGACGTTGCCATCGAGCACGCCCACCAGAACGTCGCCGACCTCATCACCTCCGAATTGGTGAAGCGCAAGCAGGCGGGGCGTTGATCACGCATTAAATAAAAAAAAGCCGTCCCGTTTGGGACGGCTTTTTATTTTTACGGAAACCCTCAGGGAATGAACTCCCAGAACGTGAGTCCCTTGAGCGTGCGCTTCACCAGCTTGCCGCGCTGGTAGATGGGACTGCCGCGGATCAGGCGATAGATGTCCGAGATCACCGACTTGTTGTCGCCGAAGTAGGAATGCCCGATCAGGTTGGTGTCCAGGCGCGACACGTCGATGGAATCCAGCCCCGGCAGGGTGAGGATGCCGCCGGTGGAGTCGCCCGCCCGTCGATACCCGTTCACTTCGCGCGAGATGATGAGTGCCTGGTCGCGGCTCGATGCATACAGCGTGGTGCGGGCCGTGATGCGTTTGAACTCGGCGAACAGTTTCTGAAACTCGATCTGGTCGATGTCCGGCGCCGCCAGAATGACCTCGTCGAAGATCGGGCCTTCCTGTTCTTTCATCTCCAGCGCGAGATCGTGCAGGGCGTTGGTGAGCGCCACGCTCCCCATGCTGTGCGCCACCAGGTACACCGACTTCGCCTGCGTTCCCTTGTGCAGGGTTTTGAGGAACTGGCGCAGGTCGATCGCCGCGGCGCGGATGCGGTTGGCGTCCTTGATGTAATCCTGCGCCTGTCCGTTCGACGGCCAGCTGAACACCACCGAGGTGCCGTCGAACTCGAGATCATAAGCCAACTGCGCCGCGCGTTGCACCGCATACTCGAAGGTGTTGTTGAAACCGTGCACGAACACCAGCATGGCCGGGTGATTGGCTAGGTTGCCGTTCAAGCGTTCGAGAAACACCTCTTTGCTCAGCCGCCCCGCGTTTTTCAGGATCACGTGTTTTTTCGGATCTTCCTCTTCCAACTGCACTTCGAAAATCGTCAGCGGCGTGGTGAGGCTTCCCTTGCTCCGCATCTTCGGATCGGTGGGCACGGAGATGGTGGCCACGCCGTACTCCAGCTCATCCCCCGCCTCGCCGCCGTAAAACTTGGGCGAGGTTTTGATGCCGGTGTATTTACGCGTGGTGCCATAGAAAACATTCGCCACCACGAAGCCCTTCTGCTGCTTGGCCGTGTCTTCAAATAAAGGCATGGTGGCTCCGATTTCCTCGGTGCCGCTGGGGGTGTGTATTGCCGGTTGCTCGAACTGCGGTTCTTCAAACGAGGGCGTCTCGGCGGATATCGTGGGGTGTTCGGGTTTTTCCGCTTTTGGCTCGGTAAACGATTCGGCGGGCTGCTGGGGCGGTTTCTTCTCAAATGCTTCGTCGCCGGGAAACTTTTTCTCGATGGCGGCGACGGCATCGGGCTTTTGTTTTGCCGTGCTGGTCGTGGGCTTGGAGGTTTCTACCTTTGCGGAAGACGAAGGGCTCTTCGTTGTGTGCCACGGTCCGGTCTGCGCGCAGGCCAGCCAGAACGGGACGATTGCAAGCAGGCAGGCGATTTTAAAAAGGGGTTTGGATTTCATCGGGACACTCTTTCTGCATGCGGGATAACGGATGCGGTCAGGACGCGGCCCTATTATAAAGATTTTGCGGTGAATTGTCAGGGGCCCACTGGATGGCGCTGTAAATCTGATAGGGCGCGCACTTGGACTGGAAGGGGGTCCACAGACCATCATTCATCCCTGGGATGGTGCCCAAGGGCCCTCCCGGCGAGGCCGGGATTAGGACAGGTCGAACTTCAGTTTCAGTTCTTTGAGCTGTTTGGGATCGATGGCGGAGGGGGCCTGCGTCATCAGGCATGTCGCCTTCTGCGTTTTGGGGAAGGCGATGACATCGCGGATGCTCGCCGCGCCGCAGAGGATGGTGGCGATGCGGTCGAGGCCGAAGGCGATGCCGCCGTGCGGCGGTGCGCCGTACTGCAACGCTTCCAGCAGAAAGCCGAACTTCGCCTGCGCTTCTTCCTTGTTGATGCCGAGCAGGCCGAACATCTTTTCCTGCACGTCCTGATTGTGGATACGGATACTGCCGCCGCCGATCTCACTGCCGTTCAGCACGAGATCGTACGCCCGCGCCCGCATGGAGCCGGGGTCCGATTCCATCTTGCCCAAGTCCTCTTCCATGGGCGACGTGAACGGGTGGTGCATGGCGACGTAGCGTTTTTCCGTTTCGTCCCATTCCAGCAGGGGGAACTCCGTCACCCACGCGAAGCGGATGAGGCTGGTGTCGATCAGGTTCAGGTGTTTGCCGATGGCGAGGCGCAGGTGCGCCAGCGAGTCGGCGACGATGCGCGGCGAGTCGGCGGCGAAGACGATGGTGTCGCCCACTTCCGCTCCGAGTTTCGCCATCATCGCGTCCAGCATTTCCTTCTTGAAGAACTTGGCGATGGGCGACTGCAACCCGTCGGCATTGACCTTGATCCACGCCATGCCCTTCGCGCCGTAAGTTTTCGCGACTTCGGTCAGGTCGTCGAGCACCTTGCGCGACAGCGCTTCCGAACTTTTCTTGGCGTTCAGCGCGCGCACCTGCCCGCCGTTTTTGAGTGCCTCGGCGAACACTTTGAAGTCGGTGCCTTCCACTTCTTTTGAAAGATCGACGATCTCCAGATCGAACCGCAGGTCCGGTTTGTCCGAGCCGTAGCGGTCAATCGCGTCCTGGTATTTCAGAATCGGGAACGGCGTCGGGATATCGATCCCCTTCACCTCTTTATAGATCGTCTTCATCATCGACTCGATCAGTTGGAACAACTGCGGCTCGTCGATGAACGACAACTCCATGTCGATCTGCGTGAACTCCGGCTGGCGGTCCTGGCGCAGGTCCTCGTCGCGAAAGCATTTCGTGATCTGGAAATAACGGTCGAGTCCGGACACCATCAGGATCTGTTTGAACAACTGCGGCGACTGCGGCAGGGCATAGAACTTTTCCGGGTTGAGGCGGCTTGGCACCAAATAGTCTCGCGCGCCTTCCGGCGTGCTCTTGGTGAGCATGGGCGTTTCCACTTCCGTGAAGTCCGCTTCGTGCAGGACGTTGCGCACCACGCGGGTGATGTCGTAGCGGGTCTTGAGATTGCGTTGCAGGTCCGGCGAGCGCAGGTCGAGGTAGCGGTGCTTCAGGCGCAGCGCCTCGGAAACCTCCGCCTCCTCCCAGCCGGGGAAGGGCGGCGTCTCGGACTTGTTCAGGATAGCGAGATCGGAAACATAGACCTCGATCGCGCCGGTTTCCAGTTTGGGATTCACCATGCCTTCCGGCCGCTTGCGCACGGTGCCGGTGACGGCGATGACGTAGTTGCCGCGGAGCGACTGCGCTTCCTGGTGGGCGAGCTGGTCGATCTGCGGATTCAACACCACCTGCGTGAGACCGCGCTTGTCCCACAGGTCGATGAAAATGAGTCCGCCGTGGTCGCGCCGGGTGTGCACCCAGCCGCAAAGGGTGACGGTTTTGTCGAGGTCGCCCTCGCGCAATTCATTGCAATGGTGGGTTCTTATGAATTTCTGGGTCATGGAAGCGGTGGTGAAATCGGTTTAAATAGCTGAAAAATGGAAGCCAACAAGTTACTCAAATTGTCCCGCAGTTGCAAGGGGATAATTGCCATCGGGGCGGGGGCAGGGGCGGCAGAACCGCTTGGAGCCGTGTCGTGGCGGGGTCACCCTTCATTGGAACGCGACTCATCCGGCGCGGCGGAATCGTCCCCGCCTTCCTCCGGCGGCTCTTCGGTGGCGGTGGCGGTCTCTTGCCGGGCCAGTTCCGCTTTCAACTGCTGGCGGCGTGCCTCCAGCTCCGCCTGCTGTTTCTCGCGTTCCTTCTTGCGTTGCTGGTACTCGATCACCATCTGCGGCTTCACCTTGATGGCGACGGGGATGTTCACCGTGCCGCAGGAACGCACGCACACGCCGCACCCCGTGCACACGTCCTTGTGGATGGTCGGCCGCATCTCGCGATCCTGCGTGATGGCACCCGGAATGGGGCAGTCGATCAGGCACTGCTGGCAGAAGGAGTCGCCGTAGGCCTGGCATTTTTTCTTGTCCAGAATGGCGTATCCCATCTCGACGTTGCGCGGACCGCCCGGCACCGGCAACAGCGCCCCTTCCTGGCAGGCGGCGATGCACGGCAGGCCGTCGCACATGACACACGGCACCTTGGCCGGGTCGATGTACGGCGTGTCCATGATGAGGAAGCCCATCTTCTTCGGCACCTTCAGGATGGCGTCCTTCGGGCAGGCGTTCACGCAGTCACTGCATCGCGTGCAGGCGTTTAGAAACTCGCGCTCGGAAATCGCCCCCGGCGGGCGCAGAAGGGGCGGGCGCTTGGTGATTTTGTCGAAGGCGGTGTTGACCTTGTCGATCTTGCCCTGGATGTTGTCCACCGTCGGCTTGGCGAAGAAGTGGACGCTCTGGCGGAGCATGTAGCGCCGGTCCATTTCCTTGTCGTCGGGATCGCGCTCTTCTTCCTCCTGCGGCGGGATTTCGGTGGAGGCGTCGTGCGCTTCCAATTCCGTCGCTTCCGCAGTTGTGTCTTCGGCTCCTGCGGCTGTGGGTGCGCCGTCTGTGGATTCGCCTTCGGCGGCGAGGGCGGGTTTCGGCGCGGCCTTGGGTTTGGGCTTCGGTTTCGGCTTGGGGGTTTCGAATTCAAGCGAAGGGTAGAAGTATTCCTTCACGCGGCGGAACAACCCTTTTTCCGGTTTCGGTTCTTCCTCGACCGCCGCATCGGATGGAGTCTCCCCGGTGGCGTCCGCGACGGCCCCCTCCGCATCGGCTTCGGCCGTCCCTTCGATGATCCCGGTCCCGGCGGGCTCGAGGCCGTCCTCGGCCTTGGCCTTTTTCTTCTTTTTGCGTTTTTTCTTTTTGACGGGATTTCGTTCGGCTTCGAGGCGTTCGGATTCGTCCGAGTATTCTTTCAGGCGGTTGAGGTGGGAGAACAGGCCGCGGCGGGAGAATTCGGATTCCTCGATGGGTTTCTTCACCGCATCCTTGAAGTGGCGGACCGCTTCAAATTCCATGTCGCTGGAAGTCAGATTGCCGCGCTGGTCCTCGGAGACGTGGTCTTCGTTCGTGCGGATCTTCGGAGGCAGTTTCTTGCCCTTGAATTTTTCCTTGTTGAGGCGGTAGCGGAGCGACATGACGGTCCTATGCTAAAGCGGAAACCACGGATGCGGGTCGGCGCTCAATCGGCGGGGTCCCAGCCCATGTCCCGGGCGATGTTCTTGTAATCGTGCCAGTTCTGCGCGTCGGCGTTTTCCAGCATGTATTCGTCCGTGGCCAGCACCAGCGGGTGCCCTTTGTTGACGAACGACTGCACCGTGGGAAACCGCAGGAGGAAAATGGTGACGGCGATGCGCGCCAGGTCGCGGATGTCCGGTTCGTCCGTGATTTGCTTGATGATCTCTTCGGCGTTATCGGCGGTGACGTTCTGGAACAACTCCGAGGTCTTGTCCTCCAGATCCGGGTGCGTGTCGCAGATATTGGCCGCTTCCAGTTGCAACTCCAGGATGCGTTCGTAATCTTCCTCGTCGAATTCGCCGTCCATCTTGCCCTGTTCCCAGGCGGAGCCTTCCTTGTTGCGGTTGCCCGGCTCGTCCTTACGTTCGGCGGTTTCACAAAATGCCAGATTTGCTTCGTCCAGCATGATTTTGGCTTTGATTTCGGGACTGGTCTCGTTTCCTGCCATGATTCTATTTTCCACTCCTCTTCGGGGGTGTTGACGGTTTTGCGTTCGGCCCACGACCGTGGCGTCCGGTCGTGCCAACGGGACCCAAAACAACCCGTTAACTCAGGACTCTTCCGATGAAACCCATCCTAACACAAGTGCTTGACCTACCGGAATCAAAACCCGGCGGGACAAGATGCGGCCCGATCGGGGCCGGCCGAATTGGAAAATTCCTTTAATTTTCCATGTGTGGTCAGAAATGATCCAGCAAATATGATAGCATAAGGCCGATATGAAATAGGAAGTGGAATCACTTGATAAACCTATCCTTTCCGGTCGGCATTCGATCGCGGAGCGGTTTGGATTTTCATACATTCCGACAGGCCATGAATAAAAAAGTGATGCTCATCTTTCCGCCGGAGTGGGTTCCCACCGCACCCTATCTGGCCTTGCCCAGCCTGGCGGCAGTGCTTCGCCAGAACGGCATCCCCACCGTGCTCAAAGACATCAACGTCGAGGCGTTCGACCATTATTTCACCCAGGATTATCTGGAATTTGTCCGGGAGCGCATCCAAGGACGTCTGATGAGTTTGATGGAAAAAGAGCAGCGGGAAGGGTTGACCGAAGAGGAACGCCAGCTCAAGGAAGGGTTCATCCAGTACACCTATGTGGACATCCCGCATCATGCGAGAAAGGTTGAGCGGGCGAAGGAAATCACCCGGGGGCCGGAGTTCTACGAAGTGGAAAAACTGGAATGGGCGCTCAACGCCTTCCGCGAGGTGATGGAGCTCATCTCCATTTCGTATTATCCGGCGTCGATCAACTTTTATCCGGTCGAGAGCAACCTGAACGTGTACCGGCCGTGGGTGTCGGAAGACCTGTTCCGCGCACCGCACGACCGCGACGTGAACATTTACATCGACCTGTGCGAACGTCTGGTGTACCCGGCGATCGATGAAGAACAGCCGGACGTCGTCGGCATCTCCATCGGCACGCCGGTGCAGTTGATGGCGGGCATGACGTTCGCCCAGCTCATCCGCAAAAAATACCCGCACATCCACGTCACCGTCGGCGGCAACATCACCACCCGGCTGAAAGACGAGATCGCCAAGAAGCCGAAATTTTTCGACCGCGCGTTTCATTCACTTATTGCCTACGAGGGCGAGCACGCGCTGGTGGAACTGGTGCGTGCGCTGGAAGAGGGGAGCCCGCTCTCCGACGTGCCCAACCTGATCTGGAAGGATGAAACCGGACAGGTGCGGGTGAACGACAAGCTCCACACCGAGCGCGTCAACGAACTGCCGATTCCGGATTTCGACGGCATGCCGTTCGACAAATACTTCGCGCCGGAGAAAATCCTGCCCTATCTCGGCACGCGCGGTTGTTACTGGGGCAAGTGCACCTTCTGCGACCACGGCGCGGGGTACATCGACCAGTACCGCGCCAAGCACGCCGACCGCATCATCGAAGAACTGAAAGAGATGAAGGAGAAGTACCAGGCCAAGCACATCCTGTTCACCGATGAGTCGTTTCCGCCGGCCCTGTTCCGCAAACTGCCGCCGATGATGATCGACGCCAAGCTGGACCTGTTCTGGACGACGCTCATCCGCTTCGAGGAATCCCTGCTCGATCCGGAGTGCTGGGAGATGGCGGCGAAATCCGGGTGCCGCAGTCTGTACTTCGGGCTGGAGTCGGCGAACGAACGCATCATCAAGCTGGTCAAGAAGGACACGAAGATCGACGTCGCCATCAAAAACCTGAAAGAAGCGAAGCGCGTCGGCATCTGGAGCCACGTCATGGGCTTTTTCGGGTTCCCCAGCGAGACGCAGGAGGAAGCCGAAGACACGCGCCATTTCCTGCTCGACAACCAGGACATCATTCACTCGGTCGAGATGTATTTCTTCGTGCTCTACAAGCACGCGCCGGTGTGGGACATGATGGAGGAGACGAAGATCGACGTGCAGATCAACCCGGAACACGATTTGGCGCTCGACTACTACTACACGCCGGAGAACGGCCTCTCCATCCCGGAAGCGATGCAACGTTACGAGCAGTTTTACCGGGACGACTACGATCCGTGGGCGCTCCGCGTCAACGCCCGCGAGCACGTGTACCTGTACATCACCCACTACGGCACCAACGACCTGCCGCAACTCTACGTGCGCAACCACCCCGAATCGCAAAACCAGATGGCCCCCGAAGTCATCCTGTAACTCCCTTGAAGGGAGTGGCAACGGTTTGTATTGAGAATGGCAGGCCTGCTGACCCTCGTTCCCCGGCACAGTTCAACTTTGCCGACGGGGAACAAGGGCTGAGCCGGGGGGTAGGGGGTTGTATTGAAAGGGTTCTGGAACCCGGCAGGCTTTCCGCAGCGAAATCTTCCCTTATTTCTTTTCCACAAAAAAGACAGTGGCGTCCGGGTTGGCCTGGTTTTCGGGGCACATCTTGAGGTGTTGCTGGAAGAAGGGCATCTCAACGATGCGGTCGGCGTTGAGCACGTTCAGCCCGTAAGCGTCGAGCAGTCCCTTGAGCGGCCATGGCGCGACGAGGAAGGCCAGCCCGCCGGGCGCGAGCGCCTGCACCACGGACATCAGGATCTTCTCGCAGGTGTCGCGGTCGGTGTGATAGAAAAACGGAATCCATTTGTAGATCAGGTCGTACGGTTCCTGATAAGCCTTCTCCACGTGCGCTTCTTCCTTGAGGAAACGCACCCGCCTGACGTTCTCCAACTGGTTGCGCGCCGCCGCGTAGTTCCACAATTCCTGTGCGTTTTTCTGCGCGAATTCCGGGTCGCTATACAGCACCACGTATTCCCGGTCCCGCGTGCAATCGATGCACCCGGCGATGACCGTGTCGAACGTGTGCACCAGCACGCGCTGAACCTTCTCGAGGCGTTCCGGCATGTCATCGTGCTGTTCCATGTAATGCAGGATCTGGTCCACCGCCATCGGCTGGAGCGTCGGCTCGTGGATCTCCTCATCGCCTTCGGGATACATGGGGACGGTGAACAGCACCTTGACCGGATCGATGGTGGGCAGGCCGTCGCTGAAAAAATGCCGCCAGCCGAAGGGGTGCGCGGGCGGGGTTTTGGGCTGGCTGTCCTCTGCCGTCACCTGCCATTCGGCATCGAGCGGAATCTCGCGCGTGTCCGCGCCGTCGTGCAGGATTGCCTTGCCGCCTCTCACTTCCAGGTAACGTTGGCAGGGCCCGCTTCCCATCGCCGTATTGATGTAGGGGACCGCCACCGCATCGTCCACCACCGACACTTTGTACAGGAACCCGTCCTGCACGGTGACGCTGACGTTGTGCTGGTCGTGAAAATAGCGCCACGGCGGATTGGCGCGCGGCGTCCATTCGATTTCATGCGAGCGGTCGGGGTTGAGGAATACGTTCAGGATGTCCTCGCTCTTCGGTCCTTTCGGTTCGAAGAATGCGTTGAAGATGTTGAACGCTTCCTTCGACGGATACGTCGGCAGGCCGCGGTAACGGAGCGGCGGCAGTTCTTCTTCCCGCGACTGGTCTTCGTACAGGCCCCAGATGAATTCGAACGCCGCGCCGCCGGTGCCGGGGAGCGTGGACTGGAACAGTTCGACCACCGGAATCAAATCCAGTTTGTCCCAGTTGACGGTGAACATGTAGCTGATGAAGACCGTTTTCTCCCAGCCGCCGTCGATGAGGACGTAAAGCCCGTCCTTGAACAACTGCACGTCGTACTCGCCCTTGCCTGCGGATACGAAGTTTTCGTCGTGATAAAAATACTTCACCTCGGAATACGGCACCTGCCATGCCTGCGACGCCCCCTTCCTCAGGTCGTCGAGCGTCATCCTTTCCCAGCCCGGCATGCTGGAGATGTTGATGCGGTTGGAGTACTTTTTGGCGCGCGGCTTGATGCCCACCCACTGGCGGCAGTCCAACTGCATGCGCACGTGTTTGAAACGCGGCTCGCCGGAAGAGGCGTCCGCCTGCCACTCCACCTCGTGCAGAGTGTGGCCCTGTGGGTCGGTCATCAGAAACCGCCTGCCTTCTTCCGTGTAAAAGACACGGTGTCCGGTGGCGTGGCGCTTGATGCGTGTGGTGGTGGCGGAAGGGGCCTCGCCCGTATGCCAGTATTCCGACCCGCCTTCGGCGGTGTGCCGAAGACCGGGCAGGGATTGTTGAAGAGATTCGAGTTCCGCCTGGCTGGCGGCGAAAGCCACGTTGCCCGGCCGTTGGAGTGCGTCCAGAAAGGTTTTGGGGTCGGTCACGGCATTGCCTTTGAACAGGTTAAATTTCCGGCGATTATAGGGAGGGGCAGGGAGGCTGTCAATCGCGCAACCGCCTTTGGAGCGCCTCCTGCCGTGGCTTTCCGACAGCGGGGGAGCTTTTATTGACACCCCCCGCCCGGCTCTCTATAATCCCTTTTGTTTCCAATGAAATCAATTTTTTACATCCGGCATAAAGAGCCCCGGATGCAGGGAGCTTTTTCTTTATCAATCAGCGAGAGGTTGCATGGAAACCAAGGAATCCCAAAAGAACGATCCCCGCGGCGAAGGCCGCAAATACGAAAAGATGGGCCTGTCCTGCCTGCAGAAGAATCAACTCGTGGAAGCTGAATCGCATTTCATGACCGCGCTCGACCATATGAAGGAAGCGGGTGATGAAGTGGGGCAGGCTTACGTGCTCGGCAACCTGGGCAACCTGAACTTTCAAAGCAAGCACTTCGACAAGGCGGAAGAATTTTATTCCGAATCGCTGACGCTCATGGAAAAGCTGGAAGACCGCATGGGTATCGAAAGCACCCTGGGCAACCTCGGTCACGTCAACCTCTACAAGGGCGATCTCGACAAGGCGGAGGAGCAGTACGCGAAAGTGCTCAAGCTGGTGGAGGAGGACAAGAACGTGCAGGCGCAGGCACTGTACGGCGAGAACCTGGGCAACATCGCCCTGCAGAAAAAGGATTTCTCGGCGGCGGAAAAATACTTTGAAACTGTGCGTTCGGTCCTGCTGTCGCAAAAAGAAGATGTCGACAAGCTGAGCTTCGTTGAAGACCAGCTCAAAACCCTGCGCGCGCATCCCGATTACCTCGCCTCGAAAGAAGAAGCCGCCCAGCCGGAAATCGAACGCCTGAAAAAAGAAAACCGCACGCAGGAACTCATTCAGAAATACCAGGACCTGGAAGAGATGTTTTACCAGGCTCAGCGTTTCGACAAGGTGACGGAGATCACCCGGAAAATCGTGGAGGTGCTGGAAGGGCTGAACGATAAGCAGTCCATCGCCATCAGCTACGCCAACCTGGGCGGTACGCTGATGCAGGAAGGCGTCTCCGGCAAACCGGAATACCTCGACCCGGCGGAAGAAAATTTTCTAAAGGCCCTCGAATATATGGAGGAGAAGCAGGATCAGAAACGCAAGTCCTACCTGCTGGGCAATCTGGGCGTCATTCAACTGCACAAAAAGAACCTGGACAAGGCAGGTGAGTACTACGAGCAGTCGCTCAAACTCATGATCGAACTCAAGGACCAGTTGGGCGAGGCCCGCGGCTACGCCAACCTGGGCCGGGTGGAGAGCCTGAAGGAAAACTGGGACGCGGCGCTGACGCAGTTCGAGAAGTCGCTGGAGATCATGGAAAAGCTGGAAAACCGTCCGGGCATGGCCCAGCAGTACGAGGCGCTGGGCGAGATCCACCTCAAGAAAGAAGATCTGGATAAAGCCGAAGATTACCTGCAACGCGCGCAGGCCCTGTATGAAGCGTTGAAGGACACGCAAAGCCTGGCCATCGTTCAGGACCGGCTGGTGTACATCGTCAGCCACCCCAAAATGCTGGAAAAACGGGAGACGGAAATACTGAACGAGCTGAAGGATGCGGAAAGCAAGCAGGATGACAACCGCCGCATCGCCGCGCTCAAGGAACTGAGCAACGTGTATTTCCTGTCCGGCGACCTCGACAAGGTGCAAAAAACGCTGGAAGACACGCTGGCGATCCAGGAAAAGATCAAGGACGAGGGCGGCCGCAGCACCACCCTGGCCAACCTGGCCAGCGTCTGTGAGCAGAAACAGGAACTGGAAAAAGCCGACTCCTTTTACGAACAGGCCATCGCCATCCGCGAGGAGCAGTCCAAGGAACATCCCGGCCTGCCCGACCTGTACAGCAACCGCGTTCACGTTCTGCTCCAGCTCAACCGGCTGGAAAAAGCAGAGAAGGTGGTCAACCAGTCACTGAAGCTCAACCGCAAACGCAACAACACCAAAGGACTCATCAGCGATTACCGCAACCTCGGCAACCTGAGTTTGCAGAAAACCGACTGGGCCGCCGCCGAGAAAAATTACCTGCAGGCGCTGGAGCTCAACAAGCAGGCCGGCAACCAGCGTGAGATGGCGGAAGACTACCGCAACCAGTGCAATCTCTACCTGCAGAAAGAGGACTGGAAGCAGGCGGAGAAGTACGGCAAAAACGCGCTGGAGATTGCCGAGTCCATCAAGGACATCCGCAACGCCTGTTACGATCACCGCACGCTGGCCACCATCTACAACGGCCTCAACGAGCGGGCCAAGGAGGAGCCGCATCACAAGGCCGCGCTCGAGTATTCGCGCAAACTGAACGATCCGAAGGAAATCTGCATCGACCTGAGGAACGTCGGCAACATCAGCATGGAAAAGGGGTACACCGAGAAAGCCGAGCAGAGCTTCATGGAAGCGCTGGCCTTGTCCGAGAAACACCTGGACAAGAGCGAACAGGCGGAGAATCACCGCAGTCTCGGCAACTATTTCTTCCGGCGCGGCAACCATCCGGAGGCGGAGAAGTATTACCTGCGGGCGCTCGAACACACTCGTGAGGTGGACGACAAGGTGGGGATGGCGAAGGACTGCACCTTCATGGGCAACCTCAAGTTCCGCGGCCAGCGTTACGAGGAAGGCGACGCGTACTTCGTGCAGGCATCCGATCTGTTCCGGCAGGCCAACCACATTCCCAACCTCGTGCAGTTGTACATGACCGTCGCCCGGCTCAACCTGGCGGAGTCGCGCAAGGACGAATGTGAAAAGTACCTGAAGCACGCGGAAGAGGTGGCGAAAGAACTGGGCAATCCGGAAAAACTCACCGCCTCCATCGAACATCTGCGCAAAATGGCCGAGCGTATCGACAAGAAATAAAAGGGTGATACAACGGGGAGCATGGAAAGAAGTGCGAGCGGGTTGCGGTCCATTTCGACCAGGAGAGGAAAGCGGGCCTTGCATATTTTGAGGGAACGGGGGGAAGGATCTTGGGTGAGCCGCCTCCGTCCGTAAAGTTCCCACTATCGGCCGTCACTCTTTTGCGCGGTATCAAGAGGTTTGACTTAAAACGAGTTATGGACGTATCCATTTACCGATAAACCTGATGCCATTAAGATAATACCCCGTCTGGTTTGTTTTTGCAGGCGGGCTTTTTTCAAGGGTCCGGGACGTTTCCATAATGCCTTGACAATTGGCCCGGCATATATAAAAATCGCAAGTACTAAATACGTCTTGGGTTTTTAAATAGAAGGGTTTAACACTTCCGCGGGAATGAAAGGCCATGAAAGTTACCTATAGTCCGCAGTTGATGGAGGAATCCGTTTTTCGCCATTTGAACCACCTGGAGCGATCCGGATTCCGCGCCGAATACGATGAGTTTCATTCCTTGGCTGACCCCATCTACGAACTTCCGGAAGACGATCGGGAGGAAGCATTTGAAAAGGTCAACGAACTGTTTTTCCGGGAGAAGTTGCGCCTGGGCGATCACGTTTTGAAGGCTCTGGAGATTTGCGGCCTGATCCCCAAACGCAAGCGTCAGGACAGCCGCCAGCCTGCGGCCGTCGCCGAGCTTCCGGGAGGCGCCTCGTCGTCGGCATCCGGAGAATCGGAAGAGGATTCTGAAAACGAAAATGAAGAAGGCGAAGCCATCGCCACGGGGGAGGAAGCCGAAGCCGTGGGCATGAATGCGGAAGAAGCTTCGCTGGAAGACGACGCCCCGGCCTCCAATATCGAAGAGGTCGAGCGCCACGTCGAATACGAGGACGAGGACCGGCAATTCGAGGAAAAGATCAAGGAAATCATGGTCAAGCGGGCCATCAACAAGGTGGACGAAGGCTCCAACGTGCTCAACCGCGTCTCCGGCCTGCCGGTCATCGAGATGCGGGTTCTGGCCAGCCGCTTCGCCAACCCGGAAGAGCATGACGAACTCGAAGCCTTTCTGATCCACGAGTTCATGCACGCCCGGGACATGATGGACCCGGAATTCGATTACGAAGACGCCTTCATTCCGGGCAACCCGTCGGTCAAAAACCTCATCACCGCGCGGTTCCGCCTGCTGTGGAACATCTATGTGGACGCCCGGCTGGCCAAAAAGAAGATCAAGTCGGTCATGCCGAAAGAGGCGCGTTACCGCGAATTCGACAACTACTACCGCAAAATTCCCGAAGAGCAACGCCGGGGTATTTTCGAAGGCCTGTGGGACACGGAATCGATCACTCACGAGGAATTGCTTTCCATGGCCACAGACCTCGAAACCCTGATCAGCAAATATATTGATTACACCGAGGACTTCACCCCCGAGGATCAGGAATACATCCATCTGCAGGGTTCACCCTGTCCGTTGTGTAAATTCCCGACCTACAACTGGGTGGACGACCCGGCGAGCGTTTGCGACGAGATGGTGATCGAAGCCATCCAGATCGATTTCCCCGATTGGGAAAGCAAGGACGGTGCCTGCGACCGCTGTATTGAGGTGTACGAACTGCGCGCGGGAACCTCTTGATAAAGGATTTCACTTTCACCGTTGCGGTCTGGTAAAATTCAAGGATCGCATGGAGCATTGACAACCTAGGGAGCCCGGCCGTTGGTTTTCCGGCTGGTTAAAGGGAGGTTACAAGATGCCTGAAGTCTATAACTGGCAGTTGGGTCGCATGATGACCTATGTGTACGAGGAGAAGCATCCGAAGGAGCAGTTCACGTTCGTGTTCAACACGAACCGCTGTATTGCGTGTCAGACGTGCACGATGGCCCACAAGTCGACCTGGACCTTTTCGAAGGGCCAGGAGTATATGTGGTGGAACAACGTGGAGACGAAGCCTTACGGTGGTTATCCTCAGTTTTGGGATTGGAAGATCTTGAAGATGCTGGAGCAGTCGAATCCGGGTCAGAACGTATGGAACGTCCGGAAGACTTCGAACAAGGCGATTCACGGTGTGTACGAAGGTGTGACCATCTTCGAGGCTCCGGCGAAGATCGGCCTGAACCAGCAGGCAATCGGTTACGTACCGACGGACGAAGAGTGGCGCTTCCCGAACTTCGGTGAAGACACGGCTCACGGCCGCGAGTTCACGCAGTCGCGCGAAGGCACCTTCGGCGGCGACAACGGCGTGAAGTCGGTATTGCCTGAACACAAGATCTGGTTTTTCTACCTGCAACGCATCTGCAACCACTGCACGTATCCGGGTTGTCTGGCGGCATGTCCGCGCAAGGCGATCTACAAGCGTCAGGAGGACGGTATCGTACTGATCGACCAGTCCCGCTGCCGCGGATACAAGAAGTGTGTTGAGCAGTGTCCGTACAAGAAACCGATGTTCCGCGGCACGACCCGGATTTCCGAGAAGTGCATCGCGTGTTATCCGCGGATCGAGGGACTGGATCCCTTGACCGAGGGCGACCAGATGGAGACGCGCTGTATGGCGGCTTGCGTTGGCAAGATCCGTCTGCAGGGTCTGGTGAAGATCGGTTCGAACGGAGAATGGGCGCATGATCCGGACAATCCTCAGTACTACCTGATCAAGGACCGGAAAGTGGCCCTGCCGCTGTACCCGCAGTTTGGCACGGAGCCGAACGGATACTATGTTCCGTCGCGGCACGTACCTCGTGCGTACTCACAGCAGATGTTCGGCCCGGGCGTGGATCATTCGATCGACCAGTACATGGTTCCGGATCGGGATCTGCTGGGCGTCTTGCAGTTGTTCCGGACGACGCAGCGCATCATCTTCAAGTGGAAGCGCGAGCCGGGTCCGAAGATCTTCGAGACGAACATTCACGGCAAGAAGTTCGAGATGTACAACGACACCATCATCGGGTTCAACCGGAAGGGTAAGGAGATCATCCGCGTGACGGTTGAAGAGCCTTTCTACGTCCGGCCCGAAGAGCATCCTGGTGCGTTCTAAGTCGGGTATCATCTGCCGCACCGGAACAGGGCACAATGCCCTGTTCCGGTGTGGAATTTAAAATAAAAGGGAGAAAAACCCCATGGCCGAGACCAAAGAAGTTAGCAAGAAGCAACAAGACGAGATCCTGGTGAAGTTCGGGGAGACGGGGAGCCTGGAAGAGATCAAGGAACAGCGTATTTCCCTGCACCTCGCCCGCGGCCGGGTCTACGATATTCTGTCCAATGCGTTCAGCTACCCTTGGAACCGCAAGTTTTTTCGCCCCAAATCCCTCTTGGAACCGTTGGATGTCTTGTTGCTGAATGAAGAAGATTGGGGCACCGCCAAGGAAATCGTCACCCGGTTCGGCAAATACCTGCCGCGCATGGCCCTGAAACAAGTGCAGCAGGAGTATGTCCGCGTTTTCGGCCACGCAGTCTCCCAGGAGTGCCCGCCTTATGAAATGCAGTACGGCACCGAGGGCGGTATCCAGTCGCAGACGGACGTTTTGATTCAGTTGGGCGGGTTTTACGAGACGTTCGGCTTTGAATTCCCTAAAAACCGGGGCAAGGAACGGGTTGACCATATTGCGGTGGAGTTGGCTTTCATGGGATACCTGTGTTTCCGTGAAGCCTACGGCATCACCAACGACCATGACGAAAAGAAGATCTCGATCATCCGCCAGAGCGTGAAGAAGTTTCTGCGTAACCACATTGGCCGATGGACGCCGCTGTTTTCCATTTTCACCGCGCGTAAAGCAGAGCGTGGACTGTACAAGGACCTGGTAGACGTGATGTCCCTGTTCATCCACAACGAATGCGTTCTTCTGGACGTCAAACCCATCAAGGTTGAAGAGCCCGAGTACCGGTCGTTGTCCTACAGTATGGAAAACGATCTCATCGCCAACGCTCCGGCGGAGTGCGAACCGGTCAAGTAAATCCGGCATTTCAGCCGGTTGAACTGCCAATCCACTATCCGCTCCGCACGGAGAGGTTTATGGCAAGTTTGAAAGCCCCCGTGTGGGCATTTTGTTTTCTCTGGCTTCTGGTGACGGTCGCCCCTTCCGGGGCGGTCACCATAGAGGCCCTTCGCGTACAAACTCCCATTCCGCTCAACCCCGCCGATCCTTTCTGGTCCCGCCATGAGGGACAACCCAAACAGGAAATCATCGACCTGATGCCGCAGATGATCACCAACCCCATGTGGCCGGATCCGTCCACGAAATGGGTCATGGTGCAGGCAGCAGTGAACGACGAACACATTGCCGTCCGGTTGGAATGGGTGGACGCCACCCGCAACGACATCCTTGTCCAGTCTCAGCAGTACCGCGATCAGGCGGCCGTCATGTTTCCCGTCGATCAGCAGGGGCCGGTGCCGCCGTTCACCATGGGTGCGGAGGGCGAGCCCGTCAACATCTGGCAGTGGAAAGCGACCTGGGATAAAGAAGGCGCGGGCCGCGCCGGCAACGAGATGATGCAGGACATCGAAGATCAGTATCAGTACATGGCGATGGGTTCCGGCAGTTATTACATCTATGAGCCGGACGAAGGCCTGAAACTGGCCGACGAACGCCACAAGCATTACAGCGAACGGCAGACGTTCATCGACCCCGGCATGGGAAAAAACGAAGGCGTGTACAACCCCGGCCGCGCCACGGGCAATATCCTTTCCGACAACACCCTGCGTCATTCTCCGGTGGAGGACCTCAATGCCGAGGGATTCAGCACGCTGACCACGCAGGCGGAACAGAACGTGGATGGCTACGGTAACTGGAGCAACAGCCGCTGGTCCGTGGTGTTCAAACGCCAGCTCAAAACCGGAGACGTCAACGACACCCAGTTTGTGGCCGGAAAAACCGCCATTGCCTTTGCCATCTGGAATGGACGGAACAAGGAACGCAACGGCCAAAAAGGCGTCACCCCCTTCCACGATCTGGTTTATCGCTGACCTGCTTTTCTGCCCAAACGGATTGAAGCGGCGGACCTTGCCCGCCAGCCTCTTGACCAAGCCCCCCTGTTCCCGTGTAAAATCAATATATGGATGCAAAGGGAGGGCAAAAAATGAACCCTTTGATTTTTTGTGAAAATCCGGCAAATAAAGAAACCCGGTTCCCCTTCATTGCATCCTAATTGAGATGAACTTCGAGGCAGCCCGGCCATTTCCGTTCTTCCGTGTTGCCCGTATTAAACTTTTCTACGATGCCTGTTTTGAATATCACACTTCCATTTCAACTTTCGGTCGCTTGGGGTATCTTTGAATCCCACAACCGTATGGGACCCCCGCACCGGTTTCCACTTTTGAAGAAAAGAACCGTTGCGTTGAAGGACCCTCCGGCAAGAGCCGCTATGTATGGAGGAAGGGTGCTTTTCTGACGGGCCGGTTCTGGCCACATGTTTGTATTCGATCCCCTCACCCAGGGTTTGGAGTTGCTTGCGAAACGCGATCTGCAACGCGCCGAAACCCTGTTTCTGCGCGTCATCAACGACCCTTACGTTCAGGATGAAGAACTGCGCCAGGCGCGTACGTACCTGAACGACATTCGTTCCTGCCAGGCGGGCTCCAAGAATCTGGACTTCGACCGCTACAAAAAACTTTCGAAAAAAACCACGCTGTCGCTCGATAAAGTTTACGAACTGCTGGCGGATGTTTATTTTTCGGATGCGGAAACGTACGTCCAACTGGATGCGGAAATTCTCCGGCAGACGCCCCATGTGATCAACCGCCTGAAGCAGATCAAGATCAGCGACATCATTGCCCGCGACAAGCTGTTCCAGCAGTTCGAAAAGCAGGGCATGCAGGCGGTCCGGCGGCGTCTATCCAATTTCAAGGGAAACGGAAAGAGCCAGAGCCAGGTCGACCCCTACCGCTGGAAAACGGTTTTCCGCAAATTCATCGAAGTCATCAACCCCATCCTGCTCGAGCGCCATCTCGAATTGCTCGAGTACATTCTGGAGACCAGTGAGATTCAGCTCCTGGATGATCCCAAGCTGACGGTGCTGACGCCCAAGTACAAATGGATCATCGAGTCCACCATCAAAACCAAATGGTATTTACTGCGGAGTTACTTTTTCAAGGCGCGATCGGAGATCGAACACCAGTTCACCAAAAAGGAAGGCACACGCAAGTATTGGGAAGAGGTCAAGTACAAGAAGATTCGCATTTTCGAAAAATGTGGTTTTCACGAGCGCCACATT
This sequence comes from Nitrospina gracilis Nb-211, assembly GCF_021845525.1. NCBI lineage: Bacteria > Pseudomonadati > Nitrospinota > Nitrospinia > Nitrospinales > Nitrospinaceae > Nitrospina > Nitrospina gracilis. Next base: position 2,177,222 of record NZ_JAKJKD010000001.1, on the reverse strand, counting down.
CAGAAGTTTCTGTACATCGACAAGCTCAATTACAAAACGCTCGAAGAAATTCATCAGTTCGCACTCTCCCATAATCTCACCCTGGTGCCGCGTGATGTGAGCCTGGCGCTTCGCGGCGTCAACAAGGCGAAGGATCACATCAAAGAACGCGGCGGGTGCCTGATGGGCGCGCGGCGCGAGTTTCAGGATCAGTTGGTGGAATTGGGATTTTCTACGGATAACGCTTACCAGATTGCGCGCCAGGCCAAGAAGGCGAACAACCACCAGATCATTGAATCGTACAAGCTGGCCCTGCAGGTGGCGCGGGATGAAATCTACTGGTACCGGGTGCCTCCGCGCTCCACCGCGTTTCAACTCGATATCCAAAACCAGTGTGTGAAGCACCTGAGCACGGTCCGTATTCACCTGTTCGACCGCGGCCGCCTCAACAAGCTTCTACTCAAAACAGGGAAGTCGCTCATCCGCCGGTATCTGGTGCAGGTGTATGGACCGGAAGTGGTGGACCTGCACTGTTACTTCCGGCTGGAAACCGTGCACCAGTACTACAAGCTGAAGTTTTTCCAGTACCACGAAGAGGGATATCCCAGTGTCTCCGAGCTCATCAAGATCAGCAGAAAGGAATTCAAACCGATGCTGATCGACGGCTTCAACACCTTCCTTAAAAAGCGGCGGCTTACGGTTCCGGACAAGCTGGTGCAGGAGTTGGAACAGCACAAGTCGCTGACAGAGTGGGAGGACCCGCAGACCACGGTGGAGGAGAAAATTTTACTGCGCTTCTGGTTTCTGATGGATCACGGTGTGAGCATCACCCAGGGTTTGCTGAACAAGGGGGTGATGGAGCCCGGCGCGGACCTGCTGGAGTATTTGCGGCTTCAGGACTCGGAGGAGTGCAGGATCTGATTGAGCCGGTTCTGCATGTCGCGTAGCGGCATGAGGTCGCCTTTCTTGGAAGCGGCGGCGATACCCTGCTTGTACACCTCCGCGGCTTCTTCCTTCCTTGAAAGTTTTTCCAGCGTTTTGCCGAGCAACAGATAAGCGGCGGAATAATCCTTGTAATGCTTGACCACGGTCTGAAGCGGCCCCACCGCCTCCTCATACCGTTCGGTATCGTAATAAATCGAGCCCAGCCCGAAGTTGGCGACCTGGTCTTCCGGGTCGATGCCCAGCACCTTGATGAACATCTCCAGTTGACGCTCCCGTTCGGCCTGATCGGCTTCCGCCTTTTTCTCGCGCGCTTTTTTGGCCTGGCTTTCCTCGATCATCTTTTCAAACTGGAGCGCCGTCGCCTCCGCCTTTTCCTGCTCCGCTTCCTCGATGCGTCCCTGCTCCATGTAATAGATCGACAGGTTGGTGTGCGCCATGATCTCGGTGGGATCGATCTCCGTCAGCCGTTTCATGAGCGCGATGGCCTCGTCGAGTTTCTTCTGCTTCGATAACATGACGCCCAAAGCCTCGTACCCGGCGGCGTATTTGGGATCAAGCGCGATGGCCTGCCGCAACAGCGCAATGGGCTGGTCCAGGTTTTCTTCCTTTTTGTAAATTTCGAGCGCCTGTTTGTGCAGGGCTTCCGCCCGTTCCGTTCGGCCTTTTGTCTGGTAAAACGGCAACAGCGCGGTTTTCACCGTGTACGGTTCGCCGCCCAAAGTCACCTCGTACGTTTGCCCCGGTGAGCGGTGGTCTTTCTGCAGGTATGCGAGCGCGATGTTTTTATTGAGGTGCGGCGAGAACACGGCGCTTTTGATCGTGCCGACTTTTTTATTGTTGAGCTTGATTTCCGCATCGCGCGGCGGCAGGGTGTCGCCTTCCAGGATCAAACCGATCAGCGCGAAAGCGGGCGAGCCGTAGGTCTTGATGCGGGCGATGACTTCCTGCCCGGTGTAGCATCCCTTGGAATAACTCACCGCGCTGTGCTCCAGTCCCGTCTCCGGCAGGATCTGGCGGTCGTCCATGTCCTTGCCGTAAGCCGGAATGCCCGCCTCGATGCGCAACACCTCGCGCGTTTCCGTGCCGATGGCCGTGATCCCGTACTCGCCTCCCGCTTCCTGAAGCCTGGCGATCAGCGTTTCTTCAATTTCCTCAGGATATGCTAGAACAAAGCCGTCTTCGCCGGTCAGGTTGCGGCTGATGAGGCCGATGTCTTTGCCCTCAAACGACACGGTTTTGATGTCGTTGTGTTTCATCAGGTTGGTCACCTCGCCGGTCAACGCGTCCAGCACCACCGGGCTCTTGGGCCCCTGTACGGCGAGCAGGCGGTTCCATGCGACATCTTTCGAGAACTCCACCTTCTCGCGGATGTGGTAGGTTTCGAGGGTGTCGATCATGCGGTCGCGTTGAGCCGTTTCCACTAACAGGAACACGGAGTTCTCCGAGTCGCGGTGCACGGAGAAATTGGCAAGGAGTTTCGCCCGGCGGTCGGTGACGGCGTTGTCCATCCCGCCGCCCACCTCCATTTTCATCATGTCGTTGGTGGTCTGGGTCTGGAGGAAGCTCAGCGTATCCGGACCGGAGGCTTGCACCAGGCACCAGTCGTCCATCCCAAACCAGGCGCAGGATTCACGCAACTGTTTGTACTCTTCAGCAATGGAGACAGTGGTTTTCATAACGGGGAAACCGGATGATGAAGGTGAAACGGGAACCCGGCAAACGGCCCTGGAGGCCCCGCGCCCGCAGTCATTGTACAAGAAAAAAAGCGCATCGGCACAAACCGGATGCGCTTTGAATGGACCGAATGAGTTGGGAGGTCCCGATCAGGTCAGGGAGAACGACTCGCCGCAACCGCACACCGATTTGGCGTTGGGGTTGACGAACACAAAGCCCTTGCCCTGCAAGCCGCCCTGGTAGTCCAACTGCATGCCCTTCAGGTAAATCAGGCTTTTGGGATCCATGAACACATTGAAATCCCCAAAGTCGATTTCCGTATCCCCGTCCTCTTTCGGGGTGAAGCCCAGATCGTACGACAGGCCGGAGCAACCACCGCCCTTGACGCCAAGACGCAGTCCGATTTTCGGATCGTTTTCGGCCTCGATCAGCTTCTTGACTTCCTCTGCCGCTTTCGGTGTAATGGATATGAATTCCGAGGTTTTGGTCATTGCCCCAAACTCCCTTGAAAGTAAAAATCGGGTTTAGTATTTAGATTCTCCAGCCCCCCAATCGATTCACCATTATAGCAAAATGTGGCCGCCGGGGCCAACGGCGAAGACGATTTCGCCGGAGCGCCACGCTCCCATAAGACATTGAAAATAAAGGTGATATTATTTTCTATCCGAAGCCGCGCGGGAGTCCTTTGCGGGGGGTGAAAAAATTAAATCTTTTGGGTATCATTTGAATCCAAAAAACGAGCGTTCAACCCGTAATCTCAGTATTTCATTTCCCTTAGGAAAGGTGGTTTCATGATTAGTGTTCCCGACCTGATCAAACTGGTGACCGACACCATCCCCGACGCCGAAGTTCAGTGCATGGACAAAACCGGAATGCGGGACCACTACATCATTCACGTGACCTCGAAAGAGTTTGAGGGCAAGAATGTGATGGAGCGTCACCGTTTGGTGCAGTCGTGCCTGACCCCTGCGATGCAGGACGGGCGCCTGCACGCCGCGGAGATCAAAACCGCAACTCCGTGATACAATAAGCAACAGGAAAACTTTTTACTCAACCCACTCTCAGTATATTGGAGTTAGACGATATGTCGGACAATCTCGAAGAAGAAATCAAAGAAGAAATCGCGGAAAACAAAATTCTTATTTATGGCAAGGGGACCCGCCACGCACCGCGCTGTGGCTTTACCGTCGAAACCATCCAGTTTTTCGACAAGTACGGGTACCCGTTCGAGGTGATCGACGTGCTCGACAACATGCCGAAACGGGAAACCCTAAACAAGTTGACCAACTGGCCGACTCTGCCGAAGGTGTTCATCGACGGCAAGTTTTATGGAGACACGGACATCCTCGATGAAATGGAAGCCAAGGGCGAAGTGGAGCCTCTGTTGAAAGAAGCGTTCGGCGAGAAATAATTCCTCCGATTTTTGAACTCCCAACCAAAGAGGCTTTCATGGCTGACAAACTGGAGGTAGGGGACCGGGCCCCTAATTTTGAACTGCCTGCGGTGTATGGATACAAGGCCGGGGCCACCAGCCCCTCCGCCGAAGAGGGCGTCACCATCAAGCTCAAGGACTTCGAAGGCAAGCAGTGGGTGATCCTGGTGTTTTATACCTTCGACGCCAGCCCGGAAGACACGCGCCTGATGGTGTCGCTCAACGGCTACAACCGCAAGTTCCAGACCAAGGAAGTGGAAATGATGGGCGTCAGTTGGAACGGTGTCCAGTCCCACCGCCAGTTCATCGAGGTCTATCAGTTGGGCTTCACCCTGTTGTCCGACGAAAAGAAGGAAATGACCCAGAAGTACGGGGTGGTTTACGAAGAGGACGACATGGGCCAGATGGTCAAAAAGATCCGCCGCTCCACGTTTGTGATCGACAAGACCGGCATGATCCGCGCCATCTGGGATGACATTGAGGATCTGCGCGAGCACCCCAAGGACGTGTGGGCCTTCATCCAGAAAGAAAAATCCTAAGCAGGCGAATGCGGCGGGCTTTCCGCCGCCTGCGCTTGGGGTGCGGCTTCCGTGGCATGGAGGCGGTAGTTTTCGCAGATGGTTTCGCGGATCGCCTCCAGCACCGACTCCTCCTTTTTAGCGGCGATCTCCTCATACTCCACCGGCTTGCCGATGATGATGCGGATCGGCCCCGGCCGGATGGCACCACTGCCCTTGCGGATGATGCTGCCGGTGCCGATCAAAGTCACCGGAACCATGGGCGCTTTGGCGCGCATCGCCATCAGATGCCCTCCCTTTTTGAAGGGACCGATCACCCCGTCTGCGGACCGGGTGCCTTCCGGAAAAATGACAATCGAATTTCCTGCCTTCAGTTTTTCAATCGACGCCAGAAACGCCTGGTGCGCCTTCTTGCGGCTTTCCCGTTCGACGGGGATGTAGCCGGAGGCGCGCATCGACCAGCCGACGAAAGGAATGCGGAACAGGCTTGCCTTCGCCACCCAGCGCAGTTGCAGGGGCAGGTAACCGGACAGGCTGAAGATGTCGAAGAATCCCTGGTGATTGGCGATCAATATCTGCGCCCGGTCGGGCCGCAGGTGCTCCAGCCCCTCCACCTGCACGTCGATGCCGTTCAAGCGGCACAGCACGCGTCCCCACAAAGACGAGATGCGGTGGGACAGGTTGCCGGTGCGGTCCACCAGCCGCGCGGCAATGCAGACCCCACCCAGTATAAGGGACAGGAGAATGATGACGGTCCAGAAGCGGATGGTATGATAGGCACGACTCATGAAGTTCCTTGTTGAATACGGAGGAATGGCGGCATGCTGAGTGCTAGCAGGACGAGCTGGGTGGGCCTTCTCACCGGGGGCCTCCTGGCAGTGGCCGGGGCGGCGGCGCCCGGTTGGGCGTGGGGGCCGGAAGGTCACCGCATCGTCGCTCATCTGGCGGAGTTGCGGCTGGATACCGCCGTCCGCAACACCCTCGAACGAGATTTCAATATAAAGCATCTTGCCTCCATTGCCAACTGGGCGGATGCTATCAAAAAGCAACCCGGCGCGCCGGACGTGCTCCACTACACCAATATCGCCGAAGGCGAATGGGTTTATGTGCAAAGCCGCGACTGTCCGCGGCGCAACTGCGTCACCGAAAAAATCGTTGAATACCGGGACATTCTGGCCGACCGCACCCGCCCGAGGGAGGAGCGCGAAGAGGCGCTCCGGTTTCTGGTGCACCTGGTGGCGGACGTGCACCAGCCCATGCACATGGGCAATGCGCGCGACCGGGGTGGCAATGAGATCGCCGTCCGCATAGGCAACCGCCACACCAACCTGCACGCGCTGTGGGATAGCGGGCTGATCGCCCTTGGTGGGCGTTCTCTGTTACAATATGCCCGCTCGTTGCATGCGGGGCTCACTGTTCAGGAGGCCGCGCAGTGGGATGGCGGCGATCCCGTGGCCTGGACCAACGAGTCGCGCGAGCTCGTCCTGAAGTACGGGTACGCGCTGTCTAAGGACAGGCAGGGACGGCTGACCCGCCATTATTTGAAAGGCGGGCGGCGGGTGATCGAAATGCAGTTGAAAAAAGCAGGCGTGAGGCTGGCCTCCCTCTTGAACCAAATTCTCAAATGAACCTGCAACCGGAGGTGCTCCGTTGAGTGACAACAACCCGTTTTATTTCCGGCAACTTCTCTCAGGCGTCGATTTCGCCCGCTACGACAGCTCCGCCCGAAGCATGGCCAACTTCATCTACCTGCTGGGGGATGCCCAAACCCGCGAATGCGTGGTGGTGGACCCGGCGTGGGATATCGACACGCTCCTCGACATCGTCGCCGAAGACGACATGACGCTCAAGGGCGCGCTCATCACCCACTACCATCCGGACCACGTCGGTGGGCACATCTTCGGCATGGACATCCTCGGCCTGTCGGAGTTGATGGAGCGCAGTCCGGTTCCCATCTACGTCAACAAACACGAGGCGGACGGCGTGCGCCAGGTGACGGGCATTTCGGACAGCGACATGAAAAAATGGACAGCGAGGACACGCTGAAAGTCGGCTCCATCGAAATTTCCTTTCTCCACACTCCGGGGCACACGCCGGGCTCGCAGTGTTTCCGCGTGAAAGATTACCTGATCGCCGGCGACACGCTGTTTTTGCAGGGGTGCGGCCGCGTCGATCTGCCCGGTGGCGACAGCGAGGAGATGTACCGTACGCTCACCCAGCGCCTCACCAAGATTCAGGATGAGGTGGTGCTGTATCCCGGTCACAATTACGGCGGCAAGGAGAACGCGCCCATGGGTGAGGTGCGGCAGAACAATACGTATCTCCAGATCAACAGCCTGGATCAATGGCGGATGTTGATGGGGTGAGGGCCACGCGGGCCGGAAATGCCGGATTGAACCCTTTGGTCCAAAATGATATAAGCTGGTAAGCAGTCATCAATCTTTCTTCTATAAAGGAAGTCTGCCATGCGTTCCATCCTGTCGATGTTCGCGAAGTCGCCGTTCAAACCCCTGGTCAGTCACATGGAAATGGTCCGTTCCTGCGTGGATCAGGTTCAGCCCCTGTTCACTGCGCAGTTGAAGGGGCAGTTTGACAAGGTGGGGGAAATGGCCGAAAAAATCGTGCGTCTGGAACACGAGGCAGACACCATCAAAAGCGACATTCGCAACCACCTGCCGCAGGGGATTTTCCTGGCGGTGGACCGGCGCGACTTTCTGCACCTGTTGTCCGCCCAGGACGACATTGCCGACGCGGTGGAAGACCTGGCGGTTCTGCTTCGCATCAAGAACCTCAAGACGACGGAAGCGATGAAGGGTCCGCTCACGGAACTGGTGGACCATGTCGCGAACATTGCCCAGAAAAGCTGTGACCTGATTCACGAGCTGAACGCCCTGTTGGAAGCTTCATTCGGAGGGATGGAGGCGGAAAAGGTTGAGAAGGGCTGTCATAAGCTGGCCGAACTGGAGTGGGAGGCTGACCGCAAGCAGTTTCAGTTTGCCAAGACGTTGTTCGCGCAGGGCGATGAGTTGAGTTCCGCCGATCTCCTTCTGTGGAACGAGGTCAGCAAAAAGCTGGGCGGGGTTGCCGACAAATCGGAACAGATCGGCAAAGTTCTGCGCATATTCCTGGCCAAATAATCCGGCCCCCTTTCTTTCAGAACCCATCCGGAGAATCTTTTGGATTTAGGCACGTTTTTACTGGCCTTTGCTATTCTGGCCTGTGTGTACATGGCATGCAACATCGGCGCAAACGATGTGGCGAATGCCATGGGCACCAGTGTGGGCGCGCGTTCGCTCACGTTCCGTCAGGCAGTGTTGATTGCCGCCGTCGCGGAATTCGCCGGGGCGTTGCTGGTCGGCGGCCACGTTTCCGACACCGTGCGCAAGGGCATGGTGGATCCTTCCCTGTTTGCCGACGAGCCGATAGACCTGGTGCTGGGCATGATCTCCGCGCTGGTGGCGGCGGCCATCTGGCTCCACGTCGCGAGCTACCTCGGCTGGCCGGTCTCCACCACACACTCGATCATTGGCGCGGTGGTTGGATTCGGCCTCGTGGCGCGGGGCATGGTGGCGGTCAAGTGGGCCAAGGTCGGCTCCGTCGTGCTCAGTTGGATTGTCTCGCCGGTGATGGGCGGCATCGTGGCTTTCCTGATATTCCGTTTCATCACCGTCAAAATTTTTGACAAGCACAACGCCGTCGCTTCCGCCAAGAGGGTCGTTCCTTTCCTTGTGTTTCTGGTTTTCGTGATCCTCGCCAACTCCATGGTGTACAAGGGACTCAAAAACCTGCACCTCAATCTGGGCTTCACCCGCGCGTTGACCATTTCCCTCATTGTCGGAGCCATCGCTTTTCTGGTGGCGAAGGCGCTGGTCCAGAAGGTGGTGGTGCCGCCTGCCGACGACATCAACCGTCAATTCCAGACCACAGAATACATATTCAAATTTTTGCAGATCATCACCGCGTTTTACGTGGCCTTCGCGCATGGCGCCAACGACGTGGCCAATGCAGTGGGACCTCTCGCCGCGGTGGTGTCCATTTTAAATGACGGGGAAATCCACATGAAGGTGGAGATGCCCATATGGATTCTGGCGATGGGGGGGACGGGTATCGTTTTTGGCTTGCTGGTCTGGGGAGCGCGGGTGATGGAGACTGTGGGCAAGCGCATTACGGAGATCACACCGTCCCGCGGATTTTCCGCCGAGTTTGGCGCGGCCACGGTGGTGCTGGTCTGCTCCAAGATGGGGCTTCCCATCTCCACCACGCACACGCTGGTGGGTTCCGTCATCGGCGTCGGGCTGGCGCGCGGTCTGGCCAGTCTCAATCTCAACATCATCAAGCAGATCGTCGTCTCCTGGTTCGCCACCGTTCCCTTCACCGCGGTGCTGGCGATGATGCTGTACGAAATCCTCACGATGTTCCTGGGCTGAGTCCCGCCCTGCGTCTTCTTCCCAAATCGTCTATAATTTCAGTATGGGGGAGATGCCCCCGTTTTCCCAACAGGATCTGTTATGAAAGTTTCCGGACAACTTCGCAAAATGCGCCATGAGGCGGGCAACCCCATCCGCTATTTTCTCGATCTGGATGAAAGCCCGGTCGCCATCAACCCCGCCCTCGACCGGCAGTTGACCCTCAAATTCACCGGGCGCATCACCTGCGTCGAATGCGGCCGCGTCATCAAGAAAACCTACGACGAAGGATACTGCTTTCCCTGCGCCCGCGACCTGCCGGAGAACGCCATGTGCGCCGTACGGCCGGAACGTTGCGAACACGAGAAGGGCAATGAACGCGACCGCGAATTTTTTGAAACGTACTGCAAGGTGGATCACTTTGTGTACCTGTCGTTGACTTCTTCCGTCAAAGTGGGTGTGACGCGGCACTGGAATATTCCGTCGCGCTGGATCGATCAGGGTGCGGTGAACGGCCTGGTGATCGCGCGCACGCCGGAGCGCAAACTCGCAGGGCAGATTGAGGTGGCGCTGGCCCGGCACATGTCGGACAAAACCAACTGGCGGCGTATGCTGAAAGGAGAGGTGGATGCGGTGGACCTGGAAATCATGCGCGGTCAGGTGTACGACTGGTTCCCGGAGGATCTGCGGTCTTATTTTCTGGACAACGAGCCGGTGCAGTCGCTCACCTATCCGGTACTGGAGGTTCCGGAAAAGATCGTGAGCCACAACCTGGACAAGGAGAACACGTTGTCCGGGCGGCTGACCGGCATCAAGGGGCAATACCTGATTTTCGACAAACGGGTGATCAATCTGCGCAAGTATGCGGGGTACCACGTGGAGTTTGACTGGAATGAGTGAACGCTGAACTTCGGGAGGAACGCGGCCTATGGACATAGAATGGTGGATTGACGGAGAGGTGCTGTTGCGGTTACTGCTGGCCATCGTTCTGGGCGGCGTGGTGGGTCTGGAACGGGAAATCCATGGCCGCCCTGCCGGGTTCCGCACGCACATTGTGGTGTGCCTCGGCGCGACGGTGATGATTCTCGGCACGGAGTATTATTCACAAAGCATGGAGTCGGGGACCATTCTCGACGTCAACCGCATGTCGGCGGGCATCATCACCGGCATCGGCTTTCTGGGTGGTGGGGCGATCCTGCGCGAATCGGACATGGTGCGCGGGCTGACCACCGCCGGGTGCGTGTGGTTCGTCGCCGGGCTCGGCATCGTTATCGGCAAGGGCATCTACCCACTCGCACTCTGGGCGACGTTGTTTGTATTCATCATGCTGTTTTTTTTCCGCTTCGTGGGCGACTGGATACCGATCGATCAATACAAGGCTGTGGTGGTGCAGACCAGTCTGACGCAATACGAAAACGTGCGGCGGAAATGTGCGGAGGTGTTTCTTCACCACGGGTTTAGCGTGGAGGACATTCACTTCAAGCTGAATAAAAGCAGGAATGAAGCGGAGATCGACTATCGGTTGTCGTTCAAGAAGGGGACCGACCGGGAGGCCGCGCTGATCGGTATCTCGCAGATTGAAGGGGTGCTGGAGGTGAGGGGGTGAAGGAATCGGGCCTGGCCCGCAGGCGGCATTACGCCGCCTGCTTGACCATTTCGCCCTGATAGTATTCGTCGCTTTCCGACTCTTTCGGCTGAAGCTGAACCACCTTCAGGTTGGTGGCGAGGCCCAGTTTCCGAAGCAGGCTGATGACCATCCACGTCGGGTCGATTTCCCACGGGTGCAGGCCGTGCCGTGCGGAGCTGGGGAAAGCGTGGTGGTTGTTGTGCCAGCCTTCGCCAAAAGCGAGCATGCCCACCCACCAGCAGTTGGTGGAAAGGTCTTTCTGCAGTTTGAAATTCTTGTAGCCGAACATGTGTGAGGCGCTGTTCACCAGCCAGGTCTGATGATAAACCAGGACCACGCGGACGAAGATGCCCCAGATCACCCACGGCAGACCGCCGATGGCGTACAGCAGGCAACCGAACGCGATCTGGATCTTGATGAAGTGGTTGTCCATGAACCGGTAAAACTTGTCGTCGTTGAAGTCCTTCGTGTAGTCCAGAAGCTTCTGCTTATCGTCAAAGTCCGAATGCACGTAAAACATCCAGCCGATGTGCGACCACCAGAACCCGCGCGCCGCGCTGTGCGGATCGCCGTCGGTGTCCGAGCTTGCATGATGCATGCGGTGCTGGGCGACCCATTTGATGGGGCCGTTTTCGCAGGCCAGCGTGCCGATGAACACGAAGAAGTAGGCCAGCCATTTGGGCATTTCAAAACTGCGATGGGTCAGGTAGCGGTGGAACCCGAGGCAGATGCCCAGAGATGCCGTCATCCAGTTGAGCACCAGCATCACCGCCACGGCGCTCCACGAAAAGGCGAAGGGAAAAACGGCGAGTAACGCCATGGCGTGCAGGAAGCCGAAATAATAAACATTGGCCATGCTGAACCGGTATTTGGGATTGAACTCTCGAATTTCGCCCATGGATTTCCTCTCCACCTGAGAATGAGTTAGAATGAAATAGAAGCAATGGAGTTCGCTTCTGTACTCCCATACAAGATATATTTAATTGGTTTTATTGGGTGTAAAAGAAATGTAACATTTGAAAAAGGCTCAATTTGAAGGACTTGCCCCGCCGGTTTAGGTGGATTTCCGACAGGGCCCCTGACCTGATTTTGGGAGACGCTGTTTGGCCATCATGAGCAAATTGAGAACGTTGTTTCACCCCATCATGGTGTTCATCGGGGTGCAGATCGCCTGGGTGTTTTTGATGGCGATCTGGATCAACTGGTACCTGAAGAACCGTCAGGACTTTCAGGAGTTCGCCCAGCGCCTCAGGCCGGAGCTGTTTTCCCCCGACCTCAACTGGGTCATCCTCATTGAAGGATGCGTGTTGATGCTGTTCATCCTGGGCGGGGTGATGATCATGTTCGTCTATTACAACAAGCAGGCGCGCCTGAACCGTATGCAAAGCGACTTCATCTCCAGTGTGTCGCACGAGCTGAAATCGCCTTTGGCCTCGATCCAGCTCTACCTGGAGACGATGAAATACCAGAAGCTGTCGCCTGAGGAGGCGCGCGATTTCGTGGAGACCATGCTTTCCGACACGGAACGCCTGTCCGCGCTGATCGAAAACATCCTGGAAGCCAGCAGTCCGGAATCCAAAAACATGCAGTTGCAGTTGAAGCCGGTGGAAATGAAGCCCTTCCTGGAAGAGCTGGTGCAGAGCCACCGGCGCCAGTTCGAAGAAAAGAACTGCGAAGCGCAATTGGAAATCGAAGAAGCGCCGACGTTGAACCTGGACAGGCGCGCCATGCGCATGGTGTTCAACAACCTCATCGGCAACGCACTCCGTTATTCCTCCTCCGGACAGCCGTTCAAAATCCGCATGCACCGGCAGGGGAAATTCTGCCAGATCGATTTCATCGACCAGGGCATCGGCATGGACGAAAAAGACCGCAAGAAAGTATTCAAAAAGTTTTACCGGGTGCGCAATCCGCAAACCCAGAACATCGAGGGAGCGGGACTGGGATTGTACATCTGCCACGAGATCGTGAAGAATCACAAGGGATACATCGAAGTGAAAAGTGAAGGCCGGGATAAGGGGTGCATGTTTACGGTGCTCCTGCCTGCAAATGGAACCGTCCCGGTTTCCTCCAATCATTCGTAACAAGAACAAAGTCATGGCAAAAGGAAAAAAATTACTGCTTGTCGAGGATGAGAAACACCTGGCCAAGGGGTTGAAGTTCAACCTCGAAAAGGAAGGGTACCAGGTGACCATTGTCGAGGATGGGGAATCCGCCCTCAAGGAATATGAGGAGGGTTTTTACGAAATGATGATCCTCGATCTCATGCTTCCCGGCATGGGAGGATTGCAGGTCGCACGCAAAATCCGCAAGACCGATTACCGGTTTCCCATTCTGATGTTGACGGCGAAATCCACCGACGACGACCGCACGGAAGGTCTGGAAGCGGGCGCGGACGACTACCTCACCAAGCCGTTTCATCTGCCGGAACTGCTCCTGCGGGTCAAAGGCATCCTGCGCCGCAAGCAATGGTACCAGCAGGTTTCGCAAAAAGAAGATGTGTACCGCTTTGACGATATGTGGATCGATTTCAAAACCGGCAAGGCGCGGGGTCAGGACGGCGAGTTTTACCTGACGTCGAAAGAAATCATGATCATGAACCTGTTGATCGCCAATGAAGGCAAGCCGGTGTCGCGTGAGGAGTTGCTGGAGAAGGTCTGGGGCTATGCTCCGGATACGGAGACGCGGACGGTGGACAACTTCATCGCGCGCCTGCGCAAGCATTTTGAAAAGAAACCGCAGAAACCCCGCTTCATCCAAACGGTTCGTGAAAAGGGGTACCAGTTTGACGTCGAAAAATAAATTCGACCTGGATGGAGATCCCGAGCCCGGCTTATGGGATCGCCTGTGGGAACCGGCTTCCGAGCCGTGGAAACCGGTTTCCGGCCTGGCGCTGGGGTGCACGTCGGTGGCTTTCGCCTATCTCCTGTACCTGATGGCGGCGGACCCGGGGATGATGGAGCGTGCGGCATTGCGCTTCCTGCATCAGGTCAACCTTGTGTTTCATGAATTCGGTCACCCGGCGTTTGGCATTTTCGGTGAGACCATCGGCATTCTGGGTGGCACGCTGGGGCAGTTGTTGATTCCGTTTATTGTGACGGTCGCCTTTTGGCGGCAGCGCGACACGGTCGGGTTCGCGGTCGGCGCGTTTTGGTTTTTTGAAAACTTTCTGGATATCGCCGTGTACATGGCGGACGCGCGGGCCCTGCGTCTTCCCTTGATCGGCGGGCTCGGTCCGGAAGCGCACGACTGGCGCAACCTGTTTTTTCAATGGGGCTTGATCATGCAGGACACGAAAATCGCCGGGGTCACCCGCGCGCTGGGGTGGGCTGGTATGATCTGGACCTGGATCTGGCTTGGCTGGCGTTGGCTGGCCGGTGATCGCAAACCCTACCCAAGAGGCAAGTATGGATGAACAAATCGAAAAACTTCTCGTTGCATTGATGGTGATTATTGAAAAGGAGGGTGGGGAGTACCGCCTGAGTACCAGCGCGTTTGAAAGCATGTTCGAGGAGCGCCATCAAAAAGGCATCCAGGTGCAGGAACGCGGTGAAGAAGGCATTTTTCTGAAACTGGGCAACATGACCGTCCGTCCGGACGAAGCGCAGAACAACTGATCGCTTCGTACGCGGTGGTGGAAGGGAAACTCATATCCAGAAAAGCGTGTCCCTCACGCGGAAAGTGATTTATGGAATTGAGCAAGTTCATGGAAGGGTTCATCAAGCGCAATCCCGGCGAGCCGGAGTTCTACCAGGCTGTGCAGGAAGTGGCGACATCGGTCATCCCCTACATCAACGAACATCCCAAGTACATCAAATCTCGAATTTTGGAACGTCTGTCGGAACCGGACCGCATCATCATCTTCCGCGTCTGCTGGGAAGACGATAAGGGCAAGTACCGCGTCAACCGGGGGTACCGCGTGCAACACAGCAACGCCATCGGTCCCTATAAGGGCGGCCTGCGGTTCCATCCGTCGGTCAACCTGAGCGTGCTGAAGTTCCTCGCCTTCGAACAGACATTCAAGAACAGTCTCACCACCTTGCCGATGGGTTCGGCGAAAGGCGGAGCCAATTTCGATCCCAAGGGAAAATCGGAGCGCGAGATCATGCGCTTCTGTCAGGCGTTCATGACGGAGCTGTCCAAGCACATCGGTAACAACATCGACATTCCCGCAGGCGACATCGGCGTCGGCACGCGCGAGATCAGTTTCCTGTTCGGGCAGTGGAAGCGGTTGCGCAACGAATTCACCGGCGCGCTCACGGGCAAGGGATTGGAATTTGGCGGCAGTCACATCCGCAAGGAAGCCACAGGTTATGGGTGTGCGTACTTTATGGAAAGCATGCTGAAGCATCGCGGCGATTCCATCAAGGGCAAGACCTGCATCGTGTCCGGGTCCGGCAACGTGGCGGTGTTCACTGCCGAGAAATTAATGGACCTCGGAGCGAAGGTGGTCACGTTGTCAGATTCTTCCGGCATGATATACGATAAAGACGGGCTCAATGAAGAGAAACTGGAGTTCGTCAAAGACCTGAAGCTGTTTAAAAAAGGGCGCATTGCCGAATACTCGGATAAATTCGACTGCGAATACCATGAAGGCAAAAAACCCTGGGGTGTGAAGTGCGATCTGGCGTTTCCATGTGCAACAGAGAATGAGTTGTTTCAGGACGATGCGAAGGAATTAATAAAAAACGGTTGCATTGCAATTGCAGAGGGTGCCAATATGCCCTGCACACCGGAGGCAATCCGTGTGTTCCAGGAGGAGCGCATGTTATACGCTCCGGGCAAGGCATCGAATGCAGGTGGGGTTGCGGTTTCCGGATTGGAGATGACGCAGAACACCACCTACATGGCTTGGTCGGGAGAAGATGTGGATCTGCTTTTGAAGGGGATCATGGCGGACATCCATCAACAGTGCATCAACTATGGTGTTGTGGATGGCGGCTACATCGATTATGCGAAAGGCGCCAATCTGGCGGGATTCAAAAAAGTGGCTGACGCGATGATGGCTTATGGAGTTCTCTAACATGAAATACGAAATGAAGAGATATGCGACAGTCAAATTGGATCTGGTTCGTTGTCATTGCAGTAATACTGAATGGTTCATCCGTCTGGGCGGCGAAGGATGCCGACCGGCCTGCCTATAATCTTTCCAGGTATAAAGAAGACTATTCGTTTTTGCGGGACGCCTCCCGGCGGACCGATTACCTGGATTCCCTGAAATACATCCCTCTCGACAAACAGGGGGACTTTTATTTTTCCCTGGGCGGCGAAACCCGCCAGCACTTCGAATACATCGATAACGAAAACTGGGGTGCGGGTTCGCAGGACAGCAACGGCTGGTACCTGCAGCGTTACCTCCTGCATGCGGACTTTCATGCAAAAGACAGCTTTCGCCTGTTCTTCCAGTTGCAGACGGGAACGGAGTCGGGTCGCGCAGGCGGACCGCGCGGCGTCGATGAAGACCGCATGGACGTCAACCAGCTGTTCGCCGATTTCAAAATTCCCGGAAGCGGCGCATCGCGTTTCACCCTGCGGCTGGGTCGGCAGGAAATCATCTTCGGTGCGCGCCGGTTTTTCAATTACCGCGAGCGGCCGAACCTGCGCCTCAGCCACGATGCCGCCATGCTGATGTGGCAGGACGAGGCAACGACGGTGACTGGGTTCGTCGCGCGGCCGGTGCAGATCTCACGCGATTTCTTCGACAACAATTCCGGCAACGAACAAAGCTGGTGGGGTCTCTACGGTGTGCACAAAACCAGCTGGAGTTTTCCGGCGAATGTGGACCTGTATTACGTCGGGCTCAATTTCGAAGCGCATAGGTTCGATCAGGGAGTGGCCAACGAGATCCGCCACACTGTCGGTGCACGGCTTTGGGGAAAGGAAGGGGCACTCGATTACGATTTCGAGTTCGTGTACCAGTTCGGCACGTTCGGCGATTCGCAAATCAGTGCGTGGGCGGTAGCCTCGGACACGGGGTACACCGTACCCTTTATGGGAGAACGCTCCGCACGGTTCAGCGTACGGGCGGACGTGTACAGCGGCGACAACAACGCCTCCGATGGCGATCTCAATTCCTTCAACCCGATGTTTCCGAAAGGCAAGCACATCAGTCAGAGCGCGCCGGTGGGCCTCACCAACAGCTACCAACTGCAACCGCGCATCACCGTGAAGTGGGACAGGCACTGGTCGGCGACGGCGAGCACCATGTTCGTCTGGCGCGAGTCTCTGAACGACGGTGTGTATTCCATCGGCAACGGGTTGTTGCGGACCGGGCAGTTGAGCAATGCGCGTTACGTCGGCACACAGCAGGAGGTGGAGATCAAGTACACCTTCGACCGGCATCTTGATGTTCGAGCCATCTACAACCACTTCGAGGCCGGATCGTTCATCGAGCAGACAGCACCCGCGAATGACATCGTCTATTGGAGCGGCCTGCTCACCTACCGCTTCTAGCCGGCTTTGGTTTCGTCACCTTCGTAAAACACGATGGTGACTTTTTCTTCGGTGATGAGTCCGGAGGTGACGATGCCTTCCAGTTTCGGCAGGATGTGGTCGATCTTCTCGCGCGTGTCCACCACCTCGATCACGATAGGGAGGTCGGTGGACAGGCGCAGGATCGACGTCGTGTGGTAATGGCTGGTTTTGCCGAAGCCGTCGGTGCCGCGCAGGACCGTCGCTCCGGCCAGCCCCTCCTTGCGGAACAGCTCGACCAGGTGCTTGTAGAGAGGACGGCCTTCATGGCGATCGTCTTCCCCGATGAAGATGCGCAACAATATGGCTTGGGTTTCTTTTTTCATGATTACAGGTTCACCGAGATAAGACGGCCCAGATACACGCCGAGAAGGGCGAGCGCGACCGACCCGACCACGTTCAGGCTGAACAGGCCAAGCTCATTCTGCTCGAGCAGTTTGAACGACTCATAGCCGAAGGTGGACATGGTGGTGAAGGAACCGAGCACGCCGATGGTCAGAAACACGCGCGTCTCTTCCGTAAACACGCCTTTGAACTCCGACAGGTACATGATGAGGCTCAAAAGAAAACTGCCGATAAAATTCACGCCGAGCGTGCCCAGCGGGAATGTGACGAGGCCGTTTTGAATCCAGCCGCTCACCCAGAATCGTAAAATCGCGCCGGCAAACCCGCCCGCTCCGATCAGCAGTACCAGTTGCATGCCCGCCGCTCCTCCCGGTTTTGAAACCTGTCCGCTCGCGGTTCAAGAAAGACCGCCGCATTCTAACATTCTTTATATGAAAACGGGCATCTCAGGGAACGATTTGCGTTCCGGCTTCACCCTCTACCGCGCGTTGCAGGTCGTTGAGGTGAGCGATGATCACCTTCCGGCCTCCGCGTTTCAGAAAGTGGATGGCGGCTTCGACCTTCGGTTTCATACTGCCCTCGGCAAAGTGATCGGCATTGAGCAGGGTTTCCATTGCTTCCACATTGGCTTCAGTGATGGGACGCTGGGCGGGCGTGTTGAAATCCCGGTACACGCACGGCACCTGGGTGAGGATGATGAGGGTCTCGATGCCGATCGAGGCGCCGAGCAGGGCGCTGGTGTGATCCTTGTCGATGACCGCTTCGATGCCATCCAGGCTGCCGTCGGCGTTGCGCACCACCGGCACCCCGCCGCCTCCCGCGCCGATGGCGATGATGCCCATATCCAGCAACCGGTGAAACAGATCCTGTTCGACGATTTCCAGCGGCCGGGGGGAGGGGATGAGCCGCCGCCAGCCGCGTCCGGCGTCTTCCTTTAGCACCCATCCGCGTTCCTGTTCCAGACGCCGCGCTTCCTCTTCGGAGTAAAACACGCCGATGGGTTTTGTCGGGTGCTGAAAGCCCGGGTCGTTGGGATCGACCACGACCTGGGTGATGACCGAGATACAGCGCTGGTCGATGCCGTGTTTCCTGCAAACGTTGTCGAACACGTTTTGCAGAATATAACCGATACGCCCCTGGCTGTCGGCGACGCACACGTCCAGCGTCACCTGCCTCTTGATTTCATGAACGGTCAGTTCCTGCTGGAGAAAAATCTGCCCGACCTGCGGCCCGTTCCCGTGGGTGAGGATGATTTTGCCATACCCTTGTTTGAGCAGAGGCACCACCTGCTCCATACTCCGGCGGGCGATGATGAATTCTTCCTTTTGGATGGGCTTGTGGTCGCCGGGGATGTTGAGGGCGTTGCCGCCGAAAGCGATCAGCAGACTGGGTTTGGCACTGGACGGACTCATGCAGGTGGAACTCCCCGTAGGTCAAAGCCCCTGTGTTTTGAGAAAACCATCGAGCACGGTGTTCAGGTTCGGCGTACCCCGCTCGGCCAGTTCGTAGCGCACGCGCACCGTGGGTTTGTCGATGCGCACGATGCGGGACAGGTCGATGGGCGTGCCGATCACCACCAGGTCGCACTCGACCGCATGGATGGTCCGCTCCAGGTCCTGAATCTGTTGCGGGCCATACCCCATGGCGGGCAGAAGCGCGCCGATGCCCGGATACCGGTCGAAAGTGTCGCGGATCGTGCCTTGGGCCCACGGACGTGGATCGACAAGTTCGCGCGCTCCCTGCCGCTGTGCGGCGAGGGTGCCGGCGCCGTATCGCATTTCTCCATGCGTCAGCGTCGGGCCGTCTTCCACCACCAGCACGCGCCGCCCTTCGATGGACGCATCGCCCTCGAGTGTGATCAACGAATCGGCATCGATGACCTCCGCCTTCGGATTGTGTGCGGCGATCGTGTCCCGTAGTTTCCGTACTGCTTCCGCTTCGGCGGAATCGAGCTTGTTGATGATCACGACGTCGGCGCGTTTCAGGTTCACTTCTCCGGGATGATACTGCAACTCGTGCCCGGCGCGATGCGGATCGGCCACCACGATCTCCAGATCGGGCCGGTAAAACGGGAAGTCGTTGTTGCCGCCGTCCCAGAGAATGATATCCGCTTCTTTCTCCGCTTCACGCAGGATGGCCTCGTAATCGACGCCCGCGTAAATCGCCGCGCCCAGGTCGATGTACGGTTCGTACTCTTCCATTTCTTCAATCGTGCAATTGTGTTTTTTGAGATCGTCCAGGCTGGCGAAGCGCTGGACTTTCTGTTTCTCCAGGTCGCCGTAGGGCATGGCATGGCGGACGGCGGCGACCCGTTTGCCTTTTTCTTTGAGGAGACGGACGATTTTGCGTGAAGTCTGCGACTTGCCGCACCCGGTGCGCACGGCGCAGACCGAGATGACTTTTCGGGACGAGGGCAGCATGGTGGAGTCCGGACCCATCAGCCAGAAATCCGCCCCGGCTGCCATGGCGTCCGAAGCCCGGTGCATGACGTATTCGTGCCGCACGTCACTGTAGGCGAACACGACGCGGTGCACACCGTGCTCGCGGATGAGGCAGGTCAGTTTTTCCTCAGGAAAAATGGGGATGCCGTCTGGATACAGTTTGCCGGACAGGCCGGGGGGATAACGCTTGTCCTCGATGCCGGGGATCTGCGTGGCGGTGAAGGCCACCACTTCGTATTCGGGGTTGGCGCGAAAGAACACGTTGAAGTTGTGGAAATCGCGTCCCGCCGCGCCCATGATTATGACTCGCGTTTTCGCATCTGCCATCGCTTCACCGGTTCCGCACAGCGTGAAAGGGAAGGTGTCTCAGAACCTGAGGAACTGTTTCATCTTCATGGTACCGCCTCTTTTTCCTTCATTGTACGAATTTTCAGGCAGGGAATTCAAACCCCTGCCCTGAAGTTGGTTTTAGAGGAAAGAGCGGAGGAAGCCACCGGACGCCAGGCGCGTGCGAAGAGTTCCGCCAGGTATCGCGTGGTGTGGTGGAATGCGTTTTCTTTTCCCGGCACCGGTTTCACATGAATGAACTGCATGCCTGCATCGATCGCGCCGCCGTCGGTGATGTAGTTGTCGCCGACCATCACCACCTTGGCCGGATCGTCGAGTTTCAGGTACTCCCGCATGGCGGTGCGGAACCCTTCCGGGTCCGGCTTGGGCGGCACGTTGGTGACCACGGGAATATCGCCGAACTGCTCGAAGCGGTCCTCAAAGGCGTTGGTGAACAGCGCGACTTTCAATCCCACCGCCCGCATCAGTTTGACGTGCGTCACCACGGAATCGGAAAACGTGCGGGTGTGGTGCGGACCCAGCGTGCCATCCACATCCAGCAGAACGCCTTCGATGCCGTCGGCGAGGAGGCCATCGACCGACACGTCTTCAAACCGTTTCACACGGCGGTAGGTTTTCAGTCGACCGGGAGAAAAGGGCAGTGCGAGGAAGCGCGCGACCTTCACCCATTTGAGTCCTTCGCGCGGCGCGGGGGAAGTGTCCTCAGCCATGGTGCCACCGAACTCCGGTCATCTGTCCGCTGATGTCCCACAGCCGGTCCTGCACGGCGGTATCGTAGGACAGAGGCAGGGTGGGCACGGAGCGCTTGCGCACGAAGTAGGTGCCGGTGACGTTTTCCACCGTGGGCGAGGCGGCAAGGTGAATCAGCGTTCGCGCGCCGTTCTGCGGCCGGATGTAAAACGGGCGTGCAAACACTTTCGCCAGCTTGTACCACAATGGCCCCGCGTGGCCGAAGTTCGTCGCCACCACGCCGGGGTGCATGGCGTTCACCGTGATGCCCGTCCCCTCCAGCAGGCGCGCCAGCTTGTAGGTGAACAGGATGTTCGCCAGTTTCGACTGCGCGTAGGCGGACATGGCGCGGTAACTTTTCTTCTCGAAGAACGGGTCGTCGAAGCGGATGGAGCCAATGAGGTGCACGATTGACGAAACGTTGATGATGCGCGACGGGGTGCCCGTTTTCAACAGGTCCAAAAGGCGCAGAGTCAAAACGTAATGCGCGAGGTGGTTGACGGCGAAGGTGGTCTCGTAGCCGTCTTCGGTCAGCTCCCGCTGTCCCTGCAAAAGCCCGGCGTTGTTGATGAGCACGTGCAGGACGTTGTGACGCGCCCGCACGTTCTCTGCCAGTTCCTCCACCTGGTGCAGCGAGGCGAGGTCGGCGATCATCAGCTCCATGTTGTCGTTGCCCGTGCGCATGCGCAGGGAAGCCAGCGCCGCTTCGCCTTTTTCCGGGTTGCGGCAGACGAGGATCAGGCGTGCGCCCATGTAGGCCAGTGCGCGGGCGGTTTCGTAGCCGATACCGGAGTTCGCGCCGGTGATCAGGCACGTTCGGTTCTTCATGCTGTTGGAGATCATGGTGATTCGGAGCCTGCCAAAAACCCGGGGTAAACGGGCCATAAAGAGGATATAAGTATAAACCAAAGTCGGGTTGATTGCATTTCTCAAGGCGTCATGATAAAGTATTCAGTTACAATAAGTTATAACATGATCGTGACGGCGGTTGAGAGCCGCGGAGCCATCGCGAATCCAAAGGGGGGCAATCCTGGGCCGGGAAACCTTTCGCCCGCATTGCATGCGGAACGGAGGAATCCGGCTTGATGGGAGAATTGAACCGTGAGAGAGACCATTTTGAATTGTTTCAAAAAATCGGTGCTTCTGGGTGTGGGGATCCTGGCATTGGTTCCGGCGTCCGCCGAAGCGGAGGTGTTCCGCTGGATCGATGATGCGGGTATGGTGCACTACAGCGATTACCGTTCGGCCATCCCGGTGCAGTACCGGGACCAGATCAAAGACAAGGTTCCGCCCCTGGTAGATATGTTTGCGCAGGAAGGCATCCAGCAGGCCAAACTGACCACCGGCATGGGGGAAGGTCAGTCCATCGCCTCCGGTGAAGGATCTAAAAAAGAAGGAGCCGGGAAGGAAGAAGAGAGCGGTAAGGAAGGCGGCGGCGAAGGGGAAGAGGCCGGTCCGACCATCGACCCGGAACTGGCAAAACTTCTGGTGGAAACCCGCGACTACCTCGATTACGAAAATGCCGTGTACCGGCGCTGGATCCGTGCGGCGAAGTTCGACAAGGACGAGGGGCGGTTCTTCATCATGCTGGTCCACAAGCACCTGCCGCGCAAAGAGGAATTGATCAAGAAAATCGAAATCAGCGAAACCGCGAAATCCGTTCCCGTGCTGGAACAGGTGAAATTTCATTTGATGGATGAAGCCAAAGCGGACAAGGAAACCAAGGTGGGAGGCGGTGATTACCTTCAGCGGCTGGAGGATATGGAGCGGCGTTTGAAAAGCGCCCTCATCGCCAAGGACGGGTTTGTCAAAACTCTGACCAAGGAACTGGAAAAAGCCAAGGTCGGCGATAAGATGGTTTCGGAAATGCAGAAAGTCATCGAACAGGAAGAAGAGATTGCGAAGCAAACTCGCCCCTCTTCCATCAAGGTCGAGGAAGTGGGGAAAGAAAAACCGGAAGCAAGCGGCCAGGTTCCCCCGCCTCCCGGAATGTAAGGGGTTCGACTTCCCGGCTGGCAAGGGAGGGAAACCTCCTGATGATCTCCACCTCATCTCAACCAGACGTGTCGCGGCAGAGGCGGCAGGTGACTGAAGAGCAATAAAAAAGGGCGGCCCGCGGGCCGCCCTTTTTGTTTACATGGGATCGGTTGTTGTGTTGATCAGGCTCCGACTTCGAACCAGTCGATCAGGCTGACGTTGTCGTTCAGCACGGCGTTGGCGAGGTCGATGCCCTGGCAACTGTAATTGATCTGAAAGTTACCGCGGATATCGGCCTGTGCCTGGGTGCCGTTGCCCACCAGCAGGGCGCCGTTGATGGTGCCGGAACCCACACCCATGGTGTCGGTCGCGGTGCTGCTACAGGTGGTGCAGGCGCCGACCAGTATGATGCCGTTCCACTCCATGTCACCGGCAATGGTCAGGTTTCCGTCCACGATCAGGATGCCGCTTCCCGTCAGGTTGCCGGAGGTCTTCAGATCGCCGGTCACATAGGTGATGGTCGGATCGGTGTCGGTGCCGTAGGTGCCGCCGGCGAACTGCTGGTTGCCCGAGTAATAATTGGTAACCAGATCCGGGGTGCCGTCATTGTCGTTGTCTGCGGTCAACAGGGAATGCAGTTCCGTACCATCGGCGCTGGAAAACGTGGTCTGGTCGGTGACGAAATCCCGTGAGCTGGAATTGACGCCGACGTAGTTGCCGTCGTTGTTGTTGGGGTTGCTGTTGGGCACCTCGACGCAGGTGTCGGTGGCGGCGGTGGCGCAGTTGGACATGTTGGTGACCTCAGTGATCGGTCCCCCGGACTCGAATGCCACTGCGGACTTGCCGGTACAACTCGGGTCTGGATTGCCGTTCAGGTCGAGTCCGTTGCCGCCCGGAGAGTCGGCGCCGTTGATGCCGAACGAGTTACCGGAAATGTTGATGGCGGACAGCGGGCCGATCATGGTCAGCGCCGAAGGAAATGTGGACGGCGGAATATCGAACTTGTACAGATTGGCGCGAATGGTTTTTTCGACGCCGTTGTCGGACGTACCCACAGCAGTGATGACCAGCACCTTGTCCGTATCGACTTTGGTTTGGTCTCCACCTGGAGGTGAGGGGTCGTCCGGATCGATGTTGTCGTCCACGCGGATCTTGTACGTTCCACCCGCATAGCTGTATTCGTTGTAGTTGGCGCCATTATAGGAAACGACGGTGCCACTGGGTTCCAGCAGGCCGCCATTGGTGTTCAGGATGGTGTCCCGGTCCAGGGTCTTGGCAAGCCGGATAGCTTCCTGCACGCCCGCCTCGGAAATGTAGAACGCTTCCTTGGATTCCTGGTAGTTCGCGGTGCGCGTGTAATCGTTACGGGTCATGTTGATGGCGGCCGGAATGAGCCCGATCAAGACGACCATCATCAGGAGAACAACCACCAGCACCGCCCCGGATTCGTTCCGGTGGGACTGGGGTTCCCCGATGCTCCCTGTAATGCTGTGTGCCTGGTGTTTGTTTGAAGTAATCATGATCCCATGTTCCTCAAGTTAACATCGGTTTTAAGAGTGATATCTTTTGCAAAATCGTCCGGGTCTTCCATCACCAGTTCGATGCCGATCCGGCGGATGGTGTGAATGTTATTCGATCCGGTGGCGTTGCCCACGGAGCTGGTCCACCCGGAGTTGGTCAAAGGAACGGTCACGGTAGCGCCGGCGGAGTTGTAGTAAGTGAAGTTGACGGATTTGACATTGTGGACCAAAGGCACCACCGGGCTGGAGTCGTCGTAAAACAGGATGAGGTTGTTGGTGGCGTCGTGGGTGATCCGCTGGTACTTCATTTTGCTGAGTTGAACGGTTTCCGTGGCGACGGAAAAGGCCTGGTTCGGATACATTGAAAGGGTGACCCGGGTTCCGGCGACATTGGAACTAACGAAGCGGACCATGTTCCACTGGTCGGTCTGCTTGATGGTACGGAGCATCAGGTAACCATATCCCCCGGTACTCGTTTTCATTAGATTGGAATTCTGGACATCTATGGTTGTGTCGGATATGGCTACATCCGACGTCACGGGGGTGGTGGCGTTGTCGGTATTGCACCACCAAAAAACGTAGTTGGTACCCACGCTGTACAACCCGTGGCCGCGCGGCATGCCATAGCCGATGCGCCGCAGTTCCTTGGCCAGTTCATTGATGCCATTGCGTCCCGCGGCGCGGATCTGGGTGGCGGACTGTTCGGTGCGGATCACCTTTTCCTGCTTCATGAAGGTGTAGATCGCCGTACCCATCAGAACAGTAGTGAGGCCCATGACGATGATCAACTCGATCATCGAAAAGCCCTGTTGGTTTCGACTATATCGGGTCCATGTACGCATTATCGCCTCTATGTTTAATCCTGGTTGAGCCGGGTTTGCAGGGTCCGGGATTCAGTGACTCCAGAACGCTCCCAACTGACGGTAACCACAATGTCCGTCTGGTCCGATGTGCCGGAAATGGTCCAGGTGCGAGTGAACTTGGAGCCCCCGGGGTTTCCATCGGCATCCAGATTGTCCGAGCCGTTGTTGGCGTTGGTCAAGGTCGTGGTCAAAGCTTGGCTCTTGAGATCTTCCAGTCTTTCCGCGGCAAGAGTGGTGGCGAGCGTGGCCGATTCCAGGTGGCCGCTTTTATTCAGAAGGTTGCCGAGAAAAAAGTTGACCGTGAGCAGGCCCATCACCAGGATGGCCATGCCGATCAACAGCTCGATCAACGTGAAGCCGGATTCATTATTTGTGTGGTTTTCGCGAGGTTCCATGACTCCCCCGATGGATAAAATTATAAACCTCGTTCGCGTCTTCGGCTCTCATTTTTAAAGTTCCTAACTATAGGAAGCAATTTTTGAGCCGTTTTCGGTTCATTTCAGCATCCGCATATTCCATATCCCCTGAAAAAACTGATTTTCAAGGTCTAAAAAATTTTATCAAAACAGACGGCAAATCTAAAATATCGGCAATCCTAGTTGATAATGACAAATTTTGTCCGGAATCCGTTCACAATATCAGACATTTCGTACATGGAAAGAAACGGCGTTCTGGAATGCGGGATCTCTCCATTTTAATATAAACCTTTAAATTTTAAAAAGTTATAGTTGTTTGGTTGCGTTGCAGGGAGGCGGGTTATTTCCAGGGGACGTCGTCCTGGCCGGTATGATGCAGCACCCGGATTTCACCGGAGGTCTTGAGGAATTTTAGGGCGCGCATGTTTTTTGCGGTGATTCCCACATCCCATTTGGGGATGAGGTACACTGCGCCGTTGTCGCTGGTCTGGCCCAATGGGTTGAAGGTCAGCCGGGTTCCGCCACCAAACAGATGAACCGCCCGGTCACCGACGGGTTCCCCGTTCCAGACGTTTTTCAGGTCCGGCAATGAGCCACCGTAATATTGCAGGTGCTCGCCCAGTCCGAATTCCTCGTGAAACTCGCCTGCATCCACGGCGTCGTTGCCGTTGGTGTCTTCATGAACGCTGAAAGCATTCCTGTCTGGAAAAAACACAACGGAAACGGGCTTGCGTTTTTCCACCGCCGTGTTTTGTGCCATCACCAGCCGGTCGTAGAAGGTCACGACTTCCTGGTTGGCCTCGACGCCGCGCCACCAGTTGATGAGCTTCGGGAGGCCCATGAAAACCAGGATGAGCACAATCACCACACCGGTCACGATTTCCGCAATCGGCAGTTCTTTTTGCGGGCCGGCTTCCTGTTCCCGCTGAGGCTTGGCACGGTTGAAAGGGGGTTGGCGGATGGCCATCCTGCACGTCTCCCTTTTAGTTAGAAGGAAAAGGTTCCGATTCTCAGAATATAAAGGCGATTGAAAAAGTTAGAGTTATTCTATTTTAACAGAAAGTGGGTGAAACGGAAGGGTTTTCCTGTGGTCTCGGGACTTTCAGACAAGGGGGAAGCCGTCCTTGTGCAGGGGGATCACTTTATGCCGGGGTTGACCGGGATGAGTTGGATGTTCATCCGCTTTTCTTCGCAGAGGATGTCGAGAGCTCTTTCCACGGGTTTGATTCCTTTCGACAGGGTGCCTTCGATATGCAGGTAGAAGGTCGGTTTGGACGATCCCGGTTCGTCGTCGAAGTTGGAATCCAGATGCAGGATGTTGAGGCCGGCATCGGCGAGCGCGGTGGTGACGTCCTCCACAATGCCCTTGCGGTCTTCGGCATAGATGCTGACGCGGATGTCGGGCTGGCGGTGGTGTTCCAGTTTTCCGGGAACGGGATGGATGTTGAACGTGAGTCCCAGGTTGTCACTGATGGGTTTGATCACCTCAATCAGGTCTTCCTGGCTGCCTTCCCAGTGAACCATCATCATGATGGTGAAGTTGTCGCTGAGCGCGGCCATGGAGGACTCGCCCAGGTTGCATCCCGCTCTGCATAAAGATGCGCTCAAACGGGCAACAATGCCCGGTTGGTCTTTCCCCACCATCGAAAGCATGAACCAGTTTTCCATAGGATTTTCCCTGCGCCCCTTGGATTGATCTCTAACTCATTGTTTCAGAAAATATATTCGCTGTAAAGCAAAACGCCTCGATAAATCACTCCCTTGACGAGGGTTAGCTTTTCGGAACCTTGGTCAAGGTGGAAAACGCGGTTTTGAATTCGGGAGTTTAGCTTTAGAATACAAAAAGGGTGCATGATATACACCCAAGGATTTTTTGTCCACCACATAAGAGGACTTATGAAAACGACCAAACTGGTTTCGGCGGGATTGATCGTATTGGCGGCATTCTTTCTGTTTGTTGAAAATGCCGTCAGTGACGATGACAGGGTGCGCGCCAAAATCGCGATTGAAATCCGGAGTGATGATGACTCTTTCTGGGCTCGGGCCCGCGACAACATCACGGCCCAGGACAAACTGCGCATCGTGGTGATCCCCCGCTCCGACCTGCACGTTTATGTGATCTACTCGAATTACGAAAAGGCGCAGTTGCTCCTGCATGAAAAGGTGCCGGGAGAATCGGTGTTGAAACTGCCTGCCGGCGACAACTTCTTCCAGGTCGATGGCAGTAAGCCGCAGGAGGCGTTTTGGGTGGTGTGCAGTCCGGCTCCGTTGGAGGACATGGAAAAGGGTTTTTCGGGCAGGCAGGCCTCCCATGACCAGTGGGAAAAACTGGCCGCCGGCCTGTATGAAAAGGGCGGGATGGACATTGCTGAGAAAATGAAAAAGCCGATTTCCATGGCCGGAGCGGTGCGCAGTATGGACATGTCGGAAGATCAACTGAAAGAAGACCTGCTCACGTTCACCGGCCAAACCGTTCTGATCAAACGCTTCGTGTTTGATGTTGCGGAGTAAAAAGTTTTTAAAACTCATCGTCCTGCTGAATGCGGGACTGGTGCTGGCCCTGCTTGGATTCTGGCTGATGCGGGGAACGGTGTGGACCAGTTGGGATTTCCAGGTTCTCGACCGGTTCCACAAACGCGCGCTGGAGGAGGGCCGGGGGCCGGCGGCCTCGCCGCGCCTGCTGTACCTGCTGATCACCGACGACGCCTACGAGGACTTCGGAAAAAACGCGCTGGACCGCGGGTACATGGCGCGGGTCAACCGCATCCTGTCCATGCTCGGCCCGCAGGCGGTCATGTTTGATATCATCTTCGCCCGTGAAGGGGAGGCGGAGGACGATAAAAAATTCGCCCGTTCGCTCCGCCGCCTGCGCACCGCCTACCTCCCCATCGCGTTTCACCTTTCCCACTCTCCTCAACCCTTTCAATGGGACCCCGGCACGGTTTACGCAAGGCAAGGCGATAAAATCACCGCAACGCTGGATGAAAAGGGCGGCGGCATTCCTTTTTATGGCGATCAGCCGATCCTGCAAAACGACCTGTTCGCCGAAAAGGCGCGCGGCACCGGCCACATCAACGCACAGAACGATTCGGACGGGGTGTACCGCCATTTTCCCCTTGTCCTCAAACTGGATGACCGTTTTTTCCCTTCCATGCCGCTTCGGATGTATCTCGACTACGTGCGCGTGCCATTCGACAGCGTCCGCATCGAGTGGGGCCGGGCGCTCACCATTCCCGCACTGAAGGGAAGCCTGCTGGATGAGGACGTCTCCGTGCCCATAGACGAACGCGGTCAGGTGTACGTGCCGTACTCGGGAACCTGGGAAAACGATTTCCCCAAGGTGGCGGTCACGCGTCTGCGCGAGTTGTTCGCCGATGAGGACATGCAGGGCAACCTGAGCGAGTTTTTCGGTGGACGGTTCGTGATGCTGGGCGATGTGTCGCAGGGCATCAGCGACATCGGCCAGACCCCGCTGGAAGAAAACGTGCCGCTCATTGCCGTGCATGCGTCGGTATTGAACGGCCTGCTCGAAAACCGGTTCTATGATCGCTGGACGAACGGGCAGGTGTATGTGGTAATGGTGGCGTTCAGCCTGCTGGTCGGGTTGGCGGCGTGTTTCCGCAAGCTGTGGGTGTATTACGTGACGGGGGCGGCGGCCTTTGCCGCGGTTCTGGCTTTAGCGTGGTGGCAGTTCACGCGCTTCTCCCTGTTTCCGGTCACCTCCGCCACCGCCGCCTGCCTGGTGGTGTTTGTCGGCCTGGTGGTGGGATTGCAGGTGTCGCTGGCACGGCACGGCGCATTCATCCGCACGGCGTTTTCGCGCTATGTGCCGTCGCAGGTGGTGGAACAGCTTCTGGAGAATCCGGACCTCCTGCGTCTCGGCGGTGAGGAGCGGGAGGCGACGGTGCTGTTCTCCGATCTGGAAGGGTTCACCACCGTCTCCGAGACCATGCCGCCGCCGCACCTGGCTTCCCTCCTCAACGAATACCTGACGGAGATGACGCGCGTCGTCATCGAAAACGGCGGCATCATCGACAAGTACCTGGGTGACGGCATCATGGCGGAATTCGGCATCCCGCTGGCTCATCCCAACCACGCGGACCAGGCGGTGCGGGCCGCGCTATCCATGCAGGTGGCACTACGCAATCTGAACGCGGAATGGAAAAAGCAGGGCCGCGTGCAGGTGAACTGCCGCATCGGTATCCACACGGGACAACTCGTCGCGGGCAACCTGGGGTCGGACCAGGTGTTCGATTACACCGTGATCGGCGACTCGGTCAACCTCGCTTCCCGTCTCGAAGGGGTGAACAAGTTGTACCGCACACAGGTCATCATCTCGGAAAAAACGTACAAACTGCTCACACCGGAGGTGTTCCGGGTGCGGCCGCTCGACATCATCAAGGTCAAAGGCAAAAACGAACCGGTGCGGATCTTCGAAGTGTACGGGCTGGAGGTGAAGCCCGTTACGGAAAACGATACCGAATATTACCGGTTGTATGAGGAAGGATTTGCGTTGTACCTGCAACGGGAGTTTGCAAAAGCCGTTGAATGCTTCAACCGTGCGTTGAAACTGCGTCCCGACGATGCCCCCTGCCTGAACATGATCAACCGCATCGACCGGCTGGATGCGGATCGCTTGCCCGCGGACTGGGACGGTTCGACGGCGCTCGACTTCAAATAAAAAAAACTGCCCTTCAGTTAACTCCAGTCAGCGCCGGTCGCGGCGGAGTTTGTTCACCCGCGATTTCACCCATAACCGTGCACGCCGGATCTGTTTGCGCGTCATGTGTTTTTCCAGTTTCTCAAGCGCGTTTTTGGCGGCGGGGCTTTTGTACGAGGCGAGCAACATCCATTTGTAGGCCTCCACCACGTTGCGCCGCGTCCCCCAGGCTTCCACGTACATCCGCGCCAGCATCATCTGGGCCAGCGTTTCCCCGCGTGCCGCCTGCACTTTCAGAATACGCAGGGCGGTGGCATACCGTTTCAGTTGGATCGCATTGTGTGCGCGTTGAAGGGCGGTGACGCCGATGAGCTCCGGGTTTTTGGAGGTGTCGTTGTGGTCCGTTTCCGTCAGGGCGGGTGCGGGCGTCGGGTTGTCTTCCTGCAATCTGGTGTTTTCTTTTTCCAGCCGTACGTTTTCCGATTGCAGGCGGGCGATGGTCGCTTCCAGTTCACTCAACTCAGTTTCCGTACTCATCGTCTCCGGTGCCGCTTCCGGCGGTTTCGGGTCCAGCCGGAACACAAAGTCGCCCTTGTCCAGAAAAGGGTTGCGGATGCGTCCGTACTGCGGATGCTGGGATCCCTGTGAGTAATTCACCACCTTGGCCTGCAGGAACTCGCCCAGTTCCACGCCCGTCAGGTAGCCGTCGCCGTCGGAATCGCCTTCACCATTCAACGCGGCGATGAACTGGTCGCGGAAAATACTTTCGTCCGGCACCGTTTCTTCCGCGCTTCCTGCGGTCACGAACTGCCGTACCGGCTGGCTGGTTTTGTAACTGATGTTCTCCGGCACCGCGCGGGAGAGAGCGAAGATCGATCCGGAAAAGCAACTGTCGAAAAGGAACAGTGCGTGCTTGGACTCGATGCGCTTGGCGTACACCTCGATGCGTTCCATGTCCATCGCGCGCGCCAGGAACCCCTGCCGGTCACGGTTGGGATTGGGCGTGTCCGCAGGGACGATGTAACCCATGTCGCCGCCGTAGGCCAGCTTGAGAGTGTGACCGTGCCCGGCGAAATAAAACAGCAGGCGGTTGTCCACGCCGTGGCCGTAGCGGTTGATGAAATCGTTGAAGGCTTTCTGCATTCCTTCGTGGTCCGGGTTCATGACCACGACCACGTTGAACCCCTGCTTCTCCAGCGCACCCTTCACCAGGTTCACGTCCTTGGTGACGCCG
The DNA here is from genome assembly GCF_021845525.1 of Nitrospina gracilis Nb-211. Classification (NCBI taxonomy): domain Bacteria; kingdom Pseudomonadati; phylum Nitrospinota; class Nitrospinia; order Nitrospinales; family Nitrospinaceae; genus Nitrospina; species Nitrospina gracilis. The sequence goes on along the minus strand of NZ_JAKJKD010000001.1, from coordinate 2,145,637 downwards.
GGCAAATCCGGCCAGCCCGCGGTGTAATCGCTGACGCCAATGATCAGGGCGTGACTTTCCTTGTACAGCCCCACTTGAGTGCCTTCTGCATCTTCGATGGGCACAATGCGAATGCCGCGTTCTTCAGCTAATGTAAGTGAAGGCAATGCCAGGGCCACGGTAAAGAATCCGGCCAGCAGGGCCGGGATAATGGAAATGGATTTCATGCCCCAAGACTCCCTTAGAAAAATTTCAATATGTCTTCGTAGATCGTAATCAGGTAGGCGGCACAGCCGATGCTGAGCGCCGGGCCGCCGAACAGCTTCAACCGCGTGTGCAGGGTGAGGTGATCCAGCACCTCCTCTTCTTTACGGTTGCTGATGAGGAACAACGAAGGTTGCGCCTTTTTGAAAACCATTTTGGTGTTGGAGTACAGTTTGGCGAACTGGTCGCGATTGTACTTGTCCACCATGCGCTGGCCGATCACCTTCGCTCCCCATTCCAACTCGTCGGGATTGAGCGCGCCGTCTTCATCGCGGTCGAACCGTTTTATCAGCTTTGGGTGCTTGAGCACCAGCTTCCTGGCTTTGAGAAAGGTTTTGAAATCGAGTTTGCGCTGCGCCGCGAGTTTCAGTCCCGAGTCTGCGAAGCCGAGAATGTAAACGGTTTCGCCCGCCATGAATTTCTTTTCGGTCACGCGGTATTTTCCGGAGGTGTTGTCCGCATCGCCCGTATCGAATTTTTTGAGTTCCGTCCGGTTGTCCGCCACGGCCTGTCTGAAGCGTTGCCGCACCTCGTCGCGCAGGTAACGGTCCAGGTGCTGGACGAATCCTTTGCCTTTCTGGATGATCTGCGCGCCTTCGGCGAAGACCAGCGCGTTGGCGCCACTGCCGTCTTCCACATAAAACCCTTCGTCGGAGTGGAGAGTGTCGATCGTCACCCAGCGCGTGGAGTTGCGGCTCCGCACCAGCTTTTCGATTTCCAGCGCGTAAAACACGCAGGGGTCGCCGCTCAATGGCGCGGTCAGCAGGCGGTCGTCATCGCACACGATTTTTCCGGAAATTTCGACATCCGTGCCCACGGCGCCGGTGGCGATGCGGGAGGTGGGGATGTCCTCCACCGTCCTCTTGGTTTTGAGGTCGCGGAATCCTTTAAAGAAAAAATAAATCCCGGCGAAGAACCCCATCACCGTGTACATGACGAGTTCCAGGTCGACCCGGACTTCGCTGGACGAATTGGCCAGAATGACGTGGGCCGTATAACCCCAATCCATCAAACGCTCCCCGTTTTGTCATCTCAATTATTCAGGATAACGGCTTGGCTGAAAATTTGAACTGTTTTATGGATGGGTGGTTGAGGAGGAAGTCGGCAGGACCGGAATCAAGTCCAATGCAAAGCCGAAATAAATTGAAATTTCGCAGGTAAGGGCAAAAAGAAAATGGCCCGTGGGAGCGGAAATGTTCCGCGTCTTCACGGGCCGGTGGGGGAGACGGGATTCATCAGGAATAATATGCGCCGTAGCGGTAGAGCTGGAGCTCGCGGACGATCTCCTGCTGATCCGGATCGAGAGGGGGTGCGGGCTGGTTCGAATGAGCGTCGGCGGAAATGCGGGTGTCGGGAACGTGCCGACGGCCGGGGTCCTCCGTGCCCACCGAATACAGGTTGTCGGCAAACTTTTCATTTTCCATGGTTGCGGTCATAGGCAATGGCCTCCTGAGTGAAGTTGGGACGATAAAATGATTTTCATTATGGACCCGTGTTCAGGCAACCGAGTGCACCTTGGGAGAAGGAGTCTCCCAGCCGGGTAGAAAAAAATAAAACTGAAAAGAGAAGGGGGCAAGGCCCGGCGGAAAAAAACTTTACGGATAGCCGGCGGGAAGAAGGGGGATCAGGAACGGGGTTTCCAACTGGCCACCCAGGAGTCGGCTTTCTGCTTCTCCGAGGTTTTGATGCGGGGGGTGATGAATTCCAGACTGCGCTGGGCGTCCTTGTTGCCCTTGGCCGCGGCCAGGGAATACCACTGGTACGCCTGCACAAGATCCCTTTTCACCACGTCACCGTTTTCATACATCATGGCAAGGTCCATCTGGGCCAGGGGTTGCCCGCGCTCGGCGGCGGGTTGCAGATAGGTATGTGCCTTTTTATCGTCGATCGCCACGCTTTTCCCGTGGTAATACATGTCGCCCAGAATCGCCTGCGAATCAATGTGACTTTGATCCGCCGCGAGGATGAGCCACTCACGCGCCTTGTTGAGGTCCTTTTCGGTGCCGATGCCTTCCATATACGCCTTGGCGGCGTAATACTGACCCAATGCGTAACCGCCCTTGCCGGATTTTTCAAACCATTCGAGGGCGGTGTGGCTGTCTCGTTTGTAACCTCCCGTACCGTTTTTATAAAACCAGCCGATCTCGAACAACGCCCAGGGTTGATTTTTATCGGCGGCTTTTCGGAACCAGTCTACGGCGGTTTGGAGGTCCCTCTCCACGCCGCGTCCATAGCGGTACATGTCGGCGACGTACCACATCGCCTCGGCGTTGCCGCGCTTGGCGAGGGTCTTGAAATGCGCCATGGCGGTTTTGAAGTCGCCCGACGTGTACGCGGTCACTGCCGCGTTGTAATCGGCCTTGGGCCGGAATGGGTTTGGCAGATAATCGAGAAACATGGCCGCGCCGGTGACCACAACCAGAAACACGGTGGCAAGGATGAGGGTCGATTGCCTGGTTTTGGGTGAAGGTGCGGCTGCTCCGGATTGCGGAGTGGAATTGATCGCGGGGGATACGGGAGGCGTCGGTTTGCCTGGAGCGGGGGGACGGGTTTGAGGACTCTGCGCCGATGTCCGGGCCGGGCTTTTCTGGGGCGGTGGTTTTTGGGGAGTTCCTTTGGGCGCCGGTTTGGGCGTGCCGCCAGCGCGGGGGGTGTTGGGTGGAGCTTGCCCCGCCGGAGGACGTCGGGGAGGCGGATTGGTATTTGGTTTGTCAGGCTTCTTTCTGTTGTCGGGCTCTTTGGACATGACTCCCTTTTTCCCCCAGGATCTTTTGGAAGCGAATTCCGTAAAAAACCTGCATCAATTATATCGGATTGCTGGAACATTGCAAAAAAAGTCATTAAAAACAAGGGGAAATCCTGTGCTGGGACCCGTTGATGAGGTAAGGCAAGGGGACATCCAGCTGGAAATCATATTGAATTTTGCCCGGTAACGGGAAAGCGGCGGAAGCGCCCGGCGCAGGAAAAGTTTTTCTTCCCCATGGGAGTGCGGACCTCCCGGACTCCTGAGTGATTGTTTCGATTTCCCTCTTCTTTTCGTTTTCTGATTTCTTTATCCTGATTGAAACGGAGTGGACTTCCTTCCTTTTCATGGATCCATTGCCCCGGATTTATGATTCTGCAGTTCAAATTTTAGATAAATTTTCCCAAAGTCAGGAGTTGTTGGTGTTCTGGGTGTACGCGATTTTCGTGTTGTTTATTATTTTGATGCTTGCGCTCGATCTCGGGGTGTTTCACCGGGATACGCATGAAATCAATATTCAGGAAGCCTTGTTCTGGACAGGGGTTTGGGTGTCCTGCGCACTGGTTTTCAATGTGCTGGTATATTTTTTGTACGAATACCAGTGGCTGGGAGTCGGAACCGATCTCCGTTACCAGAAAACGGGCGCGCAGGCGACGCTTCAGTTTTTTGTCGGCTACCTGCTGGAAAAATCGCTCAGCCTGGATAACGTTTTTGTCATCGCACTCATCTTCACCTACTTCAAAGTCCCCCTGCGTTACCAGCACCGGGTGCTGTTCTGGGGCATCTTGGGAGCCTTGGTGCTTCGCGGACTGATGATCGGTCTCGGCACGGTTCTGATCCAGCGCTTCGACTGGATCGTGTACGTGTTCGGCCTGCTGTTGCTGTGGACCGCGGTCAAGATGCTGATCGCGCGTCACGACAACCTGAACCCCGAAAAGAACCCGATCATCCGCTTCGCCAAAAAGAAACTGCCCGTAACCACCGACTTCGAAGGCGACCGGTTTTTGATTAAACGCGAGGGATGATGGATGGCCACGCCGCTGTTTCTCACGCTGGTGCTGGTGGAAAGCTCCGATTTGCTGTTTGCGGTGGACTCCATCCCCGCCATCTTTGCAGTCACGCACGACCCCTTCATCGTGTTCACGTCCAACATTTTCGCCATCCTGGGATTGCGTTCGTTGTATTTTGCGCTGGCGGAATTGCTGGAAAAGTTCCGCTACATGAAAATGAGCCTCACGTTTCTGCTGGCGTTTATTGGAGTGAAGATGATGTTATCGCATGTGCACCCGATCCCGAACCTGGTGTCGCTGGCGGTGATCGTCGGCATTCTGGCCGTGGGAGCTGTGGCCTCGGTACTGGGTGCCCATCGCGACACCGCGCCCCTGGTCTCTCCCGTCGCCAGGAACCTGCAGCAACTGGTGGGCTGGACGTACGACGGCGTCCTGCGCCTGTTCGTCATCCTTGTGGGCATCACGGTTTTGCTGACGGGGATTGTGATGATCATTCTGCCGGGCCCGGCGATCCTCGTCATTCCGGCGGGACTCGCCATCCTGGCGACGGAGTTTGCGTGGGCGCGCTGGTTGTTGAAAAAGTTTCGTAACAAGTCGAGCGCTTTGATGGAAAAACTGCCGCGAATGCTGAAGCGGAATGCGGACAAGGGCGAGTGACTGGGTTGGGGCCGACTTTCGCAATGGCAGTCGATGAAAGGGGAAATGGTTTCAAATACGTCAAGCCTGGGCTAAGATACATTACGCACGAGTGCAGTCACTTTTCATCGACAGGCGGTGCCCATGACCCAGGACACTTCGGTTTCGACGCCCACCGATAGTCAGGCAAACCTTACCCCGCTCTGGGAGTTCGTTCGGCCCGACGACTACACCCCGCCTGTCACCGCCGTCACCAGTACCGCCCTCCGCAAGTGGACCGCCTTCAAACAGCTTTTTGTGAAAAACGGGGATAACGGCGACAGCCCGTTCAAGGCCGAGGTCGAGCTGAAAACGCTCCCGGAAGTGCGCCTGCGCCATTTGGTTCCGCCCATCGATTGGAAAGAAATGGTCGGGGCCCTGGACGCGGAACTGGAAGATTGGCTGGAACTGCGTGCTCACGAAGTTCCCGTTCAGTTTGTTCTGTTCCAACCCCATACCGGACAGGAAGACCTGTTGCGCCAGTGGACCGACCGCCACGATGCGCTTTGGGTCGAAGCGCCGACACCGGAGCAAATCCTGAATGCCGATCCGCACTGGCTGGGCGAATGGCCCAACATCGATCGGCTTTGGGTCCTGCCGCATCTCGAACACTGTTTTCTGCGGCATGCCAATGGACTGGAACTGGTCCGCCGGTTTCTGGAATGGGCGGCCTCCGGCAGGCTGGGTCGCGGCCTCATCGGCTGTGACAGCTGGGGCTGGGCTTATCTGAAACGCGTCAGCCCTCCTCCTCAATGGAGTCCCCTGACCCTGCAGGCATTCGACGGCGAACGGTTGGCACGCCTGTTTACAAGCAAGAGAGATGCGGGAGGCCACAACAACTGTGTGCGTTTCCTGAATGCTAAAACAGGGAAAACCATTTTGTGTTCGCCACCGGAACAGGAAAGCGAAATCAGCTCGGAGTTGAACCAACTGGCCGCCCGGTGCCGGGGAAATTTTGGAATGGCCCTCGCTTATTGGAGCCGACGGTTGCGGGCCGAGCCGGATGAAGAAGAAACGCCGGCTGTGGAAGAGAAAGATGGAACCGAGGTGGGTCAGAGTGCGAAGGAAGAGTCTGTCTGGATGGCCCAGATGCCGGAGGAATTGACTCTGCCCGTGGAGAAGGACGAAAGCGTGGCCTTTGTGTTGCATGCCCTGCTTCTTCATAACGGGTTGACCACGGTTCTTCTAACCGAATTGTTATCGATTCCGGAATTCCGCATTGCGTCTTTGTTGCGCCGCCTGCAGGCAACGGGTGCGGTGTGCGAGGAGGCGGGGCGCTGGAAAGTGACCGCTCTGGGTTATTCCGCTGTACGGGAATATCTGAGCGCGCGGGATTATCTGCTGGATGGGTTTTGAGGCGAGTGATGGATAAAGAACAAATGTCTCAAGTATTCAAGACGCTCGATACGGTTGTGATGATTGAGCTGGTTGTGATCGTGGCCGGAGCGGTCGTGCTCATCCTGATCACGCAGAACCTCCTGCCCTGGGTGGCCAACCGCCTGCACGGCAAACCCCGGTTGTTCCTGCTGGCCATGGCGCCACTGTTGCGGCTGGTATTCATCCTTGGGGCATTCATCCTGAGCGTTCCCCTTGTCATTGAGCCGTCCCTGCAAAACATGATCGCGGTGCTGGGTTCCATTGGACTGGTGCTGGGATTTGCGCTTAAGGATTACGCGAGCAGTCTGGTTGCCGGCGTGGTGGCGGTGGGCGAACGGTTGTACCGAAACGGGGACTGGATCGAGGTGAACGGAGTGTATGGAGAGGTGACGCACGTAGGGGTGCGCACGGTGCGGATCGTCACCGCGGACGACACGGCGGTGTATATTCCGCACCAGAAGTTGTGGACCGAGTTGATCTCCAATGCCAACAACGGCACGCCGCACCTGCAATGTGTGGTGCATTTTTACCTGCATCCCCAACACGATGCCGCGGAGATCCGGCAGGTCCTGCACGACGTGGCGCTGACCAGTCCTTACCTGTATTTCGATCTGCCTGTTTCGGTGGTGGTGCAGGAAAAACCGTGGGGCACGCATTACCGCCTGAAGGCGTATGCCGTCGATCCCCGCCACCAGTTTCGGTTCATCACCGACCTCACCGTTCGCGGCAAGACCGCGCTGATCGAACGCAATGTCCGGTTTGCCCTGACCCCGGGGCAGGCCGGGCAGGATGCCTTCTTGGCCTCGGGGTAGGCAAACTCACCCCATCAACCCCTTGCGGTAGTCGTCGAAAGCCTGCACCAGTTCCGCTTCCGTGTTCATCACAAAGGGACCTTGTCCGGCTATGGGTTCGGCAATGGGCTCACCGGAAAGCAACAGCAGGCGCGCCTCTCCCTGTGCGGATAGATGAACGGCCTTGCCTTCGCGGGTGAATCTCACCAGTTGGGCGGTCTTCGCGGTTTTGTTTTGGTTGAGTTCCACCGAGCCCGTCACCGGCACCACCGCCGTGTTGTGACCGGAAGGGACGGTCAATTCCATCTTCCCTCCCGCCGGGATGGTGATGTCCCAGATATTGATCGGCGTGAAGGTGAGCGCGGGGCCGCGTGTTCCGTCGTACTCCCCGGCAATGACGCGAAGCTTCCCGCCGTTCACCGCAACGGTTGGAATGCGTGACGAGGGGATATCCTGGTAACGCGGCGGTGACATTTTGTCCTTTGCGGGCAGGTTGACCCACAACTGCACGGCGTGGAACGTGCCGCCTTGTTCGGTGAAAGATTGGGAATGGAATTCCTGATGCACGATGCCGGAGGCGGCGGTCATCCATTGCACGTCGCCGGGCTTGAGGTGGCCGCTGTTGCCTGCGAGGTCCTTATGGTCCACCTCGCCTTCATAGACGATGGTGACGGTTTCGAATCCACGGTGCGGGTGCTGGCCCACGCCGCGCGGCCTGGAGGCAGGCGGGAACTCCATGGGGCCGGCGAAGTCGAACAGCAGAAACGGGCTCAACGCTTCGCCGTAGTTGTCGTAAGTGAACAGGGTGCGCACGGGAAACCCGTCGCCCACCCAGTGTTGTGCGGGTATGTTTAAAACTTCCTCGATCTGTTTCAATTGGGCCATGATGCCTCCTTCGCATGAATGAAAGCCAGCCCCCTCTCGTTAATAGAGTATCATCGAAACACCCGTTCGAAAAACACCTGCATGGATTTCCAGGCGCGTTCGTCCGCCTGTTTGTTGTAAACCAGGCTGTCGATGTTGAACTTCTGGCGAAACTCATCGGCCTGCGGGTTGGTGTAGCTGTGCTTCACGCCTTTCAGGTTGATGTAGGTCACGTCTGCGTTGGCCTCGAACATTTCCTTCATGAACCCGGCCACCCGGTCGGCGGGAAGAAAGCCGTCCTCCGAGCCGTTGATGACGAGGATCGACGCCTTGATATCGCCCTTGCTCACCGGCGGCTGATCCGGCAGGGCGCTGTGGAAGGCGACCACGCCGTCGAGGTCCGCACCGCCGCGCGCCATGCGGAGGGACACTGCGCCGCCAAAACAGAAGCCGATGGCGCCGATGCGCTCCGCATCCACCGTCGGCTCCGACTTCAGGATTTCCATGGCGCGGTTGAATTTCGCCTGACTGCCTTCCCAGTCCTTGAACGCGGCGTTCATGAACTCACCCGCTTTTTTGGGATGGTCGGCCAGCTTGCCGTCGCCGTACATATCGAGCGCCAAAGCGGTGTAGCCCAGCTCCGCCAGCATGCGCGCGCGGTTCCGGGCGTGTTCATTGTGGCCCCACCATTCATGCACGACGAGGATGCCGGGGCGCTTGCCCTCGACTGCGTCGTCGTAAGCGATGAAGGCTTTCAGCTCGACGCCGCCCAGTTTGTGAGTGATCTCCCTGGTCTGGATGTCCGCGTAAGCGGGCGGGGCGACCAGCAGGCAGGCCAGCGTGAGCGTGGCAAATGAAATCGTTTTCAGGAAACGTTGAGTTTGGGATCGGAACACGTTATCTTGCCTCCAGAAGAGAGGGTTGAAGGCCATCGTCCCCGAAGACCGTGGGGAAGGAAAAGGGATGGCTTGGTGCAAACCGGGTTCCTTCCCTGTGGAAGGGAAGGAGTAGCCCCAAGGGGAATCGAACCCCTGTTTCCGGCGTGAGAGGCCGGCGTCCTAACCGCTAGACGATGGGGCCACGCTATCAGATACCGCCGCCGTCCCTGTTGATCAGGGGCGGACCACTGCCTTTTCGCTGTTTCTTTTTCTCCTGCCGGATGCGCTCTTCCGCTTCCAGGTCGCGCTTGTTGAGGCGGCTGACCAGGTACACCATCATGAAGTACGAAGGCACGCCCATCACCACCCAGGTGATGAAAAACTTTCCGGCAGGGGAAACCGGGGTGGGATTCGTCTCGGCGGCGGGGCCGGTGAACAACATGTTGACGGCCCACATGATGAGGCCGAACACGATGCCCAGCAGGGACGCCACCGCCGTCTTGTGCATCAGCTCGTTGGGATACAGGCCGGACAGGATGTGGAAGTCTGTCACGTACGCACCCAGAATGCCGAGCGTGGCGAAAATGAACATGGTGAACAGAAGGAAGTCGCTGACCACGGCCACCGTCCCTACCAGGTTGTAAGCCGGGGCGCACAATCCGAGCAGGAAAGGGTTGCGATAGATACTGCTGGCCGCCATTCACTCCTCCTGTAAAAAATAAAAAAATGGCTCGGGTACAAGGATTCGAACCTCAACCTTCAGAGCCAGAATCTGACGTCCTACCATTAGACGATACCCGAGCGTTGAGTCTATTTTATGTGTTAAGTCTTCCGGTTTCAAGGTGATTTGACAAACGGGGTACAATATTAAAACACCTGTGGTTTCCGGGTCAATGGGAGGATGGATTGATTTTTCATATTTTTAACGAAATGGCGTCGATGCCGGGGCGGCCGCTGTGCGGGTGATCGGCGGCGGCCTGAAAGGCACGCGGCTGAATCCGCTGAAAGGGCTGACTCTGCGCCCCACGCTGGACCGGGTGCGGGAATCCCTGTTCAACATCGTCGGCGGCGGCATCGAGGGTGCGCGGGTGCTGGATCTGTTCGCCGGTACCGGCGCGGTGGGCATCGAAGCCCTGAGCCGCGGCGCCCAGCGGGTGGTGTTCGTGGAATCCAACCCGCGGGTGCGCGATCTCCTGCAAAACAACCTGCAAAAATGCCGTCTGACGGGGCCGGACGCCGATGCGGCGGGTTGGACCCTGCTGGCCACCACAGCCCGGCAGGCCATCGACCGCCTCGCCCGCCAGGGCGAGGTCTTCGACTGGGTGTACGTGGACCCGCCGTTCGACGCGGATCTGTACGGGGAAACGCTTAAAGCGCTGGCGGAATCCGGAATCCTTGCCCCGGAGGCGGAGGTGGTGGCCGAGCATTTTCACAAAACCGCCCTCGCCGAAAACTATGTTAGACTGAAAAAACGTGAAACCCGGCGGACAGGCGACACCTGTTTGTCTTTTTTTTATTTGGAAGACGGTTGATCCATGACGGAATCGCAGGCAGTTGAGATCGGCACCGACAGCAAGGTTGTCGTCGCCATGAGCGGCGGGGTGGACAGTTCCGTCGCCGCGGCCCTGCTGAAGGAGCAGGGATTCGACCTGGTCGGCATCTCGCTCCAGTTGTGGAATTACAGCTGGGACACGGACAACCGCTTCGGCACCTGCTGTTCGCTGGATGACCTGGGCGACGCCCGCCGCGTGGCGGAGCGGATCGGCATCCCGTTCTACATCCTCAACCTGGAAAAAGAATTCCGCGAAGGCGTGGTCGATTACTTCGTCGATGAATACCTGAAGGGCCGCACGCCCATTCCCTGCACCGCCTGCAACAAGAAGCTCAAGTTCGACGAACTGATGCGCAAGGCGGAGGCGTACGGTTACGATTACATTGCCACCGGCCACTACGCCTCGGTGGTGAAGGACGCAAACGGACGCTACACCGTCAGGCGCGGACGCGATGCGTCGAAGGACCAGAGTTATTTCCTGTTCAACCTGTCGCAGGAGCAGTTGTCGCGTCTCGTGTTTCCGCTGGGCGACATGGAGAAGAAAGAAGTGCGCGGCCTTGCCGAAAAGTACCGCTTGAATGTGGCGGGCAAGGCGGAATCGCACGAGATCTGTTTCATCCCCGACAACGATTACGCCAAGTTCATTGAGAGTGAAGTGGACGCGGCGCTGTTTCGTCCCGGAAACATCGTCAACGCCGACGGCGATGTGCTGGGCACGCACAAGGGGTATCCCGCCTACACCATCGGCCAGCGCAAGGGACTCAACCTGGGTGGCCTGCCGGAACCATACTACGTGACCGCCATCGACACGGTCAGCAACGAGGTGGTGGTGGGGCCGAAGAACGACCTGTTCCGCGAGGAATTCACGGTGAGCGGCGTGACGTGGCAGTTGGATCACTGCGAGGCGTTCGAAGCCGAGGCGCAGATCCGTTACCGCCACCAGCCGGTGGCCTGCGTGGTGACGCCGCTTCCGGGCGAGCGCGCGCGCATCCAACTGGAACATCCCCAGCCCGCCATCACACCGGGCCAGTCCGCTGTGTTTTACAATGACGACTGCATCGTCGGTGGAGGATGGATCGAATGACATCCCCCCTGCAGGTTGCCGTGGAGGCGGCGCAGGCGGCGGGTCGCATTCAACGCGAGCGCGCCGACTGCATCGGTGAAATCCGCTACAAGGGCGACATCAACCCCGTCACCGAAGTCGATCTTCTCTGCGAAAAAGAAATCATCGACCGCATCCACAAAGCCTTTCCCGGCCACGCCGTGCTGGCGGAAGAGTCCGGGGAGACGGTCGGCCACGCCGATCACCAGTGGGTGATCGATCCCCTCGACGGCACCATCAACTACGCGCATGGCTACCCGTGCTACTGCGTGTCCATTGCCTATCGCCACGCAGATGAAACCGTGGTGGGTGTGGTGTACAACCCCAGCCTCGACGAGTTGTTCGTCGCGGAAAAAGGGAAGGGGGCGACGATGAACGGCAAACCCATCGCCGTCTCGCCCCTCGCCAACCTCAAGCAAAGCCTGCTGGTGACGGGTTTCGCCTACGATATCCACACCGCGACGCACAACAACCTCGACCACTTCATCAATTTCATCGGTGCCTGCCAGGCGGTGCGCCGCGCCGGCTCGGCCGCGCTCGACCTGTGCTACACGGCGATGGGGCGATTTGAGGGGTTCTGGGAATTGAAGTTAAATACCTGGGACTACGCGGCGGGGGTGTTGATCCTGCAGGAAGCGGGCGGCCGGGTGACACGTTTCGACGGCACGCCGTTTCAATACGGCGACCGCGAGATCCTGACGTCGAATGGACTCATCCACGACGCCATGATCGCCGTCCTCAAAAAAGGCAATAGCCGCGGTACGCTGATGAAGTGAAGCCGGTTACTTGTCCGGTTTGATGAGGTAGGTGTAGCCGGACAGGCCTTCCTTGTACAGGTGGAGAAACTGATCCGCCTCCTGCTGACTGAGTGTTCCGTTCTGCACGCTGTGGAACAGGAAGCCCGCCATGCGCCCCGCCAGCTCTTCCGCGCGGAACTGCACGTAGTCGAGCACGTCGGTGACGTCTTCCCCCTCGATGATCTGTTCGTACTTGAGCGTGCCGTCCTTTTTCAATGACACGTGCACCGTGTTGGTGTCGCCGAACAGGTTGTGCAGGTCGCCCAGGATTTCCTGGTACGCGCCGGTGAGGAAGATGCCGATGCGGTACGGATCGCTGTTCACCGGGTGCAGGGGCAGGGTGCGTTCCATGTTGTGGTTGCCGATGAAGGTGTCGATCAACCCGTCGGAGTCGCAGGTCAGGTCCATCAGCGTCGCCTCGCGCGAAGGGTGCTCGTCAAGGCGTTGCAGGGGCACGATGGGAAACACCTGGTCGATCGCCCACGAGTCGGGAAGCGACTGGAATACGGAGAAGTTGCAGAAGTATTTGTCGGCGAGCCGCTGGTTGAGCGTCTTGAGTTCGTCCGGCATGTACTTGAGGCGCGACGCCAGGTCCTGGATCTTGCGGCAGATGACCCAGAACAGCTTGTCGGCGATGGCCTTGTCCTTGAGCGAGATCATCCCCAGCGAAAACTGGTTCTGCGACTGGTCCTTGAGGTCCAGCGCGTCGTGCCAGGACTCGGTGATGTTCTTGTTCGACGCCTGCTCGAGGACGTAGTGCAACTCCTGCACCACGCTCGGCGCGTCGTCATCGATCTGGAAATCGTGATCCGAGTCCGGAAACGAGGCCACCTCCAGCACGTTGAACACAAGGATGGAGTGGTACGCCGTCATGGCGCGGCCGGATTCCGAGATGATGTTCGGGTGCGGCAGGTCTTCCGTCTCGCAGATTTCCGAAAGGTGGTAGATGACGTCGTTGGCGTACTCCTGCACGGTGTAGTTGGTGCTGGAAGCGAAGGTCGATTTCGAGCCGTCGTAGTCCACGCCCAGCCCGCCGCCGACATCGATGAACTTCAGGTTGCAACCCATCTTCATCAGTTCGGAATAATACCGGCCGACCTCTTTCAGGCTGTTTTTGATGCGGCGGATGTTGGTGATCTGACTGCCGAGGTGGAAGTGGATGAGCTGGATGGAATCGAGCGCTCCCGCTTTGCGGGCGATCTCCACCGCCTCAACGGTTTCCATCGGGCTCAGGCCGAATTTCGAGTACTCGCCGCCGGAAGACGCCCAGCGTCCGGCGCCGGCGGAAAACAGCTTGATACGCAGGCCGATGTTCGGCGTGATGCCGAGCTCCTTCGCCACACGAAGGGTCATGTTGAGCTCCGACAGGCGCTCGACCACGATGAACACGCGCTTGCCCAGCTTCTGCCCCATCAGCGCCAGGCGGATGAACGACTCGTCCTTGTAACCGTTGCAGATGAGCAGGGCCTGGGGGTTGTCCATGATGGCGAGGATGGCGTGGAGTTCCGGCTTCGACCCCGCCTCAAGCCCGATGTTGTGGTCGCGGCCGAACTTCACGATCTCCTCCACGACCTGCCTCTGCTGGTTGACCTTGATCGGGTACACGCCGTGGTACTCGCCGGTGTAGTTGTGGTCGGCGGCGGCCTTCTTGAACGCATGGGCCAGCTTGGCGATGCTGGACTTGAGGATGTCGGAGAAGCGGATCAGCACCGGCAGGGAATAGCCCTTGGCCTTGATGTCGTCCACCAGCAGTTTCAGATCGACCGTGTGTTCGTTGGCCTGGTCCGGACGGACGGTGATGTGGCCTTTTTCGTTGATGCCGAAGTAGCCGCACCCCCATCCGTCGATGTTGTACAATTCCTTCGATTTTTCAATGGTCCATTTCTGCATTCCGGATCGGTGTCCCCTGGTGAGCGTTCTTGCGAAAATGAGTGTATGGTTCAGTTTTAAAAGAGACTGCCGGACGATGTCAAACAGAAAACGGCCGTGCAGTCCGTGCCGTGGTCAAAAGCGGTTTTGGCGGGTAGGGGATTTGTGCTATAAAAGCCGAACCTCGTTTCCCAATCTCATGGTAACAGCCTTTCAGGAGAGAGCATGAAAATCGAAGATGTGGACGTCCGCGACATCGCCCGGCAGTACGGCACCCCGGTGTACGTGTACAGCCTGAAAACCCTGCGCGCCGCCATTGCGGAGATCAAGACCCTCGCGCCGGTGGTGCGCTACGCCATGAAGGCGGAATCGAACCGCGTCATCCTGCAGGAGATGAAGAAGCAGGGCATCCAGATCGACGCCGTCAGTGTGATGGAAGTCCAGCGCGCCCTGCGTGCGGGCTTCGACGCATCGGAAGTGTGCTTCACCAGCGACGTGTTCTTCCATGCCTCGGACGCGGAGTACTGCATCGAGAACAACGTGTACACCAACTGCGGCACGCTGGGCATGCTCCGCGAGTACGGGCAGACGCTGAAACGGCTTGGCAAGGGATCGAACAAGGTGTCCATCCGCATCAACCCCGGCGAGGGCGCGGGCCACTCGAAAAAGACCAACACCGGCGGCCCCTACAGCAAGCACGGCATCTGGCACCAGAGCCTCGACGAGGCGCGGGCGATTGCGAAGGAATACGGCCTCATCATCAACGGCGTGCACATCCACATCGGCTCCGGCGGCGACATGGAGCACCTGAAACGCCTGACCGGCAAGCTGGTCGAGTTCGCCAAGCAGTTCGACGACGTGGAGGTGATCAATTTCGGCGGCGGCCTGCCGTACCAGTACCGCGAGGGCCAGCCGCAGGCCGACGTCTCCGCCTACAAACCCATCCTGGAGGAACGCCTCGCCATTCTGGAAAAACATTTCGGCCGCAAGATCCGCTGTGAGATCGAGCCCGGAAGGCGCTTCGTCGCCGGGAGCGGGTACCTGCTGGGCGAAGTGCGGGCGCTCAACCACACGCTCGACGAAAACGGCAAACGCCTCGACTACGTGCTGGGCAACATCGGCTTCTGTCATTTGTTGCGGCCGATGGCCTACGGCTCGTACCACGCCATTCAGTTTGTGGGCGACAACCTGGGCCCGGAGCAGGACGTGATCGTCGCCGGGCCGGTGTGCGAGTCGGGCGATGTCTTGACGCAGGAAAACGAGGAACCCGTGCCGCGCAAACTGCCCTTGCCCAACCCGGGCGACATCATGGTGGTGGGGGGTGCCGGGGCGTACGGCTTTGTCATGTCGTCGAACTACAACACCCAGCCCCTGCTTCCGGAAGTGATGGTGGACGGCGGCAAGTGCATTCTCGCCCGCCGCCGCCAGACCCTCGACGACATCCTGAAGGAAGAGGAAGAAGTTTAAGACCGATTCAACCTTGCGGCGACCAGCTCACTCCTTCTCGAACAGCGGGTCGATCTGCTGGGCCATTTCGACGTCGGCCAGGGTGACGCCGCTGACCGTGTGCGTCCAGTAACGCACGGTGATGCGTTTGTAGTGGATCAGGATGTCGGGGTGGTGGTTCTCCTTCTCCGCTTCCTCGGCCACCTGGCGGACGAAGTCGATCCCTTTCAAATACTCCTTGGCGCGGTACACGCGGTAGATGAAGGGCAGGCCCTTCTCGTTTTTATCGACCTTCCATTCCGGCGCCATCTCTTTCAGTTTCTGCTGAAGCTCGTCATCCGTCAGCGCGGTTTTCTGTACCATAAATCGTTCCTCATCTATTCAAGAAGACCGTGAAGTCTCAGTTTTGTTTTTGATAACTTTATTATTTTTGACCGCCGTCGATTTCCTCCAGCCGCTTGCGCAGGGTGACGGGGTGGACTTTGTAGATAAAACTGTCCTCGCCGTTCAGCCGCACCACGGGAATCTTTTCCTTGTACGCCTCGAACAGGGCGGCATCGGATTCGATGTCCGTGAGCGTGAGCGTCGCCGGGTAGTCGGCGAGCACCGCCTCGACCACCTCTTTCGCCTCGTCGCACAGACAGCAGTCGGCCTTGGTCAGAATTTCGATCTCGATCATAACGCCGTCCGCCGTCCCGTCACATCGAATGGGTCATGGTGGTGACCTTGCCCCAGATGATGAGGGCGAGCGCCAGCACGATGCAGAAGGCAAGCACGGCGGTGGCCAGCGGGCGTTTGCGCCAGTCGCGTTCCGGGCCGCGGTCGATGAACGGCACCGCCACGAGGAACAGCACGATGAGCGCGGGCGCGACGATCAGAAACGGCACCCACAAATTTTCCAGCGCGTAGATCCAGACGAACTGCCACGGCGGCTTCGTGACCTCCATCCCGAACACCGGCTGGTCGCCCAACGGCGGTGCGATGGTGAGCGCCAGCAGGCAGACGATGAAGAACACTCCTGCGCCCGCCATGTTCAGGTATTGAAGATGACGGGTGAACGGCATGTGCCGCTGGACCACCGGCGGCGTGTCCATCTCGCCCGAGGTTTTATGAGTCTCACCCACCTCCGGCTGACCCGGCAGGGGCGACAGCTTGTGGTACTTGATGTAGAACAGGTGCAGTCCGAGCAACGGAATGGTGATGACAGGTAGCAGGCTGATGTGCGCCATGTACACGCGGTTGAGGATCGGCACTCCCTGTGCGAACTTCTCCGTCAGCGGGTAGCCAAGGATGCCCAGGTTGTCCGCCACCCAGTTGAAGTGCATGAGCGCCTCGTACGCTTCCTGGTCCCACTTGAGCACGGTGCCGGTGAACAGGAAGCCGACCATCATCAAAAGCAATCCCACGCCGATCAGCCAGTTGACTTCGCGCGGGGCCTTGTACGCCGCCGTGTGCGCGACGCGGATCATGTGCAAAAGCAGGGTGACGGTCAACGCCTCCGCCGCCCAGAAATGCAGGCCGCGCAGGAACCATCCCAGATACACCTGGTCCACCAGGTAATGCACACTGGCGTTGGCGCGTTCGGGATTCGGCACGTAAAACTGCGCCAGCAGGATGCCGGTGATGAGAAGGATGGAGAAGGACGACAGCGTCATACCGCCCAGCGAGTAGCGGATGGTGTTGGCGTGTTCGGGGATGGGGTACTCCAGCTCCTTGTAGCCGAGCCGGTTTTTCACTGTCTCAACGATTCCATTCGCCATGAACGGCCTCCGGGGTTTGCCGGTATGGGAGCCGGAAATTAAGAATCGGTCGGGCGCTTGAGAAACAAGATGCCGGCAACCAGACCGGATAAGACGGTGAGGCCTACGGCGAGGCCGTAGCCCTTGCTGGACGAGGCGACCATTTCATGCGTCGCCTGTTCGACGTGTTTCTTTCCCTGCATGCCCGCCATGTCGTGCCCGGAATGATCCATCATGTCCCCCTGCATCGTCGATTCCATCGATCCCGCGCCGAGGCCCAGAGGGTCGTCCTCCAGCCCGAGAGAGGGCGAGGCACTGTGTTCCATCCCCGGCAGTTCCGATCCCGCGCCGTAATCGACCGCGTCGCCCGCTCCTGTGCCGTACTCGACGGGCTCGGTCGAATGTCCGGCATGCGAGTCCATGGGCATGTCTTCGATCAGTTTGACGGGAGAGCCGACGGCGGGTTGTTCCTCGATGGTGGTTGCGTGATCGTCGTGTTGTTCGCCGCCGTGAGCGAAGGCGAAAGCGGGCAGGCAGGACAGGAAAAGCGTTAGGACCAGAATGCGCAACGGAATCATATCAGGATTGCTCCACGAGTTGCTGGAATGCGGCCATGGCGTCTTCCGTCGCCCAGTCGCGCGGGCCGATGGCCTTGTGTACGATAACGCCGCTTTTGCTGACGATGAAGGTTTCCGGCACGCCGGTGGTCTTGTACACCTGCTTGGCGATTTCCTCATCCGGGTCGAGCAGGACGGGGAACGTGAGGTTGTATTCTTCCATGAACGGCTGGATCAGTTTCTGGTCCTTGTCCACGCTGATGGTCAGCATCTCGAATCCCCGGTCCTTGAACTTGTCGTACACCTTCTGCATGGAAGGCATCTCCACCTTGCAGGTGGCGCACCAGGTGGCCCAGAAGTTGATGAACACCACCTTCCCGCGGTAATCCTTGAGGGATATCTTGCCGCCGTTCAGGGTGGGCAGTTCGAAGCCGGGGGCGAGGAACGCCTCCGCCGGGTATTCCGTCTCGAACGGTTTCGGCGGCACGTTGTCCAGCGCCTTCACGAAAATAAACAGAAGAGCCGCCGCGAGGAGCGAGTACGGGATATAGACACTGACAGGTTTCTTTTCCAGGACGTGTTCCATTTTATTTTTCTGGGTCCGATCGTTCAATTACAGGTGCCGTTTGTAGGGACGGTAAAACCGGTCATCCACCGCTTTCACGATTTCATCGAGAGTCTTGCCGGATTTGTACAGCTCGTACGCGTAGATCACTTCGTCGATGCAGACGCCGCATTTGGAGCCGTGCATGGTGGTGAAGCAGGTCAGGAGCGTTTTGTGACCGTGATCGCGCTTGCAGTAACAGTAGCAGAACTGGCTGTCGATCACCTTCGGGATTTCCGCCGCGTACCGGTAGGCAAGAGCGGCCTTGCCGGTGAACAGGGCCGGGGTCAGCACCGGACGGGTTTCGATCAGGTGGCCCGTCGCCGAGGCCACGGGGGTGGCCGGGGGCTGGGTGAACAGGTAGCCGCCCATCAAAATGGCCCCCAACACAGCGGCAAACACCGCCGGGAGCGTGTATTTTTTATTCGTTGAAGGCGATGCTGCGGCCTTCTTGTTCTTTTTGGACTGTTTCTTACCCATAAGTATCCGGTGACCAGGTGGTGGGGTTAAGGATGTATGTTTTCAGCCATTATATAATTTAGGCTTTCGGCCTTTCAAGGGTTTTGGGTCACCGTTTGGGCGGATACCATTTGCTCAAACGGGTCGGGGAAAACCCCATTAAAAACAGTGAGGCGATCAGAATGTTGCGTGAAGTGGTCCACACCAGCCCCTCGGCGTGCCAGCGGCGGGCGGAAGTGGAGATGGACTCACGCAGGAGCACCGTCCGCCCGCGTTTTTTGAGGCGGCGGAAGAAATCCAGGTCCTCGCAGATGGGCAAAGGCGAAAATCCCCCCAGTTCGCGGAACACCTCCGGCAGGACGAAAATGCCCTGATCGCCGTATACCAGGTTCAGGTAGCGCGAGCGCAGGGTGGCCAAGCGGGAAATGGTCCGTAAAGCGGGTTTCGGGGAGTCGATTTCCAGGCTGAACGCGCCGCCGATGTGCCGTCCCCGCTTCATGACCGCTACCATGCGCTGAAATCCTGCCTCATCCAGATGGCTGTCGGCGTGCAGAAACAACAACAGGTCGCCCTGGGCCTGTCCGGCGGCGGCGTTCATCTGCACCGCACGGCCGCGGGCGGAGGCGATACAGCGCACGCCGTGGCGCTCGGCGATGTCTTGCGTGTCGTCGTCACTGCCGCCGTCGCCGATTAGGATTTCGTATGGTGCGATCCCTTTCAGCCGTTCCAGCGTGTCCGGAAGCAGGCGGGATTCGTTCCATGTCGGGATGATCACCGAGACGTTCAAGGTCGGTTCCATGTTTCCGGTGAGTCACCGGTTTGGGTTGTCCGATTCGAGCATGTTTTGTTCTAACCACTCCCGGCGGAAGTAAAGCACAAAAACCCCCGGGTTACAACGGGTTGCCCGGCCATGCCGGGGTTTGCCGAAGGCGGACGAGGGCCTCCAGCGGAGGTCCTCCGTCTGCATTTTCAGAGATGTAGTCGCGATTCTGGCCTTGACCCTACATTTCGCAGTGAAAATGGTATAAAATTCGAGCGAGTTGCACTAACGACCTGCTAATCTGATCCACCCGGGCAAGCGCCTGGGGTTGTCTTTATGCTCGCGCATTTTATTGATTCCAAACCCTTTCAGTGCGGTTACTTCAAGGACCGGCAATCGCTGTTCGAGGAGTACCTGCTGGAAGACATCTCGGAAGTGGAGTTCGATTACATGCTGGCGCACGGCATGCGCCATTTCGGAGAATACTATTTCCGCCCCCGTTGCGGCACCTGCCACGAGTGCGTGCCGATCCGCGTGCGGGTCGATGAGTTCCGCATGACGCGGAGCCAGAAGCGGGCGCTCAAGGCCTGCGAGGGCATCGAAATCCGCATGGGTTTGCCGCAGTTCACCAAGCAGAAATTCCGTCTGTACCTTGAGCATAAAAAACGGTTTCACGCTTTGCAGGACGACGTCGAGGACGAGCAGAACTTCCGCCTGTCGTTTTATGTGAACACGCCGTTCGGGATGGAGTTCGAGTATTATTACAACGGCGATCTGGTGGGGGTGGCGCTGGCGGATGTGACCCAGCGTTCGTTTTCCGCCATCTACACGTTTTACACCAACCCGGCGCCGCAGATGAGCCTGGGCACATTCAGCGTGCTCAAGCAGATCCAGCTCTGTCAGCGGCGGGGCATTGCCTATTACTACATGGGCTACTTCATTTCACACAACCACTCGCTGGCCTACAAAGCCAACTTCCGGCCCAACGAGATTTATGTGAACAACCAGTGGAAGCCGTTCCGCAACGCAGAGGGCGACTACCTGGTGCCGGAAAATCAGGTGTGCTGGGTGAACAACGACGCCCTCGTCAAGGCCGCATCCCACCCGGACCGGACGATGCAGTCCATCTGACTCCCGGACACTCTCCTCTTCCCGCCCTGTACTAAAGGATGTTGAAGAACACCAGGTAAAGCCAGATCACCAGCAGGACATTGAAGATCACGCCAATGTGAAACAGAACGTTGAACAGCTTGCTGTACGTGTATTTGTACTCCATGTCGAACCCTCCTAATCCATGACCAGCGTGACCAGACGCTGAGCCAGCGCCGAATTGCGAATTTCCTGAATCACCGGCGGATCCATCAGGTTCAGGCTCATGTAAAGCCGCTCCAGCTTGTCGAAGGTGCTGGAAGCAATCATAGCCTGCCCGCCCGCGTCGCGGATTTCGTTCCGCCAGATGCTGAGCACCCGCAGGGTTTTGAGGTTCTCCGACCGGGAAAGCGCCAGCGCGCCTTCATTGCCGATGCGGTTGGAGCACAGGTAGAGGCGCTCGATGCCGGTCAGTGTTTTGGAGTTCGCCAGCGCCACGGCCCCGGCGTTTCCCATCTGCGTGCTGTCCAGGTGAAGCGCCTTGAGTTTCGGAAAATTGGGCGACTCGGCAATGGCCTTCACGCCTTCGGGGCCGATGGGATTGAAGTCGAGAAACAATTCTTCCAGGTTCTGAAAGTGTTTCGATTCCGCCAGCGCCTTTGCGCCTTCGGCGGTGATGGCGTTGGCCTCCAGCATCAGGCATTTGAGCGGTTTCACCCATTCCGACCGGGCGAGGCTCCTCGCCGCGCCGTCTCCCAGCAGGTTGTGGTTCAGGTAAAGAGACTGCAAATTACCGGAGACGTGCTCGAGAGTTTCGATCGCCGCATCGGTCAACTGGTTGTTGCTGATGTACAGCTTTTCCACTTCCGGAAAGGTTTCCCATTCCGCGAGGTGTTTCAATTCCTCCGTGCCCAGGTCTTTTTCGTCCAGATCCAGCATTTTCTCCGGCGCGAAATACTGGACCTGAAACATCTGGTCGAATTTGGTGTTCACAGCCTCATCCAATTCCAATTCCTCCGGGTGCCTCTTAATTTAGATGTTGCGGGAGTGCATTCTGGTGTAATAATTTATAGGATTTCCGGGTAAATAGCAATCGGCCGGAAATCGCGTTTCCTCATCAGTTTAAGCACCGTTTTCCTGATCCACAATCCATTCCCTCAAAGCATTCACATGATTATTGGCGTCCCAAAAGAAATCAAGGAAGATGAATACCGCGTGTCCATGACTCCCGCCGGGGTGACTGAGCTCATCGCCGATGGCCACACCGTGCTGGTGGAAGAAACGGCGGGGGAGGGGAGCGGCATCACCGACGACGATTACGCCCGCACGGGAGCGAAAATCCTTTCCTGCAAGGAGGTGTTCGAGCAGGCAGACATGATCATCAAGGTCAAGGAACCCCTGCCGGAGGAGTTTCCGCGTCTGCGCGAAAACCAGATCCTGTACACTTACCTGCACCTGGCGCCGGCGCCGGAGTTGACGCAGGGCCTGCTCGACCGCAAGGTGGCGGGCATCGCGTACGAAACGGTTCAAATGGAAGACGGCTCCCTGCCGCTCCTCGTGCCGATGAGCGAGGTGGCGGGACGCATGTCCGTGCACGAGGGCGCGAAATACCTCGAGCGCGAAAACGGCGGACGCGGCATCCTGCTGGGTGGCGTGCCGGGGGTCGATCCGGGTCACATCGTCATCATCGGTGGCGGCATCGTCGGCATGAACGCGGCGAAGATGGCCATCGGCACCAGCGCGCGGGTGACCTTGCTGGACATCGACCTCGAACGCCTGCGTTTCATCGATGACATCTTCAATGGGCGCGTGAAGACCATCATGTCGAACAAACTCAATCTGTGTGAGTACACGGCGATGGCGGACCTCGTCATTGGTGCGGTTCTGCTGACGGGCGCGAGGTCGCCGAAACTCATCACGCGTGACATGCTGAAGAGCATGCGCACCGGATCGGTGGTCGTGGATGTGGGCATCGACCAGGGCGGCATCCTGGAGACCTCGCGCCCGACGACGCACTCGGACCCGATCTTCGAGGTGGAGGGGGTCATTCACTACTGCGTGGCCAACATGCCGGGCGCGGTGGCGCGCACGTCCACCTACGCCCTGACCAACGCCACCCTGCCTTACGCCAGGGAACTGGCGCATAAGGGATTCAAGACGGCGTTGGTGGAAAGCCGGCCGCTCCGCCACGGACTCAACGTGTACAAGGGGCACGTCACGCACCCGGTGGTGGCCGAGGCGCTGGGTATGGAATACGTGCCGTTTGAAAAACTGCTGGACTGACCGGTCACTCCGGTTCGATCAACTTTTGTAAAGACAGAACGCCCCATGCGTCATTCCAATTTCGTGCACCTGCACGTGCACACGCATTTCAGCCTGCTGGATTCGTCTCTCCGCCACGAGGCGCTGTTCAAACGCGCCGAGGAGTTCAAGATGCCGGCGGTGACGATGACCGACCACGGCAACCTGTTCGGGGCAATGGAGTTCTACCAGGGCGCACGCAAGCACGGCCTCAAGCCCATTATCGGGTGCGAGGTGTACGTCGCGCCGGAAAGCCGGTTGAAGAAAGACGACAACTTCCGCCTGCGCGACGCCGCGCACCACCTCATCCTGCTCGCCCGCAACCAGACCGGTTACGAGAACCTCGTGAAACTCGTAACCTCCGGCTATCTGGAAGGATTTTATTACAAGCCGCGCATCGACAAGGAACTGCTCGCCCAGCACGCGGACGGACTGATCGCTCTGAGTTCATGCAACCGCGGCGAACTCGCCCATTACATCAACAAGGAGAACCTGCCGCGCGCGCTCAAGATGGCGGAGCAGTACAAGGAGATCATGGGCGACGACAACTTCTACCTGGAGTTGCAGGACCACAAGCTGGACTGGCAGGAGCCCATCAACAAGGGGCTGATCGAAATCGGCAAGAAACTCGACCTCCCCGTGGTCGCCACCAACAACTGCCATTACCTCGATAAGGAGGATTTTCGTTCGCACGAGATTCTGCTTTGTTTGCAGACCGGCAAGACGATGGACGACCCATACCGCATGAAGTACCACTCGGACGAGTATTACTTCAAGTCGCCGCAGGAGATGGAAGCATTGTTCCGGGACATCCCGGAAGCGATCGAGAACACCATCAAAATCGCCGAGCGTTGCAACTTCGATCTCGAAACGGGACGGGACAACCTACCGGAGTATCCGGTGCCGGAAGCGCACACGCTCTATTCCTACCTGGAAGAACAGTCGCGGCTGGGATTGAAAGAGCGGTACGAGGAAATGGACAAGGCGGGGCAGGCGTACGACCGCACGGTGTACGAAGACCGGCTGGAAGAAGAACTCGCCATCATCAAGAAGATGGGCTATCCGGGTTACTTTCTCATCGTGTGGGACTTCATCCGCTATGCGCGGGAGCATGGCATTCCCGTTGGGCCGGGCCGTGGTTCGGCGGCGGGGAGCCTTGTCGCCTATTCGCTCCGCATCACCAACCTCGACCCCATCCAGTACGGCCTGCTGTTCGAACGTTTTCTGAATCCGGAGCGCGTCAGCATGCCGGATATCGACATCGACTTCTGCATGGAAAAACGCGACGAAGTCATCCGCTACGTCACGGACAAATACGGCGGGCACGATTTCGTGACGCAGATCATCACCTTCGGAAGCATGAACGCGAAAGGCGTCATCCGCGACGTCGGCCGCGTGCTGGGAATGACCTACGGCGAGGTGGACAAGATCGCCAAGCTGGTGCCGAACCGGCTCAACATCACGCTCACCGACGCGATGAACGAGGAGCCGCGTTTCAAGGAGATGTCGAAGGAAAACGAAAACATCGAGGAGCTTCTAAACGTCGCGCTCAAGCTGGAAGGCCTGCCGCGCCACTGCTCGACCCACGCGGCGGGGGTGGTCATCTCGCCCAAACCGCTCACGGAATTCCTGCCGCTGTACAAGGGCAACAACGACGAAATCGTGACCCAGTTCTCGATGAACAATATCGAAAAGCTGGGGTTGTTGAAGATGGACTTCCTCGGCCTGCGCACGCTCACCGTCATTCACAACGCGCTCAGACTGATCCGCGAGTCGGAAGGCACGGAACTCGACCTCGACGCCATCCCGAAAGACGATGCGGAGACCTATAAGCTGTTGAGCGAAGCCAGAACGCGCGGCGTGTTCCAGTTGGAAAGCTCCGGTATGCGCGACCTTCTGCTCAAGATGAAGCCGGACAGCTTTGAGGACATCATCGCCCTCCTTGCGCTGTTCCGCCCGGGTCCCCTGGAAAGCGGCATGGTGGACGACTACGTGAAGCGCAAGCACGGCACGCTGGAAGAGAAATACGAACTGCCGCAGTTGAAGGACATCCTGCAAGAGACGCACGGCGTCATCCTCTACCAGGAACAGGTGATGAAGATCGCCAACGTGCTGGCGGGATTCACGCTGGGCGACGCGGATCTCCTGCGCCGCGCCATGGGCAAGAAAAAGCCGGAGGAGATGGCGCAACAGCGCGAGAAGTTCTACCAGGGCAGTCACAAGAACAAGATCCCGGACAAGAAGTCGGAGCGCATCTTCGACCTGATGGAAAAATTCGCGGGCTACGGGTTTAACAAGTCGCACAGCGCCGCGTATGCCCTCATCTCTTACCAGACCGCGTATCTGAAAGCGCATTACCCGCTGCAGTTTTTCGGCGCGCTGATCTCCAGCGAAATGGACAACACCGACAAGGTGATCCGCTACATCAACGACTGCCGCGAGATGGGCATCCAGATGATGCCGCCGGACGTCAACCGCAGTTTCCGCGACTTCTCCATTTACGAGGACAAGCTGGTGTTCGGGCTGGGTGCGATCAAGAACGTCGGCGCGTCGGCCATCGACATCATCATCGAAACGCGCAACCAGGTGGGTGAGTTCACCTCGCTCAAGCAGTTCTGCGAGTCGGTGGACCTGAACAAGGTGAACAAGCGCGTCATCGAAAGCCTGATCAAGAGCGGCGCGTTCGATTCCGTCGGCGAAAGCCGCGCCGGGATGATGAAGCACCTGCAGGCGTACATGGACATGGGGCAGTCGCGCCAGCGCGACCGGCAGTTGGGTCAGTCCAGTATGTTCGATCTTTTGGGCGAAGAGGAAGAGGAGATCTCGGTGTCGTCGGAACCCGTTGAGGAATGGAGCGACCACGACCGCCTGAAATTCGAAAAGGAGACCATCGGCTTTTACGTGTCCGGCCATCCGCTGATGAAGTACCAGAAGGACATCGCATGGTTCACCGACGCCAACTCCGCCAACCTGTCCGAGCGACCCAATGGCAAGGAAGTCAGCATCGCAGGGGTGCCGTTCAAGATCATCACCAAGACGACGAAGAAGGGCGACAAGATGGCGCTCATGACGCTCGAGGACTTGCAGGGCACGGTGGAGGTCACGGTGTGGCCGGAGACGTACAAAAACTCACTGGAGATTTTGGAGCAGGACGGCCCGATTCTGGTGAAGGGCACGGTGGAGGCCGACGAAAACTGGCCGAAGGTGATCGCGAACGAGATCCGTCCGCTGGCCGAAGCGAAGGATTACTGGAAAGGCACGGTGCACATCCACATCCGCACGCCGGGACTGGAAAAGACCACCCTGCATTCGGTGAAGGACGTGCTGGCGCGTCATCCGGGAAACAACCAACTGCTGGTGCACTTCCTGTTTCCGGAAGGCGGACCGGCGAGGCAACGCACGGTGCAGGCCACTCTCAAAGTGAAACCCTGCGACGAGGTCATCGAACAGATCGAGGAGTTGCTCGGCGAAAACTCGATCAACTTCGAATAGTTTTTGAATTAATAGAATATGCGGGTGGGATTAAATTTTGGCTATGCGTTAGATTAGAGATTTCATTTATGTCTTTTATGAGCCCTAAATTTAAAAAAGGGATTTAGAAGAGTGAAGATAAGCTTTAAAAAGTTTGTTTTTGCTTTTGCGATAACCGGATTTTGTGTTGCTGTTGCGCTTTATTTATTTTACGTGATAGTTCTAAATGCCTCCCCTTTAGGAGATTTTGGGTTTAATTTATATATCCTTTTATTTCCGCCCGTTTTGGGAATAATGGGAGCCTCTCCAAAAGAATCTCTTGTTGTTTTATTGCTGTTGCCAGCCCTTCTTAACTCCATCTATTATGCCATTTTGGGTGCTATATTATGGTATGGCATCTATAAAAGCCGTTTAGTTCTTTTTGTATCAGTGGGTATGTTTTTATATTTTTGGTTTGATGTAATAAGATTTTTTAATTAACAATTCGCAAATAAAAATTTATCGTCAACTTCGAATAGCCTTGCGCCATTCGATGTTGTTGTGGATGAGGCTCAGCACCGCCTCCATCTGTTCCGCCTGCCGGGCGCGGGACAGGCGAAAGGGAAGATCCACTTCCACTCCGTTTTCTCCCTGCACTTTGGGATAGGTGATGAACGGCAGGCCGATCAGAAACGCGGGCAGGAACAGCCCGTTCCCCGGTTCCACCGACTTGATGTCGTGCCACGTGAGCCACGCGCGCGGGTTGTGAAACGGAAAGTGCTTGCGCGAGTAGTGCATGGCGATGCCGTTTTTGCCGAGAGTGACGAAATAGTTGCGTGGAAACAGCGCGCGGTTTTGCAGGATGAGGTGCATCACGCGCACGAGACCGATGATCAGCACCACCGAGATGGCGAACACCCCCAGCGTGGTGGCGTTCAGCGTGACGTCATCCTTGAATCCGAACAGCACCAGCACCACGACGCTGGCCAGAAGGACCGGCAGAGGCGCCAGCATGAACAGGCCGTAAAACCGGACGCCCAGCGCGGGAAGCCCGCGCGGGATCACCGCGTACAGCCCGTCGCCGCAGTCGAAGAGGGCGGTATCTGGTTGATCCGCTTCGTGTTCCTCGAGAAAGACCTCCGCTTTTCGGAAATCCGTTTCGCACCATTCCGGTCGGTTCATGAATTTTCCAATTCCGTCTCGGACGCGTTAAAATTGTATGAGATAATGTCGATTTTCCCGGCACCCCTTCAACAGGATTTATGAACACCACCCACACGTTAGAAAACCGGACGCACCTCGACACGCTCGAAAACGGACTGACCGTCGTCACCGTGGAGATGCCGCACCTGCACACGCTGGACATCGGCATGTACATCCGCTCCGGCGTGCGCTTCGAGACGCCCGCGAACAACGGCATCTCGCATTTTCTGGAGCACATGCTGTTCCGCGGCAACCGCAGGTACCCGGACTCGATTCTGCTCAATACCGAGTTCGAGAAAATCGGCCGCGGTCTGCGCGCTTCCACCTACACCGAGCACACGCATTACGACTTCAGCCCGCATTATGAACAGTTGGAGCGGGGAATGGAACTGTTTTCCGATTTCTTCGCCGATCCCCTGTTCCCCAGCATCGAGGTCGAGCGCGAGATCATCCTGGAAGAATGCCTCGAAGACTTCAACGCGGAAGGCGTGAACGTGGACATCGACTACCACGCGTGCAAACTGCTGTACGGTGACGATCCACTGGGATATTCCATTATCGGCACCGAGGAGTCGATCAAGGCCATCGACACAGCCCAGCTCCGCGAGTTTTTCGAAACGTTCTATTGCCCCGGCAACATGGTGCTGGCTGGTGCGGGCGCGCTCAGTCACGACCGGTTTCTGGAGTTGGCCCAGCGCCACTTCGGCGGATTTCCGAAGTGCGGGCGGGTGATACCCAAGAATCATTTTGTCGGCACGGTTGCCGAGAATCAGCAGGCCCCGGCGCTGTTCATCCAGAAGCACGACGACAGCCAGACCCAGTTGCAGATCTGTTTTCGCTCAGTGTCGTTCAACGATCCGGATTATTTCATCGTTTCCCTGATCGCACTCATTTTCGACGACGGCACGGCGTCGCGTCTGCAGAAGACGTTGCGCGAAGACCGCGGCCTGGTGTATTCCGTTCAGGCGCGGGAGACGGCGCTCTCCGACTGCGGCACGTTCGACTTCGACGTCAACGCCCGTCCGGAGAAAGTGCTGGAGATCGCCGATATCATTTTCCGCGAGATCAAAACCCTGCTTGCCGAAGGGCCGAGCGCCGAGGAACTCGACTTCGTTAAAAAACGCTATGCTTATGAACTGGAACTCGAATACGACTCTCCCTACAAGCAACTGGTGCGGTATGGCCAGGCCCCGTTGTATTCCACCGCCATTTCAGTGGAAGATGAACGGGCGCTGATCGAAGGCATCACCGTGGACGATATCCGCCGCGTCGCGCGAAGGTTGTTTGTGGCGAGCGGACTCAACGTCGTGCTGGTGGGGCCGCACACTCCCAAGCTCTCAAAGGATCTGGAAGGACTCATCCACGGTTTTTAACTCTCTCCCGGTTTTTCTATTCATGAAACGAAAGCATTTTGGATTACGTTGGCTCCCTGCCGCGCTTGTGGTTTTGGTCACGGGCCTGGGTTGGGGATGCGGTTCCCCTTCGACGGATTATGAATCCTGTTTGCAGGATGGATTCTGCACGGCGCAACTGAAGGTGACCCGTTATTCGGGAACACTGCCGCTGTCTCCCTTGTCCGGATTCTGGACGGCGGCGCAGGGACCGGAGCGGAAAGTCATCGAACTCGGTCCGCAGTTGATCACCAACCCGCAGTGGCCCGACCCTTCCATCAAGCAAGTCACCTTGAGCGTGGCGCGCACCGATACCGAATTCGCCGTGCGTCTGGAGTGGGAAGACACGACGCGGGACGATGGGCTTGACAATTCCCGGCTCTACACGGATCAGGCGGCGGTGATGTTTCCGCTCAAGGCAACCGGCACGCCGCCGCCCGTCACCATGGGTGCTGAAGGGGAGATGGTCAACATCTGGCAATGGAAAGCCGTGCGGCAGGTGGAGGTCGATGCGCTCAAGCAGACGGTGCAGGATCCCTCTACAATCAAATCGCCGGTGGAAGACCTCAACGCCGAAGGCTTCAGCACGCTCACACGGCAAGCCCAGCAGGACGTTCAGGGGCAGGGCGTGCGCACCGAAACCGGATGGATCGTGGTGTTCAAACGGGCCTTGCAGACGGGAGACGAACTGGATCGGCCGCTGGATGCGACCACCCCGCTTGCCGTTGCCATCTGGGACGGCGGCAACCGCGAGACCAACGGACAGAAGGGACTTGCGGGCTGGATCGTGCTGGAGTTTTTGTAAGAAGCGCCGCTCAAGCCTGTTGAACAGTGAGGTTGTAGCTGAACTTCTCGAACGTGCCTTCCAGGTGCGGCACCAGTTTCTCCTTCAGTTCGTCCGGCACGAAATTGATTTTCTCCACCGGCCAGTTCTCCACCTGAAAAATGTCCAGCCCTTCCTTCTTGTAAGGACCTTCCAGCGCTTCCTCGTAACCGTAGGCCAGCGCATTGGCGTACACCTTGCGGTATTGGTCCTCCACTTCCGCTCGATTGCTCATGCCGGTCACGAATTTTCCGTACAGTTCCTTGATGATGGGATTGGCGTGCTCCTCGAAGTCGGGAGTGAGCGCGGGCCTCAGCGTGAAGTAGGTGATGAGGATGTCCTGCAACAGGAACTTCAGTTCAGCGACGCCCGCGATCCGTGGGCGATGATCGATGTCCAGCAGTTCGCGGAGTTGGCGCACGTTGCGGATCATGTCGAAGACGATCGACTCCGCCCAGGTGGCCTGGTTGGGAACGAAGAACACACGGGCGAAGTTGATACGGCGCGAGGTGTCCACCATCTGCATGGCGGTGGTCGGACGCTTGCGGTTGGAGTAGGGGATCACATCGCCCCACGTCGGCTGGTCCAGTTGGATGCGGAATTCGCTGAAGTGTTCTTTCAGGCTGTCGCGGTAGTACCGCATCAGCGTTTCGAACGCTTCCGGCCGGTCCAGCGGCGTGCCTTGCGGAAAGTTGACGATGGAATACAGACGCTTGACGTTGGTGCGCGACACACCCGTAGGGTCGGCAACGAGGTAGGAACCGCCCCACATGCCCGCCGTTAGCGGGATGTCGACTCCCAGGTCCGACCCAATGCGTTCACCGACTTCCGTAGCGATTTCCTGAAATAAATCGTGCAGGTAGTACAGGTTGATGCGGGTCGCGCTCACCAGCAACTTATTGGGCGCTTCTGGTGCCATGATCTCCATCTGCCTTGCTCCCTTCCTTGTTGGACAAGAAAGAAGCAAGGATTAGCATGAGCGGTTCACAAAAGAAATCGAGCCATCTCCTACACAACGTGCGGGAGAGGCCCAATTTCTTCCCAACGAGTGCGAGAACGAGAACTTTTTACGGTGGGTATCGAATTAGCGCTGACTAATCCGTTACCGCACCTTTGGAGGACGAAGCAACCAATTTGGCGTACTTGGCAAGCACACCGGACTGATACTTGATAGGCGGAGCCTTCCATTCAGCCCGCCGGGCTTGCATTTCCTCACTACTCAAACTCACCTCAATGAGGTTGCGGTCGACGTCGAGCGTGATCGAGTCGCCTTCGCGGACCAGCGCAATGGGTCCGCCTTCCTGCGCTTCGGGTGCAATGTGTCCGACAACCAGTCCGAAAGTGCCTCCAGAAAACCGGCCGTCGGTGATCAAACCGACCTTGTCACCCAAGCCTTTTCCGACAATGGCTGATGTCGGTGCCAGCATTTCACGCATGCCGGGTCCGCCTTTTGGCCCTTCATAGCGGATGACAATGATGTCTCCTTCATTGATTTTATTTTCAATAATTGCATCCAGACAGGCCTCTTCGCTTTCAAAAATGCGGGCCGGTCCAGTGAGAACGTGCGTCTTGATGCCCGAAACTTTGGCGACGGCTCCCTCCGGCGCGAGGTTGCCTTTCAAAATAACCAGGTGTCCTTCCTTCGATTTGGGTTTGTCCAGAGGAAGGATGACGTCCTGGTTTGCCGCCGGTTGGTCCGGTACGTCTTTCAGGTTTTCCGCCACCGTCTTGCCGGTGCAGGTCATGCAATCGCCGTGCAGCAGGCCTGCGTTCAACAATATTTTCATGACCTGCGGAATGCCTCCGGCGCGATGAAGATCGACGGTGACATAGCGTCCTGACGGTTTCAAATCGCAGAACAACGGCACGCGCTTGCGGATGGTTTCAAAATCATCGATGCTGAGTTCGATGCCCGCGCTGTGCGCGATTGCCAGCAGGTGCAGGACGGCGTTGGTGGAACCACCGACCGCCATGACCACGGCGATTGCATTCTCCAAAGATTTTCGCGTGATGATATCACGTGGAAGAATGTTCTTTTTAACAAGGTTCATCAACGCGATACTGCTTTCGCGCGTGCTGTTTTCCTTTTCCTTGTCTTCGTTGGACATGGTCGAACTGTACGGCAGGCTCATGCCCATCGCCTCGAATGCCGACGACATCGTGTTGGCGGTGAACATGCCGCCACACGACCCGAAACCGGGGCACGCGTTCTTTTCTATGTCGGTCAACTCGTTTTTGTCGATCGCGCCGGCGCTGAACTTGCCGACGGCTTCGAACGCGCTGACGACGGTCAAATCCTCGTCGCCCAGATGGCCGGGCTTGATGGTGCCGCCGTACACGAAGACGGCGGGGATGTTCAACCGTGCCATGGCGATCATCGCGCCGGGCATGTTCTTGTCGCACCCGCCGATGGCGAGTACGCCGTCCATGGACGAACCGCGGCAGACGGTCTCGATCGAGTCGGCGATGACCTCGCGGCTGACCAGCGAGCATTTCATGCCCTCGGTGCCCATGCTGATGCCGTCGCTGATGGTGATGGTGCCGAACATCTGCGCCATGCCGCCGCTGTTGTGTATTTCAGCAGCAGCGATGTCCGCCAGTTTACCCAGTCCCGCATTGCAGGGTGTGATGTTGCTCTGCCCGTTGGCAATGCCGACGATCGGCTTCACGAAATCTTCGTCCTTGAAGCCCACCGCGCGCAACATGGCGCGGTTGGGCGCACGGCGGTCGCCCTGGGTGATCGTTCGGCTACGGGGATTGAGCGGGGTTTCACTGGCGTCTGACATGGCCTTCTCCTTAGAGTCTCTCCAATTTGTGGATGAATAGGGTATGAGTTGACCGTCCATCATATAACGGCCGGGACGGATTTGAAAACAAAAACGGCGGAATCAGCCTTCCACGCGGTGCACGGCGGGGCGGGTGAAGTAGCCCGCGCCCTTGGGTGCGTGCGCCACAGCATAATACACGGGCGCGCGCGCCGGGGCCAGGTGGGCCTGCCAGCGGTCCACCTCGATCTCGTGCTGGAAGGGAACGAGCGGCGTCTTGCGGTCGCCGGACCAGGTGCGGAGCTTCGTCGATCCGTTTTCCGGCAGGCGCGCGCGCATGAACTCCGGCAGGTGAAACGTGCGCTGGTGATACAGGTAATCCAGTTTGAGTAAATCGAGCGCCACGGGATCGTCCAACAGGTCGAAACATTCTGCGAGAAACAAATACTGGCGGTCGAGCGAGATGCCGCCGTGGAAGCCGGTGTGCTGTTCGACGTGAGCCAGCAGGCGGTCGAAGACCTCAAGGGGGGACCGGTCGCGCAGGATGTGTTCCAGCGTGAAGCGGAACCGTTGCGAGTTGTAGAACAGGTCGAACATTTCGGTGAAACGTTTCAGGTAGCTGAACTGCTCGGCGGTGACGAGGCGGTTGGCGATCACTTCATACGGCGGCGTGGACAGATAGCGATACTGCTCTTTTTCTATCTGGTCCTTCACCGGCGCGCCGGGCAGGAATTTGAGGAATCCCAACTGCACCTCGTGTGGGCGCAGGGCGAAGACTTCCTCGAACGATTGCATCATCTGCTCATACGTTTCGCCGGGCAGGCCGAAGATGAGGTCGCAGTGCACATGCACGCGGTCCTGCGCGATCAACTGCCTGATCGTGGCGAACAGATTGTCGTTGTTCTGTTTTCGCTGGATGGTTTGCTGGACGGGATCGGTGGCCGTCTGGATGCCGATTTCGAACTGGAACATGCCCGGAGGCACGGTGTCGAGAAACTCCAGCATGCCATCGTTCAAAAGATCGCCTACCACCTCAAAATGGAACTCGACGCCGGGGAACTGCGTGAGCCACTGCATGAGATCACGCATCCGGCGCGGTTGCAGGTTGAAGGTGCGGTCGACGAACTTCACCTTGCCGACGCCCGCCTTCACGATATCCTCAATTTGTTGACGCACCGCGTCATCATCGAAATAGCGCACCGTTTTGTCCAAGGCCGACAGGCAGAACGAGCACAGGTACGGACAACCGCGCGAGGTCTCGACATAGGCGTAACGGTTTTTGAGGTGCGGCCAGTCTTCCTCCGTGTACGGCACGTGCAGGTCCGGCAGGTCGCCGCCATAAACCAGCCAGCGCTCCAGCACGTCCGGCGGCGGCGCTTCGTTTTTCGCGGCGTAGCCCAGGTATTCGACAAACCGCGCTTCGCCTTCGCCGGAAATGATGGTGTAGTCGTCGCCGTGCAGCATTTCAAACGACACCTCGGGTCCGCCCAAAACGATTTTCAGATAGGGATTCTGTTTCTTTAAAACTTCGACCAGCTCGAAGCATTGCCTTCGGTTCCAGATGTACACGCCGATGCCGAGGATGTCGGGCCGGTGTTTCTGGATTTCGGCGGCGATTTTCCAGGTGGGGTGGTGGATGGTGAACTCCTCGATCCACACGTTGGCGTAGCCCGCACGGCGGGCGGCGTTGCGCAAATAGCGCAGGCTGACTGCGGTGTGGATGAACTTCGCGTTGAGCGTGATGAGGCCGATGGATGGTTGCATGGCCCCAAGGATAGCACTGAAGCCGGGTCGGGTTAAGCGTTATCTCTTTTGGCAGGCGCGGCAGAAGAAGGTGGAGCGGCCGGAGTGGACTGTGCGCACGATGGGACTGCCGCACTGCTTACAGGGTTGATTCTCCCGGCCGTATACGGCGAGGTCTATGGTGTAGTAGCCCGGCGTTCCATCGGCGCTGAAAAAATCGCGGAGCGTCGTCCCGCCGGAAGCGATGCTTTTCTCCAGCGTGACCCGCAGGGTGGCCAGCAGAGTTTCCCATTGCGGCAGGGTGAGTTTGTTCGCGGGGCGGTTGGGATGGATGAGCGCCGCGTGCAGGGACTCGCAGGCGTAGATGTTGCCGATGCCCGCCAGCCGCGTGGCGTTCATGAGAAATCCCTTGATCGGTCCCTTGCAGGTGCGGGCCCGCGCTTTCAGGTCCTTCGCCGTGGTGGTGGGTACGAGTGGATCGGGTCCCAAATGATCGATCAGTGGATGGCCCTTGCCGTCGGGCACCCACAGGATGCACCCGAAGCGGCGCGGATCGACGAAGTGCAGGTAGATGTCGGGTTCGAAATGAAACGCGGCATGGTCGTGTTTGTGGATGGGGGTAAGCGATGGAGCCTGCTCGACGCGGCCGCTCATGCCGAGGTGCCACAGCATGGCGCCGCCTGAAAAATGCAGTAACAGGTATTTGCCGATGCGGGTGATGTCGGAGAGCACCGCGCCGGTGAGGGTTTGCGTCAGCGTTTCGGTCGGGATGGGAAAGCGCAGGTCCGGCCGGTAGAATTTCAACGTGGCCAGGCGTTTTCCGGGAATCAGCGGCAACAGCGCCCGGCGCAGGGTTTCGACCTCCGGCAGTTCGGGCATGGGGGTGGGGGCCTCGCCTCAGGCGGCGGAGTCGGCGGGTTTATCCCCGCTCGGTTTTTTGGCGGTGGCGACCTTCGCCGGAAGCAGGACGCGCCCGTTCATCTTGTAACCGCGCACGTATTCCTCGATGACCGTGTTCTCCTCGTGCTCGTGCGACTCGATCTGCGCCAGCACCTCGTGCACGGCGGGGTCGAACTTTTCGCCGACGGCGTTTATGGGTTCGACCTTCTCCTTTTCGAAGATCGCCTCGAACTGCTTGGCCGTCATGCGCACGCCTTCCTTCAGGCTTTCGACGTTGGTGTCCGGCGCCTTGAGCGCGCGGTCGAGGTTGTCGAACACGGGAATGAGGCTCTTGATGAGCCGCTGGTTGGCGAAGGCGATGGCGTCCTCCTTCTCCTTGGTCAGGCGGCGGCGGACGTTTTCCACATCGGCGCGCATGCGGAGCATTTCGTTGCGCATCTCGGCGAGTTCTCCATCTTTCTTTTTAAGAAGTGTTTCCGCGGAGTCCTCGTTCACCACTTCCGGCTCCACCGCCTCATTGGCGGACTCTCCGGTTTCCGCCGCGTCTTCGGCGTCGATCCTTTTTTTTTCTTCGGTGTTTTCGTAGGTGTCGCTTTTCTTGTTCATAACGCGGTTGGCACTCCTTTATTTATTTGTCAGAAACTCCGACACGTTGCTGGCGGTGGAGTTCACGATACCGATCATTTTTTGATAATCCATGCGCTTGGGACCGAACACCGCGAGCGTGCCCAGTTTCTCGTCACCCATGCGGTAGTTCTGCGCGATCAGGCTGAAGCCTTCCAGTTCCTCATCCGGGTTTTCCTCGCCGATCAACACGGTGAGGCCGTCTTCCAGCATACACTGGTCGAGCAGTTTGATAAGCTTCGCCTTTTCATCGACGGTTTTCATGAGGCGCTTCATCTTCTCGACGTTTTCCGAGAACTCCGGCTGGTCGAGCAGATTGATGAGGCCATCGATCAGCAGTTCCGCGTTCTGCTCGCCGGGAAACATCTGCACCCACAGTTCGCTGGCTTTTTTGACCAGCTCATTGTAGCGCGCCTTTTCGTTTTTCTTGCGGTGCAGGAGTTCCTGCCGGATGGCTTTCAGCGACCGCCCGCCGAACTCGCGGTTCAGGTAATTGGAAACTGCGTTCAGACGCTCCTGCGACAACGCCTCGCCGGTTTCGATGATCTTGTTCTGCAACATGCCCATCTGCGATTCGAACACCGCCAGCAGTTTGCCGGAGGTGAGGTGGATGAACTGGATGTTCTTGAGCGCGAGCTCCCAGAAGCTGGGCACCATGACCAGTCCCGCCTGGTGCGAACAGGTGGACAAAAACGAGCACGCGGACTCCAGAATTTCGTCCAGCGAACGTTGCCGGAGGTCGCGCGGGAACGCCGCCAGCGGAGCGGGGTTCTGGATCTGGATCTGCAGCAGTTCGTTGACGAAAAACCGGTAGCCCTGGTCGGTGGGCACGCGTCCCGCAGACGTGTGCGGCTGGTGCAGGAATCCCATCTCCTCCAGGTCCGCCATCACATGGCGCACCGTGGCGGAGCTGAGGCGCTGTTCCAAATTGCGCGAGATGGTGCCGGAGCCGACGGGCTCCGCCGTGGTGATGTAGTTGCTCACCGTCTCCATCAAAATGGTGCGCGATCTGTCGTCGATCCGGGTCGAGGGCATGGTTGCGATAAGATCCTGATTTATATCTATCCAAATATTTAAAACTAGCAATGTCCACGGGGGATGTCAACCTCCCACAAGCCGACGGGAAAGGCGGAACCGCTTGTGGAATGGGAATTTACGGCGTTGGGGCGCGAACGGGACGGGCGGAGGGGTTATTTGTCCACGATCTGCGTGCCGACGCCTTCTTTCGTGAAGATTTCGAGCAGGAGCGCGTGCCGCACGCGGCCGTCGATGATGTGGGTTTTGCGGACGCCCGCTTTCAGTGCGTCGAGACAGCAGTTCACCTTGGGCAACATGCCGTCCTTGATGACCTTGGTCTTGATGAGGTCCTGCGCTTTCCTGCGGGTGAGATTGGGAATGAGTTTGCCGTTTTTGCCCTTCACGCCCTCGGTGTCGGTCATGAGCAGGAGTTTTTCCGCTTTCAGCGCGGAAGCAACCCTCGACGCGACGATGTCGGCGTTGATGTTGAGCGTCTCGCCCTTGTCGCCCTGGCCGATCGGTGCGATGACGGGGATGAACCCGGCTTCGTCGATCTCCTGCAGGATGCGCACGTTCACCTGCGTGATCTCGCCCACGAGGCCCAGGTCGATGATCTCCGACTGGTTGGTTTCCGGAGACTGCTTGACGTGTTTGTACCGCTTCGCCTGGATGAGGTTGCCGTCCTTGCCGGTGATGCCCACGGCATTGCCGTCGTGGCTGTTGATGAGGGTGACGATATCCTGGTTCACCTTGCCGCCCAGCACCATCTCGACCACGTCGATCATCTCCTTGGAGGTGATGCGGTGGCCGTCGACGAACTGCGACTCGATGCCGAACATCTCCAGCGTCTTGCCAATCTGCGGGCCGCCGCCGTGCACGATGACGGGATTGATGCCAATGTACTTCATCATCACCACGTCCAGCGCGAAGGTGTCCTTCAATTCCTCGGAAACCATCGCGTTGCCGCCGTATTTGATGACGAACGTTTTCCTGTAAAAATTTTTGATGTAGGGCAGGGCCTCGATCAGCATCTCGGCTTTGTTGATCAATGCTTCCATGTTTCGTTCCATTACAGGATGTACCGGCTCAGGTCCTGGTCCTCGATGATGCCGCCCAGTTTGTCCTTCACGCGTGAGCCTTCAATGGTTACGGTTTGCGCCTCCATCGTGGAGGCGTCGAACAACAGGTCTTCCAGCAGTTTTTCCATGACGGTTTGCAAACGCCGCGCGCCGATGTTTTCCGTGCGTTCGTTGACCTGCGCCGCCATCGACGCGATTTCTTCAATCGCGTCATCGGTGAACGTGAGGTCGATGCCTTCGGTATTGAGCAGGGCGGCGTACTGCTTGATGAGTGCGTTGCCCGGCTCCGTGAGGATGCGCACGAAATCGTTCTGCGTGAGCGATTCCAGTTCCACGCGGATCGGGAAGCGTCCCTGAAACTCCGGAATCAGGTCCGACGGTTTCGACGAATGAAACGCGCCCGCCGAGATGAACAGGATGTGATCGGTCTTGACGATGCCGTACTTGGTGGACACCGACGCGCCTTCGACGATGGGCAGAAGGTCGCGCTGCACGCCCTCGCGGGAGACGTCGGGTCCGCCGCTCATACCGGAGCGCGCGGTGATCTTGTCGATCTCGTCGATGAACACGATGCCGCTCTGCTGGGCGCGCTCCACCGCCTCCTGGTTGACCTTGTCCTGGTCCACCAGTTTCTCGGCTTCTTCCTGGGTGAGCACCTTCAGTGCTTCCGGCACTTTCATTTTCTTGTGCGCGGTTTTCTTTGGCATCAGGTTGTTCAGCATGTCCTTGATGTTGGAATCCATCTCCTCCATGCCGGGCGGCGACATGACATCGACCATGTAAGGCGACCTGGCCTGCACTTCGATCTCCACGTCGCGGTCGTCGAATTTTCCTTCATACAGGTACCCGCGGAATTTTTCGCGCGTCTGCTGGTACTGTTGCCGGCCGAGGTCGTCCAGTTCATATTCCTTCTGCCCCGGATGCCGCTGGCTGGGATGCGGCGGCAGAAGGATGTCGAGCATGCGTTCCTCCGCCGCCTTCTTCGCTTCCTTTTGCACGTCCTCTTCCTGTTCCTGCCGCACCATGTTGCGCGTGAGTTCGACGAGGTCGCGGATCATCGACTCCACGTCGCGGCCGACGTAACCGACTTCGGTGTACTTCGACGCCTCGACTTTGATGAAGGGCGATTTCGACAGCTTTGCCAGGCGCCTGGCGATTTCCGTCTTGCCGACGCCGGTGGGGCCGATCATGAGAATGTTTTTCGGCGCGACCTCTTCGCGCAGTTCCGGGTCCAACTGCTGACGCCGCCAGCGGTTGCGCAGAGCCACGGCGACGGCGCGCTTGGCCTTTTCCTGGCCGACGATGAACCGGTTGAGCTCGTGCACGATGGCTTTCGGCGTCAGCGCCGCAAGGAACGCTTCCCGTTCTTTAAAGGTTTTCGGGGTCTGGGTCGAAAGGTCCGCCATCGCTCACAACTCCTCGATGGTGAGATGATCGTTGGTGTAGATGCACACGTCCTGTGCGATCTTCATGGATTCCTCCACGATCTGCCGGGCGTTCAGGCTGGAGTGGCGCGCCAACGCCTTGGCGGCGGACTGAGCGAACATGCCGCCGGAACCGATGGCGATGATGCCGTCGTCCGGTTCGATCACATCGCCCGTGCCGGAAATGAGGAAACTGTTGTCCTTGTCCGCGACCAGCAACATCGCTTCCAGCCGGCGCAGGAGCTTGTCGGTGCGCCAGTCCTTGGCCAGTTCCACCGCCGCGCGCGACAGGTTGCCGTTGTACTTTTCCAGTTTTTCCTCGAAACGGGCGAACAGGGCGAACGCGTCCGCCGTGCCGCCGGCAAACCCGGCAATGATCTTGTCGTGGTACATTCTGCGGACTTTGTGCGCCGAGTGCTTCATCACCGTCGGGCCGAGCGTCACCTGTCCGTCCCCGCCCATCGCCACCTGTCCCTGGTGGCGGACGGACAATATGGTCGTTCCATGCGGAGTGTAAGATTCTTTGGTGTACGGATTCATGGTCGGATCATTGCAGATCGGGTTGGATATTCGGTTTCGGATGATTTAGAAAAAATCATCCTGCTTTTTTATCATGGTTTGGGCGAATTGGCATCCAATTGTTGGGCGCGCGGGTGGGATTTGTCGTAGGTCTCCATCAGCCGGTCGATGGTCAGGTGCGTGTATTTCTGCGTGGTTGAGAGGCTGGCGTGCCCCAGCATTTCCTGAATGGAACGAAGATCCGCGCCGCCTTCCAGCAGGTGAGTGGCAAAGGAATGCCGCAGGGAATGCGGCGAGATGCCTTTGGCAAACGCCGGGCCCAGATAGCGGTCAAGGATCTTGCGCACCCCCCGTACGGTCACCGCGCCGCCGCGGGTGTTGAGAAACAGTTGCGCGGGTGGCATCTCCGGCTTTTTCTTCGCGAGGAGCGCCTGCCTTTCTTTCAGGTAGGCGTGGACCGCATCCACCGCCTTGCGTCCCAGAGGCAGAATGCGTTCTTTTTTCCCTTTGCCGAGCACGTTCACCCTACGCTCGTCGAGGCGGATGGAGTCGAGCGTGAGCCCGGTCAGCTCGCTGATGCGCATGCCGGTGCTGTAGAACAATTCCAGCATGGCGCGGTCGCGTATGCCCAGGAAGCCCTCTTTGGCCGGAAGCTCCAGCAGGCGGAACATCTCGTCCACCGTGAGGTATGTGGGAAGCGCGTTCTTTTTTCGCGGCGCCGGGATGGTTTTTACGACGTTGGTTTTGATATAGTTCTCCCGGCATAAAAACTGGAAGAAGGTGCGGAGCGCCGACAGCTTGCGGTTCATGGTGGCGCCGGTGCAGGACTGGTCGTAAAGATAAGCGAGGTACGACCGTACCGCCAGCCGGTCGATCTGGTGGATGTCGATCATCCCGTTCGCCGTGCAGGCATGCCCGCTTTGGCGCAGAAACGCTGCGAACTGGCCAAGGTCTTTCAGGTAGCCCTCCACCGTATGGGGCGAGGCGTTTTTCTCCGCCACCAGGTGGGTGCGGAAGGATTGGATCAGGTCGTCCATGATTCATCCTTAATTTTCAATAATATACACTGTATCCTCGAAGGCCGGGGAAGTCAATACGGCGGCTGGGAGCCGTGCAGGGAGAAATTATGTGGAGTCGGTTGCGCGGCTGTGTGTGGGAAATTTTTAAAAACATTCAGAATAAAACTCATCTAATATGTAATTCGGAATCCAACCACGAAAAGGCGATCGGTATGCTTATGAGTCCAGAAGAAGAACAGAAAGCCCGCGAAAACCTGCGCATCCTCTCCGAGTTGCGCGAAAAAACGGAACTGCTCTCTGAACACGTGGAGAACCGCAAGCAGGCGTTGGAGGAGGAGATCGAGGAGAGCCTGCACGAGGCCATCTCCAACGCGCGCGACAGCCTGGAGAAGATCTCGGAGAACATCGAGCCCAAACTGCAGAACACCATTCAGGAGCGGTTGGACGTTTTGCGCCAGCAGATGGACGAATGGAAGTACGACGCGCGCGAAATGGTGAAAGACGAAATCGGCAAAAGATCCGATGCGCTGAACCAGAAACTGCTGGACGCACAGGACGCCCGCATTCAGGAAAAGGTGGATGCCATACGGGATGACGTGCAGTCGAAGATCGAAGAAGGCATGAAGGCGGAGATCGCCTCGCAGATCGAATCCGTGAAGAAGGAAACGGATGCGAAGCTTGCAGGCATCAAGACGCTTGCGATGACGGGCATCGGCCTGGGTGTGGCGGCTCTGGCCGCGGCGGTGGCGGCGTTCGTGCTACGTTGACGGACAGGGTGTGAATCAGGTGATCAGCCAGAACAGCAGGAACAGGGCGAGGGAGGTCAGGATCACCTGATAGGTAAAACTGAAACCGGGCCCGGTGAACAGGATTCCCACCGTCATGGCACACAAGATCACGAAGCCCAGGACCAACCGGGTTTTTTCGGACAACTTTTGTTTCATGAAAACGGATTGTAGCGGAGTGTGATCTGGAAGGAAAGAAAAACGCGACGGGGCCGCCTCGTTCGCCTCCTCAATAAAACAGCTTCTTGATTTCCTCAACCAGAAAGATGTCGTTGATTTCCGACATCACGTCCTTGAACTCCATCGGTTGATCGTCTTCCTTCAGCGAGATGCCAAACTCCGATTCGTTACCGCCGAACCGTGGATAGGATTCCAGATATTCGCGGATGTCATCGAGCTCGAACGCTTCTTTGATCTCTTCTACGAAATCGTTACGCAACTGACTGAGGTCTTCGATCCTCTCGAGAGCCTTCTGGTAATTGTTCTGGATGGCGAGCAGGTATCCCTGGTGGATTTCCGTGTTGCCGGAAAGGGGTGTTTCCGCGGTTTCGTCTTCCCCGGTTTCCCCGGCGTTGTAAAGGAACTCGACTTTCGCTTCCGCCTGCTTGAGGGCCAGCATCAGCGAATAAAACTTTTCTCCGATGAGGAAAGAAAGCCCGTCGTACGCTCCCAACTCGTCCGCCATGTCTACGGCGGTCCGGCAGTAATCACGAATCTGATGATAGTCCAGCGATTCCATCGCCAATCCTCCCCGTGTGGGGGTTTAATTGTCTATTTATATTTTCGGCAATATTTCCGGAAAACTCAACAATTATTGTTAGGGGGTACGGTGGGACCTTTTGCCTGCAAGCATTTTTCGGCGGCCACAAAAAAGCGCCCCCGGCCGCTTGCCGGGAGCGCTCCAATAGGTCGATTTCCTACAGTTTTCAGAATTTGGAGTTGCATTGTTTCTCCAGGTCGGCATCCACGATGAAACCGCACTGGCTTTGCTCCTTGTTGACCACAGCGTAGCAGTAAGCCTGTTTGTCGCGGCTTCTGATGAGCGAACAGTAATAGGAACTGTGGTTCTTGTTCTGGTACCGGTTTTCCTTTTGCTCTGCGGTGAGCTTTTTTTCGATTTCAAAGGCCCGGCAGAGGTTTTTTTCGTCCATATCGCTGACGGCAGCGCAGGGGTCGGCGTCGGCTTTCGGGTCGGCGAAGCCCATTGCGGGAACCCCTACCGCAATGGCTATTATCAGCATCCACAGCCAGAGTTTCCGGATTGTTCTCATCGTTGTCTCCTCGTCAGTTGAATCCACAAAGATGAACATCTCTGAGCCATACCGGCCCAGGTGAAAGCTATGGAATGGGGGGGCCTGGCTTGCATGGATGCCCCGGCCGGGGCCCGGCGGAAGGTTCAAAAAAACGTCCGGAGGGCCTTCGTCGCTAAGTCAAAAACCTACCACGGTTAAGGGGTTTATGCAATACGCAGAGCGCGGGGGTGTGGGCCGGCCTGCCTCCGCGTTGGGGCAGTGAAAAGAAACCTTTGCCGATTATCGGAATGACTCATCGACTCGACGGCGGACGGCCGCCGGGCACGGGTTGGTTGCCTGGAGTTTCGGTAGGTTGGTTGACCGTTGGTTCCTCCTTGGCGGAGGGCGTGGTGGTTCCCAGGTGGATGGGTTCAGGCACCGTTTCCTCGCCTTTGCGATTGACGGCAATGACGCGGTCTTCCGGGCCGTACACCACCGACATTTCATGGTCGTCGCCCATCATGAGTTCGCGCGGGGTGGCGATGAGCTCCCACAACAGGATGGAATAAACATCCAGCGCGAAATTGGCCAGCGCGCGGTCGCCATTCGGCGCGTTGCCCAGTTCGTAACGATACCAGTCCGTACGCTGGTCGCTTTGCTGGTTGGTGTGGAAAGGGGTTCCCAATTCTTTTTCCACCATGGCGCGGGTCGCGCCGGGTTGGATGACTCCGAAATTGGGTTCCGGGTCGCCGGATAAAGCCATGATGACCGAACAGCCGGAGGTCATCAGTAGAACCATCATCGCCGCCATCACCCGCACTGCATTGCGTCTGATCATCAGCATTCCCCCTCTCCATTCATCGGTTGCGGTTTGCATTCATTACCAAGAGTAGTCGGAAATTCCGGGCGGTCAAAAAAAATTTTGAGGTCCATTTTTTGGCGGGGAAAATCCGGGCGGGTTCGGGCAGCAATGGCCGAACGGGTCCCGGTCGCCTGCCGCCGGTTATCCCGGCGGCGGGCGATCGGGGAGGGGGCTTGCCGGGTTCGATCCCGGTTACAGCATCAGGGCGTCTTCGCGGTCGAGGTCATTGACCACTTCCCAGTTGCCGCCACCGGTCTCCACCTTCTGTTGCCAGATTTTCAACCGGTCCACATACTCTTCCGGGTTCACGTTGTCGGCGCGCAGTTTGGTCACGTTCAGCGCCCGCACCTTGAATCCGTCCAAAGTGAACTTGAGGTTCCGGTTGTAGCCGTCCGGCAACTCCTCTTTAAGATCGGAATAGATGAGGATGTGCTTGTTCGAGGCCTCGACTTCATTCAAATACTCGATGGCCTGGAACAGCCCGCCGGAGATGTCCGTGTACTGACTGCCTTTCACTTTCTCCACGAAGTCGTTGATGATCTCCGCAAACTTGCGCTTCTGCGCATTGGCCACCGACGGCCGCGAGTCGAACGTCACCTTGGCGACGATGTCCTTCTCGCTGAAACTGGCGCTGTCGATGCGCGCCACGGCCATGGTGTCGCCGGGGCCCAGCGTTCCCAGCAGGTAGTTGATGATCTGCTGGGCCTTCCTCAACTCCTTGGTGTAAGTGCCGGATGTGTCGAGCAGAAGGTACACGCCCCGTGTGTTCGAGGTCGGCTCGGCGCATCCGGTGAAAAACAGGATGCATAGCAGAACTGAAATCATTCGTTTCATTTTGCCACCTGTTCGATTCGGGTTTCAGGGTCCATCAGCATCTCCCCGGCGGGTTGACTGCCATTGACCGTTTCACCGGAAGATTTGTGACGGGTTTTCCACATCTGCTCCAGCCACAAAGGCAGGAAGATGAAGATGTCGTACACGTGGGTCATC
The DNA here is from genome assembly GCF_021845525.1 of Nitrospina gracilis Nb-211. Taxonomy (NCBI): domain Bacteria; kingdom Pseudomonadati; phylum Nitrospinota; class Nitrospinia; order Nitrospinales; family Nitrospinaceae; genus Nitrospina; species Nitrospina gracilis. The sequence goes on along the minus strand of NZ_JAKJKD010000001.1, from coordinate 2,100,955 downwards.
AACAGGCCCAGGTTGCGGAAGCCGCTACCGAGTATGCGGAACAGCACCGCCAGGCTGCGGATGGACAGCGCCAGCAGATCGCCGAACACACTGCGGCAGGAGTGCATGAGCGTCTCCAGCGGGATGGCGACGAAGGTCAGGGCGAAGGGCAGGATGAAGCCCATCACCATCTGGCCGAGCATCGGAATCCAGGAGTTGACGCCGCTCACCGGCACCGCTTCCAGCTCACCGCCGGTTGCCGTCAGCGAATGACGGAGCGCGCTCAGGTCCATGGCGATCTGGTCGCGCATGAACGCCAGCGCCGCTTCCACACAGGCCAGCGTGAACAGGATGCTGAAGGTGACCCAGATCATGCGGATGCGCAGGCGGTCGTCCATCGTTCCGATCACCGGGAACAAGCGTGTGAAGCGCAGGGCTTCCATCAGGAACAGGCCCATCGACATCTCGACGAAGATGATGACCAGCGCCGCGATGTCCGAAACCTTCATGCCGCCGATCTGCGCCGTGGAGCCGACCATCTCGGACATGGGCAGGGCGATGAGGTTGAAGTTGATGATGGCGCCGCCGGTGGCGATGAGAACGACGAGTAACGATACAGCAAACTGCACCGCCGCCGAGGCGCGCAAAGTCCTTTCCGCCTTGTCGGTCTTGTTGATGATCTCGATGTAGCGGTCCATGTGCTGGTCGATGTCGCGGGCGCGGTCCAGCAGGCCGCGCAGGGTTTTGCCGACTTCATCCACGGAATTCACGAGTTTCCGCCAGTAGGGGCGCAGGGTCTGCAACAGGGCGTGACGCTTGGCCACGCTGTCGCGGTATTCGCGAATCACTTCGCGGTGATGCTTCTCCGACGCTTCATGGATGCTCTTCAGGATGTTGGCGGTCAGCGGGTTGTTCTTGTGATCGACCTTCAGCTTGGCCACCACCTCGACGGCCTCGATCCATTCCGGCGTCGGCGGCACTTCCTGCCCGCACTGCTTGTAGTCCTCCTCGATCTGCGTGATCTGGTCGGCGATGACCTTTTGCAGTTCGGGATAGCGGGCGAGGTCGCGTTCCACCACCGCGTTGACGCGGAAGAACTCGCGCTCGATCTTGCGTTCCATGTGGTCCTGTCCCAATTCCAGCAGGACTTCCTTGTTGCGTTCGCACAGGCGTTTTTCCGCTTTGAACAGCGAGCGGGACGTCAGGCGGAAGCCGGAGTACACCGTCGCCACCAGGCGCTGGAGTCCGGCGTGCACGGGTTTGCGTCCCATGTACAAAGCCATCATGGCGAGGAGCGCCATCATGGCGGACCAGCCGGGCTGGTTCACCAGCAGGGCCCACAACGTGTTATTGGTTTCGGGCTGATTCATGATTGCCTCTCAGGTCATGGTTGTGAAAAACCAATCCATGGAAAACGGAATCCCTTTCCATTCGGTTTCATGCCTGTTTAATGTGGCAATTCGCGTACCAAACCCGCATTAAAGATAAATGTTTTGGAAAGGAGTTGGTTTTCGCCCGGCAAGAGGAATGTTGATTTTAAGAATCAATTGGAGAGTGGGGGAGGACGTCAAAAACGGTAACAAAAAAAGTCACCCGCGTTTATGATTTTATGCCCAATGTTCACAAAATCAGACCCATTTCCAAAACGCCCGGATTTTGACGGAGAAACAACGCGCGTTGGTTTGTTGGCGGCGGTGCGGGCGGTCTTTATGTTCGATGGAAACCGCCGCAACGTTTCATTTTTTTTGCACCGCGTTTCAAGTTGGCCACTCAAATGATTCAGCGCCCTCCCGGGCGCGATACTTTGGTGAAGACGTACTTTGGGTTCCAGGTGTAGGTCATGGTTTCGGTGTAGGGGTCGTACTGGCTGGCAAGTTTTCTCACCTCGACCCACTTGCGCTCGTCGCAGTCGCCGTAACATTCGGGAATGGAAAAATAGGTCACGGTGTTGGTGCGCGGATGGTAACGGATCTTCACCAGGTAGTTGGCTTCCCACTTGATCTCGTCGTACCAGAACATGGGTTCCAGTATCAGTAAGGTCAAGAGGTCCCACATGCTGTAATAGGTCGCCCGCCAGCCGGGTGAGGGGTCGCCGGTGGGTTCGATCTCGAACTCATACGTGTACAGCGTGCCTTCCCGGTCGGTAACGGTTTCCACGGGACTGCCGAACTCGTTTTCAATTTCTTCTTGCGTGGCGCCGGTATGGATGACGGACGGGTCTTCGGTGTCGGGTGTGAGAGCGAGGATGGCGGAGCAACCGGAACCTGCGACAGCAAAAATAAAAAGCGAAACCGAAAGGATGATGCGAATCATCTTCGTGCCCTCCCAATTTATTTTTGATGTTCTTGCGGAACCTGCGTGCAGGAACGGATTGGATTGGTTCTATTCTACACTCCTTCGCGGTCGAGGGTTCGATATTGTATGGCTTCGGCGATGTGTTCGGCGGCGACGGCGTCCTCGCCGGCCAGGTCGGCAATCGTGCGCGCGACTTTTAAAATGCGGTCGTGAGCGCGGGCGCTCATGCCCATCTTGTCGATGGCCGTCGCCATGATCTTCTGCGACGCGGCGTCCAGCGGGCAGTGCGTTTTGATCTGCTTCGAACTCATCGACGCGTTGGAAAAAATCCTCGATCCGGCAAAGCGTTGCAGTTGCCGGACTCGCGCTTTCTGCACGCGTTCGCGCAGAACGTCCGACGGCTCGCCCACCGTGTTCGACGCGAGATCCTTGTACTCGACCGCAGGCACCTGGATGTGGATGTCGATACGGTCCATCATCGGCCCCGAAATGCGCGACACGTATTTCTTGATCTGCGGCGGCGTGCACTGGCACTCGCGTTTGGGATCGGTGCGGTACCCGCAGGGGCACGGATTCATCGCCGCCACCAGCATGAAGCCGGTGGGGAAGGTGAGAGAGCCGGACGCGCGCGAGATGCACACCTGCCGGTCCTCCATCGGTTGCCGCAACACTTCCAGCGCGTTGCGTTTAAACTCCGGCAGTTCGTCGAGAAACAGCACGCCGTTGTGCGCCAGCGACACCTCGCCCGGCATCGGCACCTTGCCGCCGCCGATGAGTCCCGCGTCCGAAATGGTGTGGTGCGGCGACCGGAACGGCCGCGTGGCGATCAGCCCCTTGCCGTTGTTCATGAGTCCCAGCACGCTGTGGATCTTCGTCGTCTCGATGGCTTCGTCGAGCGTCAAGGGCGGTAGGATGGTGGGCAGGCGCTTGGCCAGCATGGATTTGCCCGAGCCCGGCGGCCCGATGAGGATGATGTTGTGCCCGCCCGCGGCGGCGATCTCCAGCGCGCGTTTCACGTGGTATTGACCTTTGACGTCGGTGAAGTCGAGATCGTACGCCGAATGCTCGCGGTACTCTCCTTCCGGGTCTTTCGTCACCGGTTGCAGCTCGAGTTCGCCGTTCAAAAACGCCAGCGCCTCCGGCAGGGTTTCCAAGGGATAGACCTTGAGACCCGACACCACCGCCGCCTCGGCGGCATTCGCTTTGGGGAGCAGGATGCCCTCGACCCCCGCCTTCTTCGCCTGCGCCGCGATCGACAGCGTGCCCTTGATCGGTTTCACCCGTCCGTCGAGCGAGAGTTCGCCCAGGATCAGGTAGCGGTGCAGGTGGTCGGGTTTGACGATGCCGTCGGCGGCGAGGATGCCGAGGGCGATGGGCAGGTCGAAGGCGGAGCCCTCTTTTTTGATGTCGGCGGGCGCGAGGTTGACGGTGATGCGCCTGACCGGAAACTCCAACTGCGTGTTTCGGATGGCGGCGGCGACGCGATCGGAACTCTCCTTCACCGCCGCGTCGGGCAGGCCGACGATGGACATCCCCGGCAGTCCGGGTGAAAGGTGCACCTCGACCTCGACGACGTAACCGTCGATGCCCAGCACCGCGCCGCTCTGCACCCGGGAGATCATGCCCGCCCCCTCTAAGTGATGAAAGTGGTAGAATGAATCGGTATGTCAATTTAATGCAAAAATGCGCGCGAGGGAACCAAAAAGCGCCGATTCGCGGGGGAGCGCCATGGTGAAGCGGGGAAACGCGGAGTCGAAAAAGAAGAAGTCCGTTGGAGCCCATCATGGGCATGGGGTTCAGCCGAAAGAGTCGGACGGGAAAGAGGAACGCAGGCGTTCGCAGGCCACGCGTCCGCGCGAAAAAGAAAAGGCGGACGAGCTGGCGCGCATCTGGGATGAGGATTTGTGTGAATGATTGACCGGGAGGTGATGTCATGAATACAAAACGCAAACTGCATGACGGGATCGTCGGCGCGGTGCTGACGGTGGGATCGGCCCTGGCGTACTGGGTGCATCCGTTATGGATTCTGGTGCCGGGCGTGCTGGGGGTGGTGTTGTTGCAGAGCGGGCTCACCGGATTCTGCCCGCTCTATTTCATCCTCGACAAAACGTGTAAAGAAACAGAGACGGCGATTAAGATTTAGCATTCCATTTAAGGAAAGGGAGCTGGCATGGCGTGGGTGGTGTTGTTTGTCGCGGGGTTGTTTGAGGTGGGGTGGGCCATCGGTCTGAAGTACACGGAAGGATTCACCAGGCTGTGGCCGACGGTGTGGACGGTGGCGAGCATCGTCATCAGCATGGGCCTCTTGGGCCTGTCGCTCAAGCACCTGCCGGTGGGCACGGCGTACGCGGTGTGGACGGGCATCGGCACGCTCGGCACGGCGATCCTCGGCATCTATTTATTTGGCGAACCCGCGACCGCGTTGCGGCTCCTCTGCATCGGCCTCATCACTGTAGGAATCCTCGGATTGCGATTTGTTCCTTCATAAATTACACTTGGCCATCGTTTCTCTATCTGGGTTATTTCAAACATGGACTTCACTGTTATCAAATTCCTGCACGTGATGAGTGCGGTGGTATTGCTGGGGACGGGGCTGGGGCTCGCCTTCATGCTGTTCCGCGCCCAGCAGAGCAAAGACTCGCAGACGATTCTGTTCGCACTCAGCAACACTCTCATTGGCGACATCGTGTTCATCGGCCCGGCGCTGTTCGTGCTGTTTGGATCCGGCCACTGGATGCTTAGAAACGGTGCGCATTCCGTGCGCGAGCCGTGGATGATCGCGTCGCTGGCGCTCATCATGCTGGTCGGGCTGTGCTGGATGGTCGCCGTGTTCCTCGAATGGCGCATGCGCAACAACCTGCGCCGGGTGCTCGCCGACGGCATCGAACTGCCGCCGCGTCACACTCTGTTTCACCGCCTGTGGATGGGCCTGGGCGCGGTGGCGTTTTCCTCCGCCATCGCCATCCTCGTCATGATGGTCACCAAACCCTCGTTCTCCGGGTGACGTATGGCCGACGCGTGGACGCGGGAGACGATTGAAGCGTCGAAAGGAGCCCTGCAGAAGGCCAACCTGTTCGGGCAGAAGCTGGAGGGGGCGGACCTCAAGGGCGGCGACCTCACCGAAGCCAACCTGCGCAAGGCGAAACTCGTGCAGGCGCAGTTGGAGAACGCCAAACTCGTGCGCGCCAGTTTGAGCACGGTCGATTTCACCGGCGCGCATCTTAAGGGTGCCGACCTCTCCCGGGCCGAATGCATCGGCACCAACTTCACGCAGGCCGACCTCACCGGTGCCAACTTCGACCGCGCCTCGGTCAGCAAGGCGAAGTTCGACGGCGCCAACCTTTCCGGCGCGGACTTGACGAACATCATCAACCTCACCAGCCAGCAGGTGCAGTCGGCAAAGATCGACCGCTCCACGCTACTGCCGCATTACCTGCGCGTGAAGTGGATTTCCGAAACCGAGTTCGAATGCCACGACTCCGTCCGCCGCATCGATGAAGACAGGGGGGCATGATGCTGGAGAAGATGCTGGAGGATCACGCGCTCTGGTTCGAGACCCGCGGCAGTGCGGGCGAGCGCGCGGTGCTGAAGGGGGTCGATCTCAGCCACGCCGTGTTGTCCGGGGCGAAATTGATCGAAGCCGACCTCATGGGCGCGAAGCTGGTGAAGGCCGATCTGCGCGGTGCGGACCTGCGCGGCTCCAACCTGCAGGACGCGGATCTCCGTGAGGCGCGGTTGCAGGACGCCAACCTGGAGGAAGCCGACCTCATGATGTCCGACCTGCGCGGTGCGTATCTTGAAAATGCCCGCTTCGGCGGAGCCTACCTGCATGGCGCGGACCTCACCGGCGCGGTGGGCCTGACCCGCCAACAGGTGGACTGCGCCTTTCAAGACGACTCCACCCGCCTCCCCGATTTCCGAAAATGAAAATCGGTATCGATGGAGCCGCGGTGACTTCCCATGTCTTCCACCTTTCCCGGCCAACCCGTTCCATTAAAAATTATTAATGGTATTTTTTTGGACCGGGCTCTAATTTACTGTCAGACGGTACATGCAAAGCGGCCATTCGACCTGGAACCGTCAGGGTCGGGTGGCGTTTTAGTATCCAGCTTACAACGGGCCGTTAACGAACAATATTTTGAGTTTCCCCCCGGGGAAACCCCGGGCGGCGGAAACGAGAGGAAAGGAAGAGTAGAGGTATGAAAAGATTTATTACAGCAGTGAGTGTTCTATTTGCGATCCTTGGCGGATCGGGAATGGCCTTTGCAGCTGAACCGCCCGAAACCGATGTGCTGGATCGTCATGCCGTGTGGACTTACCGATTCGAGGGTGGGGAACAACAGCTCTTGACGGAAGGTTCTGACAGTAAGAACAGTCAAGATTCGAGCAAGAAGGAATCGGAGTACGTGAAGCTGGCTGACTCGATTGACACCACGATGTACGACAGCTCCAGAAAGACTCAGGCAGTGTCTGAGATTGACTGACAAACAAGATGAGATCGATGGTGCCACCGTGCCCTCGATACTCATAAGTGAGAACGGCTCCCCATGCGGGGAGCCGTTTTCTTTTCCGCGCGTCACTGCGGAGTCCCTCGCCTGCCCACCTGCAAAAATAAAAATCGTCTATGAGCTTGCCTTCCTGAAAATCCCGTTTTAATAAAACAATGAGTCCGGAATCCCCGCCGGAAGCATTTATGAAATCCGACGGGCGTACGGAGTTTCAACCCCTTTGTGTGTTTCTTTCTTTTGATTATTTTTGTGCGGCTGTCCGTTGAGGGACCGCCGACGGCATGCATTTAAATTTTTGAAAGGAGGATTTCCATGAAGAAGATGATCGCTGTGTTGAGCATGACTTTTCTGTTGGCCGCCTGGTCCGGCGTCGCGATTGCGAATGAACCGATCGATTTGGATGTTCTGGATCGCCATGCGGTATGGACCATGAAGGTTGAAGGAAATACCCCGGCTCCTCAAGCCGCTTCCGCTGAAGATACCAGCGAAGCCCGCGCCGAGGCGAAAGATGAAAAAGACATTCCCGTCATGAACGTTCGTCTGGAAGACCGCCCGTGGGCGCGTGTCGGTTGACCTTTTGTTTTGACGGCAAGCGTTATCAAAATACAAAAACGGCTCCCGAAGATGGGAGCCGTTTTTTATTGGGAACTTTCGGGCGTATTTTCAAATAATTGATTTTCAATTTCAGTGCTTCAATTTTGTGCAGGGGGTTGCGAGGTGAGGAAGGCGGGTTTTATGTTGAAAGTAAGGAGGCAATGAAGGCCCGGTTCCAACCGGCAGGTTCCTGTTTGGGATCGAAGTTTCTGGGCCGGGTCGTGTTTCGACGCCTTTCGAATGACAAACAGGCGATTTTTTTTGTGCCGTATTCCCTGCCGGTGTTTTTTTTTGATATGAATCAGGAGGTTTCTGATGCGTAAGCTCGTTATTATGACTATTGCGGTTTTTCTCGCTCTCACCATGAGCGCCGGTGCAGGACTGACGGCGGAGCCGGCCCAGAAGACGCCGGCCACGAAAATGACGGGAGACAAATTGATGAAACCCGTGCCGATCAGCAAGGATGTTCTGGACCGGCATTCCACGTGGGAGAATGTGCTGGATGACCGCAAGGGCATCGTTAGGGGGCCGGGCGACATTGAGGAAGACAAGCGCGCCCGTGGGGAAAGCGAAGAGGACTTTGATATGCAGATCAAAGACCTGCATCCCCGTTATCAGAAAGTCGGCTGAAGTTTGACTACCAGCGCTCATGACCGACAGCGCTTGTTTATATAAGAACGGCGGCCCGGGTTTTCCCGGGCCGTTTTTTTTGTGTGCGATCAGGACCGGGCCCGACAGCGCAATTGAATCGCTCCCGCCACTCTAGTACCATGCGTCAATGGAATCGACCTGGCCTCCCTCCCTGAACCGCCGTTTTGTGATATTCGTTTTCCTCGCGCTCCTCATCTGGGGCGTGACGGATGTGCGGTACCGCGCCAGCCTGCATCCCGACCAGCCGCACAAGCATCGCACCGACTTCACCGTGTACACCGAGGCGGGGGCGGCGTTCTTCGACGGACGCGATCCGTATGAAGTGACCAATCCGCGCGGTTGGAAATATTTGTACCCGCCGCTCCTGGCGTTGGTGGCCGCGCCGCTTCATGGACTGCCGACGCATTGGCAGGGGTTGATCTGGTTCGCTCTGAGCGTCGCCATGCTGGCGGGTTGCTATAAAGAAAGCGTGCGCCTGCTGGGGTTGGCTTTCCACGACCGCAGTCTTCATTTTGAAAAGCTGAAGCCGTATTTGTTGCTGGTGGGAGGATGCGCCTCCGTCGCGGTGCTGTTTCCCATGCTCAACTGCATGCAGAGGGGGCAGATCGGCATCGCCAAAACCTACTTTCTTCTGCTCGGATTTCGATTGGTGATGGAAAACCGCGGCTGGATGCGTCCGTTTCTCGGTGGTGTGGCGATGACGGTGGCAGTGGTGCTGAAGATCACGCCGATCGTGCCGGTGAGTTTTGTTGCGTTTCAGGCGGGCGTCGCCTGGTTGAGGAAGGAATCGCGCACCGCCGCTCGGCCGGGGTTCTTCGGCGTGATGGCGGGAACCGTGGCGGGCCTGCTACTGTTTTTCCTCATCATCCCCGCCGGACTGGTGGGTTGGAACGCGAATATCAAACATCTTGAAACCTGGTATTCAAAGGTGGGCAACCAGTCGGTGGAGTTCGACGCCGCCAACAACCTCGATAACCCCTACACCATGCGCAACCAGAGTTTCAGCAACGCTGTCTATCGGTTGGGCAACTGGACCGCACACGTGTTTTTCGGCGGGCCGCCGGATAAAGACGTGCATCTGAAAAAATCCGGGCCCATGCCGATGGACGCCGGCTGGGTGCAGGCGCTGGTTTTGATGGTGCGGGTGGGGCTGGTGCTGGCGTTGTTTCCGCTCGCGGTCAGGCTGACAAAGTCCGACAGCGTGCTCAACCGTTCACTGCTGTTCGGCCTCGCCTGCGTGGCGGCATTGATCGTCTCACCCGTCGCGCGCGGTCATTATTATATGTTGCAACTGCCCGCGTTGATCTTTGTGCCGCTGTGGTTGTACCAGCAGGGTGAGACCAAGTGGGCGAAGCGGATGGCGGTGATCCCGGTGGTGCTGTCGCTTCTTCATTACGCCTTGCTTCCCGTCACCGGTCGCTTGGGCGTGCTGGGTATTGGTACGACTGTTTGGTACGTGTTGGCGGTCTCCCGCCTGATGTTTGCGCCCTTGCCTGAAGCCGGAGCGGCGGAGCCCGTCCAGCCGGGTTGAGATCGCTTCCGCTGGCTTCCAAGGCCCCCCTCCCGTTGCCGCGGTTTTCGCAAAAGACAAATATTTCAAACAATTCTAGGAATGGCGGGAAAGGCTTCCCATCGCCTCGGCGCCAGACCCCCGCCGCCCGCCGGAGGCGGAACCCGAAGTTTTGAAAAAATAAAGGGTTAATGGAGCTTCGAGGGATTGACAAAATGATTAATTTTTTTACAATATGATGCTCCAATTTTGAGTTCCCACTCCCAACACCAAAATCGTTGACCAAGCGAGCGGAACTTCCTGAAATTGCTCCTTAAAACCCAATCTGTGTTTGAAAACGAACCCAATTTTTTCAAGTTTGTGAATTTTTGAATACGACCAAACCGTAATCCTGACGCAGGAGAAATAAACAATGCAAATCACCGGAATGCTTTGGGGCCGTAAGTTGCTGGACCTGGTGGAATTCCCCCGGTCCGATGTGCGGGGTCCCGAAATCAGCGTGGATGAAATCAAGGAAATGATCAGCAAGCACGGGCAGGTGTTCATCAAGCCCGTGTTCAAAGGCGGTGTCGGCAAAAAGGGAAAATCCGGCCTGCTCGGACGCGTCAACAACATTCACGACGCGTTGAAAGAAAAAGAGCGCCTCTATTTCGCCACGCATTCGGATGGCAACTCAGTGGTGAAGGCCAACGGCGTCACCTTCGAAGGCGGCGTGCCGGCGGACATCGAGGTGTACTTTTCCATCTCCGACAACACCGTCTACCGCGCGCCGACGATGACCATCACGCATCACGGCGGTGTGGACATCGAGGAGTTGCCTGAGGACAAAATCGCAGTCGTGCCGTTCGATCCGTTAACCGGTCTCAAGGCCTTTCACGTATCCAACGCCCTGATGAGCCTCGGTGCTCCGCCGCAGATCATCAGCCCGCTGGTTCAGCACCTGCCGAAGCTGTGGGACCTGTACAACAACTACGGCATGCTGATGCTGGAGCTGAACCCGATCCGCATGAGCACTGCGGGCGGACGCCTCACCCCGGTGGCGTGTGACTTCAAATGCGCGTTCGATCAGGATGACCCGGCATGGAAACGCCTGCATCTGCCGTCCGACCTGTTCGCCTCCGACGATTCGGACTTCGAACAGGAGATCAACCAGCTCCGCACCTACCAGGGGCAGAGCGACGTGTATGTCATCAATGACCAAGGGTCCATCACCGCGCCCACCTTCGGCGGCGGCGCCAATGCGATGGTCACCGAACTGCTGGGCGAGGACGCGACGATTTCTTCCGACTTCGGTGGCAACCCGCCTTACGAGAAGATGCATGACATCTCCCGGATCACGTTCAAATACTGGATGGAGCAGTCGAACGTGCTCTTCATCATCGGCGGTAAAGCCAACAACACGGACATTTATGAAACGTTCCGGGCGATGGCCGACGGCATCAAGTGGTATTTCCAGAACTACGGTCCCAAACCCCTGTTCGTCGTGGTGGGACGGGGTGGTCCCAACCTCATCAAGGGCATGGGATACCTGCGGGACACGCTGGATTCGCTGGGTCTGCCGTACCGCTTCTTCGGTCACGACAGCGCCATGTCCGAGGTCATCAATTATGCCAAGGCCGTCAACGATTGGATGAAAAACGGCGGCAAGGAAGAAATTAAAAAAGCTCTGAATATCAAGTAAACGAGTTATCCAACCGGGAGGTTAAAGACTCATGCATAAGCAAGGAATAGGCGATTTTCCCTATTACGTCGGAATCAATTCTCTGGCGGATTTGGCGACCAAGGATGACCGGGTCGTTGTTTTGAATATATTGGGTAAGGAAAGCTCCGGTGTCACCCCCATCAGTCATGTGTACTCCGGAGGCAACGTGGTGTTCGGCACCGGTCCGGGCAAGTCCGGCAAGGCCCTGCCCACGAAGGTGGGGAATATCCCCGTTTACAACTCCATCAAGGAAGGTATGGCGGCGGGCCACAAGTTCAACACCGCGGTCGTGTACCTGCCTCCGTCCGGCGTGAAAGACGGCGTGGCCGAAGCGGTGCGCCAGAACCCGGACCTGAAAAAAGTGATCGTCCTCACCGAGAAGGTGTCGGTGAAAGATTCGCGCATCATGCGCGCCATCTGCCAGGCCAACGGTGTGGACCTGTTCGGTGCGAACTGCCTGGGTCTGGCCGACTCCTGGAACCATGTGCGCCTCGGCGGAGCGCTGGGCGGCAGTCATCCGGAGGAATCGCTGATCAAGGGATCGGTGGCGATCTTTTCCAACTCCGGCAACTTCACCACCACCATTGCCGTGTACCTGTCCACCGCGGGCTGGGGCACGACGACGTCGGTGTCCAGCGGCAAGGACGTATACATCCATTTCGGTCCGCATGAGTTCATTCACGGATTCAACAACGACGACCGCTCCAAAGCCGCCATCATCTACTGCGAGCCGGGCGGGTATTATGAGAAGGGCGTTGAGTCCGACAAGCCGATCATCGCCTGCGTGGTGGGCCGCTGGAAAGCGAAACTCACCAAATCCTGCGGTCATGCCGGTTCGCTGGCGGGTTCCGGTGATGATGCGATGGCCAAGGAAAAATGGTTCATGGATTATTTCGGGGTGGACGGCATCTACACGCCGGAGAATCCGAAGTTCTCCAAAAAAGGCGCGCTGGTCACCAACATTGCGCACATTCCGGAAGCACTGACCAAGGTCATGGAACTGCGCGGCGAGAAACCGGACTTTGAGCCCAAGGGCAGCCTGTCCCTCAAGTGCTGGTTTGGAAGCAACAACAACGCCAAACTTCCGAAAGAGCTGGACTTGCCGGTGGTCGAGGCGCTCGATCCATACAACAAGCAGATCGAGGCGCTCCGCGTGCAGGTTGGCGCGATGATCCGCCGCGAGACGCTGAAAGACGCCAGCGGCGCGTCGCGCATGGATCCGAAAACGCAGGTTTCCCAGATCCACGGCGTGTCCATCCTGGATGCGTCCACGAAGTCTCTGGAGGAAAACCTCGCGTTTGCGCTGACCAAGAACTACCCGTCCGAGTACGGCCGGGCGTTGGCCAATCTGGCACTCAATGCCTACGTCGGACATCACAACCATCCGGCCCTGGCGGCGGCGCAGGCATCGCGCGACGCGGGCAACTCGCCCAACACGGTGTTGTCGGCGGCGGTGTCGATCGTCGGCAAAAAGACCGTGCAGAAGTCGCTGGATGCGGCGTCGGGTCTGCTGGAGCTGTTCAAGCTGACCGAGATGAACGATCCGGAACAGTCCTTCGACTACAGCGCCCAGCTGAAAGAGGCGGGCCAGTACAAGGATGCGTTTTTGGGAACGGGAGACGATTGTTCCGACAAGATCATGGATGCGGTGGCCAAACTTCAGGGCCAGTCGGTATTCCTGAACTTCCTGCAGGATTTCGCCAAGCAGGAGAACGGCAAGGTCAGCGTCGATGCCATCGTCGCAGGCATCTGGGCCACTCTGGCGTGGCGCAGTCTGCGGTCGAAGAAACTGACCCGCCACACCCTGCAATCGCTTCCTTGGTACAGCCGCATCTTCAGCACCATGGTCGGTTGCACCGCCGGTGTGGACAAACACACGGCGGACAGCTTCTGCGGTGTCAAGCTGGACGACATCGTCACCAAGACCAGCTTCACCAAAACCGCGTTCCTGGCACTGTTGGGCCGGGAGCCGGCCGATGGCGAACTGTTCGAGTTCCAGGTTCTGCTGGGCCTCATCATCACCAACGGCCCGGGCACCATCTCCGCCCAGGGGGCGAAGGGTGCGGTGAGCGCGGACGGACCGGAACAGCCGGACCGGGTGCAGGTCAACAAGAGCATGGTCGGTTTCCTGACCCACACCGGGTTTGCTCACGGCGGCAACGGCTACGAAGCGGCGGCGTTTTTGATCGAACAGTTCAAGAACTCCGGCCTCAAGAACCCGGCCGACGCCAACCACGGCATTGACCTGGCCAAGCTGGCGTCGGACTACGCCAGCAACTACGGCACTTACAAGAAAGAGCAGAAGGAACTCGGCAACCTCGAGTATGCCAAGATCCCCTGCGTCAATCATCCGGTGTTCAAGGGCAAGGACGTGAACGTGGACCCGCGCGAGGAATACGTGCAGAAACTGTTCAAGGACAAGGGCCTGAACAACGTGTTTCTCGATTTCTACCATCACCTGGTGGAAGGGCTGTTCAAAGCCAAGGTCACGAATAACGTGTACTGCGTGAACATCGACGCGGTGATTGCGGTGATCCTGCTCAAGATGGTCTGGGCGGATTACCAGAAAGGCACGATCAAGGAGTCGGACATCGAGACCGCCAGCTTTGCGGCTTTCCTGTTCGGCCGCATGATCGGCTGTGCCGCCGAAGTGGACGACCACACCAACCGGGGACGCAACATGGACACCCGCACCCCGGCCAGCCAGTGTGCGTACGTCGGCTGACGGCGTCCTTAGCTTTACAACGAATCAAGGCAGTCCGGTATTCCGGGCTGCCTTGTTTTTTTGGAATCAACGGAATCGCTGAACGCGGAACCGAAAGTATTCCTCCGTATCCTCGTCGGTGAACCCTCCCTTCAAGCGGCACAGGCGCACCTGCTCCGCAATGGTCGGTACCCCTTCCAGGTCCGGCAACAGCACCCCCTGTTTTTTGTCATTACGGACCACCAGGCCGTAGCGTTTCGGATCCAGCATGGAAATATCGCTCACCGGTTCCAATGGCGTGAGCACGTCGATGGAGAACGTGAGGTCGTCCAGTTCCCCCTCGGTGACCGGGTCGAACCGTGGGTCTTTGGTGGCCGCTTTCACCGCATTTTCGATAATCTCCGCCGCCAGCGTGTCCTGCTGCGGTTCCAGGGTGCCGATGCACCCGCGCAGGGTCCCCTTGCACTTTATGGAGACAAACGCCCCGGCACGTTGCTTCAGGGAGTCGGGGAGATTCGCAGGGCAGGGAAGGGGACAACGATGGCGCAGATAATGGCTCACCGCTTTGCGTGCCAGATAGACGATTCCCCGCGTCAAGGTGTCCATATAATGCCCCTGGGTCGGAATACAGCTGTTACTTCAATGTATGGACGGGTTTCGAATTCCGCAACAAGGGCCATCGGCCCGGATCAGGAAATCGGCGTGAGGGAGATGTTGGAGGGGGTGTAGCGGTCGATGATGTGGTCGGACAGCGTGGCCATCAGCTCCAGATATTCGGGGCAGGGAAATTTGAGGGAGAAAAGAATCTTCTTGGCCTCGTCCATGTGGGCGCGCGCCTTGTTCATGGTGTATTCGAGGGACTTGGTCTCGCGCATGCGTTCGAGGATGTAGTCGAACTCCTTGTGCGTCAGGTTGCCGTTCTGGATGAACTCCTCGATCTCGCGCCTGAGGCCGTTGTCGGAATGCTGATAGAGGTGCAGGAGGGGCAGGGTGACGTGGCCTTCCTTGAAATCCGTTCCCTGGGGTTTTCCCAGCACTTCCGGCGGCGCATCGTAATCCATGGCGTCATCCATGAGCTGGAAAGCGATGCCGAAGTTGTTGCCGAAATCGATCATGGCCTCTTCGTTGGATTTGCCCGCTTCGGCCAGCAGTGCTCCGATCTGGCAACTGAGCGCCATGATGGACGCGGTCTTTTTGTGCGCGACTTCCAGAATATGGTCTTCCGTCACGAGGATGTCGCGGGCATTGGAGTATTCGAGCAGGCCGCCCTCCACCAGCAGTTTCGAACCCTGGCCGAAAGCGCGGAAGATGTCCGCCTGAATGTCGTCGGAGAGCAGGATGAGCGCCCGCGCGATCATGAAATCCCCGACGAGGATGCTGGCGTCGCTTCCCCACTTTGAGTTTACGGTTTCGTTGCCGCGGCGCACGGTGGTTTCGTCCACCACGTCGTCATGAAGCAGAGTGGCGGCGTGAATGTACTCGATCACGCAACAGTGTTTGATCACGCGGTCGTTGGAGGGCAGGCCGCACAGGCGCGAACTCAACAGCAACAGCAGGGGGCGGATGCGCTTGCCGCCCGCGTTCAGGATGTAGTCGCCGATATCGGTCACAATGGGAAGCGAAGACTCAAAATTGTCCCGCAAACACTGTTCCACCTTCAACAGGTCTTCTCTGAAAAATTCCGTGACTTCGCGAAAGCCCATGACGTTGGATCAACTCAGATGATTTGTAATATAAACTGATTGTACTGTGAACCGCCGCAACGGCTCCACCAAATAATGCCCGAAAAACAACTCGAAAAATGGTTCGCAAAGCTTGTAGTAATATGGGAAAATCCCTGATTTGTCAAGGTTTTTATGGGTATCCGCATTCCGGTGGAAACGCGCATGCTTGCACCGGTATCTCAAGATTTGGAGAATGCTTTTTTAAGCAACGAGTTAAACAAAAAACTTCGTTTAAGTTTACATGACAGACAAGGAACCGCAGATTTCCATCATCGTCCCGACGTTCAATCGCGCCTGGTGCCTGCAGGAAACATTGGCGTCGGTATGCCAACAGCAATTCAAAAACTACGAGTTGATCGTGGTGGACGACGCTTCGACGGATGACACGGAACGGCTGGTAAAATCGTTCGACAGCGTCCAGTACATTCGGCTGGAAAGCAACCAGGGTGTGTCCGCCGCGCGCAATGCGGGATTGCGGCGGGCGCGGGGGCATTATATCTGTTTTCTCGATTCGGACGACCGCTGGATCGACACCAAGCTGGAGCGGCAGTGGGAATGGATGCAGACCCACCCCGGCTGTCCCGCCTGCTACACCGATGAAATCTGGATCCGCAACGGGGTGCGTGTGAATCCGGCCAAAAAACACCGGAAATATTCGGGTTACATCTTTCAACACTGCCTGCCTTTATGTATCATCAGCCCTTCATCGGTCATGCTGAAACGTGAGGTGCTGAGCCGCATCGGTGGGTTCGATGAGGCCCTGCCCGCTTGCGAGGATTACGACCTGTGGTTGCGTCTCACATTCCTGTACCCCGTCCAGTTCCTGGAAGAGCCGCTCATCGTGAAATACGGCGGCCATGAAGACCAGCTTTCGGCGCGTTACTGGGGCATGGACCGCTTTCGCGTGTACGCGCTGGAGAAACTGCTGGTCCGGCAGAAACCGCAGGGGGAAACCCGCCGCGGAGTGCTGGAGATGCTGGTCGAAAAATGCGGTATTCTCGAAACTGGTTTCCGCAATCGTGGAAAACCCGGCGAGGCGGAAACCTTTTTTGCGGCGAAACACCATTTCGCCGCCTTGCAGGAGGAAAATGGCGATGCCTCTCCCGCTTTCTTTGACCCGGAATTTTTTTTGAATGTGGAATCGAATTAAAATTTTTGCGGCGGCGCTCTTCCTGCTGGGAACGGCCTTTTTGCCCCTGGCCCTCGCGGTGGAGGAAGGGGGTGTGGCCCCGAAGGCGCTGGTTGAAAAACTGCGCGAGGAATGCCGCCAGATCCTGCGCATGACGTACCAAAGTGACGAGGCGTTCGTGCGCAGTGGGGCCATCCGTGCCGCCGGGGAGTCGCTCGACCCGGAGTTGATCGACCTCGTCGTCGAGGGCACGCTGGATTTTTATCCGACGACGCGCCAGTTTGCCCTGCAGGCGCTGGAGAAAATGTCGAAGGACGCCGCGCTTCAGGCCGCCAAGCGGCTGTTGGATGACTCCAATATCTGGGTGCGGTCGGTGGCGCTGGAGATGGTCGCGGAGTTGGGCGACCGGGAATCGCTTTCCACGATCCGCAAACAGTTGGACGCACCGGACCGCATGGTGCGCCTTGCGGCGGCGTATGCCCTGTTCCGGTTGGGCGAGGAAAAGTACTATGCTCACCTGGTCGATGCGCTCGGCGCGGGCGATGCGGTTCAGCGGTACCAGGCCATCAGCTACCTTGGGCAGATCGGCGACGAGAAATCCCTGCAACACCTCGCCGCTTTGCTGGAGTCGGAGGAACCGGATGTTGTTACCAATGCGCTCAAGGCGATCGGAGAAAAAGCGGACATCGTGCTGTTGCGTCCACTCATTCGCCTCAGCCTGAGTCCGAATGCCTCGGTGCGCGGCCGGGCGTTGTTGGCTATGGGGTACCTGCCGCCGGTGGCGGTGCTCAAGGAATTGAAGCCGTTCTGCAACGACGCCGACCCGGTGGTGCGGCTGTCCGCCGCCTTGTCCCTGTTCCGGCTGAACAGCGAGGACTGCCGCCGCGTGTTTTCGGACCTTCTGCAAAGCCCCGACTTCGGCATGCGCAGTATGACCGCACGGGTATTGGGAGAAACGCCCCTGCCGAACCGGGCTCAGCTTTTGAAGCAGGTTTTGAATGATCCCGTCACCCGCGTTCGCACCGCCGCCGTCCGCGCCACGGGCATGATGGGCGGAGCCGCGGCGTTCCAACTGCTATTGCCCATGCTCAACGATCCGCAGGCGGTCATTCGCGCTTATGCCGCCGGGAACCTGATCCGGGTCATGGGCGAAAAACACGGCTGATATGGAAATATTCTGGATCGCGCGGCTGTTTTTGACATCCAAGACTGTAAACCTTAAAACCCCTTTAATATTCCGGCATGCCGGACCGTGAGCCAAAACATGGACAATTCGGGCTTCTATTTGTTTCTGCTGTTCATCTTCGCTGTGACCATGATCGGCGGCTGGATTCCCACCATCAAGGATTGGTCGCAAAAGACCTTCCGCATGTTGATCAGCTTCTGCGCCGGGATTCTGCTGGGCGCGGTCTTCTTCCACATGGTCCCGGAAATCACCGAAGTGCTGGGCCGCCAGATCGGATTCCCCGTGATCCTCGGGTTCCTCGCCATTTATGTGATGGAAAAATTCATCATGGTGCACCCGTGTGAAGAGGGTCACTGCGATTACCACAAGATCGGCCTCGCGGCGTATGCGGGCATCGGTTTTCACAGCATCCTCGACGGTGTGGCCATCGGCGCGGCCAGCATGTTGAACATGAGTGTGGTCATCCTGCTTGCGGTGACGATTCACAAATTCCCGGCGGCGCTGGCCCTGAGCAGTATTCTGATGAAGGGCGGCGAGTTCTCCAGCCGAAAGGTTCTCGCGTACATGGTGATCTTCGCCCTGATCACCCCGGCGGCGGCGATTCTTTCCACGTTTGCGCTGGAAGAGTTCAATCCCTATCCCGTCGGCTTCGCTCTCGGCGTGTCGGCCGGCACGTTTTTGTACATCAGCATTGGCGACCTGCTTCCCACCGTGCACGAAGGGGATGAAAAGAAACTGAACAATCTGATTTGCCTGTCCCTGGGGTTGGTGGCCATGTTTCTTTCCATGGGCACCGTCTGAGTTTTTGGCGAGGCGGGCGGGTTTCGCACTCCTCCTAATTCCGACCCGGCGGCCTTGACCGGATTGCGATTCTATGGAACACGTCCGCACGTTCATTCGATACATGAAGCCGCACCGGCGCGAGATCGGGGTCGGCATCATCGCTCTGCTGGTGACGGACCTGGTCGGTATGGTGATCCCGTGGCTCCTCAAACAGGTGATCGACCTGCTTCCCAACGACCCGGCGCAGAGCCAACTCATCGAATACGCGGGATGGCTGTTCCTCGCGGCGGGCGTGCAGGCGGTGGCGCGTTATGGCTGGCGGCGTCACCTGTTCGGTCCATCGCGCAAGATGGAAATCGACATCCTCAACCACGTGTTTGCGCACTTCCTCACACTCGACCGCACGTTCTTCCAGAAACATGAAGTGGGTGACCTCATGTCCCGCGCCACCAACGACCTGCGCGCGGTGAAGGATTTCCTCGGCCTCGGCCTGCTGGTGGTGTTGGACGCGGTGGTGGTGATCATCGGCTGTCTCGCGCTCATGATCTACATCAACCCGAAGCTCACGCTGTACGCGCTGTTGCCCCTGCCCATCATCTCGGTGCTGTTCTTCACCTTCATCCGCGCCATCAGCATCCGGCATCAGAGTATTCAGGAAAACCTGTCGCGCATCACCAGCATGGTGCAGGAAAACCTGGCGGGCATCCGCGTGCTCCACGCGTTCGTGCAGGAACAAAACGAGATCCGCCGATTCGATCGGCTGAACCGGGATCACATTGACAAGAACATGAGCCTGGCCAAAATGTTCGGCCTGTTCACGCCGTCTTTGGTGTTCGTTATCGGCATTGCGGCAATGATCACGCTGTGGATCGGCGGCAAGGAAGTGATCGACGGCAGCATCACTCTGGGATCGTTCGTGGCGTTCAACGGTTATCTGATGATGCTGTCGTGGCCGATGATGGCCATCGGCTACGTCATCAACCTGTGGCAGAAGGGCGTCACCGCCATGCGCCGCATCCAGCACATTCTAAATTCGCGTTCGGCGCTCGCGATGCCGGAAAAAGAAGTGGAATCGTTCGATATTCGCGGCGGCATCGAGGTGCGCAACCTGACGTTCTCGTACCCGGACAGCGAGGCCCAGGCGCTGGATGGCATCGACTTGCACATCGAGGCGGGGACCAGCGTCGCGTTCATCGGCATGATCGGCGCGGGAAAATCGACGCTCATGCAACTGCTCCCGCGCGTGTACGATGCGCCGCAGGGAAGAATTCTTCTGGACGGCAAACCCCTCTCCGAAATCCCGACAGCGGTCCTGCGCCGTCACATCGGGTACGTCGAACAGGAACCATTCCTGTTCTCCACCACCATCCGCAACAATATCGCGCTGGCGCGGCCGGAGGCGACGGATGCGGAGATCGACGCGGTGGTGCGCTGCGTGCACCTGACGCCGGACCTCGAACGGTTTCCCCAGGGACTCGACACCGTAGTTGGCGAACGCGGCGTGTCGGTTTCCGGCGGGCAGAAACAGCGCATCGCGCTGGCCCGGGCGCTGATCCGCAAACCGCGCATCCTGATTCTCGACGACGCTTTTTCCAGCCTCGATGTCGAAACCGAATCGATCATCCTGAATAATATCCGTTCCGTCATTCAGGGAACGACAACATTGATCGTCACCCACCGCCTGTCTTTGGCCAGGCAGGTGGACCGCGTGGTGGTGCTGAGCGAGGGGAAGGTTCTGGAAGAGGGGGGGCACGCTCAATTGATGCAGAAACAGGACGGCGTGTACCGCCACATCTACAACAACCAGGCGCTGGCGCGCGAGATGGAGATCCTTCTGCAATGAACGAATGGGAAGAAAGTCTCGACCAGCGCTATTACGACTGGCCGCTGTTCAAGCGCATTCTGAGCTACCTGCGGCCATACCGCATGCTGGTGCTGTTGTCGGTGGGCTTGCTGCTTTCCGTGTCGATCCTCAACCTGGCGGGGCCGTACCTCACCAAGATCGCCATCGACGATCACATCAGGGTCGGCGAATACTCCGGGCTCGATCAGATTGCGCTCATCTATCTGGTGGTCCTGATCGCGGCGTTCGTCTGTCAGTTCTTCCAGTACTACACCATCCAGTTCATCGGTCAGCAGGTGATGTACGACCTGCGCACGCAGGTGTTCGGTCACCTCCACAAAATGTCGTTCCGGTTTTTCGACCGCAATCCCATCGGCAAGATGATCACCCGCACCGTGAACGACATCGAGGTGCTGAACGAAATGCTGACATCGGGACTCATCCTCGTATTCAGCGACCTGTTCACGCTGGTCGGCATTTTCTTCATGCTGGCGTACCTCGACTGGCGGCTGATGCTGGTGGTGTGCGTGGTGTTTCCGTTTCTGTATTTGGCGACCAATGCCTACCGCACCCGTGCCCGCGATGCACTTCGCAAGAACCGCGCGCACCAGACCACGCTGAACACCCTGCTGGAAGAAAACCTGTCGGGCATGACCACGGTGCAGATGTTCAACCAGGAGGAGAACCGCCGGAAGCAGTTCACCGATGTGAGCGGTTCCAAACTGAGGGAAGACCTGCGTTCGCTGTTTTACAACTCGGTGTACCTGCCGTCGATCGATGTGTTCAGTGCGCTCGGCATGGGGCTCGTCATCTGGTACGGCGGCGGCCGCTTCGTGCAGAACGAAGTCGAACTGGGTGTGTTGGTGGCGTTCCTCCAGTACCTGCACAAGTTTTTTGAACCGATCCGCGACCTCGCGGAAAAATTCAATATCATCCAAACGGCGATGGCGTCCTCCGAGCGCATCTTCGAGTTGCTCGACACGGAAGAAGATATGCCCAATCCGGCGCAACCGAAGCCGCTTCCCAGGATCGAGGGCCGGGTGGAGTTCGAAAACGTGTGGTTCGCTTACAAGAACGAGGACTACGTTTTGCAGGACGTGTCCTTCGCGCTGGAGCCGGGGGAGAGCCTGGCCATCGTCGGTGCCACGGGTTCCGGCAAGACCACCATTGTCAACACGCTGTACCGTTTTTACGATATTCAAAAAGGAACGATCCGGGTCGATGGCACACCGCTTACGGAAGTGGACAAGTATGCGCTCCGCAGTCAGATGGCGCTGGTGCAACAGGACGTCTTTCTGTTCGCCAGGAACGTGCTGGACAACATCCGCCTCGGCAACACCGATCTCGGTATGGAGGAAATCGAGTCCATCGCGCACGCCGTGCACTCGCACCATTTCATCGACAACCTGCCGCACAAGTACGAACAGGCGCTGATGGAGGGCGGCAAGAGCCTGTCGCTGGGGCAGAAGCAACTGCTGTCGTTTGCGCGGGCGCTGGCGTTCAATCCGCGCATCCTGATCCTCGACGAAGCCACGTCCAACGTCGATACCGAAACGGAGAAAAAAATCCAGGACGCCATTCAAAAACTCATCCAGGGACGCACTTCGATCGTCATCGCGCACCGCCTGTCCACATTGCAGCACGTGGACAAGGTGCTGGTCCTGCGTCATGGCAAGGTCGTCGAGTTCGGCACGCGGCGGGAGTTGATCCAGCAGAAGGGCACTTATTACAACCTGCTCAAACTGCAATCTGACCTGACGAAAGGTCCGTGACCTGCGCGCAAAAACGTTTCGCGTTTAGAAAGTGTGTGGGGATCACGCCGGTTTGCCGGGGGCGGGCTGGGTCCACGGCGATTTCATCCAGTAACTGATCCATAAAAAGGCCGCGCCGAATCCCATGAAAATCAGAATGCGCCACAAGGCTGACAGGTGGGACAGGTCGAACAGGGTGAGCTTCACCGCCACCAGCACCAGCGTGCCCAGTCCCGCGCGGAAGGCGTTGATCCGTTTCGTGCGCACACCGTAAAGAAGAAGAGCCGCACCGGTCAGGCCCCAGCCTATCGACACCCACGCACTGCCATGCGGCAGGACATTCAACTCCCGCCACAACCAACCGATCCAGCCGACGTACGCCACCAGCAGGTACGCCTGCGATTCTTCTTTTTTTGGCATGAGCGTGGACCAGTACGCCGCGAGCAGAAGGAAGGCAAGGTCCGCCCCGGCGCGCCAGTTGACGACGGCGGTCTCCGGCACGCGGCCCAGGATGCGCATGCACAGCCAGGCGGTGAGGAGCATCAGGATTACGGTGCCGGTGTAGGTGACCACGTGTTCGCGCGTGCGTTTGCCGAACCAGTGAAGCGCCGTGGCCTCCACACTCAAGGCAAAGAAGAGAAGATTGTCATCGAACAGATGCCACAGCCCCAGCGTTAAAAGGAACACGCCCATGGCCGCGTGCAGGGCCACCGGCTCCGGCGGCGTGCCCCTCCGCCACAAGACAAACGCGATGCTGAAAAACGGCAGACAGAACGCCAGAAGGATTTGTCCCCATCGCTCGTCCGGCAGGTCCCAGATGAGGTAGGACAGAAGCCAGGCCATGATGCCGGAGAACACCATGAGTGCGGTCACCGGGGCGTTGTGTTCGGCGAAAGTGTTTTCGAATACGGTTTTGGGTTCGGCGGACTTTTCCGATGTGGACGGATGCCACTGCCGTTGCTTGGTGAGGAGTGGGATGATCCAGAACAAAGCGAAGGCGAACAGCACGCCGCCCTCCACGCTCCAGAACTGAAAGATACGTTCCACCTTGTAGGCCGGGAGTTCCCCTTCCGCAATGCCGAGCACCACCCAGCCCCCGGCCCAGGAATACCAGAGAAGCGAGCGCCACGGCCGGAAGTAATAAACGGCCATGGAACCTGCCAGCACGAGACAGGTGTAGAGCACGAGGCCCGGCAGGCTTCCCGCCTCCTGGTGCAGAAGAAACGGTGTGCTCAGGCCGCCCGTCACCGCCACCAGTGCCAATGCGAATTCGTATTGCCGGACCGCGAGGGTGAAGGCAAGTAGAGTGATGCCGATCATGACGGAAAACGCATACAGGTGCGGGATCAACGCATACAGTTGAAACGCGGCAAACACCGTCATGTAAAACGTCGCCAGTCCTCCGCCTTGCAGAACGGGACTCAGGATTTTACGATCAGCGCGCAGTTTCACACCCAGCGCCAAAAGCACACTGCCCAGAATGCTGCCCATCAGGATGCGTACCGGCGGCGTCATCCAGTTCTGGTCGAGAGAATACTTGAACAAAAACGCGAGGCCCATCAAAAGGAGAGCGATGCCGATTTTGTTCAGCCAGAACTCACCCTGCGAGACCTCGTCCTTGGGCGGGGTGGGGGGTGCCGTTTGCGCGGGGCCGGGAGAAGGGGACGCAGCGGGACCGGACTCGCCGGAATCCTCAGTGCGGAACCACGGATCGTCGAGTTGCGCTTCCAGTTTCTGCACGCGCCGGTTGAGGTCCGCGACCCGCTGATCCAGACGTTTTATAACTTCCAACAACTTCTTCTGATTGTCCTCAGCCATGCAATGCGCCCGTTCGTTGTCCTGATTCCAAGTTAAGGGAAGGCCAAGGAATTGTCAATTTGGGCGTGCTGGAACGAATGATGCGCCGGAAGGTTGCGCGTTGAAGATTATTTCTCTATAATTTTCAATTAGTTATGAATTATTGAGGGCGTGGCATGAAGCGGATGGGGCGGCTTTGGGTGATGGGTGCGGTGCTGATGGGGGTGTCGGCCTGTTCGGTTATCGAAGGCACCTACCAGGTGGTGAAGGGCACCGTCAAGGGTGTCTATTACATCGGCAAGAACGCGGTGAAGGTGGTGTACTACACCGGCAAGGCGACCTATAAGATCGGCGAGTTCACCTTCGATGTCGTCACCGCGCCGCTCGACTGGCCGCTGATGAACGATGAGATCGAGACCATCGACGGCCTGCCGGTGAAAGAAGCCATCCGCCTGGGCCGCGTCAAAAACGCGCCGTACACGGTGAAGGGCAGGAAGTATTATCCCATGAGCGTCGAGCAGGCGAGAACGTACACCGAGGTCGGCATCGCTTCTTGGTACGGGCAGGAAACGTACGAGCAGGACGACGGCCACATGACCGCCAACGGCGAAGCGTTCAATCCCGACGGACTCTCCGCCGCGCACAAGTTTTTACCGCTCCCCACCAACGTGCGCGTGACCAACCTGGAGAACGGGCGGTCGATCATCGTGCGCGTCAACGACCGCGGTCCGTTTCCCAGCGACCACAATCCGAAATCGGGCCATCGCATTATCGACCTCAGCCACGGCGCCGCCAAGCGGCTGGGCTTCGACGGCAGGGGCACCGTGCGCGTGAAGGTGGAAACCGTCGATCTGTGACGGTCCCCCGTTAAGCCTTCAATCTTCCACCAGCTCGCCCCGCCGTTCGGCCTTTTGTTTATCGCACCATTGTTCCAGCGTGGTGGTGGGCGCGCCGAGCAATCGGTTGGCCTCGATGGGGTTGCCGTTTTCCCCGGCCTGGCCGAAGAACTCCATCAGCTCCGCCACGAAGCGGATGCGTCGGTCGAACATCAGGTATCCCATGAACTTCATCGCCCAGATGGGAATGCGGGTGATTTCCTTTTTTCCATGCATGGCGGTGCTGTAGCGAAGGAGGGCTTCCTCCATGGTCATCGCCTCCGGGCCAAAGATGTCGAACGACCTGCCGACCGCTTCCTTCAGTTGGTACGCGTTGAACACCATGCGGGCATAATCGTCCGCCGCCACCCAGTGGTAGTGGTGCGGCTGTTTGCCGATGAGGCACGGCGTGTGATCGCGGAAGTATAATGGAAGCGATTCCATGAAGTGCGAGCCGCGAAAGATGGTGTGCGGGATGGGGCTTTCGACGATGGCGGTCTCGACGCGGTGTTTGATCGCCGCGTAGGGGATGTGCGGGTAGTTTTCCAGATCCACCGCGTAGGATATGGTGGACAGCCGCTTCACTCCGGCTTTTTCGGCGGCCCTCAGGATGTTGAGAGTTCCCCGGTATTCGATGGCTTCCAACTGGCGGTCGGTATTGCCGCCTTGCAGGTTGATGTGGATGCCGTCGCATCCTTCCATCGCGCGGTCGAGCGAGCCGGGGTCTTCCACGTCACCCTGCCGCAGATCGAATCCATCCCCCAGCAGTTCGCGCGCCCGCTCCGGATCGCGGGTGAAGATGCGCACGGTACAGCCTTCATTCCGGAACTTCCGCGCGACTGGACGGCCTAGTGAGCCCGTCCCGCCAACGATGAGGAGGTTGGAAACCATGCCTCAAGTATAAGCAAAGCTTGGGCGAGTACAAGCCCAATCGTTATTTACGGGAGAAGTCGATGAGCAGCCGCTCGACGATGCGGCCGTTCTGCAGGTGTTCGGTGAAGATTTCTTCCATGTCTTCCACCGTTTTGGGCGAGTACCAGACATCGTCCGGGTACACCACCATGGACGGACCGTACTGGCAGGCATCCAGGCACCCGGCCTTGTTAACGCGGATTTTGCCTTTCAGGCCGCTGTCGTGGACGCGTTTCTTGATGTGGTCGAGCAGGTCCATGGAGCCGCGCGACACGCAACAGCCGCGTGGATCGTCCTCCGTGCGCTGGTTGTTGCAGATGAATATATGACGGGTGAATCGGCCCATGAATTATTCCGGGAGAAAGGAGATCAACTGTCCGGCTTGGTGGTGGAGTGGGTTTCGGAGTGTTCCTTGAATTTGCCGAAGTTGATGTAATTGGTGTCGCAACTGTCGGGGAAAACGGTGACGATGACGCCCTTTTTGATCTGTGCGGCGATTTTGAGTGCACCCACCATGGCCGCCGCCGAGGAGTGGCCGACTAGGATGCCTTCTTCTTTTTCCAGGGTCTCGACCATGTCGTAGGCTTCTTCCGTGGCGACGTTGATCTTGCTGTCCAGTTCTTCTTCCTTGTAGATACCGGGCACGATGGACGAGGCCATGTGCTTGAGACCCTCGATGCCGTGCAGTTCTTCAGCCGGTTCGATGGGGTGGCACTTGATCTCCGGGTTCAGTTCGCGCAGGCGGCGGGTGTTGCCCATGATGGTGCCGCCGGTGCCGATGCCTGCACAGAAGTGCGTGATGCGGCCGTCGGTCTGTTTCCAGATTTCATTGGCCGTGTGCAGGTAATGCGCGCGCCAGTTGGAATCGTTGTTGTACTGGTCCGGCATGAAGTAGGCGTCCGGGTCGCGCTCGTAGATTTCCCGCGCCAGAAGAATGGCGCCGTCGGAGCCTTCGAACGGGCTGGAGGTGACGATCTCCGCGCCATAGAAGTCCGCCATCAAGCCCTTCCGCTCTTTGCTGACATTGCCGGGCATGACCAGCTTCACACGGTAGCCCTTGATCTTGCCGATGAGGGCGTAGGCGATGCCGGTGTTGCCGGAGGTGGAGTCGAGGATGATCTTGCCCTTGGTCAGTTTGCCGGAGGCCTCGCCGTCGAGGATCATCTGCAGGGCGGGACGCGACTTCACGGAGCCGCCCGCATTGCGCCATTCGGCCTTGGCGTAAATCTCCACGTTCGGAAAGTCCCGCGTCAGTTTCTGAATGGGGATCAGCGGTGTGTTGCCGATCTTCTTCAGCACCGACTCGTCCATGATCACCGGACAGGAGGGAGCCAGTACTTCCTCGGATATTTTTACCTTAGACATAACAATTAAATTGTATATCAAAACCCGGATGGACCGGGAGCCCGGACCGGGCTTCATGTAAAAACGGGGTTGTCAGTTTACCGGGTGCCGCAAAACTCTTCAGAATCAAAGAACTCCAATTGGACGGACCGTTCATCACATGCAGAGTGATGGACAGCCGACTTTCCCCTTCGTTCCGCAATACCCGGTTTACAACGCCTCTTTCAACGAGCCAGCGCCCTTTCGGAGAGCGTCGCTCCTGAATTGTTTGATGCTCCGACTGCCAGAAAGTTGCCGACGATTTGAGCCGGGATGCCCGGCCTGCCTCCCTGCATTTTCAGCAATGGGGCCACGGGGGTGAAACCCCCGGACGAATCAGTTGCCTCCGGCGATGGCGGGGATGATGGACACCTCGTCACCGTCTTTCACCTGGGTGTTTTCGCCATCCAGGAACCGGATGTCTTCTTCGTTCAGATAAATATTGATGAAGCGGCGCGGCGTTCCGTTCTCCTCGCAGATGCGCTCCTTGATCCCGCCGAACTGGGACTCCAGGTCGTTGAACAGCTCTGCGATGGTTCCCCCGGTGGCCGAAACCTCACTCTGGTTATTGGTGAGTTTCATGAGGGGGGTGGGAATCCTTACTTTTACCGCCATGGTTCGTTTCTCCTTGTTATACCGTTATACCGTTGGAATACACTTCTTCGAAGCTGTGAATGTTGGGTTCGATGACCGCCGGCTCCGCAAACTTGTTGTCCAGCGCCTCGAGGGTTTTGAGGCCGTTGCCGGTAACGCAGACCACGGTCAACTCGTCAGGTTTGATGCGTCCCTGCTCGACCAGCTTTTTGGTCACGGCGACGGTGACGCCGCCCGCGGTTTCCGTGAACACGCCTTCGGTTTCCGCCAGCAGTTTCATTCCCTCGACGACTTCCTCGTCGGTCACGTCCTCACCCCAGCCGCCGCTGTCGCGTACGGTCTTGATGCCGTAAAAGCCGTCGGCGGGGTTGCCGATGGCGATGGACTTGGCAATGGTGTTGGGCTTCACCGGCTTGTGCGTGTCCCAGCCGTTTTTGATGGCGGTGGATACCGGCGAGCATCCCGTCGCCTGCGCGGCGAAGACCTTGGTGTTGACTTTGTCGATGAGGCCGAGGTCCTTGAACTCGTGGAAAGCTTTCCAGATTTTGGTGATCAGCGAGCTGCCCGCCACCGGCACCACCACGTTGTCCGGGGTGCGCCAGCCGAGCTGTTCGGCGATCTCGTAGCCGTACGACTTCGACCCGTCGCCGTAGTAGGCGCGGATATTGATGTTGACGAACGCCCACTGGCGCGACACGGCGATCTCACTGCACAGGCGGTTGACGTCGTCGTAACTGCCGCGCACGGAAATGAGCTGGGTGCCGTACACCTGCGTGCACAGAATCTTGCCCTGCTCCAGTCCCACCGGAATGAAGATGCAACTTTTCAGACCCGCCTCCGCCGCATGTGCGGAGACCGAGTTGGCCAGGTTGCCGGTGGAGGCGCAGGATACGGTGTCGAAGCCGAACTCCTTCGCTTTGGTCACCGCCACGGACACCACCCGGTCTTTAAAGGAAAAGGTCGGGTGGTTCACCGAGTCGTTCTTCACATACACTTTTTTGAGGCCCAGCGCTTTGGCCAGGTTCTTCGCCTCGATCAGCGGGGTGTAGCCGGTGTAGCGGCCGACCTGCGGGTCGCCGTCGATCGGCAACAGCGGCTGGTACCGCCACATGGACGGCGGGCCGTCCTGAATCGATTTCCGGCTGATGACCTTGCTGATGCCTTCATAATCGTAATCCACCTCCAGTGGGCCGAAGCAGTATTCGCACACGTGGATTGGCAGTTTTTCGTAATTCTTACCGCACTCTTTACAACGTAAACCTTTGACGTATCCCATAGAGAACTTTTGACTAGAAGTATTGATAAAAACTGAAATAGCGTTCGCCCGTATCGGGAAGAATGACCACCACGTTCTTGCCCGGTCCCAGATCTTCCGCCACCTGGTACGCCGCGCACAACGCCGCGCCGGAGGAGATGCCGGTCAGCAGGCCTTCTTCCTTGGCCAGCCGCTGAACATAGCGGAACGCATCGTCGTCCGAGATGGGGCGGATGTCGTCCAGAATGTCGAGGTTCAGCACCTTCGGCTTGAAGCCCGCGCCGATGCCCTGAATCTTGTGTGGACCCGCCGCTCTGCCGGAAAGCACCGCGCTCGTGGCCGGCTCGACGCCAATGACCTTGGTGTCGCCGTAATGCGCTTTCAGCGCTTCGCCTGCGCCGGTGATGGTGCCGCCGGTACCGATGCCCGCGATGAAGGCATCCACTTTATCCCCTTCCATGGCGGAGATGATCTCCGGTCCGGTCGTTTGCCGGTGGATCTCCGGGTTGGCCGGGTTGTTGAACTGTTGCGGCATGAAGTAATCCGGATGCTCCGCCACCAGTTCTTCCGCGCGCTCGATGGTGCCCTGCATGCCGAACTCGGCGCGGCTGAGTTCCAGCGTCGCGCCGAAGCTTTCCAGCAACAGCCGCCGCTCGGTGCTCATGTTCTCGGACATGACCAGCATGACGTTGTAGCCTTTGAACGCGCCGACCAGAGACAGGCCGATGCCGGTGTTGCCGCTGGTGGGTTCGACGATCGTCGCGCCGGGCTGGATGAGCCCTTTCTTTTCGGCGTCTTCGATCATCGCCAGCGCAATGCGGTCCTTCACACTGCCGCCGGGGTTGTTCGACTCCACCTTGGCCCAGATGGCCGCGCCGTTGGCGGGCACCACGCGGTTGAGCTTAACGAGGGGCGTGCCGCCTATCAAATCCAGCGTATTTTCTGACCTGATCTTGAATTTTTCCAGCATGCTGGGGGATGGTCACCTAAAAAATAAGAAAATAAGCAAAAGGGAAATTATAGGCTATCCGGCCGCGAAGTCAACCACTCGAAAGCGTCCTTAAACCGTCTCCTTACAATAACTTTTGGGTGATGAAACCTGCACGATTATAACACGCCGCCCGCCCCCTTCCACCAAGTATCCATAAAATTGTGAGAATATTATGCGGGCCGGGTGATCCGCCCCCCAAAGCTGTGCTAAAATTCCCTGAACGGGCGTCGATGCCCAACCTCCACCCTTTTGATTTATAAGAGGCTATGAGCGCGCAGAGTCTTTTGACCGAAATCAAGAAACACCTGCCTCTTAGGGCCTACGGCAACGGTCCTGTCCTGGAGCTGATGCGGGCGATGGGCCTGCACGCCACCAAGAAGACGCCGCTCGTCCTCTCCGGCGTGTACCGCGACAGCGAGTCGGGCGAGATTGTCTGCGAGGTGTCGGTGGAGGGAAGCGAAAAATTCAGCGCCGCCCTCGCCAACCTGAAGCTCGACATCACCCACCCCCTCTACCGCAAGGTGAAGAACTACCGCGACGAAGTCGCCAACGCTCTCGCCGAACAGGACACCCCCAACGTCAACAGCCAGTCCTTCTCCATGCGCAACCTGTACGGCAAAAAATAGCCGGGCGTGGCCCGGTCCAAACGGGCTAATGCGTTGCAGGGCGGACGATGATCGGCGGACGCAAGGCGACGGGCACCCCCTTTGTGAAGGGGGCTGGGGGGCTTCTTCCTTAGCCTGCTCCTGAGCGCTAGCGAAGGTTTTGATACGTCTTTTCTTTTTACTCGCCTACCGCGACCGCGATACCCTTCAAGAAGCCATCACCCAGTTCGAAAAACTGTTAAAGCAAAAGCCGTCTGCCGAGGAGGCGAAGGAGGGTTTAAAGTTGGCGGAAAACTTGTTGGATACGGAAAAATAAAATATTATATATTTTCAATATATCTAATTTTTTGGGTTTGATGTGAGCGAAGAATCTAAAAATTTAACCTTCTCTAGTGATAGGCCATTAAGCGACCCAGAACAAGATAAGTTGGGTTATAAGCACTTTGCTAAATACGTGGCAAAAAGTATTTGCCATATGGTCCCACTAGAAGGAGTGGTTTATGGGATCAACGGAGAATGGGGGGCTGGTAAATCCACTCTCGCTAATTTCATAATCAGTTATCTTCAAGATAAAGAGTTCTTAAAAGAAGAAGGAGTCGTTTTAAACGCTCCCATCATAATGGAGTTTAACCCTTGGTTGTTTTATGGGAAGGGAGTATTGGCAAGTCAATTTTTGAAAGAACTACAATGGGTATTAGTTAATGAAGGAATATTAAAAGGATACAAAGTTTTTGGGTATGATTACTTAATAAAAATACAAGATTTGCTTAGCAAAACAAAAATTTCATTCTGGACTCAGCTTTTATGGTTGTTGCCCTGCTTTAAACATAAGAACATTAAAGACCTTAAGGGTGAAATAGGGGATATTTTAAAAAAGAAGAACAGGAAGGTTTTAGTTGTTATTGATGATATAGATAGATTGGCTATAGATGAAATAATTGAGCTTTTTAAATTAATTAAAATTATTGCAGATTTTCCGAATATTATTTACTTGCTTTGTTTTGAAAAAAAGGTGGTTGTTAATGCACTAAAAGAATTCCAAAAGCTACCTGGAGATTCCTATTTAGAAAAAATAGTTCAGAATCCATTGGATTTGCCGAATCCGGATGAAACTCAATTAAAAGAAATTATTTCTAAAAGATTCGGTGAAGTATTGGGTTCCAAGAGTGAAGAGTTTTGGGGTGATTCGCGTACGGCGGATATGTATTATGAAGTGATCGTTCCATTATTTAATACGCCTAGGCATATAAATCGCTTTATAAATTCTCTTCATATTACGTATCCCGCCATAAAAGATCAGGTTAACCTCGTTGATTTTATTTGTATTGAATTAATGAGAGTTTTCATTCCTGATGCTTATGAGATTGTAAGAAATAATAAGTCCTATTTTGTTGCTCGATCCGGATTTGACTCGGTTTCGTCTGATAAGAAAAAAGAAAAGATAGAGCCTTTTCATAAAGAATGGTTCGATAGGTTTGGGCAAGCGAAATCCCACAAAATATGCGGGGTAACTAAAAAAGCATTAATGCTACTTTTTCCTTTATTAGAACAAATATGGGGTGGATTTACTTTAGGCTCAGATTCAGAAAGAGAATGGGCCAATGATCGACGTATGTGTAGCGAGGAATATTTTGAAATTTATTTTAGGCTTTCGTTGTCTGTGGGCGATTTTTCGGTTGAAGAGATTTCTTCGATTGTTGATTTAGCAGATGACCCGAAGGTTTTGGCTAATAAGTTAAATGAGCTTGGTCGGGAAAAACTTCCCGCTGGAGGGTCTCGTTTGGGAAGACTTTTGGATGTCTTAGAGCATTGGACTGATGAAAGAATTGAAGTCAGTAAAATTCATGGGATTATTAAGGCATTTTATTTATTGGGAGATAAGGCCGACCTCGATGAAGACAAGCAAGGAATATTTGGTCTTGGTAATTTTCCCAATATTTCAAGGAAAATTCATCAGCTTTTTAGACGAATTAATTTGGATCAAAAGTATCAAATAATAGCTGATTGTTTTGGTGAGGCACCGATTTCAAGTTTTATGTTAAATCAATTTCAAGGTTATGCCATTCAACATGGACGTTGGAAATATACTGATAGAAAGTCGCCAACCCCTCCTTTTAGAGAAGAGGACTTTGATGAACTTGAAAGAAAAATAAAAAAGAAAATCCTCGATGCAAAAAATAGCAATCGTTTGGTGGACCTGGGTAATCTTCATTTGGCTTTATTGGTTTGGGAGAATTTGGAGGGTTGTGAAGAAGAATGTTATGAGTGGGCAAGGCAAATGACTGCGGAAGAGGATGGTTTGGTTAAGTTGTTAGAGGGATTTTTATCCAGTGTTATAAGGGATGGAGAAAAGTTTTACCAACTTAAACCAGATTCCTTAAAACCATTTTTAGAACCAAGTGAAATTTATCCAAGAGCGAAACAAATTTTAGAAAATAATGGTGGTTTAGCCGAGATGCAAAAAATTGCGCTTGAGACATTTATCAGGGATTATGAAGCTCAAGCTGAAGAAAGTTCTGAGTGATTATTTGTATTGAGTGATAGCATTTCCCTGACAACGGCTCCTCAGAATGACGGCGCAACCGTTGAGGGGTCATTCCGAGCGTAGCGAGGAATCTATGTTTTCATTTTCCCCATTCCAGATTTCTCGACGCGGGGCGCGTCTCGGAATGATCCATTAAGGAAAAAGCCCCCCAGCCAAATCCTGCTCAAGAAGGCGAAAAAGAAAGTCATTTGAAAGTTTCTTCGTCGCCTGTGGCTTCTCAGAAAAGCACAGAAGGAAAAACCCCCCCTAGCCCCCCTTACAAAGGGGGAATAAAGGCTCCCTCTCTTATCTGTTATCTGTGTGAATCGGTGTTCATCTGTGGTTCAGAGGAAGAACCCCCCTAGCCCCCCTTACAAGGGGGAACGGGGCAGTGGCTCGCGGGTTTTTGGCTGGCCGAGCGCCTAGCTCTTCTCGGAGTTGATGAACTTTTTGAGGAAGGGGAACATGGCGCCGCGTTTTTCGATCATTTCCTCACGCGACTTCTTCACGACGTGTTCGTCGATCAAGGCGACGCCGCGTTCGGCGGCGAACTTCTCGATGCCCTGCACCACCATGCCGCGCGCGAACGAGGGGATGCGCTCCAGCCTCTGCTTCGCCTCCGGCGTCCACTTCTGACGGTACTCGACTTCCAGGCCCAGCGTGTCTTCGACTTTGAGCTCGATGGCTTTGCCGCCGTGCTGACCCGGTTCGTAATCGCAGGACGGGTCTTCCGCCATGTAGTTGCCGGTCTCGGCGAACGCCCGCGCCCGGCAGCCGGAACACATCGCCGAAAACTCGCACGAACCGCATTTGCCGTCGAGGCCCTTGCGGTCGCGGAGCTGGTTCATCAGCGGTGCGTTGTACCACAGGTTCTGGAAGGTGTCGGTTTTCAGGTTGCCCACGGATTCGGCGATGAACGGGCAGGGGGTGAGGTCGCCTTCCGGGCTGATGCGGCTGTAATGCGTGCCCGCCGGGCACCCGCCCGCATACGTGCGCTGATAGACGGAATCCGGATCGTTCTCGTACACCACGCGCTTGTACTGCGGCGCGCATTTGGAGTTGATCATCAGGCGGCCCTTGTACTTCATCTGTTCCTGGTACAGGATCTTGAGCGCTTCCTCGTAGGCGGCGTTGCTGATGTCGGTGTTGCCCTGGCCGCGTCCGGTGCAGACAAGGAAGTAGAGGTTGAAGGCCACCGCGCCGATCTTCTCGGCGTAGGCGATGACGTCCGGGATCTCCTTGTAGTTCATGTCGGAGACCGACATCTGGATGAGGAAATCGACGCCGACGTCGTTCAGGATGTCGAATGCCTCCATCGACTTTTCCCATGCTTTCGACACGCCGCGGAACTGGTCATGCTTGACCGCGTCCATGGAATCGATGCTGATGCCGACGCCGTGTGCTCCGGATTCTTTGATCTTCTTCGCGTTCTCGCGGGTGATGATGGTGCCGTTGGTGCCGAGCACGACCATGAACTTGCGGTCGGCGGCGTAACGGGTGATGTCATAGATGTCGGGACGCAACAGCGGTTCGCCGCCGGTGAGGATCAGGAACGCGTTGGGGTTGACCTCGGCGATCTGGTCGATCACGTTGAAGCACTGCTGGGTGGTCAATTCGTCCACGCGGAAACCGCCACGGAAGTCGGCGTCCAGGTAACAGTGTTCGCAATTGAGGTTGCACCGTTTGGTGATGTTCCAGGATATGGAGTAAGCCCGGTAGGGGCTGTTGTTCGGCGTTGGTGAAAAATCGATCTGAGAGGATTCCATGATATAGTCGCGAAACGTGTGGTAAAAGGCTGTTTAACCGGGCCGTTGCGGCGGATTGGCCGGGAGCGGACCGGGGGCAAACTGAAATGTTAACACATTATTCCTGAAATGGAAGGGATACGCAAACCCCATGCGTCATTTCCGCCAAATTCTTTTAATACTGGTCGTTAGCGTGCTTCCCCTGTTCGGTCTGGCCTGTGGAAAAACGTCCCCGGCGGGCGGCGCGGGGTCGGTGGGCGGTGCTGTGAAGAACGACCTCGCGGCGATGGGGTCGCGCTGGATGGCGAGCGCCTATTTCGACCGGGCGATGGATTACTCCGGCTCGCGTTTCCGCGTGGTGTCGATGACGCGGTTGATCGAGCGGTTTGGCGACGCGGGCACCGATGCGGTTCTGCTCGATTGTTTCGATGACTACCAGGGGCTGCTTCCGGTGGCCGACATCCGCGAGCACGACCTGCACCTGGCGCTGGAGTTGGACATCGATCCAAAATACTCACGGCCCGGCTGGCTGGCGCCGATGCTGGTGATTGTGCCCGACGGACAGGACGCGCCGAAGCAGGAGCGGTTCATGACGGCGAACATCCGTGCCCTCCGGTTTGTGAAGCTCAGCGACTACTACGCGCCGATCGCCAGGAAACTCCCGCAGGATGAAAACGTGCAGGCGGGGTTTTCGTTTTTCACCGACAACTGCCTGTTCTGCCACGGGCTGGAAGGGGTGGGCGGCAACAAGGGCGCACGCCTGCTCGACGCATTCGACTATCAGAAAAAATCCGACCGCGCCCGGTTCGAGGCCGCGTTCAAGGCGTTTCATTCTCCGGACAATCCGGACAAGCAGAACATGGAGCAGTTCGTCAGCGGCGGCGCGCTGGAAAAGGTCTCGGCGTTCCTCGCCGCGTTGCAGTGAGACGCCCTGCGCCGTGAGACGGCCTGCGCCGTGAGACGGTCGTGCCGTTGTTTTGCCTTTTTACCGGGCTTGTACTAGAATGAGCGCACAGTTTGGCCGTGCCATGGCCGTTTATAATAATGAAGCGCAACAATAGCCGACCCCCCGCGTTGGTATCTTGTTCCCCGGAGTTTTTATCGTGAGCTTTCCCGTCACTATCGTCATTCTGCTTTTTACCTCCGTCGTCGAGGTGTTTTCGCTGACCTGGCTCGCCGGGATGATCAGCACCATCAATACCATCTCCTGGATCATGTTCACGCTTTTGCTGGGCGTGGTGATCGGCCGCGGTTACGGCGAAGAGTGGTGGGACAAGATGCAGTGGAACCTGAAGTCGCGCGAGATGCCCGCCGAGGAAGTGATCAACGGCGCGGTGATGCGTTTCGGCAGTTATCTTCTTTTGATGCCCGGCGCGGTGACGGATTTCTTCGGCCTGCTCATCATCATTCCCCAGACCCGCTTCATCGCCCGCGCTGTGGCGATGCGCCTGTTCAAGAGCAAACTGGCGAAAGGTGAGAAGTGGTTTTTCTTTAAGGGAGCCGAAGCCGGGTAGGCCGGTTTCGTTTGCCCCTCATGTTCGCCCCGCCCCGCAACCTTCGCGATGAACTCCTGGACCTCGACCAGGCTCCGTTCGAGGAAGTCAAAGACAGTTTGAACGATGTGCGTCGGGTGAACCGCTATCTCAGCGGTTACAAGGTGCTCCTGCACCACATGCGGCCGTTTCTCGAATCGCAACCCGAAGGCGTGCCGTTGACCGTGCTCGACGTGGCGACGGGGTCGGCGGATCAACCCATCGAGCTCGTCCGCATGGCGCGGCGCATGAAGCGTCCCATCCGTGTGGTGGCGTTGGATGTCAACGCCAAGATGTTGCGTTACGCACGGGAAGAGACGCGGCGCTATCCCGAAATCCGTTTTGTGCAGGGCGACGCGAAGCACATGCCGTTCGCTGACGGTGCGTTCGATGTGGTCATCAACAACCTGGCGCTTCATCATTTCAGCGAGGAGAACGCGGTGATCCTGCTCGGGCAGTTCACGCGTCTGGCCAGGAAGGGT
Organism: Nitrospina gracilis Nb-211; assembly: GCF_021845525.1. Lineage (NCBI taxonomy): Bacteria > Pseudomonadati > Nitrospinota > Nitrospinia > Nitrospinales > Nitrospinaceae > Nitrospina > Nitrospina gracilis. The sequence continues at coordinate 2,063,901 of NZ_JAKJKD010000001.1, read as the reverse complement.
GTGGTGGTCAACGATCTGCACCGGAGCTACGTGGCGTGGGTGTCAATCTACATCCTCACGCGCCTGCTCACCAATAACCGGCTGACGCGCTACGACGCTCCAGTGTCGGTGATGAATGCGTTCACGCCGGAGGAGATCGCCGGCCTCGCACGCAAGGCGGGGTGGCGCGATTTCAAAGTGTACCGGCATTTTCCGTATCGCATCGCGCTGGTGGAGACCAAGCGTGCATGATGGGTCGCGGAATTGAATATAAGGAAACAGGATGTCGAAAACGTATGATGTGATCGTGATCGGAGCGGGACCCGCCGGCGCCGCCACGGCCCTGCTGTTGCAGGCCAGGGGGTATGAGGTGTGCGTGGTCGAGCGCGCGCGTTTTCCCCGGGACAAGGTGTGCGGCGAGTTCATCAGTCCCGCCGCCGATCCCATCCTCGAAAAACTCGGTGTGTTGTCAGCGATCGAAGCGACAAACCCGCTCCGACTGCGCGGCGTTGCCATCTCCGCATACGAAGGCGAGGAGCTTGCCATCGACTACCCGCCGCATGCAGGCCGCGCCATGACGAGCCTGTCTCTTTCACGGTTGTCATTCGATCACATTTTGTTTTCAAAAATGCAGGAACGCGGCATCACGGTTTTGCAGGAGCATCAGGTGGACGACCTGGTGTTCGACGCGGGGATGGTCACGGGCATCACCGGGCGTGATCCCGGCAACCAGCCGTTCACCTTGCATGCGCGTGTGGTGGTGGATGCGGGCGGCAGGAACGCCGTATCGATCCGCCGCATGGGATTGCGGCGCAGACCCAAACTGCGCCGCGGCAAGGTAGCCTTGGCGGCACACTGGAAAAACGCGGAGCTTCCCGCCGACTACTGTTACATGCACATCAGCCGTCCCGGCTACACCGGCATGGCGCCGGTCGGTGACGGCACGGTGAACGTGGTGCTGGTGGTCGATGCTGATCGCGTGAAGGGCGAGGACATTGATGATTTTTACCGCCGCGTGGTGCTGGGCAATGCACGGCGGCGTGAGATGTTGAAAGACGCCGAGCCTGCCGAGCGCGTGCGCACGGTCGATTCGCTGGCGTTCGAGGTCGATCCGCTTCCCTGCGGCGGGCTGGTGCTGGTGGGCGATGCGATGGGCTTCATCGATCCGTTCACCGGCGAAGGCATTTACCTGGGATTGCGCAGTGCGGAACTGGCGGCCGCGACGCTGGACGTGGCGTTACAGAAAGGGGATGTATCGCGCTGGATGCTGGAACGGTATGCCCTGCGGAGAAAGCAGGAGTTCCACAAAAAATTTGTGCTGAGCCGGATTTTGCAGAGACTGATTTACCGCCCCGGCCCGTGCCGAAGCGTGGTGCGCCTGCTCGCCGAATACCCGTCGCTGGCGGCGACGCTGGTCGGCGTGATCGGCGACTACCTGCCCGCCGGGCGGGTGGTGTCGATGTCCTTCCTGTTAAGAGTGGTGATGGCCTGGGTACGAACGCCTGCGGCCACGCGGTCCCTCAAACCTTCTCCTTCATCGGCGCTCGACAACCGTCCCCTCCCGGAGGAGGGGTGACCGTCGTTTTTCTTTAACTGGCTTCAGGTTCGAGCGATTCCAGCATGCGTTCCAGTTGGTCCTTGCAGTTCAGTTTTTGTTTCTGAAAATTTTTCCTCTCCAGTTCCTCTTCCGGTGTCAGGTAAGCACGTTTGTTGAGTTCCTCGACCTGGTGTTTCAGGCGGGTGTGTTCATCAAACAGGCGTTTGAATTCCGGGATTTCGCTTTTGGCTTTTTCGAGGGTTTGCGGATCGATGTCCATGAGTGGATCTCCTTCCTCATTTATATGGTGGATCAACCTTTGAAGTTGAGTTCGGCCTCGGATTTGCGGATGTAATGAATTTTGAGTGTATTGAGGTCGTAGGAGTGCTCGCGTTCGAATCGCGGAGCCGCCCACAGGGCCGCACCGCTCGCGACACTCCGGATCTGTGCCGTTTCGTCCGTAAGAAAAAGGTCGCCGAGTTTTTCGCGGAATACCTCCCGATAAGCGGTGACGCCGGAGCCGACGAACAGGGTGGGTCGCTCGATGAGACCGCACAGCGCTTCCGGGGCCAGAACCCGGTCCTCCATGTCTCGCGTCCATTGGTTTCTCCCGCGGGAAAAGCGGGCGGCGTACACTTCCTTTTTGCGGGCATCCAGCACCGGGCAGAGGGCGTGCGGGTCCGTATCCGTATCCACGGCGGCCGCCCAGGCATCGAAGGTGCCAACGCCGATGAACGGTTTTTCCGTGGCCAGCACGAATCCCTTGATGAGGCTGATGCCGACACGCAGGCCGGTGAACGAACCCGGTCCCGTGGTCACCGCAAAACCGTCCACCTCATCAAGACGGACTTTCGTTTCGGTCAATATGCGATTCACCAGTTCCAGAAGACGATTGGAAAACGCGGGCTGGCCCTGCGACGTCAGTTCTTGGAGGATGGCTTGGTCTTGAAGGAGGGCAACACTGCATTGCGGGGTCGATGAGTCGATGGCCAGAATTCTCATCGCGCTCCCTCGTCAATGGGGTTGTGTTGAATCCTTTTCATGGCTCTGTCCGCCCATAAAAGGTATTCCGTATCATCCTCAACTTAGGCCATTCTCAGGTAAAAGTCAACGCTCCTGGAAACGGCCCGAAACCGCATAAAACAGGGGGTTTGCGCCTTGAGGGGCGGACAAGTGATTGATTCCATACCGGAAAAAATATGGCCTCAGAAAGGCCGCCCAGGGCGGCGATCCCTCCCTCTTTTCCATTTCCGAACTGCTGAAACCCGCGCAGGCATAGGTTCGGTATCAGGAATTATCACCTTAATTATTGATTTTATTAGGTTTATTTTCTTGACAAAAAATAGGCTTACGGTTAATTTACAGGGCAGACTGGGAATTTAGTTATAAACGTCTGATTTTATTATTTTTACATGATTAGTTTTGAGTGCAGTGAGGGGATGGGGAACCACCATTTCATTCAAGGGGGAGGACAGTCATGTTCTACCAAGTCAAGATTCTGGACGCCCAGGGTAAAGTCAAGAAGGTGATATCTTCCAACAAACTGAGCCACAATCACTGGAAACAGAACGACCAGGCGCAGGACCACAAACTGACCGTGGAATTCGACGAACTGGAAGAGGAATCGCTCAACACGCAGACCGTGGGGGGTAAGGTGTCGCTGTTCAAGCTGGACGAATCGGTGGATTGAAAAGCAAGAGTTGAATGGCACTCTCCGTTTGCCGCCGTTATAATACCCTCGTTTCACGCCATTGATGCTTCGTTGCTAATGTAACCGGACGACACGGAGCCGGAGTTTCCGGGCTGGCAAGGCCAGAGTTGACAGGGCCGCCTGGATAGAAATTTGAGATGCCATGTATGTGACCACCGAAAGCGGGTTGGCCGACCTGATCGCACAGCTTCAGGATTGTGACCAGCTTGCCATCGACACGGAATTTGTCCGCGAAAAAACCTATTTCCACCGCCTGGGCCTGGTGCAGTTGGCGTGCAACGGAATTTGCGCCGCCATCGATCCCATCGCCATTCCCAGCCTCGATCCGCTGATCGACCTGCTGAAGCGAAAAGACATTCTGAAAGTATTTCACGCGGGCAAGCAGGACTTGGAAATTTTGTACCGGCTGGCGGGGGAGGTCATCGAACCCGTGTTCGACACGCAGGTGGCGGCGGCGATGATCGGCTGGGGCGCGCAGATTTCGTTTGCCAAGCTCGTCAAACGCGCTACCGGCAAACGCCTGCACAAAAACGAAACTTACAGCGACTGGTGCCGCCGTCCCTTAAGCGAGAACCAGATCGAGTATGCCCTCGACGATGTGCGTTTTCTTGTTCCTGTTTACGAGAAGATCGTCGCCCAGCTCAAAAAACTGAACCGGCTCGAATGGGTGCAGGAGGAGTTGAAGCCGCTCACCGATCCCGAACAGTTCGCCCTGCCCGATCCCCACACCCAGTTCATGCGCGTCAAAAACATGCGCACGCTCAAACCGAAACAGATGGCGGTCCTGCGCGAGGTCGCGGCATGGCGGGAGAAGGAAGCGCGCCGGCGCAACTGCCTCGCCAAATTCATCATCCGCGACGAAACGCTCCTGCAGATGGCCCGGCAGTGTCCGGAGACCGCTCAGCAACTGCACGACCTGCGCGGCATGAACGGCAAGGAAATCCAGAACCACGGCGATACGTTGTTGAAACTGATCCAGAAGGGCCGCTCGGTTCCCGAAGACCAGTATCCCGAATTGCCGGAAGGCACGAGTTATGCCACCACCCGCGGCGTCGAGGAACTGCTTGCGGCGTACGTGCAGATCCGTTCCGAGGAGTTGCGCATCGAGCCGCACATCCTGGCCGACCGCAAACAGATCCATTCCTTCGTGCGCTATCATGAACAGGAAGAAAACCTCGACGAGCACCCGTTGTTCCAGGGCTGGCGCAAGCACCTCATCGGCCGCGACCTGCATATGATTCTGGAAGGCGAGCAGGGGCTCATCATCAACAAGAAAGGCCGTGTGAGCCTCATCAATCCATCACCCAACCCCAATCCGTCCTGACCGCTTTCATCTCAACGGCCCCACCGCGGAACTCAACCCAACGTATTCAGCCACATCTTAAACGCATCGGTCTGGCGCAGGGACGCGAGGTCGGGGTCCTGCCGGATGGCGTCGAATTGTTTGTAACCGAGTTGCACGGATTGCTTTAATGCGGTGAGGGCTTCGTCCGTCTGGTTTTGCAGAGCGTGGTAGCAGGCGAGATTGTAATACAGGTGCGGGCTGTCCGGTTCCATCTCCTTCAACGTGTTGAGCGTCTCCAGCGCGGCGTCGAACTGCTGTCCCTTGAGGTACGCACTGCTCAGGTTGATGTACACCGGGTGCAGGTGTTTGTCGTGGCGGAGCGCCATTTTGTAGTTGCGCACCGCTTCCTGCCAGTCGCCGCGGCTCAAGAAACCGTTGCCCTCGTTGTAATGATGGATGGCCATGCGGGTCTCGTCGCTGGCCTGATTTTTCGAACCTTCGGAAAAACCGCTGGGTTGGGCACCGCCCGGGGTTTTGGTGGCGGAGCCTTCGCGCGCGGTGTTTTCGGTGGGGGAGGGGTCGTTGAACGGAGCCTGATCGCTCCACAGGGCGAGCCCCATGAACACCACCACCAGCACGGGCAGGTAGCGCTGGACGATGTGAGGTGGAATCTTCATACCCTTAGAATACCTGAGTCGCCGGGGGAATTGCATCCCCAAGAACGCTCGGTTTAACCCCTTCCCCGCGGGGGTTGCAATCGGCCACGATTGGTTTAAAATCCGAAAAGCTATCCGCTCCCAAGGCGGCCTTCGCCGCCGTGCTTCATCCCCGCCAACCGGGACCCTGTACCATGACCATCCAGATACTGCCAGACAGCCTCGCCAACCAGATCGCCGCCGGTGAGGTGGTCGAACGACCTGCCTCCGTCGTCAAGGAACTGGTGGAGAATGCCATCGACGCCGGGGCGACGCGCATCGCCGTCGAGATCGAAGGCGCGGGCAAGGAGTCGATCATCGTCCGCGACAACGGATGCGGCATGGACCCGCATGATGCGAAACTGGCTTTGGCGCGGCACGCCACGAGCAAGATCTCCCAGCCGGGCGACCTGGTGTCGATCCGCACCCTGGGGTTTCGTGGCGAGGCGCTCCCCAGCATTGCGTCGGTGGCCAAAGTGCGCCTCACCACCTGCCACGCCGAAGGGCAGGCGGGCACGGAAGTGACCGTGGAAGGCGGGCAAAGCGCCGTCGTCAAAGAAACCGCGTGTCCCAAGGGCACCACGGTGGAGGTGCGGCAGTTGTTCTACAACACCCCCGCGCGGCATAAATTCCTGCGGCGCGACAACACCGAGGCGGGGTACATCACGCAGGTGGTTCAGCAACAGGCACTGGCGCACCCGGGTATTCAGTTTTCGCTGTCGCACAACGGACGCACGGTGGTCAACACCCTGCCGACAGACCAGGTGCTGTACCGCATCGCCGAGTTGTTCGGACCGGAACTCACCCGCGAACTGTTGCGCGTGGAAAAGGAGGAAGGGCGTTACCGGATTGAGGGCTACGTCTCGAGCCCCATCCTCACCCGGTCGAAACGCGACGATCAGTTCAGCTTCATCAACCACCGCCACATCCGCGACAAAGTCCTGCTGTCGGCGACGCAGAAGGGATACAGCCACCTTCTGCCGCGCGGCCAGCACCCGGTGCTGTTTCTGTATTTTTCGATGGACCCGGACCTGCTCGACGTCAACGTGCATCCGGCGAAGGCCGAGGTGCGGTTCGCGTACCAGAGCGAGGTGTACCGGTTCGTGATGGAGGCCATCCAGGAAGCACTCGCCGGAAACGAGAAGTCCGGCCTGCCGGAGCAGACAACGTTTGCGCCTTCCAGATCGGCAGAAGGGACCGCCGTTCCTCATGTGGCCAACGGGGCGGGGTCGGAAACTTACACCAGCGTGCCGCGGCCGCATCTGGAGCGGCCGCCCGCAGGACCGCCGCTGCGTTACCAGCAGACACATTCGTTTCAGGACATGGGACAGGCACTGCAATCGTTTTATGGGAAGGGTGCAGGCACCGCGTCCGTGCATCCCGGCAGTCTGCCGCCGGGGATCGATTTGTTCCGCACCAGGCCGCGCGCGGTGTCGGACATGATTTACTCCGAGTTCGAGCCTTTGGGTCAGCTCAACAATTCGTTCATCATCATGCAGGGACGACGCGGCGTTTTGGTGGTGGACCAGCACATCGCGCACGAACGCGTGCTGTACGAACGGTTCAAGAAGGCGGCGCTGGAACGCAAGGTGGAGATCCAGAACCTGCTGTTCCCGCTGGCCATCGAGTTCGCTCCCGCGGAGGCGCAGGCGCTGGAGCCGGAACTGCCGGAGCTGGCCAAGCTGGGGCTGGAGATGGAACCGTTCGGCACCAACGGGTTTTTACTGCGGTCGGTGCCCGCCATCCTCAAGGCGCACGATCACGAAGCCGTGGTGCGGGAGATCGCCGCGGCGCTGGCCCGCGACGAAGCCCAGCACAGCCTGCAGGACAAGTACGACGACATCATCATCATGATGTCATGCCGGAACGCGATCAAGGTCAACCACCCCATGGAACTGGACCAGATCAAAAAACTCCTGCATGATCTGGAGATGACCGAGATGCCTTACACATGCCCGCACGGTCGTCCCATCGCACTCCTCTTTGACATCGAAGACATCCTCAAACAGTTCCACCGCAAATAAAAAAGGCGTCTCCCCTTTTCAGGAGACGCCCCGTAATCCTCCCGGATGAGCCCGGCGGTCACTTGACCGTGATCTTCTTGATGGACTTGACCATCTTTTTGAGTTTCTGCGTGTTTTTGGCTTTCAGCACTTTTCTGGGAGTCTGCGCGCCATTGCCTGCACGTTTGCGGCTGAGCGCCCAGTCCTGGATTTCCTTCAGGCATTTTTCCTTCGAGCGCGGCGTCAGCTTGCGGTAATGGCCGAGGAGTCTTTTCTCATTCGATGAGGCGGTGATATAGAAGTCTTCCTTGATGCCCTTGAACATCAGCCGCCCTTCGTTGAGCGATCCACCGACCACTTCGATGTTGTCGGCCTTGACCGGCGGCAGTTCGCTGTCTGGCCGGGTCAACTCCTGCATGCTGACGCGGGTGGTCAGCAGGCGGTCGAGGGAGATGTCCGCCAGCCGGGCAAGTTTGATGAGCACCGCCACCGGGGCGTCGCGTTCCCCCGATTCATAACGCACATAGGTTCGAAAACCGATGTCCATGATCTGCGCGAAAGCCATTTGCGTGCATTTCAGGCTTTTCCGGATCGTTCGCATGTTCTCAGATAAAACCGTCATAGTACCTCTTTGGAAAAAATTCCCGGATCAATAAACGGTTCCCAGCAATACGTTGATCCTGTTTTCAGTATAAGAAAAGGAAGGGGGGATTTTCAAAAAAACATTCCCGATCTGGCCTTAAAAATGGGGAGCAAACCCGTCCAAAAGCGGGCGCGGGAACGTGCGGGGAGTTGCGGGGAATTGCGGTGAGGGGCGGCTCAGGCCAGTTCGATGCCGTTTTTACGCAGAAATTTATAGGCTTCGTCGATCCAGCGGCGTTCTTTTTCCAGCTTGTAGTCCGGCAGGTCCTTCGAGGAGCCAATGATGCTTTTCATGTAATCGATGGCTTCCTGCTTCTTGCCGCGCTTGTCGAGCAGTTTGGCGTAGTGGTAGTACGCCTTGAAGAAGTGGTAGGAATTGATCACGGCCTCGTAGGTTTCGAGCGCCTTGTCTTCCTGCCCGGAGAGGCGGTAGCACTCGGCCAGCCCGAAAATGGCATTGCCATAGTCGTATTTTTTGTCGATCTCCACCAACTCTTCGAGCACCTCGGCGGCCTCGGAGAAGCGGCCCTGACCGTAGTAGCACTTGGCCAGTCCGTAGCGCGCCTCGTTCATTTCCGGATCGCGCTTGACCGCTTCCTGAAACGGCTCGATAGCCAGGTCGTATTTTTTCTGTTCAAGGTAAATCTGGCCGAGCTTCTCGTAGTGATAGGCCTTGTCGTACTTGCCGATCAACTCCTTGAGTTGCAGGGTCTCTTCCGTGTCCAACTCCTTGCGCGGTGCGCTGGGCTGGAAGAAGGACGACCGGCCCGCGCTCTGCTGTCCGCCGCCATTGCCGGACGACGGTGCGGACACGCGGTTTTTGACAGCAAAGAAGTAGGCGATGGCGCCCACCGGCATCAGCACGATCATCACAATGATCCAGACGAAGTGCTCCTTGCGGTTGATGCAGTCGATGCACATGTATGTGGTGAAGATCAGCGAGGCGATCCAGAACAATTCCGTCATGAAAAAGCTTTTTCAGAAAATGCCAAGGCCCCCTGTCTTTCAACGACCTGATTGGATTCGTTCAGCAGGAGGACTTTGGGTTTGTAATCATTACTTTTATTTGCGCTCATCATACCATAAGCGGCAATTATAATGCGATCATTTCTCTCCACCATCCGGGCGGCGGCGCCATTGACGGAAATACGGCCCGAATTGCGCGGTCCGGGGATGACGTAGGTCAAAAATCGGTTGCCGTTGTTGATATTGTAAATATGCACCTGCTCGTAGGCCAGGATGTCCACCTCATCCATCAAGTTCTCGTCGATCTCAATGCTTCCTTCGTACTCGATGTCGCGGTCGGTGACCGTCGCCCGGTGAAGCTTCGCGGTCAGCATGGTTCTTTGCATGGCACTCTCTCAATCAAACAGTTATCGATCAATCTGGCTTTCCCGACAAACACCGCCAGGGCCACCAGGGCCTTGTCATGAATGACTTCCAACTCCTCAAACGTGTCCGCATCGCAGACCGATACGTAATCGATGCGCGCATCGGGGTGCGGCGCGAACACGAATTCAATTTCCCGGCGCAGAAGCGTGGCGTCGGTTTCACACGCCGCAATGCGCTCCCTCGCCATCTCCAGCGCGCGGCTCAATGACAGCGCGGTTTCGCGCTGTTCCGCGTTCAGGTACTGGTTGCGCGAACTCTTGGCCAGTCCGTCGGCATCGCGCACGATGGGACAGCCCACGATCTTCACGTCCAGGTTCAGGTCCTCCACCATTCTGCGGATGACGTGCAACTGCTGGCGGTCCTTTTCGCCGAAATAAGCCATGTGCGGCTGGACGATATGAAACAGTTTCAACACCACCGTGGTCACCCCCTGGAAGAATCCGGGGCGGCTTTTGCCGCACAAGTGGCCGGTGAGGCCCTCAACCGTCACCACCGTCTGGAACTCTCCCGGATACATCATGTCCCGCGTGGGCAGAAACACCGCATCCACGCCCAGAGGCTCCAGCAGGCTGCGGTCGGCCTCCCAGTTGGCCGGGTAGGTGTCGAGATCCTCGCCGGGACCGAATTGCTTCGGGTTGACGAAGATGCTGACCACCGTCTGGTCCGACTCGGCGAGCGACCGTTTCACCAGGCTGAGATGCCCTTCGTGGAGCGCTCCCATGGTGGGGACCAGACCCACGACCCGGCCCGCGCTCCGGGCCTTTTGGGACCATGCTTTCATGTCCGCGATGGTGCGAAGGATTTCCATGACGCTGTCGTCCGGGGATCAGGAGGAACCCTGATTGCCCGCCTCCCTGAGAGGTTTGCGTTTCAGGTTGTAGGTGTGCTCGGCGGTGGGGAAGGTTCCGGTCTGCACCTCGTCCACATAACTGCGGAGCGCGCTCTGCACCGCCTCGCCCAACTCGGCGAAGCGTTTGACGAATTTGGGCGTGAAGTCCTGGTTGAGGCCCAACAGGTCGTTGAGCACCAGAATCTGCCCGTCGCAGTCACGGCCCGCACCGATGCCGATGGTGGGGATGTCGATCTCGCTGGTGATCTCCGCCGCCAGCTCTGCCGGGATGGCTTCCAGCACGATGGCGAATACCCCGGCCTTCTGCAACGCCAGCGCGTCCTTTTTGATCTGGCGGGAGTCGTAATAATTCTTGCCCTGCACGCGGTAACCGCCGAACTGGTGGATCGACTGTGGCGTGAGGCCGATGTGGCCCATCACCGAAATGCCCGCATCCACCACGGCGCGGACGCGGTCGGCGAATTTCACCCCGCCTTCCAGTTTCACCGCCTCGGCGCCGCCTTCCTGGATGAAGCGGCCCGCGTTGCGGATCGTCTCTTCATCCGAGACGTGGTACGACATGAACGGCATGTCGCCGACGACCAGCGCGCGGCCGACGCCCCGGCGCACGGCGCGGGTGTGGTGGATCATCTCGTCCATCGTCACCGGAAGCGTGGTGTCGTAACCGAGCGACACCATGCCGACGGAGTCGCCCACCAGCACGAGGTCGATGTCCACGCCGTCCAGCAGGCGCGCCATGGAGTAATCGTAAGCGGTGACGGCGGTGATTTTGCGTCCGGTCTTTTTGCGTTCCATCAAAACCGGCAGGGTCATGCGTTGGGTGTTCATGGAAATCCACTTTGAAAAAGCCGGGATTCCGGGGACCGTGCAGGTCCCAAAGACAGGGAAGGGGGGCGTACCCGTCACACCGCCCCAAACGAAAAAGCCCCAGGTCTTTGAATGACCGTGGGGACGATGAGGGCGCTGAGGGTTTAAAAGGTTGCAACGCTTACTGGTTTGAAGCCCCTCTGATAAGGGGTCTCCGACCGCGTCTGGCCTCTTGTTACTCGGTGTCGCTCCGTCCCGGTCTTGTCAGGATCCAAGCGGATTGTAATATTCTCGTCCTATTTTATGATTATTGATTTTGTGAATCAACTCTTTCAGGTCAATTTTTTTGTCCACGATGTCGATCTTGTTGGTGTTCACCACCAGCAGGGGCGTTTCGGTGTAATAAAAGAAAAAGTTATTGAACGCCCGGTTGACAGAATCGAGGTATTCGTAGTCGATCAACTGCTCGTAGTCCCTGCCGCGCTTTTCCACGCGGGTGAACAGGACATCGGTGTCTGCCTGCAGGAAAATGACCAGATCCGGCTTCGGAATTTTGATGCGCACGAGGTTGTAAATCTGCTGGTAGAGCGTGTACTCGTGGTCCTTGAGGTTGAGTTGGGCGAAGATGTGGTCGCGCTGGAACAGGTAGTCGGTGACCGCGATACTGCTGAACAGGTCGCGCTGGGCGAGTTCCCGGTACTGGTTGAAGCGGCTCAGTAAAAAAAAAACCTGGGTCTGGAAGGCGTTGGCTTCGCGGTCCTGATAGAATTTGCCGATGAAGGGGTTGTCCTCGTCCACCTCAAGCACCAGTTTGGCGTCGTACTCCTGCGCCAGCCGCCTGGCGAGCGTGGTTTTGCCAGCGCCGATGCCGCCTTCGATTGCGATGAACCTGGGTTCGTTCATGAGAATGGGATTCGAGAGCTGGTTCCGGCGAAGCGGTGCGGGGGGTGCCCGCCGGGCTTAGGAACCGTAACTGAGCACTTCCTTGATGGTCAACTTGAGTTCCCGCAAATCGGCCGACTTCACCACATATGCCTCCGACGCCCACACCTGGAAATCCTGCTTGTATGTTCCGTACGCCGAGCACAGGATGATGGGAATGTTTTTGTTCTGCTCTTTGAGCAGGCGCAGGAAGTCGATGCCGTTCATGCCGGGCATCTTGATGTCCAGCGTGATGAGATCGGGCTCCTGTCCCTCGATCACCTTCAGCGCTTCCTCGGCGCTCCGGGCGCACTCCACCTCGTAGCCTTCATCCTGCAGTTCTTCCTTGTAAAGGAGGCGGATGTTGTCTTCGTCGTCCACGACGAGAATTTTCTTTTTGGACATGAATTGCGCTGGTTGCGGAATGCGGGGAGCCCAGTCTGGCCCGCCTTTCCGGGTTCTGGATCATTCAGGTTTTATTATAATTACCGATTTTTTGCAACGGTAAATACACATACACGGTAACCCCCTTGTTGATGTTGTTGTTGACGTGCAGGGTGCCGCCGTGTTCCTCGATGATGCGCCGGGAAATGGACAACCCCAACCCGGTGCCGGTCTCTTTGGTGGTGAAAAAGGGATTGAAGATATTCTCGAACAAATCCGGAGGAATGCCGCCGCCGGTGTCTTCGATGCATAGCGTCAGGGACTCCTTACCGCTTTCCGTCTGGCCCGCGCGGTGGCCACGGTAGGTGGATACCGTCAGGAGCCCGTCGTGCGGCATGGACTCGATGGCGTTGAACAGCAGGTTCATGATGACCTGCTTGATCTTTTTCTTGTCCAGGTAGAGTTCCACATCCGGTTCCATGAAGCTCTTTTTGAGGTCGATGTTGCGTTCCTCGATGCCAACCTCAAAAAAGTCGATCACCTCGCACACCAGTTCGTTGAAGCGGCACAGCTCGACTTCCAACTCCTCCGCCTTCGAGTACAGCAGGATATCCTGCAACAGGCGCTCCAGCCGTTCGGTCTCGTTGACGATGATGCTTGCATAACGGTACAGGCCGCGCAGATCGGAAAGGGGAGGCGGCGCGCCATTCTCTCTTTCCTTTAAGTCACCGATACGGTCGCGGAGCCGCCTTGCGAACCCGCCAACTGAGACCAGCGGATTTTTGATTTCGTGCGCGACCTCCGCCGACAATTCGCCCAGCGCCGCCAGTTTTTCGGATTGGATCAACTGTTCCTTGGTGCTCAGCAATTCGCGGTTGGATTCCAACAGCTTGTTGACCAGCCGCGAGTTTTCGATGACCCAGCCGAGGTGTGTGGCCAGCCGCCCGACCAGTTGCAGGTTGGACTCGGTGATGGGTGCGTTGTTGTACAGGTTGTCCACCAGAAGGACACCGAGGACTTCCCGGTGCGGCATCAGGGGTACCGTGGCGAAGCTGGGCGCACCCAGCGCATCGGCAAAATCCCTTGGCACCAGTTCGTCGTTCATCGCGTCGCTTACGATGTGGGGCTTTTTATTGAGCGCCGTTTCTGCAACGACGTTTCCAGGTGAAAGCGGAATTTTGAGCGAACGCGCGTACTGGTTGAAGCGGGTGTCGCGGAATTGCTCCCAGAGCGGGTTTTCCAGCAGGCGCGTGAGGGAAAACTCGCCGTCCCCGGACAGCTCGTGCCAGATGCGTCCGGCTTCTTCCGCCGAGTCGGGTCCCAGTCCCATGTATCCCAGCAGGTGGCCCGATTTTTCGTCGAGCAGAAACAGGATGGCGCGGTTGAATCCTCCGGCTCCACCGAAGGTGATGCCCGTCATCAGAATCCAGATACGGTGATCGAGCTTCGGTGTTTCCTGCACGGCGGTATTGATGGTATAGAGCAGGGTCTGTTCGCGGAGCAGGGCCTGACTTTTCTGGTATTCGAGCGCGTTGCGGATGCACCCGGTGATCTGTGCGGAGATGGTTTCCAGAATGGAAATCTCCGTCGCCGTAAACTGTCTGCGGTCGAGAGTGTGCACGTTGATGACGCCGATGCACTGATCGTGGTCGATCAGCGGTACCGACAGCATCGACGGGAATTTTTCTTCTTCGATTTCGGGGAAGTACACGAAGCGAGGGTCCTGCATGGCCTCGCTCAAGGCCAGCGCCGTCTTGTTCTGCGCCACCCAGCCGGTCACTCCGCGGCCGGGTTCCAGATAAATGCGCGTGGCGGCGGAGGGGGGCAGGCCGCTGGTGGCTTTCAACTTCAACCGCAGATCGCCAAAGTACGACTGCTCCATGAGGTAAATGGAACAGGCGTCGATACGCATCTTGTTCTTGATGACCTCGATGGTCTGCGCGAGGATTTCGTCGAGGTTGAGCGGCGAGGTGGAAATGTGGGCGATCTCGCGGAGAACTTCCAATCCTATGATGCTGTCATCCACCATATGTGTGTCCCCAAGATCGTGGTTGTCAGGGTTCTCGGAGTGCTTTCCGGTAGAGCCGGATGTATTCCGTGGCGGCGCGTTCCCAGCTCAGGTTCTGTGACATGCCATTTCGAATCAGGCGGCGCCATGGCGTCCGGTTGGCAAACAGCCCGGACGCTGTGCGGAGGGATTGCAGGAGATATTTTAATTCAAAGCGGCGGAAATTGAAACCGGTACCGCGGCCGGTGTCGGGATTGAAATTCTTCACCGTGTCCGCCAATCCCCCCACCGACCGGGCCACGGGCACGGTGCCGTAACGGAGGGCGTACATCTGCGTCAGCCCGCAGGGTTCGTACACCGACGGCATGAGCAGGATGTCGCTCCCGGCGATGATGCGGTGGGCCAGCCCTTCGTCGAACGCCAGTTTGCAGGCGAAACGTCCGGCGTACCGCTTTTCCTGTTTGGCGAAGAACGCCTCGTACGCCGGATCGCCCACGCCGAGAAGCACCAGCCCGATGTTTTCTTTCATGATTTGAGCGAACCCGTCCCGCACGAGGTCGATGCCCTTCTGCCACGAGAGGCGCGTCACCATGGACACCACCGGCTTTTTCTGCGGCACGGTGAGGTTCATTTCCTCCAGCAGGGTTTTTCGGCAGACGGCCTTGCCATTCAGGTGGTCGCGGTCGAACGGCGCGGCGATCCACGGGTCGCTCGCCGGGTCCCACTCCTCGTAATCGACGCCGTTGAGCACGCCATACAGGTTGTCCTTGCGGGTCTGGAGCACGCCTTCCATGTGGAAGCCGTTTTCGGCCAGCAGGATTTCCTGCCTGTAGCGTTTGCTGACCGTGGTCAACAGGTCCGAATAGACCAGCCCCGCTTTCAGAAAACTGAAGCGGCCGTGGAACTCGAGCCCCTGCGTGTGGAAGGCTTGGGCGGGCAGGTGGGCGAGGGCGAGGGTGGAAACATCGAAGTTTCCCTGGTAACCGAGGTTGTGGATGGTGAACAGGGTGCGCGTGTTTTTGAAAAACGGGTCGTGCTGGTAAACGAGTTTCAGATAGGCGGGCACCAGCCCCGCCTGCCAGTCATGGCAATGAATGATGTCGGGTTGGAACCCAATCGCCTTGCACCACTCCAACGCGGCGCGGCAGAAAAAAACGAAGCGCGATGCGTTGTCCGGGTAATCGGTTCCTCCCTCACCGTACAATCCCTTGCGTCCGAAATAAAAGTCGTTGCCGATGAGGTAAAGCGGCACCTTGTTTTGCAGGTGGGTCAGATGAATGGCGGCCTGCGGGTTGGAGATGCCGACGGGAATGGATAGGGTGCGCCCGGTATTTTGAATCGTGGCTTTGCCATGAGTGGAAACGGAGGCGTAATGCGGAAGCACGCAACGCACGTCGTGTCCCAGCCGGTGGTGCGCCAGGGGCAGAGCGCCGCAGACATCGCCCAATCCCCCGGTTTTGGCGAAGGGGTGGGCTTCGGCGGCGACGGACAGGATTTTTAGCGGACGGGCCATGTCACGGGTGAACGGTGCAGGACCTCAGGATTTCTGCGGCCTCCTCCGGACTCACAGGATTGATATGGAACCCGGTGCCGGCCTCGAACCCGGCCAGCTTGGTCAGCTTCGGCATGATTTCGATGTGCCAGTGGTAATACGTGCTGTGTTTGCCGTTGACGGTGGAGTTGTGCAGGACGAAATTGTAAGGCGGCTGGTTGCAGACCATACGCAGTTTCAACAGCACATCCTTCAATATGTTCGCCGCCCCGGCCAGCGCCTCGGCCGAATCGTGCTCGAAATGCGCCTGGTGGTATTTGGGGAGAATCCAGGTTTCGAAGGGAAAACGCGGCGCGTACGGACAGATGGCGATGAAGTCGCGGTTCTCCATCACCACCCGGCGGCCGTCGCCCCGCTCCTGCGCGATGATGTCGCAGTAAATGCAACGCTCCTTGTATTCGTAATGCCGCTTCGCTCCATCCAGTTCCTCCAGCACCAGCTCGGGCACGATAGGAAGCGCCACCAGCTGGCTGTGCGTGTGCTCGAGCGTCGCGCCCGCCGCCTCGCCGTGGTTTTTGAACACGAGGATGTAGCGGAACCGGTTGTCGCGTTTCAAGTCGATGATGCGTTGCTGGAATGCCCACAGCGTGTCCTGCACGGCGCGCTCCGGCAACTCTTCCAGCGCCTGCTCGTGACACGGGCCCTCGATGATGACCTCGTGCGCGCCGATGCCGTTCATCTTGTCGTACAGGCCTTCGCCGACGCGGTCGATACCGCCCTCGATGGTGAGGGCCGGGTACTTGTTGGGCACCACGCGCAGAGACCAGCCGGATGCGTTGGGCACCGACCCGTTCGGCCTGAGGGCGAGGATCTCGGGCGGCGTCTTGCCCTCGTTTCCGAGGCAGAAAGGACAAAATCCCGCCTGCGCGTTCACGGTGGGGCTGGCAAAATCCGCAGGACGCTTGCCGCGCTCCTGGGCGATGATGACCCATCGATCGACGATGGGGTCCTTTCTCAATTCGGGCATTTTCGGTTCCGTTCTTTCCGGGCAATCCAGCAATGGTAATGGTCTGAATACTAAGCAAAGGCCTGTGAAAAGTCAATTTAAGCGGCGAGCACCCCGGAGTGCGGTTGGGTTTCCCTAAAATAATTGAATGACAATGGGTTGCAAACTATAATCGATGCATATCCGATCACTCAGGAAAGCAGGGCAGGGCGTGGACATGAGTTCTCCCATGACAGGCAAAAAAATCGTGCTGGGCGTCTCCGGCGGCATCGCCGCCTACAAGGCGGTGGAACTGTTGCGCCTGCTCGTCAAGGCCGGGGCCGAGGTGTACGTGGTGATGACGGAGAATGCCAAGCAGTTCATCACCCCGCTCACCTTCGAAGCGTTGTCCGGCCACCCGGTGTATCACAGGATTTTCGACTCGGAGCGTTCGGCGTCGATGGAGCACATCCGCGCCGCGGAAGACGCCGAATTGATGGTCGTCGCCCCGTCCACCGCCAACACCATCGGCAAGATGGCCAACGGCCTGGCGGACGACCCGCTTTCCACTTTATATGCGGCATTCGCCGGGACGGTGATCGTCGCCCCCGCCATGAACGATCAGATGTGGGCGAATGAGGCGGTGCAGGACAACCTGCGCAAACTGAAAATGCGCGGCGTTGGGGTGGTGGAACCGGAATCGGGCGAGCTGGCCTGCGGGGTCATCGGGCAGGGACGGCTGGCCGAGCCACAGATCATCTTTGAGGCAGTGCAGAAACGGCTGGTGCAGAAGCAGGACTGGGCGGGACGCCGCGTGCTGGTCACTGCCGGGCCCACGCGCGAGCCCATCGACCCGGTGCGCTTCATCACCAACCACTCCTCCGGCAAGATGGGCTACGCCATCGCCGAAGAAGCGCGCAAGCGGGGTGCTGTGGTGACGCTCATCAGCGGCCCGACGTCGCTGGACGCGCCCGCCGGGGTGGAGGTGATTCCCTGCCAGCGTGCCTCCGAGATGCGCGACCTCGTGCTGGAACACTTTACGAATTGCGATGTGCTGGTGATGACGGCGGCGGTGGGGGACTTCGCGCCCGCCGACATTCAAAAGGAAAAGATCAAAAAGTCCGGCGGCCAGCCACTGGTGCTCAACCTGCAACCGACGCCGGATATCCTGAAGGAAGTGGCCGCCCGGAAAACGCACCAGACGGTGGTGGGCTTCGCCGCCGAAAGTGAAAACGTGGTGCAGAGCGCGCTCGGCAAACTCCAGCGCAAACAACTCGACCTCATCGTCGCCAACGACATCAGCGCACCGGGCATCGGGTTTCAATCCGACTTCAACCAGGTGCAATTGATCCGCGGGGCGAACAGCATCGAGACCCTGCCGCGTCTCCCCAAGCGCGAGATCGCGGGCATCCTGCTCGACCGCATCCGCGACCTCCCCAAATAAATCCGCACGGTTCCCGCCGCGACGTTCTCTGGCCCTACTTGTCTGTTGTGCCTTCCTCCGTTTTGGATGCGCCGTTGCTCTCTACGTCCTTCGCGCAACGAAAGCCCACGGTGTCCTGCCGGAGTGTCGGCACGGTGGCGTTTCTGTAACTGAGGCGCACGTCCTCGCCGTTGTTGTGCCAGTGCCCTCCGCGAATCACCTTGTACATGCCGCGGTCGGGGCCCTGCGGGTCCTTCTTCGGTGAGAATAAATAGTATTCCGCATAGTGCCAGTCCTGCACCCATTCGGCAACGTTGCCGGCGAGATCGTGTACGCCGTAAACGGATTTGCCTGCGTCATACGAACCCACCGGCGTGGTTTTTCCAACATGGTTGTCGAAGTTCAGTTTTTCGGGAGTCGGTTCGGAGTCACCCCACGGATACTTGATGGTGCGCGTGCCCTTGGAGGCCTTTTCCCACTCCGCTTCGGTGGGCAGGCGTTTGCCCCGCCAATGACAATAGGCCTGTGCCTCTTTCCACGTGACGCCGACCACCGGTTGTTGCGGCTGGTTGAATTCATGGTCGTTCCAGAAACGCGGCGTCTTTTCGCGTTCCGTGGCTTTCATGAACTCGTAATACTGTTCGTTGGTCACTTCATGGATGTCGATGAAGTAGGTGCTGAGATAGACATTGTGCGCCGGGTCTTCCGGTCCCAGCATATGGCGATCACTCTGGAAAAGGGCGGTGGGGTCGAGCTCTCTCAGGGAACGCATGCTTCCCATGACGAACTCTCCTTCCGGAATCAGCACCATGCCTTCCGGCGGAGAGGGAGCTTTGGTTTCGGCGTAAACGGGGATGGCGGCGAGTGCCAGGATCCCAAGCAGGAATGGAATGCATTTTTTCAATACGGGGGTTTTGATGAATTTCATAAGTCCGGGGTATTCGATTAGAGTTTGCGGGGTGACACGCCGATGCACGCAGCCGGCCCGTCCATCATGATTGACACGTATATTTAAAGGGTATAGAATCGCCTCACATCATTATAAACAAAGTTGCTTCCGGTGCCGAGAGGCTTTTCGGGCGGCAGGCGGAATGCGGGGAACCGGTGTGGACAAGCCCAAGAAAGAACCCATTGCACTGCACAACCGCCAGGATTACCGGTTGTGCCTCAATTGCGGATTCCCCAACCGCCAATCCGACACCGTCTGCATGTATTGCAGTGCCAGCCTGGTCGAAGACACCGGTTTTTTCTCCTGGTTGAAGCAGAGCTATTACATTCTGCGCTGGCGCTACCAACTCCGCCAGAAACGGGAAAACCTGAAACGCGGCGGGCGCGGCATGGGCTGGGCCAGGGGCCTCGGTTATTTCAGCCTCGGCATTTTCCTGAGCTTCACCGGCGTCTATTTCTTTTCCCACTCCATCACGGAAAACTCCTTTTCCAATGGGCTCATCGCCCTGCTGCTTCTGGGATACGGCGTGTTCACCCTGCGCGGCCTTTTTCGCAATAAACGATAACTCCCGGGCCCTTTACGGAATTTCCGCCACGATGCGGAGCGGCGCGCCGCTTCCGTCGCCGATCTTCATCGGAAGCGCGATCACGCGGAATCCGCGCGCGGGCAGGGTGCCCAGCCGCGCCAGGTTTTCGAATCCCGCTACGTTGGCCGCGCCGAACACGCGGTGGGCTTTGAACTCATGCGACTGGCCAAAATCCAGGCTCGCGGTGTCGAGTCCCACCGCCGCCACGTTCCTTTCTTTGGTCAAAAACCGCGCGGCACCCTCGCTGTAACCGGGAAAGTGCAGGTTTGCCGTGTCGCCAGGCTGGTCGGTGCCGAGATACCGTTTTTTATCCGGCCAGAAGCGTTCCCATCCGGTGCGCACGAGGACGATGGACCCGGCCTCGATGCGTCCGTGTTCCGCCTCCCACTGCATCAAATCTTCGCTTGAGATCAGGTAATCCGCATTGCCGTTGACGCGTGCGCTCAGGTCCACCATCACGCCGGGGGCGATCAGCCGGTCGAGCGGGATGGCGTCCACTGTCCAGCGTCCCTTGGCGAAGTGCACCGGTGCATCCATGTGGGTGCCGCCGTGTTCCGCCGCTTCAAAATTGTTGGCCTCGTACCAGTAGCTTTCGTTCACCAGCCCCTTGTGCACTTCGGACAGGGCGAAGGGCTTGCTGGTGGGCCAGTAGATCGTGGTCTCGTCGAACGGATGCGTCAGGTCCACCAGCCGCGGCTCCGGCGCGGTAAACACTACACGATCGGAGCAGGCGGCGAGCAGAAGCAACACCGCTAAAGTAAGGCTTCGCAGTATATCAAGCCGTAACCGGTTCATGGTTGGGTCTCTAAATTTTTAGCATTTTCGCATTGAGGGCGCAGATCACCGTGCTGGCCGACATGAATATGGCGCCGACTGCCGGGCTGAGCACGATCCCAAAAGGATAAAGTACGCCCGCCGCAGCGGGGATGGCAACAATGTTGTACCCGGTTGCCCAGATCAGATTCTGGATCATCTT
This sequence comes from Nitrospina gracilis Nb-211, assembly GCF_021845525.1. NCBI lineage: Bacteria > Pseudomonadati > Nitrospinota > Nitrospinia > Nitrospinales > Nitrospinaceae > Nitrospina > Nitrospina gracilis. Next base: position 2,043,276 of record NZ_JAKJKD010000001.1, on the reverse strand, counting down.
GTTATAAGTAGTTTTGGCCAGTCCAATGATGGACGCTACATCGTTCGGGTTGCTTTTAACCAGAATGATATCGGCGGTTTCGATCGCCACATCCGTTCCGGCACCGACGGCGATGCCGACATCGGCCTGAGCAAGGGCGGGAGCGTCGTTCACCCCATCTCCAGTCATGGCAGTGATCAGGCCCCGGTTTTGAATTCCCTTGATAGTTGACGCTTTCTGGTCCGGCAGAACCTCGGCGATGACTTCATCCAAACCAATTTCACGCGCCACGTATTCGGCGACTTCCTTTTTGTCGCCGGTCAACATAATACAACGGATTCCCATTTTTTTAAGTTGTGCGACCGCCTCTTTCGATTCCGGACGGATGATGTCCGCCAAGGCTATGGCGCCCTTCAGACGGTCGTCGATCAACACGAACACCACCGTTTTGCCTTGGTTGCCCAGCTCCTGAATACGGGCATCGTGCTCTTTGATATTTATTTTCTTTTCCCGCAAATAACCGGGGCTGACGACCTTGATGCTTTTGCCTTGCACCGTGCCTTGTGCCCCCTTGCCGGGGATGGCTTTGAAATCGTCCACATCCCGTTTTTCTTTGGAATCTTTCACAACGCCCTTGGCGATGGCATGCTCCGAATGCTGTTCGATAGATGCGGCATAGGAAACGAGTTCGTTTTCTTTTATATCGTTGTCGAACACCAGCACGTCGGTGATTCCAAACTCGCCTTGGGTCAGCGTTCCGGTTTTATCGAAAACGATGGCCTGGGTGTTGCGGGCTTCCTCGAACGCGGTGCGGTTACGGATCAACAACCCGTTGCGGGCGGCAATGGCGGTGGATACCGCCACCACCAGCGGCACGGCCAGTCCCAACGCATGCGGACAGGTGATCACCATGACCGTGACCGTCCGTTCCATGGCGAATGCAAAATCCTTTTCGGTCAAACCAAGCCAGACGAACAGGGTCACTGCACCCAAGCCCAGTGCGATGACCGTGAGCCAGAAGGCCGCCCGGTTGGCGAGATTCTGGGTTTTGGATTTGCTGGCCTGGGCGTCCTGCACCAGTTTGATGACCCCCGACAAAAAACTTTCTTCCTCAGTATGTTTGACCTCAATGGTAAGAGAACCCTCGCCGTTGATGGAGCCGCCGATTACGGTGTCGCCTTCGGTCTTTTCAATGGGCTTGGATTCACCGGTCAGCATGGATTCATTGACGGAAGTCTGGCCCTTGACGATTACAGCGTCCGCAGGCACCTTTTCACCCGGCTTGATCAGCAGGCGATCACGGCTTTTCAGTTCGGACACCGGCACGTCTTCGACCTCGCCGTCTTCTTTCAAACGATGAGCCGTATCCGGCATGAGCGCGGCGAGTTGGTCCAGCGCTTTGCCCGCTCCCATGACGGACTTCATTTCGATCCAGTGGCCGAGCAACATGATGTCGATCAGAGTCACCAACTCCCAGAAAAACATTTTGCCCGGAAGCCCGAACACTACCGCCGACGAATAAGCATACGCGGACGTCACGGCAACCCCGATCAGCGTCATCATTCCGGGGGCTTTATCGGTCACTTCATCCCACAGGCCTTTCAGGAAAGGCCAGCCGCCGTAAAAATAGACTACCGAAGACAGGCCAAACAACAGCAGAAAGTGACCGGGGAAATGCAGTTTCTCGTGCAGCCCGAAAACCTCCTGAATCATGGGTGAAAAAAGGACTATGGGGATAGAAATAATCAAAGAAATCCAGAACCGCTTTTTAAAATCCTCCACCATGGCAGTATGGTCTCCGTGCCCCGCATGCTCCCCGCCATGATCTGCATGCCTGTGTGGGTGGCTGGCGTGTCCCGAACCGTGTTCATGGGCATGATGTTCATGAGGGCCATGTTGTCCATGGTTGTGGTGAGATGTGTGACCCGTATCATTTGGCGTCATATGGTTTTCCTTTTCTTAGAGTTAGAAGGTGTGGGAAACCATTAAACGGGTTTTTAACTTTATGATCGACTTCATGACCCATAAGTATTCGTTTGATTTCATGCTTCCAAATAATTTTTATGACATATAGGCCAAACCCGAATCGTACTAGGATATACCATTAGCCATCATTATATATGTTTGGTTTGAGCTATTTCCAAATGATAAAATAGGGAAAACACTATACTTATAGGATTGCTCCGGATGCCGGAAACGAAAACCCGCGAAACCAAAAGTCTGTCGCTCCCCATTCAGGGAATGAGTTGTGCCAGTTGCGCCGCGCGCATCGAGAAAAAGGTGGGAGAGGTGCCGGGTGTGAACAAGGTCAGCGTCAATTTCGGCGCGGAACAGGCGGCGGTGGAGTACGATCCGGAGACGGCCACGCCAGACGCCATCGTCGACATCATCAAGAATATGGGCTATGACGTGCCCGCCGTGCAGAAGACGTTTCCGGTCGAGGGCATGTCCTGCGCCTCGTGTGTCGGGCGGGTGGAAAAGAAACTGCGCGGACTCGACGGCGTCGTCGATGTGAACGTCAACCTTGCCAGCGAACGCGCCACGGTGAGTTACATGGAAGCGCGCGTGGGTCTGCCGGATTTTCGCAAGGCGCTGGCGGACATCGGGTACTCCGTGCCCGACGTGGAATTGGTGGAAGAGGCCGCAACGCAGGAAGCGGAAGATGCGCGTCATCAACGCGAGTACCGCACGTTGCAGTTCAAGTTTGCTTCGAGCCTGGGGCTTGCCGTTGCCATCATGACGCTCGGCATGACCGGGTGGATTGAAGACACCACGACCGCACACTGGCTGTTGCTGGTGCTGGCGACGCCGGTGCAGTTCTGGGGCGGCTGGCAATTTTATAAGGGTACGTGGGCAGGACTCAAACACGGTTACGCCGACATGAACACGCTGATCGCTGTCGGCACCACGGTGGCCTATGCCTACAGCGTCGCGGTGACGGTCCTGCCGCAACTGGCCGCGTCCTTCGGCACGGAACTCGCGGTGTATTACGACACCTCGGCGATGATCATCGCTCTCGTTTTGATGGGCCGCATGCTGGAGGCGCGAGCGAAAGGGCGCACCTCGGAAGCCATCCGCAAGCTCATGGGCATGCAGGCGAAGACCGCGCGCGTTGAACGTGATGGTATAGAGCAGGACCTGCCCATCGACCAGGTGGAGGTGGGAGACATCGTTTCCGTGCGGCCCGGCGAGCGCGTGCCGGTGGACGGAACGATTATTGAAGGCCAGACGGCGATCGACGAGTCGATGATCTCCGGCGAAAGTGTGCCTGTCGAAAAGAAGGAAGGCGACGAGGTCATCGGCGCCAGCATCAACAAGACCGGTTACTTCAAAATGAAAGCCACGCGGCTGGGCAAGGACTCGGTGCTGGCGCACATCATCCGCATGGTGCAGGAGGCGCAAGGGTCGAAAGCGCCGGTGCAGAGGCTGGTGGACCAGGTCGCGGGCGTTTTCGTGCCGGTGGTCATTGTGATCGCGCTCGTGGCATTCGGCTTCTGGTGGCTGGTGGGTCCGTCGGTGGCCACTCTGCCCACCGAGCCCGTACTGTTCGCCATGATGATTTTCATCTCGGTGATGATCATCGCCTGCCCGTGCGCGCTGGGACTGGCCACGCCGACGGCCATCATGGTCGGCACCGGCAAGGGTGCGGAGATGGGTGTGCTCATCAAGGGTGGCGAGACATTGGAGCAGGCGCAAAAACTGAACACCATCGTGTTCGATAAAACCGGCACCCTCACCGAAGGCAAGCCGGTGGTGCGCGACGTGTGGGTGGCGGACGGCGTGGATCCCGATGAGAAGACGCTGTTGATGTATGCGGCTTCCCTGGAAAAAGGTTCGGAGCATCCGCTGGGCGTGGCCATCGTCGAATACGCGAAGGGAAAAAACGTTGCGCTCAAACCCGCCCAGGAGTTCAAGGCCCTGCCGGGTTTTGGGGTGCAGGCGAAAGTGGATGGGCACGACGTTGCGCTCGGCAACCTGCGCATGATGCAGGACGCGGGGCTCGATGTCGAACCGGTGCGCGAAAAGGTGGAGACGTTCGGCGGAGAAGGCAAGACCGCCATGCTGGTGAAGGTGGACGGCCGCATCGCGGGCATCGTCACCGCCGCCGACCGCGTTCGCCCGGAATCGAAATCCGCCATCCAGAGTTTGAAACAGCGCGGGCTGGAGATCGTGATGATCACCGGCGACAACAAAAAGACCGCCGAAGCGGTGGGGAAAGAGCTTGGCATCGACCGCGTTCTGGCGGAGGTGTTGCCTGCCGACAAGGCGAGCCAGGTGAAGCGGCTTCAGGACGAAGGCCGGTTCGTGGCGATGGTGGGCGACGGCATCAACGACGCGCCGGCGCTGGCGCAGGCGAACATCGGCATCGCCATGGGATCGGGAACCGACGTGGCCATCGAGACCGCCGACATCACGCTCATGACGCACGACCTGAACGCGGTGGTGGACGCCATCGAGCTCAGCCGCCGGACCATGAGCAAGATCCGGCAGAACCTGTTCTGGGCGTTTTTCTACAACGTGCTCGGCATCCCTATCGCCGCAGGCGTGCTGTATCCGTTCAACGGCGTGTTGCTGCAACCGATGTTCGCCGCGGCGGCGATGTCGTTCAGCTCCGTCTCCGTGGTCAGCAATTCTCTGCTCTTGAAACGGTTCACCTCAAGCCGCACTGCCTGATCAAAACGCGTTCATGGCGAACTGCGGCAGTTTGTTGAAGCCGGAGCTGAAGTGCGCGGCTCCGGTTCCATCGATCACCATCGCCTCCACGCCGTCCATCGACTCGATCCACTCGATCCCCTTGTCTTTTCCCATGATGAACACCGCCGTGGACAACGCGTCGGCGTCCATCACCGTCGGCGCCATCACGGTGACGGAGATGGGTCCTTCCGCAGGCAGGCCCGTGGCGGGGTCGAGGATGTGGTGGTACCGTTTCTCGCCTTTCATGAAATAGCGCTGGTAATCGCCGGAGGTCGCCACCGCCTGGTTGGACAGTGCGAACGACGCCAGCACGCCCTGCGGTTTGCGCGGGTGTTGCAGGCCGATCACCCACGGCTGGTTGGGCCCACGCTGGCCGAAGGCATAGAGGTCGCCGCCGGCGTTGACGATGCCGTTCGGCACCAGTCCTTTCAGAATGGTGATGGCACGATCCACCGCGTATCCTTTGGCGATGCCGCCCAGATTGATCGCCATGCCTTCACGCGCCAGCCGCACCGTGTTGCCCTGGATGCGGATATCGCGGAAGTTGACGAGATGCGTTGCGGTTTTGAGTTGTTCCGGCGAGGGCACCGTCTCGCCGCCGTTGTCGAAATCCCACGCTTCGACCAGCGGGTGGATGGTGATGTCGAAGATGCCTTTGGTTTTCTCCCCCCATTGGATGCCCGCCTGGATGATCTCCAACACCTCTGCCGACACGGGAATGGCTTCCTTGCCCGCCGCTTCGTTGATGCGTGAGATTTCCGAGTCGGCGATGTAGGTGCTCATCAGTTTCTCGATGCGGCTCATCTCGTCGAACGCCTGGTTGGCGGCGGTCTGCACCACATTGGCATCGGCATTGACGACGGTGATCTCCACCAGTGTGCCCATGATGAACTGCGTGCGGCGCATGGGTTCCGCGGACTGCGACTGGGAACAGGCGGAAGCAAGCAGGGCGATGAACAACAAACCGTATATGAGAAACGGGCGAACAGGGATCATGATCATTTCAGCTTTCCATGTTTTGAATTAATTTTTCGCGGTTGTACACCGCCTCCACATCGGCACGGTTGAGCATGCCGAGAATCTGGTTGGGATCGCTCACGCCGACCACGGGTATCTGATCGACGTCGAGTCCGGTGAATTTTTCGATGGCTTCGTTCAGATTGTTGTGCGGCACCAGCGTCACCGGGTCCGGTGTGGCAAGATCTTTGGCGGTGAGTGTGTCCTTGTCCACGGTGCCGTCGTGGTTGAGCACGGCTTCCCGGATATCGCTGAACGCGAGGATGCCGGTCAGTTTGCCTTCTGCGTTCAGCATCGGGTAATGCAGGTCGCGCACCTGCGCCACGCGCTCGACCACTTCCTTGAACGGCGTGTCTTCCTGAAAGATCACCGCCTCCTTGCTCATGACGTCGCGCACGTAGATGGTGCGCAGAACCGACACCAGCCGGCCCTGATTGAGGTCGATGCCCTTGTTGAGCAGAGCCTGCACGTACAGCGAGTGTTTGCTGAAGCGGCGCGATGTGTAGGCGGCGACGATGCAACACACCATGCTGGGCAGGATGATGGTGTAGTCGTTGGTCATCTCGAACAGGATGAGTATGGCGGTGAGGGGGCCCTGCACCACGGCGCTGGCAGTCGCGCCCATGCCCACCAGCGCGTAGGTCTCGCTGGTGGCGGTCCATTCCGGAAGCAGGCCGTGCACCGCGAAGCCGAACGTCGCGCCCGTCATGGCACCGACGAACAGGCTGGGCGAAAAGATGCCGCCAATGCCGCCCGAACCCAGCGTGGTGCCCGTCGCCAGGGTTTTCCCGAAGATGAGAATCAGGGTCAGGTACCAGATCAACTCCCCGTTCAGCGCCTGTTCGAGGATGTCGAACCCGTTGCCCCGCACCTGCGGCAAAGCGATGGCGAGGAGACCGACCAGCAGTCCGCCCAGCGCGGGTTTCAGGATGACCGGGATGTTTTTTTTATCGTCGAACAGTTTCTGAACTTTGAAATAGGTCGAGATGAACAATTGCGCCGCCAGTCCGCACAGCACGCCGAGAATGAGGTAAAAGAAAATCTCCCACGGCGTCACCACCTCGTGCACGGGAGTCTGGAAGGTGAGTTCGTTGCCGTGCAGGGCGCGTCCCGTCACCGTGCCCAGCACCGAGGCGATGACGATGGGACTGAACGAGTGGATGGCGTATTCGCCCAGAATGATTTCCATGGAGAAGATGACGCCCGCGAGCGGTGCATTGAAGGAAGCGGCAATGCCCGCCGCCGCGCCGCAACCGACGAACACACGCAGTCGATTTGTGGACATGCGGAACAGTTGTCCGACCAAAGAGCCGATGGCGGCGCAGATCTGAACCGTGGGCGCAACGCGTCCCGCCGAGCCACCGGAGCCGATGGTGATCGACGACGCGGTGGCGCACATCACGATAGTGCTCCTGGGCACCTTGCCGTCGCGGAGCGCCATCGCTTCGGTCACCTTATAGATGCCGTTCTCCTCCATCATCCTGGGCAACCACTTCCAGCCGCAACCTATGATCAATCCGCCCAGCATGGGCATGAGCGGCATGAGCCACGGCACCGCCGACTCCGGCACGCCGCCCAAGATGCCGGACGGCGAAAACACGTTTTCAAAAAAATCGATCATACCGCGGAACAGCGTGGATGCCGCGCCCGCGAGCACCCCGGTCAGCGCCGCGAGGATGAGAAGGTTGTACTCTTTCGCGAAAAACTGGCGTGTGCGTTCGGTGAATGCAATGGTTTCCGCTGCCATGCGTTCTGGAGGTTGCACCGTTTCCATCGCGCGGCCGCTTGTGGACCGCCGCGAAATCGGTTGATTTAAACGAGAGCGCCCATGAGGGCGCGTGGGACGGGGGAAGCCGATTGCCCGGCCTTGCACATTATGCTATGCTCAAAACCGTTTTGGGACTCCAAACCCGCCCGGTCATTCCTTCTGGTCAGCCTGCCGTGGCATTCCACTATAACGTATGTTGAACGAATTGAATAGGTTGAGGTGACTATGGTCAAGATTGCACCTTCCATTTTGTCTGCCGATTTCAGCCGGCTGGGAGAAGAAGTGAAGGCGGTCGAAAAAGCGGGCGCGGACTGGATTCATGTCGATGTCATGGACGGCGCATTTGTGCCGAACATCACCGTCGGTCCGCCCGTGGTGGAGAGCCTGCGCAAGGTCACCGACCTGCCGCTCGACTGCCACCTGATGATCGAGAACGCGGACAAGTACATCGCCGATTTTGTTTCCGCCGGCGCGGACATCATCTCCGTTCACGTGGAAGCGTGTCCGCATCTGCACCGCACCATTCAGACGATCAAGGAGCACGGCATCAAGGCGGGCGTCGTGCTCAATCCCGCAACGACGTTGTTTGCGCTCGATGAAATCATCGAAGACGTGGACATGGTCCTGCTTATGTCTGTGAATCCGGGTTTTGGCGGGCAGAAGTTCATCCAGCAGGTGCTGGGAAAAATCCAACTGCTTCGCAATACGCTGGATCAATCGGACGCGGACATCGACGTGCAGGTGGACGGCGGCGTGAACCCGGACAATGTGAACATCGTGAAGAAAGCCGGGGCGAACGTGATCGTCGCCGGTTCCGCCATCTTCAACGCCCCCGACTACAAGGAGGCGATCGACGCCCTGCGCAACAACTGAGTGCGTGGGGAATCGCTTCCTTTTCCTTTTTTTATCTTTTCAGAAATTTGAACAGACGTTCGATGAATCCGTCGGACTTCTGGTGCTTCCGCGCCTGTTGCACGAGGCTCCGCGTCTCGTCGAGACTGGGGTCGAGCCGCGTCGCTTCCTGAAACTCGTTTTCCGCTTCCTTATTTTTCAGGCGTGCTTCGTACACGAGCCCGAGGTTGAAGTGCGCGAGCGGGTAGGTGGGGTCGCGTTGCACCGCTTCCTTCAACGCTTCCTCCGCTTCCTGCAGGCGGTTGCGGGCGAACTGCGCGAGGCCGAGGTTGTTCCAGATCTGCGCGTCGTTGGGAGACAGATCCAGGGCGCGGCGGTAAACGGTCTCCGCTTCTTCAAACTTCCCGACGCGGTCCAGCACCAGTCCCAGGTTGTACAGCGCGTTGGTGTCTTCCGGTGCATGCAACAGCGCTTCACGCAGAAGACGTTCCGCTTCCTGATAGCGATCCTCATGCAGGTAAAGCAAGCCGAGATTGTTGCACACCGAGGCGTTGTCGGGTTGCAGATGCAGGGCTTTCAGGTAGGAGGCCTCGGCGCTACGGGGATCGTCCAGATCCTGGTAGGTGACGCCGAGGTAAAAATAATGCACCGGTTCGTGCGGATCGAGCTCGGCGGCCTTGAGGAACGCTTCCAGCGCCGCCCGTGGGTTTTCGGATTCGAGGTGCACCGAACCCAGCTTGCGCCATGCGAACTGGTTGTCCGGCTCCTGTTCGAGGACCGTGCGGAAATGCTGCTCCGCCCGCGGGTAATCGCCTTCATCTTCCAGAATGCAGGCCAGCCCGAAATGCGCCTTGGCGTGTTGCGGGTCGAGTTCCAGCGCCTGTTTCAGGTAAGAAGTCGCTTCGTCGCTTTGCCCGGTGTTGGAATACAGGTTGGCGATGTTGACCAGCGCCGAGATGTGCTTGGGGTTCAAACGCAATGCGTGCAGGTAATGCTGTTCCGCTTCCTGAGGGCGGTCCATATCTTCGTACACCAGGCCCAGGTTGAACAACGGCAGGGGATTGTCCGGCTCCAGCTCGAAGGCTTTACGGTAAATTTCGATGGCTTCGCCCCAGCGCTCCATGGACGAAAGGCTGTTCCCTAGGTTATTGTAAAAAGAAGCGTTATCCGGTTCCCGCTGGAGGCACGCACGCCATTCTTTCTCCGCCTGTTCGAACTGACCGCTTTGGAAATGGATGAGCGCCAGGCTGTGAAGTGCGTCCACGGAGGTGGGGTCGATGGAGAGCGCCTTGTTGATGGCGTCTTCGGCGTCGTGCAGGCGATCGGTGTCGATATACAGGTTGCCCAGGCTCACGTGGGCGGCATCGAATTTGGGATCGAGAAACAGGGACTCCTGGAACTCTTGTTCCGCTTCTTCGAAACGGCCGAGATGGTAATACAGGTTGCCGAGTTCGTGGTGCGTGAAGGCGGAGTCCGGATTGAGCCGCAGGGATTTCTGGTATTCCTTTTCCGCCAGTGCGTATTGCTGGTGGTCGAAATAAAGGTTGCCCAGATTGTAATGCGCCTGGTCGTATTCCGGGTCCAGTTGCATGGCGGTCTCGAATGCCTTTTTGGCGGCGCTGAAATCCTGCCGGCGGGCATGCAGAAGGCCGAGGTTGTTGTACGGCAGGGCGTAATCGGGATCGATCTCCAGCGCGGTGCGGTACTCCCGCTCCGCCTCGTCCCAGCGTTCCTGGTCATGGTACAGACTGCCAAGATTGTTGAGCGTGCGGGAGTTCTCCGTGTCCAGTTTGAGGCTGGCGCGGTAATATTTCTCGGCTTCAGGGTAACGTTGCTGGCGGTGGCGCACGATGCCGAGACCCAACAGGGCTTCGGCGCATTCCGCGTCGTAACCGAGAGCCTGGTTGTAATGTGCCTCCGCGTCCTCGTAGCGGTTGAGCTCGACGTAATAGTCGCCGAGATCGCAATGCGGGTCCGGGTCGCCGGGGTTCTGCCGGATGATCTGCTTTAAAGTTTCTTCTTCCTGAAATTTCATGCGAATAAGGTACCAAACGGCAGTTTGTGATTAGGGTTTGCAGTGACCCCTAGTTTTCTACTTGAATTGTATCCAAATTTTCAACTTTTTATGAATACCGGGGGGTAAAAAAGTTCAACGCCGCCGGAAAGGGGCGGGGATGGGGATTGAATAACCACCGGGGTAAAAGGGGTCATGAGCCGGAAAATCTATTGTAGGCCTTTCGGAACAATTCCTTACGGGGGGTCATGGTTTGTCCTTGTCAGTGTCAATAAAAACAATGTAAACTGTGCTAACTCAACAGGTTCAACCCTTGCCCAAGTGGCAGGACGGGTGTACCGGTGTAGAACCGTTTAATCTCCACGGGAGGAATCGAATCATGATGGGAATCGGGTTTCCGGAACTGATGATCATTCTGGTCATCATTATGATTATTTTTGGCGCGGGGAAACTGCCCGAGATCGGAAGCGCCTTCGGCCGTAGTATCAAAAACTTCAAAACGTCGATGAAGGAAGCCGAAGAATTGGATTCGGCGGAGCAGGCTCAGCAGGAAGGCGCCGCGCAACAGCCCGCGGGAGAACTTCAGCAGGAAAATCTGAGCGATGAAGAAAAAGAACGTCTGGCGCGTGAAAAGGCACAGGCGGAAGGGGAGGCCAAAGACAAGGCCATGAAGGAGAAGGCGGAAGCGTTCACCGCATCCCTGCCCCGCAAAGGCAGTTACGATTTCACGAAGGATCAGGAAGAAACCGAGAAAAAAGCCTGATCCGAAAGCAGTGCTGAAGTGTAAATCTGCCCAATTCATAAATCGGGCCTGAGCCCGACTGCACATTCCCGTGGAAAACAAAAGAGCCTTGGTCTCAATAAGACCAGGGCTCTTTTAAATTGTCCTCCGTCCACACCGACCAGCCGTCGATGTCCTTGTAGATCCCTTTGGTGTACAGGTTGAAGGGGTCGAAAAAACGAATCCCTTTCTCCCGGTCCATCTCAAAATTGACCTGCTGGCTTTGCAGTGGGTTGCCTTTGCATTCGAGGAACTTGTTGCCGTCCACTTTGGAGAGGGTGAAAATCTGCTCCATGATTTCCGGATCGAACTCGCCGGAATCGACCACCGTCCGGACCTTTTCCATCACCGTCTCGACTTCTTCCGGAGACAAATGGTGCATTTTCATCGCAAATTCCTTTCGTTCAATGCTTGGACTTGAGCGTTTTTAACGAGGCCCCAATTATATAACAAATTCCGCCGTCTGACGAGAGGGACCCCCCGCAGTAAGCGCAGTGAACGAGGGTCAGGGCTTGGCGAGGGAGATGATCGGGTCGGGAAAGATGCCGAGTTCCAGCGTTCCCAGCACGCCGATGCCGATGACCAGCATGGTGATGGGCGTCAAGGACAGCTTGAACTCCTGAACCGGCTCCTTCATGTACATGTACACGATCACCTTCAGGTAGTAATAAAAGGAGATGGCGCTGTTGAGCACCGCGAGGACAACCAGAATAACGAAGCCCTCTTTCAAGGCCGCCTGGAAGATGTAGAACTTGGCGACGAATCCGGCCAGAGGCGGCAGTCCTCCCAGCGACAGGAGGAAAATGGACATGGACATGGCCAGTACGGGGTGCTTGAACCCGAGGCCGGAGTAGTTCTGGATATCGAGGTTTTCGTTGCCGTCGCGTCCCAGCAGGATCACCACGCCGAACGCGCCGAAGATCATGAACGCGTAAGCCAGCATGTAGAACAGCAGGCTGGCGCTGCCCAACGAGTTCTTGGCGATGATGGCGATCAGAATGTATCCAACATGGGACACGCTGGAGAAAGCGAGAAGCCGCTTGATGTTGGTCTGCATGATGGCGCCCAGGTTGCCGACGAACATGGTGATGACGGCGACGATGGACAGGATCATGTTCCACGACGGGGCCAGTTCCGGAATGCCCTCGGCGAACACGCGGAAGAAAGCGGCAAAGGCGGCGGCTTTCGGTCCCACTGCCATGAACGCGGTGACCGGCGTCGGTGCGCCTTCATACACGTCAGGTGCCCACATGTGGAACGGAACGGACGCGACTTTGAAGCCGAAGCCGATGACAAGCAGGACGATGCCCATCAGCATCATCGGTTGCGAGAACACTTCGCCGCTGTTGAGCAACTCCGCGATTGTGACCAGCTTGGTACTGCCGGTGGTGCCGTAAAGCAGGGCCATGCCGTACAGCAGAAAACCCGTGGCGAACGCGCCCAGCAGGAAGTATTTGAGTGACGCTTCGTTGGAATGCGGATCATAACGGCGAATCCCCGCCAGCACATAAAGGCAGATGGAGACGATCTCGATGCCGAGAAAGATCATGATGAGGTCCGTCGAAGACGCCAGCACGATCATACCCACGGTGCAGAACAGAATCAGTCCGTAATACTCGCCCATGTTGATGCGTTCGCGGCGGTTGTATTCGATCGACAACAGGATGGCGAGCGCGGAGCTGAGACAGAAGATGCAGGTGAAGAAAACGGAAAGGTTGTCCACCACGTAAGCGCCGCCGAAGGAGTACACCGGCAGATCCCGCTTGGCGAAGGCACTGATGGCGGCCATGAGAAGGCCCGTGAGGCTGATGAACACGAGGCCGGACTTGTTCTTGCCGGCGAACAGATCGAACAACAGGACCATCATGGAAAACACGCTCAGCACCAGCACAGGCGCGAGGCTGGTCAGGTCTATTTCAGGGGTTGGTATCATTTCCACGTGGTTGCGTCCTCAATTCAATTCAGATTTCCGTTTTGCTCGAATTTCAACTGCATCAGGTGCTGATCCAGTTTCGCGGCATGCTGGCCCTGCGCGTGGGGCATGTATTGTTTCGGGTCCACCTGGTGGACCAGTTTCTCGATCGACGCGTCGAACGTTTTGGTGAACGGGGTGGGGTAGAACCCAATCCAGAACACCAGGACGAGAAGCGGCGCCATGTAGCCCCATTCCCGCGGGGTCATGTCAGTCAGTTTTTCGTTTTCCGGGTTTTCGACTTTCAGGAACATCACCCGCTGGAACATCCACAGCATGTAGCAGGCGGCGAAGATAACGCCGGAGGTGGCCAGGCCCGCGTAGAAGCCGTTCACCTGAAAGATGCCCAGCAGGACCAGAAACTCGCCGACGAACCCGTTGGTTCCCGGCAGGCCGATGGATGAGAGTGTGACGATCATGAAGCACACGGTGAACATGGGGATCACCTTGGCTAGTCCACCGAAATCTTTAATCAGCCGTGTGTGCCGCCGGTCATAAATCATGCCCACCATCAAAAAGAGGGCGCTGGTACTGACCCCGTGGTTGAGGTTCTGCAGAAGAGCGCCCTGCAGGCCGTAGTGGTTGAAGGCGAAAATGCCCAGCATGACGAAGCCGAGATGGCTGACACTGGAATACGCGACCAGCTTTTTAAGGTCCTCCTGCACCATCGCCACCAGCGCACCGTAAATGATGCCGATGATGGAGAGGCCCGCGATGAACGGCAGGAACTCATTGCTCGCCACCGGGAACATCGGCAGGTTGAACCGCAGGAATCCATAGGTCCCCATTTTCAGGAGCACGCCTGCAAGGATGACACTGCCTGCCGTCGGCGCTTCCACGTGCGCGTCCGGGAGCCAGGTGTGGAATGGAAACATGGGCACCTTGATGGCGAACGCCAGGAAGAACGCGAGGAACAGCCATTTCTGCTGGTCCAGCGTCAGGTTCAGGTGCTCCGTCATCAGCAGGATGTCGGTGGTGAATACACCGACGGTTTCGTGAAAATGGAAGTACATCCAGATGATGGCGACCAGCATGAGCAGGGAGCCGACAGCGGTGTATATGAAGAACTTCACCGCCGCGTAAATGCGGCGCGGTCCGCCCCAGACACCAATGATGATGTACATGGGGATGAGCTGGAATTCCCAGAAGACATAGAACAGGAAGAAGTCCAAGGCGATGAACACGCCCAGCATGCCAGTCGAAAGAGCCAGCATGGCCATCATGTATTCTTTGGTGTATTTCTTCACCTCCCACGATGCGAGGATGGAGATGAAGGTCAAAAACGTGGTCATGATGTACAGCAACAGGGAGATCCCGTCGATGCCGACGTGATAGCTGATACCCCATTGCGGGATCCACGGAACGATGTACTCGAACTGCATGTCCGCCGTATTCATGTTGAAATCGAAATACAACGGCAAAGACAGAATGAAATCCACGCCTGCGACAATGAGCGCGAACCATTTGACGCCTGCCGTATTTTCGCGCGGCATCAACGCCATCACGAAACAGGCGAGCAACGGTAAGAATGTTACGAATGTAAGGTACATCGTTTCGCTTCTAGATAAGGATCAACAGTAAAATGAATCCGACCACCATGAACATGGCGTAATTACGCACGAATCCGGACTGGAATTCACGGGCCTGCTTGCTGAACCAGCCGATGGTCTGCGCCACGCCGTTGACGGCTCCGTCAACGCCCTTGGCGTCGCCTTCTTTCCACAGGAAGAAGGAGCCTTTCACCGTGGGTTGGACGAAAATCGCATCGTACAGTTCGTCTATCATGTATTTGTTTTTCACCAGATCGTAACCCCACTGACCCTTGGTGTATTCGTCCGGCAGTTCCGGGCGTTTGATATAGAACAGGTACGCCATGAAAATACCGGCCAGAGCCACGCCCATGGAGAAAACCATCAGGAAAATCTCCAGCCACACGTTGTGTGCGCTGTGCGTCTTGTCGTGCAGGACTTCCGCAAAGGTCACATGGTGACCGTGCTCCGCCAGCATGACTTCCGAATTGTGCAGGGCGGTGGCGAAATCGAACGACAGCACCGGTTCCAGGAAATTGTGCAGAGCGTGCCAGCCGTGAATGAGCGGAATGCCCAGAAGGCCGCCAAAAAATGCCAGTCCTGCCAGCACGATCAACGGCAGGGTCATGACCTTGGGCGATTCGTGCGGATGCACGTGCGGATCGACGCGCGACGGGCCGTGGAACGTCAAAAATACCAGCCGGAACATGTAGAAGGCGGTGATGAATGCACCGGCCACGCCCATGCCCCAATAGATCACGTTGCCATCCATCAAGGCGTGATACAGAATCTCGTCCTTACTGAAAAACCCGGAGAATGGGAAAATGCCCGCGATGGCGATGGTGGACACGAGAAAGGTGACGTAGGTGATCGGAAAATGGTCTTTCAGGCCGCCCATCTTGCGGATGTCCTGCTCGTGATGCATGCCGTGGATGACACTGCCGGAACCGAGGAACAGGCAGGCCTTGAAGAACGCGTGCGTCACGAGATGAAAGATCGCCGCGGTGTAGGCGCCGACGCCGCAGGCCAGGAACATGTAGCCGATCTGGCTGACGGTGGAGTAGGCGAGTACGCGTTTGATGTCGTACTGGGTGCAACCGATGGTGGCGGCGAAGAGCGCCGTGCCGCCGCCCACGAGCGCGATGACCATCATCGTGATCGGCGCCATGTTGAACAACGCGTTGCAACGAACCACCATGTACACGCCGGCGGTGACCATCGTCGCCGCGTGGATGAGCGCGCTGACCGGGGTCGGGCCTTCCATCGCGTCCGGCAACCAGGTGTAGAGCGGAATCTGCGCCGACTTACCCGTGGCGCCGATGAACAGGAACATCGTGATCAGCGTGACCGCTTCGCTGTTGTAAACCATCGTCGAAGGCACCGCGTTGAATACCGAGGTGAAATCGATGGTGCCGAATTCGTGAAAGATGTAGAAGATGCCCAGCAGGAACGCAAAGTCGCCGACGCGGTTGACCACGAAGGCCTTCACACTGGCGTCGCAGGCCGATTTCTTTTCGAAGTAGTAACCGATGAGGAAGTAGGAACAGACACCCACGCCTTCCCACCCGATGAACATCATCAGGAAGTTGTTGCCCATGACGAGGATCAGCATGGAGAACAGGAAGAGGTTCAGGTAGGAGAAGTAGCGGTAGTAGCTGTACTCCTCATACATGTACCCGATGGAGAAGATGTGGATGATGGTGCCGACGCCGGTGACCACCAGCATCATGACCATGGACAGGGGATCGATCTGAAAACCGAACTCGACGGTGAAGTCGCCCGCCGCCATCCACGTCCACAGGATCTGTTCGGGATACGCCTGGCCTTCAGGATGGAAGAACAGCGCCACCCACAGGATCACGGTGACGAAGAAGGACATCGCGGGAAACCCGCAGGCAATCCAGCTGACTTTGTCTTTTCCCAGTTTGAGGCCGAAGATTCCGTTGATGATCGAACCGATCAACGGGAACAGGGGAATCAGCCAGGCGAGTTTGAAAAGCACGATACGCTCCCTACCACTTCATCAGGTTGAATTCATCCAGATTGACGGTCGGCTTGTTGCGGAACAAGGCGATGACGATGGCCAGCCCCACGGAAACTTCCGCCGCCGCGACGCACATCACCATGAAGCTGAAAATCTGACCGTCATGGTGGTTGAGGTACCGGTCGAAGGCGATCAGGGAGATGTTTACTGCATTGAGCATGATTTCAATGCACATGAACACGACGATGGCGTTACGCCGGATCAACACGCCCAAAACCCCGATGGTAAACAGGGTGGCGCTCAGTATCAGGTAATGTGAAAGAGGTACCATAATCGATCAATCCAGTTTGGATTTGGCCAGCACCACCGCGCCGACCATCGCCGCGAGGAGCAGGATGGAAGCCACCTCGAACGGCAGAACGTAATCGGTGAACAGTTTGGTTCCGACTTCCTCCGCGGTGCCGAAGGTGTTCGGCACTTCCGCGGGGTTGTTGAATTCGGTTCCCAACGTGAGTTCAATGAATTTGTACAGAACGCCCAACACCAGCAAGCCGGTGAGGATGGACAGGAACAGGTTGCGGTCCCGGGTCTTCCAGGTCAGGTCCTGTTTCAGGTTCAACAGCATGATGACGAACATGAACAGAACCATGATCGCACCGGCGTAAATAATGACTTGCAGGATGGCGAGAAAATGCGCCTGCAAGAGGACGAAGATCGCCGCCAAGCCCAGCATCATGCCGATGAGGGACACCGCCGATCCGATGGGACTGTTGTTGAACACCACTCCCAGAGCCAGGAGGAGGCACAATCCACCCAGTGGATAGAAAATCAGTAATTCCATTTTCCGTACATTTTCCGGCAGAAGTCGATGCGGTTCTGCAATTCGGACACCGGCATCAACAACTGTTGCATGTTGTATTTCATTTTCTTGCGGTCGAGCATCGAGATGTCACAATCGTTGCTCATGAAGATGGCTTCTTCCGGGCACGCTTCTTCACAGAATCCACAGAAGATGCAGACCGCGTAGTCAATGGTGAACTCCACCGGGAACCGCTCGACCTCGTTCTGCTTGCCGCTGTTGGCACCGGGTTGGATATCGATGCAGTAAGCGGGGCAGGCGATTTCGCACAAGCCGCAGGCCACACAGTTGGGGCGCCCTTCTTCATTCAGCGCCAGCACCGGTCGTCCGCGGTACGCGATCGGGTATTCCCGCGTTTCCTCGGGATAGTAAATCGTGAAAATCTCCCGTTCTTTTTTCTTTCCCAAAAAGAAGGGAATGAACCCAAACAGGTTCCTGAAGAAATGACGCGAGGTAATGATCATGCCCCGGATGATTTCGGGGATATATAAACGTTCCCACCACGTCATCTTTACGTTGCGCTCGACGTAGTAAGCCATAACTTCTCCTTATTGAAGGGCCAGAATGACGATGCCCGTGACAACGACGTTCGCCAGAGACAGGGGCAGGAGGATCTTCCATCCCAGCTTCATGATCTGGTCATAGCGGAACCGCGGAAGCGTCCACCGGATGACCATTTGGACAAACAGGAAGAAAATGACCTTGGCGAAGAACACGCCGACATGGATGAACATGACGACGAGGTTCGACCCGGTCTCTCCCAGAAAGTCGAAGATTTCCAGCAGAGTGGCGGTGCTCAGAAACGGGATGTGCCACGCGCCGAAAAACAGGATGGTCACGATCGCGGCGATCGTCACCATCTCGATGAATTCGGCCATGAAAAACATGCCGAACTTGAGTCCGCTGTATTCGGTAAAGTACCCGGCCACCAGCTCGGATTCCGCTTCCGGGTTGTCGAACGGGATGCGCTTGTTCTCCGCGATCGATGCGGCGAAAAACATGAAGAAGCCGACCGGCTGGAGGAAAATGCCCCAGTGCAGGAAGTTTTCCTGGGCGTTGCCGATTTCCGTCAACTGCATGGTGCCGTACACCATGAGCACGCCGATGATGGTCAGACCCATCGTGACTTCGTACGACACCATCTGCGAGGCGGTGCGCATGGAACCGAGCAGGGAGTAGTTGTTGTTGGAGCTCCACCCGGCGACCACGTAACCGTAAGTGGCGATGGATGCGATGGCGAACACGAACAGGAGACCGACATCGAGATCCGAGATGACCAGCTTGACTTCCTTGCCGAACAGGATGTACTCGCCGCCGAACGGCACCACCGCAAAGGTCAAAATAGCGGGGATCAGCGCGATGATGGGGCTGAGTGTATGCAGAAACTTGTTCGCGCCCTGCGGGATGAAGTCTTCCTTCGTGAACATCTTCAGCCCGTCGGCCATGATGTGGAACAGGCCAAGCGCAGTGAAACCCATGATGTCTGCGCGGTTTGCGCCAATGCGGTCCTGCATGATGGCGCTCTGCTTGCGCTCCACCCACGTCAGAATCGGGGCAAAAAAGCCGACCGTGACTCCCAGCACAAAAAAGATTTTGGCAAGGGTGATGGCCAGATCAATCAGTATATCGTCCATTTCTCCTCAGTTCAGCGGACCGATCAACGGCTGTCGTTTGTTGATGGGGTAATCTTTACGGAGCGGATGTCCTTTAAACC
This sequence comes from Nitrospina gracilis Nb-211, assembly GCF_021845525.1. NCBI lineage: Bacteria > Pseudomonadati > Nitrospinota > Nitrospinia > Nitrospinales > Nitrospinaceae > Nitrospina > Nitrospina gracilis. The sequence goes on along the minus strand of NZ_JAKJKD010000001.1, from coordinate 2,024,112 downwards.
CTTCGTACAGCAGGATCCGCTTGAGGTTCGGGTGGCCTTTGAACTTGATGCCGTACATGTCCCACACTTCGCGTTCATACCAGTTCGCGGACTGGTACAGCGGCACCACGGAATCGAGAATGCACTCTTCTTCGTCCACCGGCGCTTTGACGCGGAAGCGGTGATTGTGTTTGAGCGAAAAGAAGTGGTACACGACCTCGAAACGCACCTTCTTTTTGTCCAGGTAATCGACCGCCGTCAGGTCCATCAGGAAATTCATGTCCAGCGAAGGTTCGTCCCGCAGGTACTGAGCCACTTCATAAACGCAGTCCTTGTCCACCACGACCGTCTGATCGCCGCGGAAACTGTGCGAGTCCTTCACCTTGTCGCCAAATCGGGCTTTGATTTTGTCTATGATTTCAGTGCTCATATCAGGTATCGGTCACGCGGCGTGCGTCACTCCCAGTCCAGACCTCCCCGGATCCAGACGTAGGCCAGTCCGACTCCGAGAATAATAAGGAACAGAATCATTTCCACCAACCCGAACAGGCCGAGCTTCTTATAAAGAATGGCCCACGGGAACAGGAAAACGGCCTCAATGTCGAACAGGATGAACAGCACCGCGACGAGGTAAAACTTGACGGAAAACCGTTGGTAGGGCGAGACAATCTGGCTTTCCCCGCACTCAAACGGTTCCATTTTTTCCGCGAACTCGCGTTTGGGTCCGAGGAGGGAGGTGGCCACCACCATGCCTACGGCAATGGCTGTGGCAAAAAGCAAAAGGATAGCTGCGCCTGTATAGCTGTCAAGCATGTATCACTACCTTCGTAAGTCCGACTTTTAAAGGGTTTCGGGAGACGCGCCCCTGCGGGGCAGGGCCTCAACGGGTCCCCAAAAAAAAGGGATTTTAACCTGTAATTTCTTAAAAAACCACAGGTTTCTCAACATTTTTAAAAGTGTCGGATGGATCGCGCCATTTTGGAAAATGGTGACGGGTGATACTACCGGAGGCCCCTTGGGTTGTCAATGAAAAAGCGGGGTTTCCGGGCGGTGGGAACGTCCGCAAACCGGGGTGTCCAGGCGGCCCGGCAAAAAGGGGAATGTTTAGAACACTTTGAGGGGAAAAGATTGTGGCGGTCCTTTGGATAACGGCCGATTTCATACACCGCTTTTATCAATTTACCGATACAATGACATCGGCGGGTCGTAATAGGTTGGATCTTTGTGCAACGTTGGGGAGGACGGGGCCATGAGACTGAAAACTGGAGAGGGACAAGTAAGGAAAAGCAGAGCGCAGAGGAAGGGGACGCTTGTGGGAAGCCTTCTGCTTGCGGGCTGGATGGCGCTGGGGGTGGCGGCTCCGGCGGCGGCGCAGCCGGGGAGGGACTGCCCGGAGTACTTTTTCAACGCCACCGACGGCAATGATTTCTTTGCGGGACTCACCGACCGTCATTTCACCCAGGGCCTGCGGATTTCGTTCGTCGAGCGGGGAACGGGTACGGATGATCCGGGCTGGGCGGAACGGGTCCGACAGGACTGCGCCTCGTCGCACCTTCCCGGGCGTGCGGGCATGGGGGTCCTCCGCTTTCTCACCAACTCCACCCGCAGGGCGGGGCAGGCCACACTCGGCCGCTGGTTCGATTTCAATACCGACACGGTGAGCGTCATCCTGGGTCATAACATCTACACGCCGGAGGATCTGTCGAAAACCGGCCTCATCAGCCGCGACCAGCCTTATGCAGGATGGCTTTACGTCGGCTTCGGCTTCTTTAATGAAAATAAGGACCGCGAGGTGCTGGGGGAGAAGGTCGACATACTGGACTCGGTGGAGATCGACCTGGGGGTGGTCGGTCCTGCTTCCGGCGGCGAGCGGGTACAGCGTGAATGGCATGAGTTGATCGACGACGAGGACCCAAAAGGCTGGGACAACCAGCTCCATAATGAATTTGCGCTTTTGATCTCCTACGACCGCAAGTACCGCCATCGGCTGGTGGAGGAAAACGGCATCCGGCCGGCGGTGGACTGGATTCCCGGCGGCGGGTTTGCGCTGGGCAACGTGTTCACGTACGTATCGGCAGGCGGCATCATGCGGGTGGGATACAACCTGCCGGCCGACTACGGTCCGCCGCGCATCCGCCCGGGCACGCAGGGCTCGGACTTTTTCGACACCGGCGGGCATCATAGGAAAAAGTTGATGGCCTACCTGTACACCGGCGTGGAAGGCCGGGCGATCGCACAGAACATTTTTCTTGATGGCAATACGTTCCGCACCAGCCACGCGGTGAACAAGCGGTATCTTGTCGGAGACTGGCAGTTCGGCGGCGCGCTCGCCTACGACTGCGTCCGCCTGGCTTATACCATTGTGTACCGCTCGCAGGAATTCAAGGGCGAGTTCGAACCCGACATCTTCGGCTCGGTGACGCTGTCGGTGCGATTTTAGGACAAAGCCGGGGTAGGTTCCCTTCAGTTCCCGGATTTGTCTGTGCTCAATTGCCTGAGATACTCATCCACCAGGGCATCGACGATGGGGGCGGATTCGGTCGCGCAGGAACAGACCTTGGACAGCACAATTTTCTCGGCGCATTCGCGAAGAGCCTCTTTGGAATGGGTCGCCTTGCACGCATCCATGTCCGTCTTGGCTAATTCCACAAGTTCGTCCCAGGGGATGGCCTGTGAGTATTCGTCATAAAAATCGGGTGCCTTCTTGTTTTCTGCCATGGTTTTCTCCTTCTTCTCTTGCGTGTGCAGCTTTATTTTCCCCGGGGAATCTCGACTTTGACAATGAATGATCTGGTTTCGACCTCGTGCATTATAGCAGGATCAAGATGGAACCCTTCCTTTGGATTTTATATTAACGGCGTTGTTCCTGAACATAACTTGATAGTTCTGCAATGAGCCGTCGGATTAGCGGACCGGGGGTTTCCATAGGGTCGGGGTATAAGCCAAAATATAAAAAGCAAAACAAAATGCCCAAAGTGTGGCGGAACCCATAATCCAATTGACGGTATGGTCAGCCATCATTATCAGGCCGAATACCCGCATGAGGGCCGAACCTTGCAACAGGATGAAACTCAATATTGCCAGTTTCGTTGCACGCACGCTCCGCCCGGTATGGGCCAGTGGCACGCGGGACATCATGCCGAGCGTCATGGAACCGATCGCACCGGCTGTAAAGGCATGCAGGGAGATTGGGAAGGGAAGAGAACCCAGTGCCGAAACACCGGTTAAAACCAATCCTACAATCACCCAACCGTAACCAATATGTAGGATCAAAGCCATCGGGTCTCCCAAAATCCTGAGCGTATGGTAGTGCCGCATACGAAGTGCATGGATGACCGCGGATAAAAAAGAAGCGATGGCAAGAAACATCCCCTCCTTGCCCGTAAAGGCCAGAGCCAGAATGATCAAAACCAGCGATAAAACCGCCAGGATATCCAGCTTTTCCTGCGGTACCTGTTTGGCTTTTTCCCCGCGCTGATGTAGCGCCGCCACGGTGAAGGAAGGGATCACGCGTCCGCCAATCAGGGATATCATGGCGATGATAATCATCACGGATATGTAAAGGGACGTGCTTTTTTTCGTGACCAGGAAAGTCATGTCGCACGCCAGCAGGATACTGAGCAAAATCAGAAACACGAAATTGCGTTTGTTCCAGCTCTTGAGAAGCGGAAACGACAAGGTGAGGGCCAGTGCCAGGATAAAAGAACCTTCAATCAGGATGATGGCGATCTCCGGCAGGCCCAGATCAAAATTGATAACCACCCGTCCGGCCAGCCAGAGAGCGCACAACCCCGCAAGGTGCATCGGCCCTGCCGGGTTCCGGCCGGTCCAGTTGGCCACTGCGGTCAGCAAAAATCCCGCGACTATGGCGATGGTGAAACCGAAGATCATTTCATGCGCATGCCACTGTACGGGACCCAACATGAATGCCGGCGGTGGACGGTGTCCTGCAAAAAATCCGCCCCAAATGAGCAAACTGATCACGCTATACAGCCCGCCCAAAAGGAAGAAAGGACGGAATCCGTTTCGCAGAAAGGGATGAGTCAATACACTGTGCGATGATTCCTGCATGACGATTCTTTTTTAATAGGTTATTTGTTATTCAGGATTGGTGTCCAGCCGAAACGGTCGGAAATGGCCTGCCGGTAGGGGGTGTTGATTTGTGACGGCGCCTTGCGGATATACTCTTCCGCGTTTTGATGGACGTCTTCTTTTATGAGTTCCTCAAGATAAGTATACACGTTTTCCAGTGTGGGCAGTTGCCCGCGGCGGGTTTTGAATCCACAAGGCAGTTCCGCCCACACCACGCCGCTTAAATTTTTCGATTCCATCCAACCTTTTAAAATATCCAGCAGGGCAGGGGGCAGGGCGGACTCGGTGTGTCCGGCGGCGGTCATGACACCGATGTGCTCGATGCCACAGCCTTCGCGAGCGGCCAGTTGTTGGCGCGCGCCCATCACGTGGGCGGGGAACGGACCGTCGCTTTGCTGAGTCAAGGTATCTCTGGAAACCATTCCGGATGGGTTCGTGTTTCCTCCGGACGCAGTCCAGTCGATGTCGCCGTGATTGAACGGCGTCCAGTACGTGGCGCTGAAGGCGTGGCCGGGGACGATGACCAGGGTGATGCGCCGGCGGTCGGATTCGCGGGCGAATTCGACGGGTAGGGCGGGTCCGTCACCGAACCAGCGATCACCGTGCTTGAGGTGATTTGACAGGTCGCGCGGACTCCAGATCAGCGAGCCATATCCGATACAGGCCAGGGTCATGGTGTGATTTTAAGGCAGATGGAAGAAAAGAGAAAAAGAATTAGAACCATCGATGCACACAGATGAACACGGAGAAAACAGGGATTCTTCGTCGCCTCCCTGGTAGGGAGTGGCAAAAGACCGATGCTGGTTGAGCGGATCAAAACCAGAGGGCACGTTTCAGACGCGAACCGCTCTTGCCGGGCGTGGTCCGGCTCCTCTACTGGCCGTAAATTTCGAGGCCGGAGCCATAGGGATTGTTCGGGCTGTCCTGCCTGTATGGGCTTCCGGCTCCGTAAGGATTGTTGATGCTGTCAGGGGAGTAAGGGCTTCCGTATCGCCCGAAGGGGTTGTTGACCGAATCGGGGTCATAGGGATTTGCACTCAGGTTCCCGCGGAAATTCCCCTCGCTGTCGTACAGTTTCGGCGGGTTGGTGGCGTAGGGATTGGTTGCGGAGTTGGGACTGTACGGGTTGCCGTAGGTGCCGAACGGGTTGTTGATGGAATCCGGATTGTAAGGATTGCCCGCGCCGAACTGGTTCGATGTGGAATTGGGCGCGTAGGGGTTGGCGCTCAGGTTGCCCAGGTACTGGCCGCTTTGCGCGAAGGACACTACCGGCACGGCCACAAGGAGAATTGCGAGGAAAAGAGATGGTTTCATCGTCCCCCCCCCTTGAATAAAGTTTTGGTATGACAAATATAGGATTGTCCTGGGGAATTGTCAATCACACCTCAGGAAAGAGGGTGGGGGAGGTGAGCCCTCTCCGTGTTTGCTCAAGGGGGATATTTAAAAGTTTTCGCGAGTGTTGGCTTGGTTTCCTCCGGGCCGAGCCCGGCCAAAAAAAAAACCGCTTTGGATTCATTCCAAAGCGGTTTTTAAATAAATAACCCGGCGTTGACCTACTCTCCCACACGGTCCCCCGTGCAGTACCATCGGCGCTGAAGGGCTTAACTTCCGTGTTCGGAATGGGAACGGGTGTATCCCCTTCGCTATCAAGACCGGGAAAACAGTCTTTTTAGAATTTATACAATTGATATCGCAGACAAAGTAGCTGAAAAAAGGTCAAGCCTCACGACTGATTAGTACCGGTTAGCTAAACACATTACTGTGCGTACACATCCGGCCTATCAACCTTGTAGTCTTCAAGGAGTCTACAGTCCCCGAAGGGAAGAGAGATCTTGTTTTGGGGTTGGCTTCCCGCTTAGATGCTTTCAGCGGTTATCCTGTCCAGACATAGCTACCTGGCAATGCATCTGGCGACACAACCAGCACACTAGAGGTCTGTCCACTCCGGTCCTCTCGTACTAGGAGCAGCTCCCCTCAAATCTCTAACACCCACAACGGATAGGGACCGAACTGTCTCACGACGTTCTAAACCCAGCTCGCGTACCGCTTTAATTGGCGAACAGACAAACCCTTGGGACCTGCTTCAGCCCCAGGATGCGGTGAGCCGACATCGAGGTGCCAAACCGCCCCGTCGATATGGACTCTTGGGGGCGATAAGCCTGTTATCCCCGGCGTACCTTTTATCCGTTGAGCGATGGCCCTTCCACACGGGACCACCGGATCACTAAGACCTGCTTTCGCACCTGCTCGACCTGTCGGTCTCGCAGTCAAGCCCTCTTATGCCTTTACACTCGACGGCTGGTTTCCAATCAGCCTGAGAGGACCTTCGCGCGCCTCCGTTACAATTTAGGAGGCGACCGCCCCAGTCAAACTACCCGCCTGACATTGTCCCTGATCCGGATTCACGGACCGAGGTTAGAATATCAATGTAATAAGGGTGGTATTTCAAGGGTGACTCCCCCGAAGCTAGCGCTCCGGATTCAACGTCTCCCACCTATCCTACACATACTAGATCAATACTCAATATCAGGTTGTAGTAAAGGTGCACGGGGTCTTTCCGTCCTGTTGCGGGAAACCGGCATCTTCACCGGTATGTCAATTTCACTGAGTCCCTGGTTGAGACAGTGCAGCCATTGTTACGCCATTCGTGCAGGTCGGAACTTACCCGACAAGGAATTTCGCTACCTTAGGACCGTTATAGTTACGGCCGCCGTTTACCGGGGCTTCAATTTGGAGCTTCGTCCGAAGACTAACCCCTCCTTTTAACCTTCCGGCACCGGGCAGGCGTCAGACCCTATACATCGTCTTGCGACTTCGCAGAGTCCTGTGTTTTTAGTAAACAGTCACAGCTGCCTGGTCACTGCAACCCCTCTCGGCTCCAGAAGCAAGTTCCTTCACCTAATAGGGGCACTCCTTATCCCGAAGTTACGGAGCTAATTTGCTAAGTTCCTTAACCAGAGTTTTCTCAAGCGCCTTAGGATTCTCTCCTCATCCACCTGCGTTGGTTTAGAGTACGGTCCCGTATAACCTGAAGCTTAGAGGTTTTTCTCGGTAGCCTGGGATCATCTAGTTCGTTTTCTCCGTAGAGAAGACTCCCCATAACGTCTCGGAGTTAAAGAGGTCCGGATTTGCCAAAACCTCCCTCCTACATGCTTGGACCGGGACTTCCATCACCCGGATAGATTACCCTTCTACGTTACCCCATCGCAGTTATACGAGGTACGGGAATATTAACCCGTTTCCCATCAGCTACGCTTTTCAGCCTCGCCTTAGGGGCCGACTTACCCTGAGAGGATTACCCTTCCTCAGGAAACCTTGGATTTTCGGCGAACAGGTTTCTCACCTGTTTTATCGTTACTCATGCCGCCATACTCGCTTCCATACAGTCCACCCGTCCTTACGGTCGAGCTTCAACCCGGTATGGAACGCTCCTCTACCACTGAATGGCACCGAGGTGTCATTCAGTCCACAGCTTCGGTGATAAACTTAAGCCCCGATACATTTTCGGCGCAGGGACACTTGATAAGTGAGCTGTTACGCTTTCTTTAAAGGATTGCTGCTTCTAAGCCAACCTCCTTATTGTCTAAGTATTCCTACAACCTTTCCCACTTAGTCTATCTTAGGGACCTTAGCTGGTGGTCTGGGCTCTTTCCCTTTCGACCACGGATCTTAGCACCCGTAGTCTGACTCCTGCGATACGGCCTGCGGTATTCGAAGATTGGTTGGGTTTGGTAACCTGGTGAGGCCCCTAGCCCATCCAGCGCCCTACCTCCGCAGACTATTACGCAAGGCTAGTCCTAAAACTATTTCGAGGAGAACCAGCTATTGCCGAGTTTGATTGGCCTTTCACCCCTATCCACAGCTCATCCAAAGGCTTTTCAACGCCCACTGGTTCGGACCTTCACGAAGTGTTACCTCCGCTTCATCCTGGCCATGGATAGATCACCCGGCTTCGGGTCTACTCCATTCAACTGATCGCCCTGTTCAGACTCGCTTTCGCTACGGCTCCACCTATCGGCTTAACCTTGCTGAATAAAGTAACTCGGCGGCTCATTATGCAAAAGGTACGCGGTCACACCTGCATCCGGCAAGCCGGATGTATAGTGCTCCCACTGATTGTAGGCACATGGTTTCATATTCTATTTCACTCCCCTCACCGGGGTGCTTTTCACCTTTCCCTCACGGTACTGGTTCACTATCGGTCGCCAATTGGTATTTAGCCTTGGGGGGTGGTCCCCCCGGATTCCTACAGGATTTCTCGTGTCCCGTAGTACTCGGGTGCCTGATCGAGAATGAAGATGACTTTTCGTTCACAGGGCTTTCACCTTCTATGGCCAGGCTTTCCAGCCTGTTGAACTAAGACACCTTTTTTTTACATTCCGACAGGTCCGTATCCCTGTCAAATCAGGTCCCACGACCCCGGACGCACAACGCACACGGGCTTGACATACGTCCGGTTTAGGCTATTCCCGTTTCGCTCGCCGCTACTAAGGGAATCGCGGTTGCTTTCTACTCCTCGGGGTACTGAGATGTTTCAATTCCCCCGGTTGCCTTCACTGCCCTATGTATTCAGACAGTGATGACACGGTATGACCCGTGTCGGGTTGCCCCATTCGGGAATCTCCGGATCAACGCCTGTTAGCGGCTCCCCGAAGCTTATCGCAGCTTGCTACGCCCTTCATCGACCATTGGCGCCAAGGAATCCACCATGCGCCCTTACGCGCTTGACCAAAATCCTCAGCTACTTGTCTTGCGATATTCAATTGTTAAAGAGCAGTGCCCCTCATCAGGGAAGGGCAATTCCGAAAATTCGGTACGGTTCCAACGAAGATGATGATTTCGTTTTAGGTATGGAGGTGAACGGGATCGAACCGATGACCTCCTGCGTGCAAGGCAGGCGCTCTCCCAGCTGAGCTACACCCCCATATACGGTGCCAGACTGGCCCACCCGGGCCGGCCATCGATCATCTCAAATGGTGGGCCTAGGTAGATTTGAACTACCGACCTCACGCTTATCAGGCGTGCGCTCTGACCAACTGAG